>NZ_JAVBIS010000020.1:0-5034 GCF_030757775.1 Bacillus sp. MHSD_36
GCCGCTTTCGACATTAATGTCATCGGCGACTTGTTCTATATTACACCTCTAATGTCCAATCGTCAACACCTTTTTATAAATATATTCAAGTTAATATTTTTATGCTCTCTTAGCTATATACAACCTTACAAAGATTCATTACTGGAAACCATCTTCTGCTTCTCTTTAATTTATTCTCCCAGAACATATTCAAGTCATTTTGAACTCTCAACTTAATATGTGCAGACCTTTTCCTCCAATAAAACTGGGAACCTTATTTTAACAAATACTAGTATATAATTAGAGTGTTGTTGTACTATCAATGAAAATCTATTAGAAGCAGGTGAAGATATGAAAGATATACGTATCCTTATAGCAGACGATGATAAAGAAATCCGTAATTTACTAAAAATATATTTAGAACGAGAATTATATATGGTAGATACCGCGATTAATGGCGAAGAAGCCCTACAGTTATTTAATCAAAACAACTATAACCTCGTTATATTAGACCTTATGATGCCGAAAGTAGATGGTATCGAAGTATGTAGAAAGCTTAGAGATAAAACTAACGTACCGATATTAATGCTAACCGCTAAAAATCACGAAATTGATAAAATTTTAGGTTTAAGCATTGGCGCTGATGATTACATTACGAAACCTTTCAGTATTCATGAGGTCATTGCACGAGTAAAAGCTCTTATGCGGCGTTTTTTAGTTCTTGGAAGTAACACTAATGCACAAGAGAAATCAACCTTAAGCTTTAAAGGACTATCTATCGATTTAAATACTTACACAGTTCATACAAATAAAGAAGAAATCAACTTAACCGGCAAAGAGCTTGAACTATTAAAATTCTTCACTTCAAATCCAGGACAAGTATTTACAAAAACGCAGCTCTTCCGAAATGTGTGGGACGACAATTACATAGAAGATGACAATACCGTTATGGTACATATTCGAAAACTTAGAAAGAAAATAGAAAACGATCCTTCCAATCCAAAATTTATTCAAACTGTATGGGGCATTGGTTATAAGTTTGTAGGTGAAAAGCTTGAAGACTGATAAAACGCTATTCCTTATTTCATTACAACTTATCATCTGTGGGCTTTTAAACATACAAATGGACCCAAGGGTGAAAATTTCTTTATTTATTACCCTTATCTTAATTACAATGTATCTCTTCTTTTCAAGAATACAATTCATTCAAAATCGAAAATTAATGGACACTAAATTAAGTCGTGTACTAAAGGGGAATTTACAAACGAGATTATTCACAAGTAATGATCGATCGTTACATAATATTGTTTTTTCAATAAATGAACTAATAGCTGAATTAGAAAAGGTTCGAATTGAAGCCAAACGATCCGAAGAATCTAGAAAACAACTTTTGTCTAGTATCTCGCACGATATCCGAACCCCACTCACATCCATTATTGGATATATCGATGCTTTAAAAGACGGAATAGCTGCTTCTGAAATAGAAAAGCAAGAATATCTTAAAATACTTTATATGAAATCAAATAACTTAAAGCACCTAGTTGATGAAATATTCAATATGGCAAAGCTAGACGCTAATGAATTTCCACTAAAAGAAGAAAAACTCGACTTTTCTGAAGTTACTAGAGAAGTTTTGATCGAGTTTTTACCTGAAATCTCAAAACATAATATTAAACTGCAAGTTCTTATGCCAGAGTCTACTTGTCCTATCATTGCAGATTACCTAAGCCTTATGCGGATTATAGGTAATTTAATGAAAAATGCCATTTATTACGGAAAGGATGGGAAAACAATAGGAGTCAAACTACTAGAAACGGATGCAGCATATGAACTTCTTATTTGGGACAAAGGCCCTGGTATTCCAAAACATGATTTACAAAACGTATTTGAGCGAATGTACCGAAGCGAACAATCAAGAAACTCGTCTTTTGGTGGTAGCGGGCTCGGCCTTTCTATTTCTAAAGCGCTCGTTGAGAAGAATGGTGGGCATATATGGGTTGAAAGTATTCCATGGGAACGAACCACTTTTGGCTTTTCCATTCCAAAACACAATACTTTTAAGAAATAGTTAAGAAATGATTAATATGCAGTTAAGCCTTCCTTCTTATCATGTAAGTAAGAACTTATAGAAAGTAGGTGTCTCCTATAAATACAATTATAAAAACGACTAATCTTACTAAAGTATATGGTAATCAAAAATCCGTAGATAATCTAAATATTAACGTTCAACAAGGAGAGATTTATGGATTCATAGGACGTAACGGTGCTGGTAAAACAACAACCATTCGTATGCTACTCGGTCTTATAAAGCCTACAAGTGGAACTATCGAAATATTCGGAGAGGACTTATTTCAAAATCAAAAAGATATTTTAAGTAGAATTGGTTCTATCGTTGAAGTTCCAGGGTTTTATGAAAACTTAACTGCAAAAGAAAACTTATTAATTAATGCAAAGATAATTGGGGTTCACAAAAAGAATGCTATTGAAGAAGCATTAGAAATAGTGGGCTTGCAGCATGAAACAAAAAAATTAGTAGGAAAGTATTCTTTAGGAATGAAGCAGCGCTTAGGGATTGCACGCGCTCTTCTCCATTATCCTGAACTACTCATATTAGATGAACCAACTAACGGACTAGACCCTATCGGTATTAAAGAAATGCGAAAACTCATTCATTCTTTAGCTCAAGAAAGGAATATAACGATACTCATTTCTAGTCACATATTAGCCGAGGTAGAACAGTTAGTCGATCGTATCGGAATTATTCACGAAGGAAGGTTACTAGAAGAAGTTTCTCTTGATACGCTGCGCAAAGCAAACCGTAAGTACATAGAATTCCAAGTGAATAATGACAATAAAGCTGTGATGCTATTAGAAAATCAATTTCAAATTTTCGATTATGAGGTACATGATGAAGGGAATATTCGTATTTACTCTCATTTTGGGCAACAAGGACACATTAACAGAACATTCGTTCTCAATAATGTTGAAGTATTAAAAATGATGATCAGTGAAGACAGATTAGAAGATTATTTCACCAAACTAGTTGGAGGCGGGACAATTGGTTAATCTACTCTATACAGAACTATTAAAACTAAAACGCTCTAATATGTTTTTAATTAGCATTATTGGGGCTGGTGTCGCACCTTTCTTAGTCGTAGTAGCCTCTTATATACATATAAAAACAAAACAGCCAACTCCAACTATTTGGTTCCACCAGTTATTCACTGACGCTAACTTATATACTACTTTAGTTATAGGATTCCCTTTATACGGAGTAGTTGTTGCTTATCTGTTTACCCGCGAATACGCAGAAGATACACTAAAAAATTTACTGACTATCCCCGTGTCGCGCATTAACTTTATTATAAGTAAATTCATCATTCTCTTCCTTTGGATTATGATGCTAACTTTAGTCGCTTGGTCGCTTACTTTAATATTAGGGCTATTGGGGAACTTCCCTGGTTTTAACACTACTTTACTTTTAGGTTCTTTCCTAAAATTTTTAATATGTGGTGGACTTCTCTTTCTATTGTCTTCACCTATTGTGCTATTAACTCTTGTAATGAAGAGCTATGTACCACCTATTATATTAACAGTTATTATTACAATGATGAATCTTATGCTCGTGAACTCCAAACATAAAGATTTATTTCCATGGACCGCTACTCTAGATATTGCAAATAATGAATTACAATCCACATATCCACCAGAGTATTCTTATATCATCATTGCAGCAACAGCTATTTTAGGATTTATTGCAACACTATTTTATTTTAAGAGAGCAGACATTCATTAATTTATAGGAGTGAAATTATGAGCGATATCATCACTGCCTTCATACTCGGTATTGTAGAAGGGTTAGCTGAATTTTTACCTATCTCTTCTACTGGTCACCTTATATTAGTTGGGCATTTATTAGGATTTGAAGGAGAAAGAGCAAAAACGTTTGAAATTGTTATTCAGCTAGGCGCAATTTTAGCTATTGCAATTTTATATCATAAACGTCTCGTTTCTTTATGTAATATTAAGCCTCTTCTACGGAAAGAGAAAAAATTCAACGCGTTCCATGTATTTCTTGGTGTATTTCCGGCAGTAGTTGCTGGTTTGCTACTACATGATGTTATTAAAACTTATTTATTTCAGCCATACACTGTTGTGATTGGACTTGTAGCAGGAGCAATTCTTATGATTTTTGCGGAAGTAAAGAAGCAAGAGGCAACCTCCTATTCACTGGACGATTTAACGTACCGTCAAGCATTAACAATTGGATTATTTCAATGTTTAGCAGTATACCCTGGCTTCTCTAGAGCCGGCTCTACTATCTCTGGAGGTCTATTAGCAAAAGTAAATTATAAGGCTGCATCTGAATTCTCTTTTCTCATTGCCCTTCCTGTAATGGTTGGGGCTACAGGCTTAGACTTATTAAAAAGCTGGACGTATTTAAGTGTCGATGATATCCCTATGTTTGCGATAGGATTCATCACTTCTTTTATAGTCGCAATGTTAGCAGTAGTAACTTTTCTGAAGCTTTTAGAGAAGATAGGTTTAAAACCTTTTGCATATTATCGTATTTTGCTAGCTATCTTATTTACAGTCTTCGTATTACTATAGATTCGTATATGTCATATATTATTGAACCGATATTCAAGTTGAAGTATCGGTTTTTCTCTCTTTCACCTCTAGTATAATTTATTTCAATACGGTCTAGTGGAAATGCTGAAAAACCAGCATCTGTTACAGCTTGGCAATTCGGTAATTCCCCTAATTATCTCGCACAGTTAATAATTGATGACATAAAAGCAGTAACATGCTTCGGCCATATTTTTTATAAATTAGAAAATGAACCACTACCAACAACTAACCGATAGTCAGAATGAACCTGTAGCTATTATTAAGACAATCGAAGTAACTATAATGCCATTGAATGAAATAATAAAAAAACTCGCTATCGCTGAAGGCGATCATACCTATAGTTACGAACTTATCAATATAAAAAACAAAATGAAGCTATAATTAATAACGATTTCACGAAAAGCTCACGCTTTATTAAACACG
>NZ_JAVBIS010000021.1:0-3614 GCF_030757775.1 Bacillus sp. MHSD_36
CTACATCTCTCTGGTTTCACACCGCATGGGGCTAAAAAAGGCCCTGACCGCTTCTATCCCTCGCTGGATCATCTATTCCATCTAAAAAGAAGTCTTTTATCTTTTTATCTTTTTATCTTTTTAGCTCTTCGTTAATTCTTTCTCATCTTTCATGCTATAGTACCCTAAATTAACAACAATTAAGAAATAACCGCCCATAATCCCTACTGCAAATGCCCACATAACCATATGGTGCTCAATTTCGTACATAATGATAGCACCTAAAATAGCAGCGGCAAAACGGTTAAACATACCGAGCGTCGGTGCTTTCGTTTTCTTTACGATACTATCTCCAAGCTTCTCAATTCGTCTCCCTAAAAGCCAAACACAATACATACTTACAATAAGTCCAATTCCAGCACCTAGGAAATGTGCTGAAAATGGTGTCACCATCCAGCCTAGTGAAAGAAGACCTAGTAGATAATACGATTGAATTTTAAACGACCTTAATGACATACTAATCATGCTGTTCTCCTCTTCAGTAATTTTTATCCCGCATTAACGGGCAGTAAGACCCTCACCTCAAAATTCAACGGAATCAAAGAAGTTCGGTGGGGGATGCCCCCCACTGATTAAAGTTTCACTTTATCTATCCAACAAAAAATTTTTTCAAGTTTATAATACTGACATCCATTTCACTCAAATTAAAAACAACATAAACAGTATGTTTATGTTGTTTTTAATGTTTTTAGAAAATAATATTATACAAGATTTTAAACATCATATTCTCATAATTTGTGACGTTTTTTCAAACATTTTTCATCCATTTATGAAAAAAGTGATATCAATCTCTAAACATACGGATATGATGTAATAAGCACACAAATAAAGGGGGCGTCTAATGATTTATTTTTTAATGGCTCTCATTCACCTCATTATCCCTGCACTTATTGGACTTTCATTGTATTGGTACACGAAAAATCATAGTATTTTCTACGCTGTCCTCGGTGTTCTTCTTCCAGGTATTATTCTTATCACACTCTTCCGTATTCCATTTTTAAACTTGATTCCACTTATTACTGCTATCTTATTTCTCGTCTTCTTACCAAAAATAAAAAAATAGGAAAGCAGATCATAAGTGATCTGTTTTCCTATTTTGATATAGGTTCCCCTGCAGTAGAAGGTACATTTACTTTCTCCGATTTCACAAACCATAGACCGAAGAAAATAATAATTCCACCGATTATTTGTTGAAACGATACATATTCATTTGCCCATATAGCTGCAAATAAAACAGCTACAAGCGGCGTTATATACATATATACCATCGTATGTGACGCGCCAATTTTTTGAACACCAACATACCACATCACTAAACCAAATACTGTAACAAAGAAAATGGAATATAGTAAGGCGAATAGCGTCATTCCATGTGTAATGTGAAATGGCAGTATAAATACATATGGTCCACTTAACAATAAAAGCGGAATTGCGCCAACTAAGGCTGACCATGCGGTAACACGTAGTGCTGAATATTTCTTAATTAATGGACTTGCTAAAACAGGATAAAGCCCCCAGCATATAGATGTAATCAGTCCAATCCCATTCCCGTAAAAAGAACTAGCAAGTGAATGTCCTGCTGCTAAAACTAATGCTGCACCACCAAAAGCAATGATAGAACCGATAAGCTTTCGAGAAGAAAACTTTTCTTGTTTCAAGAAAATCGCAAATACAGTTGTAAAAATAGGTGAAATAGAAATGAGTAAAGAAGCATTTGTAGCGGATGTATATTTGACAGTTTCCATAAATAACGTTTGATACAGTACAATACCTACAACGCTAACAATGATTAATCTAGGTATATCCTTTCTCTCCATATAAACCGACTTTTCAATAAAAAATGTAAGGAGTAACATAAGCGGTGCCGCTGATATCATTCGAATTGCAGTAAACTCAATTGCTGTAAATTCTAAAAGTCCATATTTGGCAATCGTAAAATTAATCCCCCAAATAATAACGACTGCTAAAATTAATAATTCAATCCCCCATCTTTTCATGCGTATCCCCTCCGCAAGTAAAATTATACAGAAAATTCAATCATATGTACATTTCATTATGTGAAAAAATCTTCGTATTGATCTGGATAGGTTCTCTTTGTTTGATACATGAAATTATATCGGCGATTTTCCAAATATAGCGACTTATACAATAAAAAAAGGTGGTCCCAAAATACATTTTGGAACCACCTTTCCTTACCTACACTCGAACATGTAACTTCATATTTGGATTATAAAATTGGCTCGGACTCTTCAGCTGAAAAGTTCCTCCACCTTCATGCCAATCAACTGTTAACTTATCATCCATAAATACAAGCTTCGTGCGATCTGCAATAAAATTCATTACACTAGATTCGATATCCACATCGCGCTCATCTTTTTCTGCTACAGCTACTAAATCAATGATTCCGCTCATTACACAACCGCAGCCTTCATTATCGTAAAATAACTTTATATATTTCGCTTCATTTGGAATCGTATCCATAATCTTTTTATATGCTGCTTCTGTTACAGTAACGTACATACGTTAATCTTCATCCTCTCTTCTTGTATCCTTCATATATTGTACCACTATTTTTCTAAAATATAGAATACTGAAAATTAAGACTGATTAACGTAATAAAGGAGTCTTGTATCACTATGTTCAAATTACTGCGATACCCCCTCTTCTTAAGTCTACTCGGTGGTTTTTTATTTCTAACGGAATACTATTACAATATATACTTTCTTATTCTCCTTCTATTAGTTGGATTTTAGCATTTATTTGTTTCCTATCTTGCTGTGAAAAAAGATGAATCACTTTAAAGTTTATTTACAGCGTAATTTTGACTTTGCTGTTACTTTCGACCCACAAAAGAAACGTTAGCTCTATAACGATTTAACTCCCTTTTCTATTTTTGAAATCTATAAACAATACAATCGAACACACAAAAATATAGAATTCATAATATGTATATAGTAGTTCTATTTTTAAAACTAGTTTTTCAAAATAGAGAAAGGAGAACATACATGTACCCACGTAATTGTTTTAGTTGCGACGGCAGACGCAACAGTGGCTCTACCGGCAACACCGGGCCCACTGGTAACACCGGACCTTCCGGCATCACTGGACCTACTGGCATCACCGGATCCACTGGTAACACTGGTAACACTGGTAACACTGGTAACACTGGGCCTTCCGGCAATACTGGACCCACTGGTAACACCGGACCTACTGGCATCACCGGACCTACTGGCATCACCGGACCTACTGGCATCACTGGGCCTACTGGCATCACTGGGCCTACTGGCATCACCGGACCTACTGGCATCACCGGACCTACTGGCATCACTGGGCCTACTGGGCCTTCCGGAGCTGGTTTACAAAGTACTACCGCCTTTAGTCTAGCAGCCGCTCCCACCTATAAAACAGGACAAGTTGTCACTTATACGGGTAGCGGCTATGTTGTAAAAAAGGATGCACCTCAAGGATTTCCGAATGTATCTCCAGATTATATCGTATTAGTAGAAAGCGGACCCACTGGTAACACTGGACCTACTGGACCTACTGGCATCACTGGGCCTACTGGCATCACTGGG
>NZ_JAVBIS010000022.1:0-2951 GCF_030757775.1 Bacillus sp. MHSD_36
GTATGTTCTTTGAAAACTAGATAACAGTGTAGCTCATATTTTTTAATTTTTAGTTTGGTTAAGTTAGAAAGGGCGCACGGTGGATGCCTTGACACTAGGAGTCGATGAAGGACGGGACTAACGCCGATATGCTTCGGGGAGCTGTAAGTAAGCTTTGATCCGAAGATTTCCGAATGGGGAAACCCACCATACGTAATGGTATGGTATCCTTATCTGAATACATAGGGTAAGGAAGACAGACCCAGGGAACTGAAACATCTAAGTACCTGGAGGAAGAGAAAGCAAATGCGATTTCCTGAGTAGCGGCGAGCGAAACGGAACATAGCCCAAACCAAGAGGCTTGCCTCTTGGGGTTGTAGGACATTCTATACGGAGTTACAAAGGAACGAGGTAGACGAAGCGACCTGGAAAGGTCCGTCGTAGAGGGTAACAACCCCGTAGTCGAAACTTCGTTCTCTCTTGAATGTATCCTGAGTACGGCGGAACACGTGAAATTCCGTCGGAATCTGGGAGGACCATCTCCCAAGGCTAAATACTCCCTAGTGATCGATAGTGAACCAGTACCGTGAGGGAAAGGTGAAAAGCACCCCGGAAGGGGAGTGAAAGAGATCCTGAAACCGTGTGCCTACAAATAGTCAGAGCCCGTTAACGGGTGATGGCGTGCCTTTTGTAGAATGAACCGGCGAGTTACGATCCCGTGCGAGGTTAAGCTGAAGAGGCGGAGCCGCAGCGAAAGCGAGTCTGAATAGGGCGTTTAGTACGTGGTCGTAGACCCGAAACCAGGTGATCTACCCATGTCCAGGGTGAAGTTCAGGTAACACTGAATGGAGGCCCGAACCCACGCACGTTGAAAAGTGCGGGGATGAGGTGTGGGTAGCGGAGAAATTCCAATCGAACCTGGAGATAGCTGGTTCTCCCCGAAATAGCTTTAGGGCTAGCCTTAAGTGTAAGAGTCTTGGAGGTAGAGCACTGATTGGACTAGGGGTCCTCATCGGATTACCGAATTCAGTCAAACTCCGAATGCCAATGACTTATCCTTAGGAGTCAGACTGCGAGTGATAAGATCCGTAGTCAAAAGGGAAACAGCCCAGACCGCCAGCTAAGGTCCCAAAGTGTGTATTAAGTGGAAAAGGATGTGGAGTTGCTTAGACAACTAGGATGTTGGCTTAGAAGCAGCCACCATTTAAAGAGTGCGTAATAGCTCACTAGTCGAGTGACTCTGCGCCGAAAATGTACCGGGGCTAAATACACCACCGAAGCTGCGGATTGATACCAATGGTATCAGTGGTAGGGGAGCGTTCTAAGGACAGTGAAGTCAGACCGTAAGGACTGGTGGAGTGCTTAGAAGTGAGAATGCCGGTATGAGTAGCGAAAGACGGGTGAGAATCCCGTCCACCGAATGCCTAAGGTTTCCTGAGGAAGGCTCGTCCGCTCAGGGTTAGTCAGGACCTAAGCCGAGGCCGACAGGCGTAGGCGATGGACAACAGGTTGATATTCCTGTACCACCTCTTTATCGTTTGAGCAATGGAGGGACGCAGAAGGATAGAAGAAGCGTGCGATTGGTTGTGCACGTCCAAGCAGTTAGGCTGATAAGTAGGCAAATCCGCTTATCGTGAAGGCTGAGCTGTGATGGGGAAGCTCCTTATGGAGCGAAGTCTTTGATTCCCCGCTGCCAAGAAAAGCTTCTAGCGAGATAAAAGGTGCCTGTACCGCAAACCGACACAGGTAGGCGAGGAGAGAATCCTAAGGTGTGCGAGAGAACTCTGGTTAAGGAACTCGGCAAAATGACCCCGTAACTTCGGGAGAAGGGGTGCTTTCTTAACGGAAAGCCGCAGTGAATAGGCCCAAGCGACTGTTTAGCAAAAACACAGCTCTCTGCGAAGCCGTAAGGCGAAGTATAGGGGGTGACACCTGCCCGGTGCTGGAAGGTTAAGGAGAGGGGTTAGCGTAAGCGAAGCTCTGAACTGAAGCCCCAGTAAACGGCGGCCGTAACTATAACGGTCCTAAGGTAGCGAAATTCCTTGTCGGGTAAGTTCCGACCCGCACGAAAGGTGTAACGATTTGGGCACTGTCTCAACCAGAGACTCGGTGAAATTATAGTACCTGTGAAGATGCAGGTTACCCGCGACAGGACGGAAAGACCCCGTGGAGCTTTACTGTAGCCTGATATTGAATTTTGGTACAGTTTGTACAGGATAGGCGGGAGCCTTTGAAACCGGAGCGCTAGCTTCGGTGGAGGCGCTGGTGGGATACCGCCCTGACTGTATTGAAATTCTAACCTACGGGTCTTATCGACCCGGGAGACAGTGTCAGGTGGGCAGTTTGACTGGGGCGGTCGCCTCCTAAAGTGTAACGGAGGCGCCCAAAGGTTCCCTCAGAATGGTTGGAAATCATTCGTAGAGTGCAAAGGCATAAGGGAGCTTGACTGCGAGACCTACAAGTCGAGCAGGGACGAAAGTCGGGCTTAGTGATCCGGTGGTTCCGCATGGAAGGGCCATCGCTCAACGGATAAAAGCTACCCCGGGGATAACAGGCTTATCTCCCCCAAGAGTCCACATCGACGGGGAGGTTTGGCACCTCGATGTCGGCTCATCGCATCCTGGGGCTGTAGTCGGTCCCAAGGGTTGGGCTGTTCGCCCATTAAAGCGGTACGCGAGCTGGGTTCAGAACGTCGTGAGACAGTTCGGTCCCTATCCGTCGTGGGCGTAGGAAATTTGAGAGGAGCTGTCCTTAGTACGAGAGGACCGGGATGGACGCACCGCTGGTGTACCAGTTGTTCTGCCAAGGGCATAGCTGGGTAGCTATGTGCGGAAGGGATAAGTGCTGAAAGCATCTAAGCATGAAGCCCCCCTCAAGATGAGATTTCCCATAGCGTAAGCTAGTAAGATCCCTGAAAGATGATCAGGTTGATAGGTTCGAGGTGGAAGCATGGTGACATGTGGAGCTGACGA
>NZ_JAVBIS010000023.1:0-2573 GCF_030757775.1 Bacillus sp. MHSD_36
ACTACAGCGAATATATATAATATTATTGTTTGTGTCACATAAATTGCCATTTCATCAAATGTATAATTAAGGTTTAAAAAAATTAATACAAGTAGAACTATTACACCGATCGTTATTCCAATCAATAAATATAATTTCGTGTTAGTAAAAAATGAGACAGCCGGTCCTTCTAATTTATATCCTCCATGCTTTGCTTTTCTAAAAACATCGATCGTTGCTACAATGTGGGTACAGATTGCTCCTAATAGTATTAAACCGATATAAACCAATGTTTTATTGTCACATGGAAAATCATATATTCCTTCAACAACCATAACTATGAAAGGTAATGTCGCTAACTGAAAAGCATAAAATAGAGTTACGATTGTTTGTAGTTTCTGTAATTTAAAAGCAATCTTTTTAGACATGAATAATATTAAAAAAACGAACTCCAAAACATACAACTTAACCTCAGTTTGTACAACTATCTTTTCAAAAGGAGTTAGAGAAATCTTATCACCGTTCAGCAAAACACCTAAAAACATGATGAGTATTGGTATAGAAGTATATGCAAAAACTCCCCCATAAAAGATTCTTATATAATCCGGACTTAATCGGTTTTTATTTGTAATTTGAAAAAAACCTAAATCTTCTTCCTTTATTTTAAGCATTCATCTTTCCCCATTTCGACGCAAAACTTATTTTATTTCTTTAGTTTTCTTTTTTTCCTTCTCTTCATAAAGCTTTAGTCTTTTCTGACGCTCTCTTTCATGTTCCTCCCACGAAATATAAAATGATGGAAATTTAAATCTGCAATAGGCTAATAATTGGAACTCTGCTGCACCTATGGCTACCGCGTACATTACAAGAGTTCCTGCTATATACCCTACTAATATCTCTGTTTCATAATCATTATGAAAATAAATTAAAATAAGAAGGATTAGTGCATATACCGTAACACTAATCATTACGTTGTTTTTTGTTTTACTAAAAAATGAAGCTGCCCTTTCATCCATACTAAATGCTCCACTCTCTGCTTGTTTAAAGGTATCAATTGTGGTCACCAGATGAACAAAAACTGCTCCTAGAAACAATAAACCCACATACAATAATGTAATTTGATCAATCGAATAATTTGAAATTACTGGAAGTATAAACAATGTGAATCCTATAGTTCCCAGCTGAAATGTACATAATAATATCACAAGCGCTTGCAACTTTTGACATTTAAAACGAACTTTTGGAAATAGATATAGAATTAAAAAGATTACTTGCAAGGTATATAAAACTAATTCAATACAAACAATTATTTTGTCAAAGAGATTTGGATAATAACCCCAGCCAAATTTAACTAATGCTCCAAAAATAAAAAGCATGAATAATGAACTATAAACAGTTGCGCCAAGTATAAACACCATGGAGCGTTCTGGACTTAAACGATTTCTACATGTTATTTTAAATTCATCTAAATCTTTTTCTTTTATATTCCACATTCAGTTTTTCACCTTCTATACAGTTTAAATAATTTTCATTCACATCAATTCTATTTCACTCTTATTTACTTTTCGATTTGGATTTTTTATTTTGTTTTCGAGTTTTCCCACGCATTCTCTCATTTTCTTCCCAAGTCATATTGAATGCTTTAAATTTGAATCTACAGTACACCAATAGCTGGAATTCTGCTGCACCAACGGCTACTGTGTACAGTAAAACAGTACCTATTACATATCCAATAAAAGTATCAATCGCATAATCATTATGAAAATAAATCAAAATAAGTAGGATTAATGCGTATATTGAAGTTACTTTCATCATAGTTCCTTTTGTTTTACTAAAAAAGGAAGCTGATCTTTCATTCATACTAAATGTACCTTCACTTGCCTGTTTAAACGTATCAATCGTTGTCACAATATGAACAATCACTGCTCCTATAAATAAGAAGCCTACATATACTAATGTAATTCCGTCGATTGTATAATCAGACATTCCAGGAAGAATCAGAGCTGTGAATAATATTGTACCTAATTGAAATGCATATAATAACACGACAATCGTTTGTAATTTTTGAAATTTAAATCGAGCTTTTGGAAATGAATATAGAATTAAAAAAATTATTTGTAAGCTATATAGCACAAGTTCAATTTTAACAATTGTTTTTTCGAATAAAGTAGTATAGTAATCCCAACCAAAGGTTACTAAAGTACCAATAAGAAAAAACATCATAACTGAAACGTACACTATTGTTCCTATCATAAAACCTAAAGTATCTTCTGGACTTAAACGCCTTCTACATATCATCCTAAACTTTTCTAAATTTTCTTCTTTTACATTCCACATCTAGTTACACACCTCTAGCTACTTTTTGGGTATATCTCACTATGAATTACTTAATTTCTAAGTGAGATAGCTGACAACAACCAATCATCCTTTTTTACAATTTGAGTGATGCTTATTAAATTAAAAGCGATAATGCTTTATAGTGAACTTTCATAATCACTACCCCTTATACAATGTTTTAATTCTTCACAAATAGATTCTTCCACCATAAAAAAACAATCTATTACTATTATCATTTAAGTTTTTATTTTTCTTTT
>NZ_JAVBIS010000024.1:0-2350 GCF_030757775.1 Bacillus sp. MHSD_36
CTCTAGCGCCGATGGTAGTTGGGACCTTGTCCCTGTGAGAGTAGGACGTCGCCAAGCAACTGTAAGACGAGTCAGAATGACTCGTCTTTTTTGTGTTTCCGATTCCTAATCCTTATTCTTTTAATGCTCTCATATTCATTTTCTTTCATCATTTTTGATGTGTAGCATAAGATTTTCTGTTTTATTTTTTGTAGAATTAATCTGTCAGTGTGTTAAAATAATGCAGTTGTTTTTTGAGTACTTGAATATAAGAAGATTTAATTTTGAAAAAGGAGATAATATGAAAAAGATAGGTGTAATTACTATAGTAGTTTTAGTCCTTCTAGCGATTACTTATGTGTTAGTCGGGAATTATTTTTATAATTATGCGTTGAACGCGAAACAAGAGAAAGAGTTTTTAGAGGATAACCCTCACTTAGTAGAAACAGTGAATGCATCGGGAAGTATGCTTGCTACAAACGAAGAAAAGGATGCGAACTTTGTATCAAATCATAAACCTAATACACGAAACATAACTTCTTTCGATAAGTTGAAATTAACAGGCTATGAATATATGAATGAACAATCTAGCCATAAATGGGCAATTGTAGTTCATGGATATGATAGCAGGGCATCGAAAATGACGAAATATATCAGGAATTTTTATGAACAAGGCTATAACGTCATAGCGCCAGATCTTCGTGGGCATGGAAATAGTGAAGGCGATTATATAGGGATGGGCTGGCACGATCGTAAAGATATTTTGATTTGGATCCAACAAATTGTAAAGAAAGACCCTAATGCTGAAATAGCACTCTTTGGTGTTTCAATGGAGGGAGCAACTGTAATGATGACTTCGGGTGAAGATTTACCTTCTAACGTGAAAGTTATTATTGAAGATTGTGGATACTCAACTGTTATTGATGAATTTACATATCAACTAAACGATCTATTCCATTTGCCGAAGTTTCCTGTTATGAACGCGGCAAATACAATTACAAAATTAAGAGCTGGATATGATTTAGAAGAAGCTTCAGCTATTAAACAAGTTGCAAAAAGTAAAACACCGATGCTATTCATTCACGGGGATGCGGATACATTCGTTCCTTTTGAAATGTTAGATGAAGTATATAATGCTGCAAAAGTAGAAAAAGAGAAATTAATTGTTCCAGGTGCTGGGCATGGAGAAGCTGAGAAGATAGATTCAAACACATATTGGAATACCGTATGGAAGTTCGTAGGGAGATATATTCCAGCATAATTAGATTTGTATATACGATAATCAAAAGGCAATATTTTTGATTATCGTTTTTCTATTTATAAATTCATTTTAGGTTGTAGTATATAAGGCTTGAAGCATAAATTTTTGAATTCCTTAGTGCCAGTGCTACAATGATTGAAAACTACGTGTTAATGAGGTGTTTCTATGAAAATTGAAGTATGGTCAGATTTTGTATGCCCGTTTTGCTACATTGGGAAACGTAGATTAGAAGTAGCTTTAGAGCAATTTTCTCATAAGAAGGATGTTGAAGTTGAGTTTAAAAGTTTTGAATTAGACCAAAATGCTCCAATCTATTCTGGAACAAGTATTAATGAAGTACTTGCATCAAAGTATGGGATTAGTATTGAAGAAGCGAAACGTAATAACGTGCAGCTAGGTAATCATGCAGCGAGTATGGGTTTAAGTTTTAATTTTGATGAGATGAAGCCGACGAACACTTTTGATGCGCATCGTCTTGCGAAATTTGCAAAGGATCAAGGGAAAGAAAAAGAGATGACGGAAAATCTACTTTTTGCATATTTCACTGAATCAAGAAATTTAAGTGATGTGGATACGCTTGCTACTATAGCTGAAGCTTCAGGTTTAGACAAACAAGAAGTTTTAAAGGTTATTAATGATAAAAGCGCATATGCAAATGATGTTAGAGTTGATGAAGCAATTGCTCAGCAATATCAAATTTCAGGAGTACCTTATTTTATTATTAATCAAAAGTATGCTATTTCAGGTGCACAACCACTTGAAACTTTTGTTAGTGCACTTCAGCAAGTGTGGGAAGAAGAGAATCCTGCACCTAAGTTACAAGAGCTTTCTTCAGAAGGCGGAAGTGATATGTCTTGTACGGATGAAAGTTGTTCAGTACCTTCAAAAGAACAATAGTTTTCATGAGGGAATAGCAACCCATAGAGTATTTTATGGGTTGCTTATATATTCTTATAGAAGAGATGTATAAATAAGGTTTATTAAAAATGAAGTTTTTTATAAAAACATATTGACGATTGTAGGTTAAGGGTGTAATATAGAACAAGTCGCAGATGACATTAACGTCGAAAGCGACAAACGAAATGAAAAACTTAGTTGACATTGAAAGAT
>NZ_JAVBIS010000025.1:0-2283 GCF_030757775.1 Bacillus sp. MHSD_36
TCCTATTCAATAATAGTCAATATTAATCTTTCACTTTTTTAGAAAAGATGAAACATCTACTCATATTCCTCTTTATTTTTCATACATATAATTAAAATACCTGAAAGGGGTGTAGAGATTGTTCGATCCTCCCTTATTACACATCATCAATGCCCATTCAAGAACTCCACATTATCATAAGAATTTTCCTATCATTCTATTTTGGAGCCAAAAAAGTGGTTGTACTTCTCTTGCCAAGTGGTTCTTTTATCAGATTAACTTATTACAGACAGCTCTAAATTATAGTCCTTTCATTCATAATTATGAATATGATATATACAAAAGTACACCTGCCTATAGTGTACGACTAGGTATAGCATTACGAGAAAAACAAAAAGAAACTTTTAAACTTGTTCGTAACCCTTATAGACGAGCAGTGAGCTCTTTCGTATCCTTAATCGCACCTCCCTATATAGAGAATCCCGAATGGAAGCCCATCCGAAAGTTTCTATATCAAGATGAAAATTCCTCCAAGGGCCTCTCATTTAAACAATTTCTATACTATCTATTTATTAATGATGCTCAAGGAAATGATATTAACCCGCATTTTACACAACAATATATAACTGATGAAGAAGAATATGTAACCAATTATATATACTTAGAAAACTTTGATCAGGAAATGAGGGCATTAGAAAAGCGTTTCGAATTAAAAACTGCACCAATAAATGAGTTCTCAACATCATGGCATCATCAAACTCCCGCCATGATTTATAAAGGGAATTTTAGCGAAGCCGATATTACTGACCCTTTATTTCCTCGCTACCCTACTTTCGAAAGTTTTTATGATACCGAATGTATACAACTCGTTCAAACAATATTTCAAAATGATTTCAATACGTATAAATATAGTAGAGAATACCTATACTGATTTCAATCTATTATCTTTGCCAAATATAAAAAAACACCTAATATATAAGGTGTTTTTTTATATTTAAACTATATACAATATGTTACTTAGCATTCCTTACTATTCAAGTTATTCTTCTTTAATAACTTACTTATCTTCTGTCTATCTGCCCATCCTACCCCTATTAAAACTAAACATCCTCCTATTACTATCTTCCAAGTTAAAGCCTCATTTAATAAAACAATTGAAGCAACAATACTTATTAATGGTAATGCATTTAAATATAACCCACTTACCGATGCCGAAACCCTCTCTAGCGCCTTGTTCCAAAACCAATACGCCAAAATTGTTGCACCTATAACAAGATACATTACGCTAAACACTACCTTCCAAGTTCCAACCTTTGGAAAACCGTAATAAAAAGTTTCTACCATCGTAAATGGCAATAGAATAACAGCTCCAATAATTAAAGTTAACGTTGTAAAAACCTCGTTTGATAAATACTGTTCTTGTTTTGGCCTTTTCAGTAATACTGTATAGACAGCAAATAAGAAAGTACTTAATAAAATAAGGGCATCTCCTATTAAAGATACTTCTTGATCGCCATTACTAGATGGGATTGTAATAAGAAGTACACCAGCAGCCCCGAGTACAATACCGACCCAATAATTAAGCTGAATTTTTTCTTTCAAAAAGAACGCTGAAAAAAGAATCGTAACTAAAGGTAACGCAGCATCAATAATACTAACATGCAATCCACTTGTTAAAGAAATACCGTAGGATGTGAACATAAAGTAACCAGCTACACCAGTAAAAGATAGTATACTCATTCTTTTCCACGGCACTTGTTTATGTACAACCGATCTTTTTAATTGTTTAAATGAGAATAGTAAACAGATTCCACCCGCGAAGAAAAGGCGAATAAATAACAAAGTAAATGGCTGCATAGATTCTAACGCCCACTTTGTTGGTGCAATGGCTGTCCCCCATAATATAACAGCCACTAATAACATGCATATTTCTTTCATAATCCCCCACACCCATCAAAAATATATGTTAACTATCTTAATTATAGATTTTTTCTTACGTGAAATCCTTTAAAAACGAAAAAACGTTATGTAAAAAAACAACTGAATAGCTATTTTCTACATAACGTTTTTATATAAAGAGTAAAATATTTTAGTCATTCCACAACCCAATTAATATAAAAAGGTAATTCTTACCTTTAACTGATATTTAAATGTATTACTTTATAACCTTTTTATCGCCTTACCATCCAAAATTCACTTTAAACCGTTTTCTCTAAGTCATCCTTTTTCTTTCTTAGCTCTATTAAACTTATAGATATTAATATTTTGCACATAAAAATAAACACAAAAAAACCTAAGTCGTTT
>NZ_JAVBIS010000026.1:0-1804 GCF_030757775.1 Bacillus sp. MHSD_36
GAAGATAACAAGAATATATTCCTTAATAACTGTTAGAACGCGATACCCCTCTTCTTGTTATATTTCATATGAGAAAAGGTTGTCACTACAAACAAAGAGGAAGCCTCCAAAAATATATTTTTGGAGGCTTCCTCTTATTAATAGATTGCTGATTTTAACTCTCTTAAATCACAAAATCCTCTGGAATAAACACCTTCACTTCTTTCGGCTGCACGTATACAATAATGCAATTCTGCATATGCATCACTTCTGTTTTATTTTCGTGTTACGATATAAACGAAATACGACATATATCGACAAAAATAAAAGGAAGTGATTGCATGAAACGTTCTAAAACATATTTAAAATGTTTAGCATTATCCGCTGTTTTTGCTAGTAGCGCTTTAGCACTTTCAACACCTGCTGCTTACGCTCAAACGACGTCACAAGTTGTAACAGATATCGGGCAAAATGCAAAAACACATACGAGCTATAATACATTTAATAATGATCAAGCTGACAATATGACAATGTCTTTAAAGGTAACTTTTATCGATGATCCAAGCGCTGATAAACAGATTGCCGTTATTAATACAACTGGTAGTTTTCTAAAAGCAAATCCTACTATAAGTAGTGCGCCTATTGATAACTACCCAATCCCTGGCGCTAGTGCAACATTACGCTACCCTTCACAATATGATATTGCCTTTAATCTTCAAGATAACAGCGCTCGTTTCTTTAACGTAACACCTACAAATGCTGTAGAAGAAACGACTGTAACATCTAGTGTATCTTATCAACTT
Organism: Bacillus sp. MHSD_36; assembly: GCF_030757775.1. NCBI lineage: Bacteria > Bacillati > Bacillota > Bacilli > Caryophanales > Bacillaceae > Bacillus > Bacillus sp. MHSD_36. The sequence goes on from NZ_JAVBIS010000026.1 coordinate 783, forward strand.
GGTGGTTCTGTTAAAGCTTCTGCAACGCCAAATGGCCCTAGTGCTGAAGCGGGTGCAACTGGCCAAGTAACTTGGTCTGACTCTGTAAGCTATAAACAAACTAGTTATAAAACAAACTTAATTGACCAAACAAATAAAAACGTAAAATGGAACGTATTCTTTAACGGATATAACAATCAAAACTGGGGTATTTACACACGTGATTCCTACCATTCTTTATACGGAAACCAACTGTTCATGTACTCTCGCACATACCTATATGAATCTGATGCAAAAGATAATTTAATACCGATGGATCAACTTCCAGCGCTAACAAATAGCGGTTTTTCTCCTGGTATGATTGCTGTTGTTATCTCTGAAAAAGATACAGACCAATCTAACCTACAAGTCGCTTATACAAAACATGCCGACGACTACCAACTTCGTCCAGGCTACACATTCGGAACTGCAAACTGGGTTGGAAACAACGTAAAAGACGTTGATCAAAAAACATTTAATAAATCGTTTACACTAGATTGGAAGAATAAAAAATTAGTAGAGAAAAAATAGATAAAGAAAACCAAACCGCCATTTAGATGGTGGTTCGGTTCTTATTTAAATAACAAAATCCTTTCGTTCTTTTCATGTTATGGAAAAGGTCTTTTTATATTCCTAATTCCCTGTTCTTCGTAATAAGCGAATCCTATTATATATTCTTCATATAATGGTATGATATTTATTAAAATACCTTTCGTATCACTTTTCAAAACATTACCCATACATCTTCATACGTTGCTACAACTTCTCTATTTTGATCTGTCACCATGGGGGTTATAGTGATAATATAACGTTTCTTCTTATGAATTTATAATCAACAAAAATTAATGTATACCAAAAGAGAGAAGAGCCTATATTCGCTCTTCCTCCTACAAATTATTTCTCTATTTATTTCTTATCCTCTTCTACATCATATAGTAACTTTTCATGTACTTCATTCATACACACATTTAACAAATGAATCTTTCTGACCACTAACTTTTCTA
>NZ_JAVBIS010000027.1:0-1627 GCF_030757775.1 Bacillus sp. MHSD_36
TATAAATAAAGGTATTACAGTTAAGGGAGGCACATTTACACTAAGAATATGAAGTTAAGTATATTAGCTTCATTGAATGCCAGAACAAAATTGAAAGTGAAAATAAAAAGTTAGTTAAATAATGTTCATATTATGTCCCTAGCAAACAATAATGGATACAATTATTGTTAATCTTTAAATATATAATAAAAACAGTTATCTGTAATGATATTTATAAAATTGTTGTTAAATTTTCGGATTTTGTGTACGAAATCTTCAAAACTTTAAAACTATATTTACTTTACTCTTTCATTTGTTTACATTGTGATATGTAACATTGAATGGGTATACGTATACAGACAATAATCCGGTAATGAAGGTTGATCCTGATGGGCATGTAGCTTGGTGGGTTGGTAGTGCAGTAATTGGTGCTGGTTTGGAGTAGCTAAATATTTATACCAAAACAGGAATTCTGGATATACTTGGAAAAGTGGTTTGAAAGCTGCAGGGAGAATGTTTGGGTTTATAACTCCTATGCAAGGGGGCGAATCCCGTTTAAACAAGCAGTACGTAACGTGTCTCGTTTTATTGGAAACCCGAAAAAACACTTTAAAAGGCTTCCAGGTGCACGATTAGAAAGGCTAGCTAAAGCGAAGAAGAATTCTATAAAAGCAAAGTTAATGCGTATTTCTAATGCGATAGGAAAGCGTAAATAAATTTAAGAAGGAGAATTTAGGATTGGTAGAGATTTTAGAATATTTATTGATTTTGGGTTTGAATATGCTAGTAGCATCTATCGTATTTTTACAAGAGTACTGCATAGGTGGTATAAGACTGTTTCATTATAAGAGAATCTTTGCCATGATTCTAGTAATACGTTCGTTGTTGAGTATATGGATTATTTACCCTACGACAGCTACCTTGTTAGGGACGCTAAATATCTTAGTGATTCAATCAGTTATATTACTTTGCCTTTGGGGGCTTATGCAGTGTGTAAAGAAGTACGAGGGAAAGTGGCATATTACAATGATTGCACTTATTACTTATGGTCTTAGCTGTTATTTTCATATTATGTATGCGAAAACGGTATAGATAATTAGAGGGGGATTTATAGTGGAACATGTGATAGTTATGATGGATGGGAAACACAAGTTGTAATAATAAAGAAGGAATATTCTAAATTAAATTTTAGATAGTCTTTTTTATTGTAAAAATAGGTACTGAATTAATAATAACCACTAAATGTTGGAAAAAGAGTGGTTCAAAAAGGATATAAGCCAGTAGTTAGACAATTAAAATCCAATTACGAGCGTTTTAAGAAGAATCCTATAAAACAGATTAAAAGGAACCCAGGTGCTAGACTTGGCGGAATGAAAAGGGCGAAGAAACAAAGGGAAAAAGTATTTGAAAATTCAATGACAGCGAAACTTATGAAGATTTCGAATGTAGTGAGAAGACGTTAATGAAGGGAGACTAAAAGTGTTTATAGAAATTGTAGAATTTGCTTTTATCTTGGCTTTAGTAGCTGTATTAACATTAACTGTTATGTTACAAGATATATTTTTTATAAATATAAATAAACAATATACTGAAACACGTATTGGGACAATTATTTTTAGTATCCGTATGTTGTTTGGGGCATGGGTAA
>NZ_JAVBIS010000028.1:0-961 GCF_030757775.1 Bacillus sp. MHSD_36
TTTTTTGCTATAATATCCTTAACAAGGAGGTGAATAAAATGACAAAGGAAAATCCATCAAACTATAAAACTCTTCAAATTTGGATTAAAAAAGGGCATCGTATGTATTCTTATTTTCAAGAATGTTGTCATAACGCTAAGAATATGTACAACACTACAAACTTTTATATACGCCAGGTGTACACTGGATTAACACAAGAAAAAGAGTTGCAGCCTTTGCAAAAAGAAGTTCTGGATAATATTCATAAAAATATTGGTAAGATGAATGACACACAACTTCTTGCCTATCAGAAGAAATTGGAAAAAGAGAAATTAAAACCTAAAGAAGAACAGAAAGAGATTACATGTAATTTATTTTCAGAACCTAATTTTGAAAAGCCTTATGTAGATTACAACTTTCTAGATGCACTATTTAAGGCTATGATTCAAAATGATTATCGAGCTTTGCCTACGCAATGTAGCCAGTCCATCATGAAAGGTTTGTTCCAAAATTGGAAATCTTTTTTTGCTAGTTTAAAAGACTATAAAAAGAATCCAAATAAATATGCTGGAATGCCTAGGATCCCAAAGTATATTCGTTCTTCTGAAAAAGAGATTCTGTATACAAACCAAGATTGCATCATTAAAAACGGTAGATTTTTAAAGTTTCCAAAGACGAAATTACAATTAAATATTGGGAAACTAGGTTTCACTGAAGGTAAACTGAAACAAGTTCGTGTGATTCCAAAATACAATGAATATGTAGTGGAATTGGTAATTGATGTTCCTTCTGAAGAACAAATTATTGAAGAGAATGCTCGTTATATGAGTATTGATTTAGGGATTGATAACCTTGCAACCATCGTAACAAACACAGGTATGAAACCTGTCCTTGTTAAGGGCAAACATGTCAAAAGCATAAATCAATATTACAACAAAATGAAGAGTCATTTTACAAGCATTCTTAGAAATGGAAAACAAAC
>NZ_JAVBIS010000003.1:0-782215 GCF_030757775.1 Bacillus sp. MHSD_36
CAGAAAAGTTAGTGGTCAGAAAGATTCATTTGTTAAATGTGTGTATGAATGAAGTACATGAAAAGTTACTATATGATGTAGAAGAGGATAAGAAATAAATAGAGAAATAATTTGGAGAAGGAAGAGCGAATATAGGCTCTTCTCTCTTTTGGTATACATTAATTTTCTTATGATTATAAAATCATAAGAAGAAACGTTAGAGGAGGAAGTTTTTGAAGGATGTTGATATTCAGCAAATATTAGATGAATTATGGGGGGCTACAATTTTAGATACCCAATTAAACATATTAAATGATAGTATGAAATTCATACTACAGATAATTGATGATGGAGCTATAAAGGAGATTAAATTGGAATTTATAGATGTTTCAGCATTTTACTATGTAAAAGATGATGAGAATTTAAGGTTTGAATTTTATAATAGAGAAAAAGTGGAAGCAATACAAGGTTTAATTAGTCAGGGAGAGAACAAATGGAATCAGTATTATTTAATGAATTAAATTATACGTTACAGATCGGGAAAATTCGTATGTTTATACCAGATTCTAGTTCAAAGGAATATATTATTTTTGAAGATTTAGCTGAGCTTTTAAATTTAGAGACGAATTATGATGCAATGGTGTTTATACGAAATCAAGTTAAAGAAGCTGGAATAAAAGGTAAGGTTCGTTTTGATTCAGAGAGCGATTGTGTAGAAATATATTCAACCAGTGGAAAGACGTTGTTACAAGTTACGATTTTAGTGAATGAACTTATAGACGAAGCATTTACATTTGCGAATCAAAGAGAGTATGAACAGTTTATTGGATCTTGGAAACGACCTGAAAAGCAAAAATGGAAAGTTGGAGATGTATTTTCTATCCCTTTACCAAATGAAACATATTTCTTCGGACAAATTGTTGAATTGATGGAAGACGTGTTTCCTTTATGTGTTATATTTGATTTGCATTTGAAAACAGTGCCTACGAAAGAGAGTATCGATAATGCTAACATTTTAACAGCTTTGATGCTTAATGGAATGGTATTTGACGATTATACTTTTAAGGTTATTTTCGAAATGGAAATAATGGGAGAAATAACTGAAAATACTAGGAGAAATCCAGTTCGAAATGTGACTTGGTCTACTTCTCATTTAGTAGATTTCTGTATGGAATATAAATTAGAAGAGAAACAAGAATTTGTAGAAAAGATACTTGCTAATAGAAATTTTGTAATTGAGTATAAATGAGGATAGCAATTTTTATCCGTACTATAAAGTAATATGTATTTTCTCTGGCTGAAATTATTGATCTTTATTATGAAAATCGCGAAAAAAATTTGTATGGCGAATTTGTACATGTAGGGGAATGATAAGATGAACTTTGAATTCAAAAGAGTTCAGTGTATTGAAGATAGTAATATATATCGGGTGGATAATTTTACTGACATATATGAAACGGATTTAAATAGTAATGATGATTTTAATATTGATAATTTGAATTTGATTTTTCAACAGAGGATTCATCAATTTATTATACATGTAGGTAAATCAGAAGTATTACATTTTAAAGAGGAAGTCGATTCTAAAAATATTTTCTATAAGATTTTAGATTTGGGAAAGAATAATATTTTCTTTGTTTTTGAATCTATACAAAAGAAAGAAGTACTTTATATTATCAATCTATTTTACAGTGTAAGTATAGAAAACACGTTAGCTATAATTTGTTTTGGAGAAAAGGTTCATATTGAATTTGAAAAAATAACTCAAAGTAGGATTATAGAGTATGTAATGGGAAATTGTTTTGTTCCTAAAATCACATTAGTCCCATCATCGGCGTGTGCTTTTATTCAATATGATGGTGCATTATTAACAATTGTTAGTAACAATTTAGAAATATAGAGACAGAGTAAGGAAGGATAAAGTTGTTAGAGAGAAGAGTGAGTATAAGCTTTTCTCTCTTTATATATGTCATGGTGATGTGAAAAATTGTTTTTAAGGAGGAACCATGGACACATACATTGAAATACACAAACCAGCAACGGAAAATAACGGGTATTTTCTAGTGTTAGATGAACATGATAATTTTGAAAATGATAACATCTTGAATTTGTTATCAACAATTAATAGATATATAGTTGATGTTGATACAAGCATGGAACGATTTATGGAAACAATGATGTCGAAATTTCATTTATATCTTTTAGTGAATTGTGATGGGGTTCAAGAGGAATTAACAAAGGTGCAAAATTACATTTGGGAAAAAGAATTAAAAGAGCTAAATTGGAAAAAATCTACCGTAAAGAGCACAATTTTAATCAATCATTATGATCCCGCAACTGATATTTTTGATGTGATTTCCCCAGTATGTATGGAGGGGAGTCTCATGTTTCTTTTCTCTGAAAAAGAAGTAAACGAAAATGAGTTAGAGCGCATTATAATGCATATGAAATTTGATCGGGCAAGAGTATATTTTAATAAAGAAACAATTGAACTAGCGGGGGAAATGGGGTATATAGTAGGTCATTTTGAAGATGAATATTATATAGTATCTTTATGCTCGGAAAAGCAAGTATTTGTTTGTTATGCGGAAGAACAGATTATGGATTAAAATAAAAGCTACAGAAGTTTCTACGTTGAGAATGAAAATGTACTCGGATTTTTGGGGGCGTTTTTTTACAACTTCTATATTTAGAATCACTGAGAGGATTTTCATCTATATGAAAGATATCGTATGTAAAGAGTTAGTAAGTTTTAAGTCCATTGTTGAAGCTTATCAGTTTAAAAAAATGAGTTTGGATTATAAACAAAATGTAATGTTACTTGTACAAAAGAATACGGATCAGCCTTGTATAATTTATTTGGATAAAAATAATTTACATATAAAGAGTTTCAATTTAAATGTGGATATTGATGTTGAATCTGTCCAATGTATGCAACGAATCGGAGAGAGGTGGTTGCTTATATTTAATTATGAAGGTGATAATGCAGTTATTTATAATCCAGACGGAAGTGAATATTGTAAGTTTTATGCCGGAGAAGGGATTCAAGATTGTCAGGTTGATGTGAATGAAGATATATGGGTTAGTTATTGTGATGAAGGGGTTTTCGGAGAGTGCCCAATTGGAGTAAATGGTATAGTTGCTTTTGATTCTAAAGGACAATTGATTTTTAATCATTATGATCAATATGTAGAAAGGTTTAATGTGCCTCCTATAGATGATTGTTATGCAATGAACGTTATAGATGGAGACGTTTGGCTCTATTATTATTCAGAATTTCCTTTAGTTCAAATGAAAGATAAAGAAATTCATATGTCATGGAATGAAATAAATGTAATTAAGGAAATATGGTCGGAAAGTTTTGCGGTTGCCCAAGATAAAGTAGTATTCATTACGCAAGATAAAAAGTTGGTTGTTTATGATTTAAATAATAATCATGTGCATAATATAAATCTTCGTAATGAACTGGGAGAACCGATTCAATTTGGTACTTATTATAGCCGCGGATCTGTTATGTATTTTCAGACGGACGATACGCTGTATTTTGTTGATGTACTTAATATATGAGGTGATAAAGTTGAATGAGCGTTTAGAGAGAATTAAAATCTTAAGAGAAAAGGTAGAAGAAAAGGCTACTAGACAAAAATTTTTAATATTATGTCCGTCCATAAAAAATTTCGAAGTTGTTAGTGGAGACACAATAGCTTCAGTAGTAGAGTTCTTAATTCATGAGACACCTACTCCTGTCAAAGTTACTAATGTATCAGACACTGAACATGTTATCAATGAAATAAAAGAATTTGAATGTGAATTAACTAATTTATTGTCTAAGAAGATTATTCTATGGTATGCACATGAAAACTGGGACTTTGGTGTGCATATAGAATTAGAAGATTTCATGTTATATACAAAAGAAGTATTAGATTTCATTGGGTATGATGATGTTCAAAGGAGTTTAATTTACTCTAGCCTTATTGTAGTAGATGAGTCTATGAGAAGTGGTTTTACTTTTCTAAAGAATGAGTATAATCTTGAAATAGTACTATGGAAAGAAGGTTGAAACTGTAGGACCTCATTATTATAAAACTTACCTTAGTTAGAGCTTGAGAGTATTATTGTTTGATGAGGGTGAGCTCGTTTCGATTGAATTTGTTATGAGAATTTAAAAGAGAAGGTTATATCTCAGAAGAATTTATTAAGATGAAGGTGAATAAATATATTTCATCCTTATGAAAATATGCAATTTCTAAGTTAAGAGTAAAAGTGCACCCAAATTGTTGGGTGCACTTTTTCATAACCATTATATATTCCTCTTCATCAATTCCCCAACTTGCGTCGCAACGTACTCAACATCATTATCAATTTCATCCAATACGTAAGATTCCAAAATGCCCATGACAGCTGTTCCTAAAAACTTTAAAACGATTTGTTTATCAATGTTTTTATTTAAGGATGTATTTGTGTTTAATTTTTTTTCTAGTTCACCCATGATGAACGTTAGGAACTTTTTCTGGAATGATAATGTGCTGTTGCTTCTAAATAACGATGCGAAAAATGGTTTGTGTTCTTTGAAGTATTCAAACCATATGACAGTTCCTTCTATATAGCCTTTTGTTTGTTTTATATCGCATATTTCTCTTAATTGATTTAAATGGTCGTCCACAATTTTGTCTAATAAATTGTATTTATCTAGGTAGTGTAGGTAGAAAGTTTTTCTCCCGATGTTTGCTTTTTCTGTAATGTTTTTTACTGTAATTTCATCAAAGCCATCTTCAATTAACATTTCGATAAATGCAGATTGAATAGCGTTTTGTGATTTTATAATTCTTCGATCGATTTTCTCCATATGGTGTTCCTCCGTTATTGATACACATATTTCGTTATGTGTGTATTATCACCCAAATGCGTAAATGTGGTCATTGAAACAAGTGGTTGCTCGCTTTATTATAAATATACACGTGAGTATTAACTCTCACAAGTGTAAATTAAAAATAAAGTAAGGGTGGTTTTATATATGACAGTTACGAAGAGAAATGTTCATTTTTATGCAAGAGGATTACGAATTGCAGGTATTTTAAATGTTCCTGTAGGTGCTGAGGAAAAGAAACAAAATGCAGCGATTGTTTGTGTGCATCCAGGTAGTAGCTGTAAAGAGCAAACAGCAGGATTATATGCAGAGAAATTAGCAGAACAAGGTTATGTTACGCTTGCGTTTGATGCATCGTATCAAGGTGAAAGTGAAGGTGCACCGAGATATATGGAAGAACCAGCTGCACGCGTTGAAGATATTCGCTCAGCGGTAGATTATGTAACTACTCTTCCTTATGTAGATGAAGAACGTATCGGTGTGTTAGGCGTTTGTGCGGGCGGTGGTTATGCGGTAAATGCCGCAATGACAGAGCGCCGCATTAAAGCAGTTGGCACAGTTGTTGGTGCAAATATCGGCCGATTAAATCGTGAAGCTGATCCAATTGGGGTATTAGAGGCAATTGGTAAACAACGTACTGCTGAAGCACGTGGAGCAGAGGCGATGATTACAAATTGGATTCCTAAAAATGAGGAGGAATTAAAGGCGGCAGGTATGACTGATATAGATATTGTAGAAGCAGTTGAGTACTATACAACACCGCGAGGGCAAAGTGTTAACTCTCCAAATAAGTTAAACTTTACGAGCATGGGATCGGTAATTGGATTTGATGCGTTCCATTTAACAGATACATTATTAACACAGCCGTTACAAATTATTGTCGGCAGCAAGCAAGGCGCATTCGGTTCTTATAAAGATGGTCATGAGTTGTATGAGAAAGCAGCTTCAGAGAAAAAAGATTTACTTGTTGTGGAAGGTGCGAGTCATTATGATTTATACGACCAACCAGAACCAGTAAAAATTGCAGTTGAAAAATTAACAAGTTTCTATAACGAAAATCTGTAAAAGTAATTTTGTTTTGAATTGCACCTCTAATTGTTAGGTTTGCATCTAGCAGTTAGAGGTGTTTATTGTGAAGATTGATGTGCTTAATATTTACGTTAACCGTGCATAACAAGATATAATAGAAGAAATCAAGAAGGAGGCTGGCTGTGAAAAATCTTCGTTATTTCAATATATTTACTATGTTACTTGTATATACACTACTCATGTTTTACATCGGCTGGAACGGTTGGGTTTGGCTTCATGCGGTGTTTGGCTGGGAATCTTGGGGATATTACGCTTTCGTAGTCGGATTTATTTCATATGCGTACATTCTCGTGCAAGTGTTTAAATTCTTGCCATTTCTACGAACGATAGGGTCGATTTGGTTTGCGGTCATACAATATGCGCTTATGCTGTTGCCGTTAGCAAATATTACGGTCTTTCTTTTACAGTTTACAGTGGAGAAAGAAGTGGCAATTATTTGGACAGGAACGGCCGTGTTACTTGCGTTTATCTTTATTTTTGCATATGGAGTATTCAACGCATATAGTCCAGTAGTTAGAAAGTACGAGGTGCACATACCGAAAAAAGTAGAGGGACGTAAAAGCTTACGCATTGCGATGGCTTCTGATATGCATTTCGGTAAATTATCTGGCGTGTCGCATTTAAAAAGACTTGTCCGTCATGTAAATGAGATGGAGCCTGATATTATTTTACTGCCAGGTGATATTATCGATGATCATCCAGGTGTGTTCATTCAAAAAAATATGGGACCAATTATGAAGCAAATGAAAGCTCCACTAGGCGTATATGGTGTGTTAGGAAACCACGAATATTATGGACGAGCGGTTCCTGAATTTTTACAAGAGATGGATAAGATTGATATTCGTATTCTGTTAGATGAAGTGATTACAATTGAAGATCATTTTTATCTCGTTGGAAGAAGAGATAAAACAGAGCGAGATCGTCAAAGCTTTGAAAATCTAATGAGTACGGTAGATAAATCTATGCCAGTTATCGCAATGGATCACCAACCATTTGAGTTGAAACAAGCAGCGGAGGCTGGTGTTGATTTACTATTATCCGGTCACACGCACCGCGGACAAATGGCGCCGAATCATATTGTAACGAGAAGAATGTACGAATTAGACTGGGGATACGCACAAAAAGGTGCATTCCACGCGATTGTTTCTTCTGGTTTCGGATTCTGGGGACCACCGCTTCGACTTGGAAGTAGATCTGAGATTGTGCAGGTGGAAGTTACGTTTGAATAGTGGGATAAAGAGAAAAGGGCTGATTAATAAAAATCAGTTCTTTTCTCTTTCATTTAGAAGACGCTGCTGAAATAAAGGGGGATTATAAGTGATTATATCAGATGTGCTATACGGTGAGTTTGAAGTGGATCAGGTGTTAGAAGAATTAATTGCAAGTAAGTCTATGCAAAGACTAAAAGGTATTCATCAAGGTGGAGCAAGTTATTTAGTGAACGAGAAATGGAATGTAACGCGCTTTGATCATTCAGTTGGCGTTATGTTATTAGTGAAAAAACTAGGTGGTTCAGTAGAAGAACAAATTGCAGGTTTACTGCATGATGTATCGCATACTGCTTTTTCTCATGTGATTGATTATGTTTTTGATAATATAAATGAAAGTTATCATGAAGAGATATTTAGCTCTGTTGTGAAAAAATCAGAAATTCCAGCGATTCTTTCGAAGTATGGTTATAACTATGAAGATATTTTATTAGATGATTCGAAGTGGACGTTACTCGAAAGATCAGCACCAGAATTATGTGCAGACAGAGTGGATTATACATTACGAGATATGTATACATATGGGCATATTTCGTTAGAAGAAGTTCACAGTTTTTTAGAGGATGTCATCGCAGTAGATGGGAAAATGGTTCTGCAAAGTATCGAAATGGCAGAGTGGTTTACAAAGACGTATTATAAAGAAGTAATCGATTTCTTTATGAAACCAATCAATATTTACGGAAACGATATGTTAGCTAAGATGTTAAAGTTAGCTCTTCATAAAAAGGTTATTCATGCAGATGACTTTCTTCTTGAAGATGATGAGCTTATTTCTAAATTGCAGCAATGTAATGATCCAGAAGTACATGCTTTATTAAGCAAAGTTCATCCGAATGTAAAAGCAAAAGAAGATAGAAAAGATTATGATTTGTATCAGAAAAATAAAGTCCGTCTTATTGATCCTCCGTTACTTCGTGAAGGTGAAGTTGTTTCATCGTCTGTTGTGTCGGAAAAAATAAGACAGATGAGCGAGATCGCTTATGAAAAAGCGGTGAGAGGGATGTATGTGAAAGTGATTTCGGATTAAAAAGGAGAGCATATCTTTGCTCTCCTTTTTCTCATTAATAATCAAACCAATTCCAAACCTCAATATCTCCAAGAGTCGCATAACGAACGTGGGGTGAGTTTTGTAATTTTAATAACTCTTTCGACGGGCCAGTAATGACCATGCCGTATACTTTAACGCCGTTATCTTTTACATACTGATAGCGCTTATCTAATTTTAGTTCTTTCTCAGGAATTATAGCTATTTTACTTACCGTTTCCGTATGTGTAGAAAGAATACGCATCATTTCGATAACTTTATCTTCTGGCGTTTTCTGATTCTCTGTATCACTATCTAGGAATCTTATATGTTCTGGAAAGCCTATAGCTTCTCCGCCATGTAGGATGTGGTCTTCTACATTTGTTTTTTCTTGTCCCGTATCTAAAGCGTACCATAAAGGAGTTGGAGGGAGTTCTTGTGCTTCAAATACGTTATATAAAAGTGGTTCTAGCTCCTTTAAAGTGTAAGCTTTGTCAAAAGAAATTGTTATTTCTGCAACGGTTCCTTCATGTACTTTTGCAAGTGTATCCCATACCTTTTTTGAAGATTCCTTTAAATAATCACCCTGTTCTGTTTTTGGGTGAACAAAGAAGAGCTTTGGCTGATAGAATGTATTCATCCAAGAGTTATTTAGGACATTTACAGATGATAAGAAGCTACTCGTTTCTAATGTCCCGAGTGGTATTTCTTTTTTACCGACCGTTTTTACTACATCAAAATGGCTGTTCGTACGGAAAAAAGCTTCTACACTTGTTCCACCGCCCATAACGCGGCTATTTGGCATAGTCGCTTCAAGTGCAAGAGAAGGAACACTTCTTATTTCTTCTAACCTTTTATCGTTATTAGATTGGAAATAAAAGGCGGATAATATTCCGCCGATTATATATATGACGATACAAATGGATAGGATGAAACCAAGCGTCTGTAATCGATGTTTCCACTTAATTTTCCAAAAAGGGATTTTAAGATCTTTTGGTGGTAACTTTTTCTTAACTGGCTCTGTTTTTGCGAGCAATTCATCCAAATGTGTTTCACACTCTTCGCACGTTTCTATATGACTTTCTAACTCTTCTTGTTCATCATGCGTGAGCGTTCCGTTTTCGTACTTCTCCCATAGTTTTTTAAACTCTGAACAAACCATCCGTATCACTCCTTTATGCTTTTCGTTTCTTTTCGTCCCCGGTGTAATTCAATTTTTACTTTTGCTAGTGAGAGACCGGTCATCTCTGCTATTTCTTTATATGAAAATCCGTAGTAATCTCGTAGTAACAGGACATTTCGTCTTTCAAGAGGAAGAGAAGATAAATGGTCTAACCAACTAGCAATCTCATGTTTTATAAAATAAGAGTGCTCTGTACTAGGTACGTTCGGTAAATGGAATTCTTCAACTGTCGTTGTTTTATATCTGTTTTCTTTTCGATACCAATCGATAAAGGCGTTGTAGGCAATCGTAAATAACCACGGCCTAATTTCTTCTCCTTTATAATAGTCAATATGGACGAGCATGCGGTAAAACGTTTCTTGCATGAGATCTTCCGCGTAGTGGGAATCTCCGGTAAGGGAGAGAAGATAGCGAAATAAGTCGTGCATATGCTCGGAGTAAATGTCTTCTAATGACTGTTTGCGTTTCACTACATTTCCCTCCCTTCATACATAACAACGAAATACATATAAAAAAGTTACAATTTTTTATGGAATTATAGTAAAAAACATCAAGAATTGGATAGGATTCTCTTTTATCATAATACATATAAGGCGGGTGAACAGAGATGGAAAGCTATGAAACACAAATTCAAAGGTCAATTGATTATATTGAGGAAGATGTAATGGAAAAACAGACGCTGCGTAATTTAGCACGTATTGCAGGTTTTTCTGAGTCACATTTTCATCGTGTATTTCAGGCGTTAGTAGGTGATACAGTAATGGAGTATGTTCGAAAGAGGAGGTTAGCCCGGGCAGCTTATCAACTTTCTCATACGGATGAAAAAATTATTGATATCGCATTTGAGCATGGCTTTCAATCTCACGAAACGTTCACGAGAGCCTTTAAAAAATTATTTCAAATGACACCGAGTGAATATCGAAAACAAGAAATTGAAACGCCGATGTATTACAGCGTGAATGTAAAACAAAGAAAATTAAATCCGTATTTAGGAGGCATACAAATGGAATATCGTATTGTAAATAAACCAGAATTTTTAATGGCGGGTTATGAACTGAAGACGACAAGTAAAGAAGGGAAAAACCATCAAGACATCCCAGCATTTTGGCAAGAATATTTACAAAAAGATCTTGGAACAACGATTCCGAATCGTAAAGATACGAGCCAATGGGTAGAGCTTGGATTATGTACTGATTTTAATTTAGAAACAGGAGACTTCACGTATATTATTGGAATGGAAGTTACAGACTTTGAAAATGTACCAAATGAAATTGCAAAGCGTACTTTCCCAGCGGCGACATATGCTGTATTCACAACACCGAAAGTTCCTCATGAAGAAATGGTATCGTCTATTCACCAAACGTGGAATGCAGTATTCGCAGAATGGTTCCCGCATTCAGGTTATGAACATTGCGGCGTTACAGAGTTTGAATTATACGATGAGCGTTGCCACGAAGATAAGAGTGAGTTCGCTCAAGTGGAACTTTGGATACCGGTGAAGAAAAAATAATAGATTGAAAGCGAGTCATTGAGAAATGGTTCGCTTTTTTATAAAGGAGGAAATGGGAAGATGTTCAAAAAACTAGAATGTGTATCTATACATACGAAGGATATAGAAAGATCAGTTTCTTTCTATAAAGAAATGGGAATGAAGCAAAACTAGGTTATAGAAAGAGAATTAGAAGAAGGGGGTTATTTGGACGTTAATAGGATTGAAGTTTCCAGATGCGAAAAGTTCGGAGTTAGTAATAAGCAATCATCCAGATATTAACTTTATGGAAGTCGAAGTATTAGTAGAAGATGTGCAACAAACGTATGATAGTTTAAAAGATAATAAAGATGTGAAATGGATTCGCGAACCATTTCCAACAGAATCAGGGCATGTTGCAGTAATGGAAGCACCTGATGAGAATGTGTTTGTGTTAGTAGGGAAATAGCTAAAATATGGAGATGACCTTTCATAGTGAGTTGTGAAAGGTTATTTTTACGAGTGGATTGTTAAATTTGTATTGCCTCATCTGTAATACATTTAAAAATGATAAAATAAAGTAGCAATTAAATATTGCGGGTGGAAGGTTATGCCCTTTCTTTATTTTGTGGAGAAAGGAGGTGTAATCGTATGGAATTTCTTTTGCAAATTTTGTTGGAAATCACAAAAACTATAGCTAGAGAAGGTATAGTTATGGGATTTAAGAAATTAACGACAAAAAAGCGCAAAAAGAAGACCACCCGTCTGCCTGCGAAGCGTGGGAAGTCTTCTAAGCGCAAATAAGCTTTAGTTGCAACCTTCCACCTTGCGGTAATTAGTTGCAGTGACGGGGTGTTGGAAGCACCTCGTCTACTTCATTTTATGCAAAACTTAGTTAGTTTATACTTCTATTTATAGTATAACAGTTTAGAAATGTATTTGTTAATAGTTTTATTTTTACTTTGTATAGTAGAGGAAGTAGACTGGTATTGTTGGTTTTTGTCGAAAGCTCGATATATTTTGAAAATCGCCGATATAATTTTATTTACTGTCAAACTTCCCCATAAGAAAAGACGCCACATAGCGCCTTTTCTACGAACGAAACGGAAACACAAGTATAATTGTCGTTCCTTTTCCTAGTTCGCTATTAATAGAAATCGTTCCGTTATGAGCATGGACGAGCTGTTTTGTAATAGCGAGACCAAGTCCCGTTCCGATGTTGCTTTCTTCTGTATTTGTTCCTCTATAATATCGCTCAAAGAGAAGCTCTTTCGTTTTATCATCCATTCCTCTGCCGTTATCTGAAATAGAGAGTGTAAATGAATTTTCATTTTGCGAAAGTTTTACGATGACGTTTGTCGTTTCATTATTATGTTTTACAGCGTTTACGAGTAAGTTTTCGATAATACGCTGGAACCATTTTTCTTCAATGAAATATTGAATTTTGTTTGAGCTTGGTACGAATTCAATATTTTGATTTTGAAGTGTCGGATTATTAATGAATTGCAATAATACTTTTTGGACAAATTGATTCATTTCAATGTTTACGTGCTGCGCAGGAAGACTGTTATTTTTTAATTGATACGTTAAGCTTAAGTCATCAATTAATGTCGTCATATATTGCGATTTCTCTTTCATAACGCTGCCGAATTGTTGAATGTCACGATCAGTCCAGTTGTACTGCTTTGATTCTAGTAATAATGCGTAACCATATATAGAGCTAAGTGGTGTTTTTAAGTCATGCGTGAGACCGGTAATCCATTCTTCACGTGTTTGCTGCAATACTTGTCTCATTGCATCATTTTTTTTGAGTGTAATAGAAAGGTGCTCTAGTGAATTTGTCACATCACTAAATAAGCGGAATGACCATTTTTCTTTACCAGATCGCCGGAACCTGACAGGTTTCCCTTTTTTATTAACGGGCTCTTCGTACTTTCCACCAGCTATATTTTTAAGCCAGCGCATCGCATGTAATAACGGTTTTCCAAATTTATTACCGTACCAAATAGAAAGAATGACTAAATAAACAAATACGATAAGAAGGATTAATCCGCATCCGATTAGAAACTTTTTAGCAAATACATTGTCTATTTCATCATCTGGGTAGTAGTGCTCATTTTTTGCAGTTATAACGAGAAGATGATTGCTATTTGTATCGTAAAAGCTAGACGTGTTTTCTTTGTGATTCCACGGTTCTTTTGCGTTAAGAGCAGCCTGTATGCCAGAAAATGTTTTTTTCTTTCCGTTCGGATAGGAGAATACTTCTTCGCCGCCACTATTAAAGATTTGAAGAGTAGCCTTTTCTTTAGAAAGTAACTGTTTTTCTTCTTCTGTTAATGTGAACGTATCCGCAGATACAGAAGGGTGCTTTTTTTGGATTGATTTCAGTAATACATTGCTTTTTACCGTACCGCCGTAAATAACAAGTACGTTCTTTTCTTCTAATTCAATTTCCCAATATGTAAACGTATAAGGGCTTTCTATGTGATTTTGTATATAAGAGAATAAAGATGTTTCTGTATAAGATGTTGGCACGTCACTAGGCGTATTAAAGTGATAGAGAACTTTTCCGTTTTCCTCTACAACTTGAATCCAATCATTTTTCTCTTTAATTAAGTCTTTTACTTCAGCCTTTAACGAAATTTCGCCATCTTCTGAAGAGATATATCTGGAAATCGTAAAACTATCAGAATCTGGAATGTTCGGTTCGTATGAAGTACTCGTAACAAGAAAAAATAAATAAGTGAAAGCCACTACTACAGCAATCAGTAATGTAACCAAAACAAATACGTGTTGCATGATAAACTGGATAATAAGTCGTTTATTAAAGTTCATATCGTCACCCTACTTTGTAATGAACTTATAGCCAAGTCCGCGAACAGTTTTTATATATTCTGGTTTACTTGGGTCTTGTTCAATTTTTTCACGTAGTTTTCGAATGTGGACCATAACGGTATTATCATCGCCATTATAGGCTGGTGCTCCCCAAACTTTTTCGTATATTTCTTCTTTCGAAAATACGTAGTTCGGATTCTCGCAAAAGAAGAGTAATAGCTGAAATAGCTGGGCGGAACATTCGACGATATGTCCATTTACTGTAAGTTCTGCGGAATATGGATCAATTTCAAATCTACCAAATGAACTGGATTGTGCTTTTTGTTCGTGTGGTACTGCTTGTTTCATATGTCTTCGGAGTTGTGCTTTCATACGAGCGACTACTTCAAGTGGATTAAATGGCTTCGTAATATAATCATCTGCACCGTGTGAAAATCCAGATATTTTATCTAAATCAGATGTTTTAGCTGTAAGGAAGAAAATAGGGCAATCTGTTTTCTGGCGAATGATTGGACAAATATCAAAACCAGATTGTCCAGGAAGCATAACATCTAAAATAATCAAATCGTAATCGTTTTGCTGAGTGAGAGATAAAGCTATTTCAGCGGATGTCGCAGTTGTAATATGAGAAAAACCTTCTTTTTCAAGAATGGTAGTTAGTAATTGTAAAATTGCTGTTTCATCATCAACGAGCAAAATATTTGCTTCATACATAAAAATCCCTCCTAATTTCCTCGAATATCATATCATCTTTCGGTAACTTATGGAATTTTTAAGGAAATTTTAAGGTTTTCTTTCTCAAAAAATTAAGAATCAAATGATATGATAAAAGTAACATAGGGGAGGAGATGAGTGTGAATCCGTTTCAAACGATGCGAGCTAGATATTTTTTAATTGTATTTGCACTATTAACTTTAGTTGCAAGGGTCAGTAATGAATTGATAGAAAATACATTTCATATGCAAAATTCTACTTTTATAAATATTCTTATATTCTATATCCTTCCGATTACATGGATTTTTTTTGAGTATAGAAAACACCGTGTTTCATTTTCATTATTTATTAATAAACATGAAACATTTAACCTGGTGCAAGTTTTATACATTGCACTTATGTTAGCTGTGTTTAGTTATGGATATCTTATTTTGTACATGTATAGTTTTGCATGGATTACACCGGAATTTATTATGAACGCATTACGTGAACCGGTTATTGATAGCACAGGGGGATATGTATATCAAATTATTATGGTCGTGTTCATCGCACCAATTATTGGTGAATTTGTTTTTCGGGGATTTTTACTGCAACGCTTTGCAGCAAAATGGGGAACGAGTATAGCAATCATTGTAGTAGCGATGTTGTTTGCGTTGCTACATGTTGATTTCCTAGGCGCAGTAGTATTTAGTGTTGTACTATCAATCGTATATATTCGAACAAATAGCTTACTCATGCCAATTGCTATCCACATGTTAAACAATGCATTTGTAATCGGTGCTTCTTTTTTAATAAATAAAGAAGAGATAATGAGTTTCGCAGATTTCTCAAATTATATGACGTTCTTTCCAGGACTTATTATTTTTATAATAGGATTAAATTTAGTACTCATCTTTTTATTTGTTAACCGCAAATATTGGAATAAAGAAATGCCAGCTATATATGTAGAACAAGAAGAGAGTTTTTCACATGTAGTGGGGGATAAATGAGATGAAGAAGACGATTGAAAAAATATTGAAAGACATGATAGAATCTACGTCTCTTACAGATATGTGTGATAAAAGCGTTTGTCATTGGCTTCAGCCTGTAGTAGATACGATTGTGTTTCCAGAGTATTATTTGTTCTCTAGTAATCATTTAAAAGAAAATATTATTTCTCTTCTTATTGTGCTAGGGGTTTTACTAATACTTGGTCTAATAGTAGAAGAAATGATGAAGCGCATCTTCAGAAAGAATGAAGAGAAGTATATGTGGGTTCATAAAGTATTCGAGAAAGTAATAGTGGCTTTCCTTTTGTTTTATAGTATGAAAACAATCATTTACTTTATAGCTTTGAAACATCATTGATTCTAAATTTGAAAGGGATGTATAAAAATATATGAATGAAACAATATCATCAAATAAGTTTTTTTATTTGATTTTGCTTAGTATAGTGCTGATAACGACAGTCAATGTTATTCTTCGCTGGGAAGAGGCTTATTTCTTTATGTATTTAGCACTCCATTTGTTAGGAGTATTATGTATAAGCGGTGGAGTAGTTGCTGAAAAAAAGAGTGAAGAAAGCGTTAATTATATGTGTGTGACCGGTCTTATTTTACTTTTAGCTGTGCAAGGTATTATGAAATATAGTTCTTTTTCTTTACAAGATTTTAGTTTATTAGTGGATATACTTCCTTAAGGAGAAACGTTATGTTATCTAAGAAGCAAGTAGGATACGTACTAGTTTTAATTGGATTTTTTACGCTTATTGTAACGACTTTATTTTTTCAAGACTATGAATATATAAGCTATATAAAAGGCGCTGGTTTAATATGTTGGGTTGTAAGTACGTTTCTTATCCCAGAGTATGAACCGAAGAAAGTGTCTAAAGGTAGGTAAAACTCTTCTATTTGTAGAAGAGTTTTTTTATGTAAATAAAGGGATTTCGAGCAATTCGCGTAATAAGCTTGTTCTAATTTAGCATGTACGAACTTACAATAATAATAGACAGGCAGCATAGAGGAGGGAATAGCGTGAGGAAGGTTATTGGGTGGTCGCTTTTTTTGTACGTTGGGTTTGCGTTGCTTATATATTGGTATTTATTTGGATGGAATTATGAACTTATTCCGGACATGTATAAAGGAACGAGTGCAGATCCAGAAACGTTTATGAATGCGAGAGAGCTTACGCTAAGCCAAGATTATTCGCGCGTGAAAAATTTACTGTATTTTTTAGCGACGCCTCTGGAATGGATTATATTATTATTTGTACTTGTGCTCGGTGTTTCAAGAAAGTTTGAGAAATGGTCGAAGGAAACGACGAAAATAAGTGTCCTGCAAGTTGCGATTTATTTCTTTTATTTATCACTACTCACAACAGTTCTTGCCTTGCCGATGCAATGGATTAGCCGAAAAGTGTCCGTTGATTACGGCATTTCAACGCAAAGTACACAAAGCTGGATAAAAGATCACGTTATCGATTTTTGGGTGAATTATGCGACTATGTTACTCATTGTTACTGTTTTGTTATGGCTTATCGGTAAATTTCCGAAGCGATGGTGGCTAGTAGGCTGGGCGCTTTCTGTACCATTTACAATCTTTTTAACATTTGTGCAGCCGGTCGTTATTGACCCGCTTTATAATGACTTCTCGACGCTACAAAATAAAGAATTAGAAACAAAAATTTTAGCACTTGCAGATAAAGCTGATATTCCATCTGAACACGTATATGAAGTAAATATGTCAGAGAAAACGAATTCGTTAAATGCATACGTAACGGGGCTTGGAAAAAATCTTCGCATTGTAATGTGGGATACAACGCTTAAGCAATTAAAAGATAAAGAGATTTTATTTATAATGGCCCATGAAATGGGACATTATGTTATGAAACATATATATTGGGGCGTTGCGAGTTATGTGCTGCTATCGTTTATAGGGATGTATCTCATTAGTCGTATTATAAATATGTGTATTCGAAAATGGGGGAATACGCTGCAAATTTCAAAAGCAGCATGTTTTTCAATTTTACCTTTATTTTTCTTAATTTCTTCTGTACTCTCTTTTGCATCACAGCCAGCAACAAACTATGTTTCTCGTATAGAAGAACGAGCGGCAGATCAATATGCTTTAGACATGACGAAGGACGGGAAATCTGGTGTAAAAACGTTTCAATATTTATCAAAAACGAGTTTAAGCCAAGTAAATCCGCCTGCGTTAGTGAAGTTTTTCTTATACACACATCCACCAATTTTCGAAAGAATTCATACGTTTGAACAATATGAGAAACAAAGCAAAAAGAAGTAGCTATTATGCTACTTCTTTTTTATAGAGATATAAGTTTGATATTGGGAATATTTATCATTGCTTTTTATTGTGATTTTGTAAATAATAAGCTATAAAATTCTAAAAATCTATATATAAAGGAATAAAGGTGAAAAAATGTATTTTTTACAAAATTTAAAAGTGAAATATAAATTATTATCGCTTATTTCATTAGCAGTTTTGAGCATGGTAATTATGAGCGTTGTAGCAATTAATTCTATTAATAAAATTAAGCATGATACAGGGATTGTAGTCGATGATTATCAATATTCTGCAATTTTATTAGAAGGAATGCTTCGTACACAAAATTCACTAGAATATAACTTGCTAGAATTAATTACAGCGTCACAAAATGAGGGGACAAATAAAGAAAGTATTATTGGTAATATTGAAAAGGATCTTAAAAAATATGAGTCATTATTAAAAGAGTATGATGATGGCTTTAATTTAAGTAAGCAAGAGGATGAACTGTTTCAGAAGATGAAGAAATTTTTACCAAGTTATATAGATACATATAAAAATTTGTTTGAAAAAGCGAAGGTAACAAACGAGCCACAAATGGTAAACGAATTTCAGAAGGAATTAAAACCGAAGGGGGTAGAGTTAGCTGAATATGCGGTAGATCTAGAATCGTATGTTTCAAAATTAGCTGATCAAGTATTTAAAGATTCTCAAAAAATGATAGATCGATCTGTTGTCACTTTTATCATTCTTGTAGTAGTTACTACAATCATTATATGCATAGTAAGTTATATTATTGGCAAGCTTATAGTTGCTCCTTTACAAACTGTTAGTCGTATGATGGAAAGAGCAAAAGATGGGGATTTAACTGTACATGGTGAGTATAATGCTAAAGATGAATTAGGTGTATTAGTAAGTGATTTTAATGAGATGATTACAGGGTTAAGAACAAATATGAAAAAAGTAGATAATAATATTCAGCTTTTATTCCAACATGCAGACGGAGTGGTATCTGCATCAGAAGTATCTAGCAGTGCGGCGAAGAAAATAACGATGGATATTGAAGAAGTAGCTAATGGTGCAGAGAGCCAAATGCAAGCAATGGAACAAACTGCAGGTGCGATGGAAGAGTTGACACAAGGAATGCAGAGTATAGTGAATACATCATCATCTGTAAATGAATTGTCTGCTCAGTCAGCATTAGATGCAGAGAGTGGTAATAAGTTAATGAAACAAATGATTCAACAGATGAATATAATCCAAAATTCAGTACATAGTGGTGTTAAACAAGTGGAGACTATGAAAGAACAATCAGAAGAAATTGTTAAAATCATTGATGTTATGCAAGCTATTGCCTCTCAGATTAACTTATTAGCATTAAATGCCGCAATTGAGGCTGCCCGTGCTGGAGAAAGTGGTAGAGGGTTTGCAATTGTAGCAGATGAAGTGCGGAAATTAGCGGAACAATCTAGTAATTCTGCAAAACAAATTGAGAAACTTATTACTCAAGTTATGGGAACAACGAGCAATACCGTAGATATGATGGGGAAAGTAGATAATGAGGTACAGGCAGGTACACAAGTAGTAGTGCATACAGAAAAAGTATTTGGAAAAATTACAGAAAAAGTACAGAAAGTATCTGAGCAAATTCAAACGGTATCTATGTCTACAGATGAAATTGCAGCGAGCAGTGAGGAGATTTCGGCTTCTGCAGAAGACATAGCTCAAATTTCCCAAAGATCATCTGACCGAACTGATAGGGTAAAAGAGTCTATTCAACAACAAGAAAAATCTGTTCAAGAGATTTCGGTTTCAATTGAACATATGCATAACGCAGCAGGAGAATTAAAACAAATAGTTGCCCAATTTACTCTTCAAAAGTAGTAATATATTTAAGTTTTAATATAGAGAAATTCCTCTCAATAATAAAAAAATCATCCTATATAAAAAAGGATGATTTTTTTATGGGAATTTTGTGCGGCTGTCACTCGTTATATTCTAATTTTTTACAATTTTCCGATTGTAATATATAATAATACGTAATGTTTTGGGGATTTCTCATTTGTAAAGATAGGTTATAGGAGGAGAGAAAGGGTGTTTAATAAAAAATCAATGCCGGCTATAAAAATGATCCTTTCGATGTCTATTTTCGGATCAATTGGATTTTTTTCTGTTCAAACAGGTTTACCGTCTTTTGAATTAGTATTCGTTCGTTGCATTTGTGCGACTATATTTTTAGCATTGTGTTGGCTCGTAACAGGACAGTATAAAAATGAGAAATGGAATAAAAAAGAAGTCATGCAAATATTAGCATGCGGTATATTTCTCGTTTTTAACTGGGTATTTCTATTTAAAGCGTTTGAAGTTATGTCGATTACAATTGCAATTTCAGTTTACCATCTTGCACCCATTATCGTATTAATGATTGGTAGTATTGTATTTAAAGAGAGACTTACAGTATTTGCGGTTATGTCCATTGTCATTTGCTTTATCGGTACAATTTTAGTAGCTGGAGTAGATGGAAGTCTATCGCTCGAAAAACTGATGTCGTCTGGAATGGTATGGGCACTTCTTGCAGCTTTATTTTATGCTTTTACCACTTTATTAGGGAAAGGAATTCAGCATACGAGCGCATATGCGATGACATTTTTACAAACGTTTTTAGGTATATTTTTATTGCTACCATTCGTAGATTTTGGCAAGTTTCAAGGGTTAACAGAGATGAACTGGATGATGATCACAGCGACAGGGCTTATACATACGGGATTTGTATATTATTTATTTTTTGACAGTTTAAGAGGTTTATCGACGAGATTAATTTCGGTACTAGTATTTTTAGATCCTGCAGTTGCAATCCTATTAGATACAGTCTTTACCGGGTTTAGACCGACTAGTATGCAAGTAGTAGGGATTGTTCTTATATTTGTAGGAATGGCTCTAACTTTCCGCAAGGGAAAAGAGAAGGAATTGTCGATGAAGGAAAGTGCTACTTTATAACTTTGAAAAGACGCAAATATATATCAAAACAAAAGCATATATTTAAAGATGTACCAAAAGGACATTGGGCAGAAGAGGCAATTAGTGCACTGCAATCCAATCAAGTTGTTACAGAAACTGGAAAAGGGATGTATGAATTAAATCGCCCTGTACCGAGAAAACAATATGCTCAGTTTATAAACAATGCGATTATTAATTATCATTTGAAAGAGGAGTGGAAATAGAAAAAATCATACAAAAAGGTCATTGTTGTATAACAGGGGCCTTTTTTATATGGAATAAATCGTGAAAGAAAGGCATTTTGAAAAAAAAACAAAATGAATTTTTCAAAAAAAACTTCCTTTTCTGAAGATTTGTTATATAATATAAAACATAAAATCAAATCTGTTATAAAACAGTTTAAAAAGGGGATGCTAATATGTCGACGCAAACTTCACGGGTTACATTGCCCGGAGAAATGTTGCCAGCGTACAACGAAATATTGACACCTGAGGCGCTGAGTTTTTTAAAGGAACTACATGAAAATTTCAATGAGCGCCGCATAGAACTTTTACAAAAGCGTACGGAGAAACAAAAGAGAATTGATGCAGGAGAGTTTCCGAAGTTTTTAGAAGAAACGAAGCACATACGTGAAGCGGACTGGACAATTGCCAAATTGCCAAAAGATTTAGAGGATCGCCGCGTAGAGATTACTGGACCAGTAGATAGAAAGATGGTTATTAATGCTTTAAATTCAGGAGCACATCTTTTTATGGCAGATTTTGAAGATTCGAATTCACCAACTTGGCAGAATGCAATTGAAGGTCAAATAAACTTACGAGATGCAGTACAGGGAACGATTTCACATAAAAATGAAAATGGAAAAGAATATCATCTGAATAGTAAAACAGCTGTACTAATTGTGCGTCCAAGAGGATGGCATTTAGAAGAAAAACATATGCAGGTTGAAGGGAAGAATATGTCTGGTAGCTTAGTAGATTTCGGACTTTATTTTTTCCATAATGCGAAAGCTCTTTTAGCAAAAGGAAGTGGTCCATACTTTTACTTACCGAAAATGGAAAGTCATTTAGAGGCAAGGTTATGGAATGATGTTTTCGTATTTGCTCAAAAATATATCGGTATTCCAAACGGAACGATCAAAGCAACGGTGTTATTGGAAACGATTCACGCTTCGTTTGAAATGGATGAAATTTTGTATGAGCTTAAAGATCATTCTGCTGGGTTAAATTGCGGGAGATGGGATTATATTTTCAGTTTTCTAAAGAGTTTCCGTAATCATAATGAATTTTTACTTCCAGATAGAGCGCAAGTCACGATGACGGCGCCGTTTATGCGCGCGTATTCTTTGAAAGTCATTCAAACGTGTCACCGTCGTAATGCACCAGCTATTGGAGGAATGGCGGCACAAATTCCAATTAAAAACAATCCAGAAGCGAATGAAGCAGCTTTTGAAAAAGTGCGTGCGGATAAAGAGCGCGAAGCTTTAGATGGTCATGATGGGACTTGGGTTGCCCACCCGGGACTTGTACCAGTCGCGATGGAAGTATTTAATCACATTATGAAAACACCGAATCAAATTTTTAGAAAACGTGAAGAAATACATGTTACAGAAAAGGATTTATTAGAAGTACCAGTGGGAACGATTACAGAAGAGGGACTTCGCCTAAATATTAGTGTAGGTATTCAATATATCGCATCTTGGTTAAGTGGACGGGGAGCAGCACCAATTTATAACTTAATGGAAGATGCGGCAACAGCGGAAATTTCTAGGGCACAAGTATGGCAATGGATTCGCCATGAAGGTGGAAAGCTAAATGACGGCCGTAATATTACGCTCAAATTGATGGAAGAATTAAAAGAAGAAGAATTAGCAAAAATAGAAAGAGAGATTGGTAAAGAAGCCTTTAAGAAAGGGAGATTCCAAGAGGCGACAACGTTATTTACAAATCTCGTTCGGAATGATGAATTCGTACCATTTTTAACATTACCGGGTTATAAAATTTTATAAAGTGAAACTTTGATCAGTGGGGGGAGGGGTATCCCCCATTGATTATTAGTTGAACCAATCGGACTTTTACGGGCAGTTGGCTCCCAACTAACTTCCTTGCATTCGCTGAATTTTGAGATGGGAGTCTTACAGCCCGTTAATGTGGGATAAAAAATGAAAAGGGGATGGAACAAATGAAAAACGAAAGAATCGACAAATTACAAGAGAGCTGGGAATTAGATACGCGTTGGAAAGGAATCACACGTCCATATTCGGCAGAAGATGTAATTCGCCTGCGTGGGTCAATTGATATTGAACACACGTTAGCGCGCCGCGGTGCTGAAAAGCTTTGGGCGTCGCTTCATACGGAAGATTACATTAACGCACTTGGCGCATTAACCGGAAACCAAGCGATGCAGCAAGTAAAAGCTGGTTTAAAAGCAATTTATTTAAGTGGATGGCAAGTCGCGGCTGATGCGAACCTTTCTGGACATATGTATCCAGACCAAAGTTTATATCCAGCGAACAGCGTACCTGCTGTAGTAAAACGAATTAATCAAACACTTCAACGTGCGGATCAAATCCAGCATATGGAAGGAAGCGGTGATACCGATTATTTCGTACCGATTGTAGCAGATGCAGAAGCTGGATTTGGCGGACAATTAAACGTATTTGAACTAATGAAAGGTATGATTGAAGCTGGTGCATCAGGTGTGCACTTTGAAGATCAATTATCTTCAGAGAAAAAATGTGGGCATTTAGGCGGAAAAGTATTACTACCAACGCAAACAGCGGTACGTAATTTAATTTCAGCACGCCTTGCTGCTGACGTAATGGGAGTGCCGACAATTATCGTTGCAAGAACAGATGCAGATGCAGCAGATTTAATTACGAGCGATATTGATCCGGTTGATAAAGCATTTGTTACAGGAGAAAGAACTCCAGAAGGATTTTACCGTACGAAAGCGGGTCTTGATCAAGCGATTGCACGTGGTTTAGCATACGCTCCTTATGCAGATCTCGTTTGGTGCGAAACGTCTGAACCAAATTTAGAAGATGCAAAACGATTTGCAGACGCAATTCATAAAGAGCATCCAGGGAAATTACTTGCATATAACTGTTCACCTTCATTCAACTGGAAACAAAAACTAGATGAGAAAACAATTGCGAGCTTCCAAAAAGAAATCGCATCTTACGGTTATAAGTTCCAGTTCGTAACACTAGCTGGATTCCACTCATTAAACTACGGCATGTTTGAATTAGCACGTGGCTATAAAGAGCGCGGCATGGCAGCGTACTCTGAACTACAAC
The DNA here is from genome assembly GCF_030757775.1 of Bacillus sp. MHSD_36. Taxonomy (NCBI): domain Bacteria; kingdom Bacillati; phylum Bacillota; class Bacilli; order Caryophanales; family Bacillaceae; genus Bacillus; species Bacillus sp. MHSD_36. The sequence continues at coordinate 23,983 of NZ_JAVBIS010000003.1, forward strand.
AAGCAGAATTCGCAGCAGAAAAACATGGCTACTCCGCAACACGTCACCAACGCGAAGTAGGAACAGGTTACTTTGATGAAGTAGCACAAGTTATTACAGGCGGTACTTCATCAACGACAGCGCTAAAAGGATCTACAGAAGAAGCACAATTTACGAAATAAAGTGAAACTTTAATCAGTGGGGGTTTTCTTCATCCCCCACTGATTATCAGTCCTCACCAATCGGACTTTAATGGGCAGCCCGACCCCCACCTAAATTCTTTGCTTTCGCTGCATTTTGAGGTGGGGGTCTTACTGCCCATTAAAGCGGGATAAAAGGAAGGGGCCCCTTTTTAAAGGGTGCCCCTTATTATTTTCTAAACGATTCGAGGAGTAAATGAAAATAATCGACTTACCAACAAAAAAGACAATAGGATTAAATCCACTCAGCTCTATGATCACGAATAAACTTCATATCTTTTTCATAATGCTTTAAATGTCCCTCATCAATCATTCTTTGAAAATTTACGTCGCCTTCTTGCGCTTTTCTGTTCATATACGTACATAACGCTTCTAGGCGTAGCAGTACCATACCTATGTAATCTTCGTCCATACTTTTTCCGTAGGAATAGACAAATAATTTCACTCTTTCTTTCGTACGATTAGCATGTTGTGCCGATTCATAATGAACTGCCTCGCCCGATTCTGTATAATACACTCTACTTAAAGGTATACAAGTATAAAGCGTATAAGCGATATCCCAAATCCTTGGGCCAGGAGCAGCAACATCGAAATCAATAATGCCTACTGGTTTCTCGTCATTAAAAATAATGTTATATATGGCAAAATCGTTATGGCATACAACCTCCATGTTATTTGGAGTAAGATCCATCGGTTTCCAATCATCTACTAACGGAAAATCACTTACCGCATCATGGTACAGGCGAAGCATCTTTGCGATTTCTTTTAAAACATCGTTAGACCGCATATATTCTTTTAACGGATAATTTCCAGCTTCTCCTTCAATAAAGGATAAAATCTCTCTATCTTTTTCATCTACCCCTAAAAACTTTGGAGCGTGATGAAATCCTTTCTTTTCTAAGTGCTGTAATAATTGATGAATTTGTGAGCTCCCAGGCTTTAATTCTCGCCGAACAGTATTTGCAGAACGATATACATTTGAGACGTTTCCCCCGGTAAGCTTTTCTTCGTTTGTATAGTTTGACATATAATCCCCTCCAATATCGCGACCGCTTGAGTATATTGTAACACCTCAGAAGAAGGGATGTAATCGTATTCAAATAATGTATGGGTTCATTTTATAGTGGATGCTGCACGTGTTAAAATCGAATATTTACGAATGTACAATCCATTTAATTTGTCAGTTATTTTCAAAAAAGATTGTACATTTTATTTTAATGTGCTATGATAATGTCAGTTGAATAGTTAAATTAAGCAATCCATATGTTATCAAGTGCCGAAAACGAACGAGAAAAAGTATGTGAGAACTAGTTTATGTTTCGTATTTGATAATGTGTGGATTCTTTTTTTAGATAGGAAAACTAAAAAAATTAAAATTTGTATTTTCTTAGGAGGAAATAATTATGGCAGTAACAGGACAAGTAAAATGGTTTAACAACGAAAAAGGATTCGGTTTCATCGAAGTTCCAGGCGAAAACGACGTATTCGTACACTTCTCTGCAATCGAAACTGACGGTTTCAAATCTCTAGAAGAAGGTCAAAAAGTTAGCTTCGAAATCGAAGACGGTAACCGTGGACCTCAAGCTAAAAACGTAATCAAACTATAATTTTATAGTTGATGATAGAAAAAAGGATGGCTGCTGCCATCCTTTTTTTATGTTGTGGAGCAAGTCTTTCCATCTTTTTTTATGTCAAAATTGATGGAAAATGAGAGATTTCTTATGATGGCGGTATTCAAAAATCATCGAGGTGAACGCATATCCGTTTCTATAGAAGAATTAGTTCTGCAGGATTATTTTCTACGTACGATTGAAGTAATAATTCGTTTTGATTTCATTGAAGAAAAACTACGTCCTTATAACTGTGAAAATAATGGTCGTCCTTTTATCATGCACATTAACGGGCAGTTGGTTTCTCCTCTCAAAATTCGGCGGGAGACCAACTGTCTGTTAACGCCCAATTGTTAAGGACTGATTAAAGTTTCACTTTATAAATGAGAAAGTATTAAGTTTATTTGGTTTTAATTTTTTTTTTACAATTCATTGTTTATTTGTTGTTCTGTCTACATCTGAAATGGGTAAATCTGCGCCATATAGGCTCTGAGTAACATCTTTTTTGTTAGTATTGTTGTTATAATTTTGTTCGTCTTGAGATGGCGTTTCTAACATTTGTTCTTGCTCTTTACTAGGGGTATTCAGAGCATCTGATGGGATGCTATTAATCTGTTGGCTTAATAGACTTTTTTTCTCCATATTATACAGCTCCTTTTTGGAATTGGATAAAAAACAAATGTAATTATAAATAATCACTTACATATTTTGTGTTTTGAAATGGAATTCTATACAAAACTTATATTGCAGATTTAACGAATTAAAAAGTTGCTAGTGATGTATAAAGTTGAAGTTCTTAATAAAAAATAAAGTAGATACAAGGACACTCGGAAGAAAATACGAAGAAGAGTAAAAGGCTTTCCAAAATGGAAGGCCTTTTACTCTTCTTTTTCAACTTTTTTCTTCGCCCGTTTCTTACATTCAGGGCATTTTGATTTACGAAAAGGCTTTGCGAAGAATAGTAGAATGAAAAATAGCCCGAATATAATGCTAGCTGAGTTTTTCACGATTACAATGCTACTATTTTTCATTTGAATCGTTGGTTGCATTTCTTTTTCTTCCATAGTGGACCTCCATATATTGGATTTTCCTTTTCATTATAGCAAAGTTAATTGTCGTAATGATGCGAAATGAAGAAGTACTTGTAAATATTTATAGGTAGTATAAAGACATTTTGTATAGCTCATTTCTTTTTAAATTGCTATATTTTTATTTGATAATTTGAAAGATGTTTGACAAATGATAAAGTATTGTAAAAAAGCGGAATCTGTAAGCCATTTCCTTTTCGTAGATGCTAAAATTATATATGCAGCTGCTAATATAAATGGAAAAAAGGAGACAGTAGAATATGGAAAGTAAAGTAGAACGCTATGTCGAAAATTATGTGGTAAATAAAAATACAATGGCCTTACTTCCTGTTATTCTAAGTGAGAAGAAAATTGTTACACGAGTTGTTGAGATGGGAGATTCCTTTTTCGTATTTCAAAAGCCCCTAGATATTATAGAAAGAAGTTGCCGCAAGCATGGATCTAGTTTCTTAGGCAGAAAAGAGGGAACGAAAGAGTTAACTCATATTACACATAAAGCACCGATTGCGATTAGCCCGACAGATCAACTTTATTTTTTCCCTACTTATTCATACTCTAGAAAAGAGTGCGCTTGGTTGTCTCATTTTTATATTGAAAGTAATAAAGAGTCAAAAGATGGAAATGTTATTGTTAGATTTATAAATGGCTTTGCTGTGAAATTAGAAATATCAAAAAGCAGTTTTGAAAATCAACTAAATCGTACAGCGAAATTGCGTACTGAATATGAAGATCGTAGGAAAAAACAAGGGAGCCCTTGTTTTAAAGAGATTGATAAAACTGAAGAATCTAGATTAAAACCAGCATACGAGAAAGTATATTTTGTGAAAGAAGAGGAAGTGTAAGAGGATGGGGAAAAATCCCCATCTTTTTTATTTGTCAGTTTTTATCGGTAAGTCGATATATTCGAGAAATCGCCAGTATAATTTCACTGACCGAGAAATTTGCCACCAAAACAAAAGGATCAATTCTAAAACTGCGAAACGTCCTGTCGAATATTGATAGATTATCATAGCATAATAATGAAGGAATTCTAATGAAAGATATGGAAACTTAATAATTACATCTCCATATGTCGTATCTACCATTTCCTCTTTCAAATAAGCAATGATACAGTAGAGGTAGTACTTAGAGTAAAGGGGTAAAGTGTAGAATGGATTTTCAGACAATCAAAGAATATTTTTCACCAGAAAATATGGATCATATTGTTGAAAGTTACAAAGCGTTCGGACCACTGCTTGGTATTGGTTTACCGATGATAGAAGCGTTGATTCCGGCATTGCCACTCATCGTATTTGTACTGGCGAATGCTGTTGCATTTGGATTTTGGCTCGGTTTTCTTTATTCTTGGCTTGGATCAGTAATGGGTGCCTTACTTGTCTTTTTCATTATCCGCCATTTTGGCCGAAGTCGTTTCTTTTCTTTTGTAAATAAGCATGAGAGAGTACGGAAGGCAATGGGATGGATTGAAAGAAAAGGATTCGCACCGATTTTCGTCATATTTTGTTTTCCGTTTACACCGTCTGCGCTTATAAACGTTGTCGCTGGTCTATCTCGCATTAGTGTAAAACAGTTTGGGCTTGCGCTCGCGTTCGGAAAGCTTGTGATGATTTTCATTTTAACGTATATCGGTCATGATTTAATGTCATTTATTCATAATCCGGTGAAATCAGTCGTTGTAGCAATTGGTATTTTTATTTTATGGTATGTCGGTAAGAAAATCGAAGTAAAATTAGAACTACATTAAGAATAGTCTTCTTTGTAAAAGAAAGCTTCATTATTAAAGGATAAGGGGAGAAACGGATGAAGAAAACTTTGAAAAAAGAAGGCATAGAGTGGATACGAACAATTTTAATTGGTGTATTATTAGCTGTATTTTTTCGAACGTTTTTCTTTTCAACGTACGTTGTAGAGGGGAAGTCAATGATGCCGACATTGCAAGATGGCAATATGCTCGTTGTAAATAAGGTGAGTTATCAAGTGGGGGACTTGAATAGGTTTGATGTTGTTGTGTTTCATGCGAATAAAAAAGAGGACTACGTAAAACGAATTATCGGTTTACCTGGAGATCAAATTGAATATAAGCACGATAAACTATATATAAACGGACAATTCATGGATGAACCTTATTTAGAGAAGTATAAGAAAGAGATAAACGGTCGACAACTAACAGGTGATTTTAAGCTAGAAGAGTTAACGAAGGAAAAAACGGTGCCACCTGGATATATTTTTGTAGTGGGTGATAACCGCCTTGGGAGCTGGGATAGTAGACACTTTGGATTTGTAAAAGCTGATACAGTTGTCGGTAAAGTTGATTTACGATATTGGCCAATTCAAGAGGTGCAAACGAATTTTTCAAAAGGTTGATATAATAGGTAGAAGTATAGAAAAAGGCAAACTACTCCGTTTGTCTTTTTTCGTGTCCTATAATACAATTATAGTAGCAAACTAACGTTCGTTATGTAAGTGAAAGGTGGGGTTACATGTCACTTCGATTTGTGATTGGTAGAGCGGGAAGTGGAAAAAGTACACTTTGTTTACACGAAGTGCAAGAAGAGTTAAAGCAACGTCCAAGAGGGGAAACAATATTATATCTTGTGCCAGAACAAATGACATTCCAAACGCAGCAGGCATTAATTAGTAGTGAGGATGTAAGAGGTTCTATTCGGGCACAAGTTTTTAGTTTTTCACGATTAGCGTGGAAGGTGCTGCAAGAAGTTGGTGGAGCGAGTCGTCTTCACATTGATGAAGCGGGCGTACATATGTTACTTCGTAAAATTGTAGAGTCTCGTAAAGATGGATTGTCGGTGTTCCAAAAAGCAGCGGAGCAAAACGGTTTCTTTGAACATCTTGGCAGTATGATTGCAGAGTTTAAACGTTACAACGTGACGCCATCGAACGTATATGAAATGTGGCAACAATTAGATGCGCATAGTAGCAGTGCCGAACAAAAACTATTAGCGAATAAAGTGTATGATTTACAACTACTATATGATGATTTTGAGCGTGCTTTAATCGGAAAATATTTAGATTCAGAAGACTATTTGCAATTACTAGTGGAAAAGCTTCCGCAGTCTGAATATGTAAATGGGGCTGAAATTTATATAGATGGATTTCATTCATTTTCACCGCAAGAGCTAGAAATTGTAAGACAGCTTATGATTTGCGGAGCGAGAGTTACGATCACGTTAACGCTAGATGAAAAAACGTTAGCGCAGCCAGTAAATGAACTAGATTTATTTTATGAAACGACGTTAACGTATGAAAAAATAAAACAAGTAGCATGTGAAGAGAAGATAGAAATTGAAAAAACAATTCCACTTATGGAACAGCCGCGTTTTCATTCGCAATCATTAGCGCATTTAGAAGCGCACTACGAAGCACGACCAAATGAAAAGTTTCACGGAGAAGCAAGTGTAACGATTAGTACAGCCGCGAATTTACGAGCGGAAGTAGAAGGTGTTGCTCGTGAAATTCGTAGGCTTGTGGCAGATGAAGACTATCGTTACCGAGATATTGCGGTTCTTCTTCGTAACGGGGAAAGTTATTACGATGTAATGCGAACGTTATTTACAGATTATAATATCCCGCATTTCATCGATGAAAAACGTCCGATGTCACATCATCCGCTAGTAGAATGCATTCGTTCTGCACTCGAGATTATTAGTGGGAATTGGCGTTATGATGCAGTGTTTCGCTGCGTGAAAACAGAGCTTTTATATCCATTAGACGTAAGAAAAGAAACGATGCGGGAAGAGATGGATGAATTTGAAAATTACTGTTTAGCGTACGGTGTACAAGGAAAGAGATGGACTTCTGAAGATCCATGGATGTATCGCCGCTATCGTTCTCTTGACGATACGGACGGGATGATGACAGACAGTGAACGTGAAATGGAAGAGAAAATAAATCGATTGCGTGACGTTGTAAGAACGCCTGTTATTCGTATGCAAAAAAGACTGAAGCGCGCGGGAACAGTTATGCAAATGTGCGAAGCTGTTTACTTATTTTTAGAAGAGCTGGACGTTCCGAAAAAACTAGAAGCATTACGTATTCGTGCAGAAGAGAGTGGAGATTTCTTATTTGCGACAGATCATGAGCAAGTATGGGAAGAGGTAATGAGCCTTCTTGATACGTTCGTTGAGATGCTTGGCGAAGAAAAAATGTCACTTTCTATGTTCACGGACGTTATGTCGACAGGTCTTGAGGCACTTCAATTTGCCAACATTCCGCCGTCATTAGATCAAGTGTTAATTGCGAATATTGATCGTTCAAGATTATCAAATGTGAAAGCAACATTTGTTATTGGCGTAAATGAGGGTGTAATTCCAGCGGCACCGATGGATGAAGGGATGCTTTCTGATGAGGAAAGAGATGTTCTTAGTGCAGCAGGTATCGAATTAGCACCAACGACGAGACAAACTTTATTAGAAGAACAGTTCGTTATGTATCAAATGGTAACGAGAGCAACTGAGAAATTATACATTTCATGCCCGCTTGCAGATGAGGAAGGGAAGACGTTACTTGCTTCTAGCTTTATTAAGAAAATAAAAAGAATGTTCCCTGATGTGAAAGATACATTTATTACGAACGACGTAAATGATTTATCACGTTCGGAACAAATTTCATATGTAGCAACGCCAGAAGTAACGCTGTCTTATGTTATGCAGCAACTTCAAACGTGGAAGCGATACGGATTTGAAGGGAATTTAGACTTTTGGTGGGATGTATATAACTTCTACGTTACTTCAGATGAATGGAAGCAAAAAAGTAGCCGCGTATTATCAAGCTTATTCTACCGAAATCGTGCGCAAAAGCTAAGTACAGCTGTAAGTAGAGATTTATACGGAGATAAAATAAAAGGAAGCGTTTCTCGTATGGAATTATTTAACCGTTGTGCGTACGCTCATTTCGCGCAGCACGGTTTATCGTTAAGAGAGCGCGACATTTTCAAACTGGATGCGCCAGATATCGGAGAATTATTCCATGCAGCGCTGAAGCGAATTGCGGACAGGTTGTTACGTGAAAACCGTACTTGGGCGGATTTATCGATAAAAGAGTGTGAGCATCTTTCGGCTGTCGTCATAGAAGAGATTGCACCGTTACTACAAAGACAAATTTTATTAAGTTCAAACCGTCATTTTTATTTAAAACAAAAACTACAACAAATCATTTTCCGCACGTCAATCATTCTTCGTGAACATGCGAAGTCGAGCGGTTTCGTACCAGTTGATTTAGAAGTTCCTTTTGGTATGGGTGGTACAGGATCACTTCCGCCGATGGAATTCTCATTACCAAATGGTGTGAAGATGGAAGTAGTTGGCCGTATTGACCGTGTTGATAAGGCAGAAGATGAAAACGGGACGTTCTTACGTATTATCGACTATAAATCAAGCTCAAAAGCGTTAGACTTAACGGAAGTGTATTACGGATTAGCACTTCAAATGTTAACGTATTTAGATGTTGTTACTTCAAATGCACATACGTGGATGAAAAAAGGCGGCACGGCATCACCGGCTGGTGTACTGTACTTCCATATTCATAACCCGATTGTTGAGATGAAAGGTGACGCATCTGAAGCGGAAATTGAGAAAGAAATTTTAAAGAAATTTAAAATGAAAGGACTCGTACTAGGAGACGCTGATGTTGTTCGTTTAATGGATAACAAACTTTCAACAGGAAGCTCTGATATTATTTCTGCTGGTCTGAAAAAAGACGGTAGCTTTAGTGCGCGTTCAAGCATTGCAAGTGAACAAGAGTTTAACGTACTGCAAAAATATGTACACCATACGTTTGAAAATATCGGAAAAGATATTACAGAAGGTGTGATCGATATTGCCCCTTATAAAAAAGGGAATAAAGCGGCGTGTACGTTCTGTAACTTCAAATCTGTTTGTCAGTTCGATGAATCGCTTGAAGATAACCAATTCCGTACGCTAAAAGATATGAAAGATAGCGAAGCAATGGAGAAAATTAGAGAGGAGGTTGGCGGAGAATGATAGAAAATTGGCCTAAAAAACCAGAAGGTAGTCAGTGGACAGATGACCAGTGGAAAGCCGTTGTAGCGAACGGACGTGATATTTTAGTCGCGGCAGCAGCTGGTTCAGGGAAAACAGCAGTATTAGTTGAACGTATTATTAAAAAGATTATAAATGAAGAAAACCCAGTCGATGTCGACCGCCTGCTCGTTGTAACATTTACGAATGCAGCGGCGCAAGAGATGAAAAACAGAATTGGGGAAGCGTTAGAAAAAGTATTAATTGATGAGCCAGGCTCTCAGCACATTAGAAAGCAGCTGAGCCTATTAAATAAAGCTTCTATTTCGACGATCCATTCATTTTGTTTACAAGTAATTAGAGGATACTATTACATGCTTGATGTCGATCCTCGTTTCCGCATTGCAAATCAAACAGAAAACGAACTATTAAAAGAAGAAGTGCTAGATGACATATTAGAAGAAGAGTACGGAATAGAAGATAATGCGATATTCTTTGAACTCGTTGATCGTTATACGAGTGACCGCAGTGACGATGATTTACAGCGTATGATTTTAGCGCTTCATACAGAATCAAGGGCGCATCCAAATCCGGAAAAATGGCTCGATAAATTAGTAGAAGCATACGACGTGGAAGGAAAGACAATTGAAGATTTAGTGTACGCTTCTTATTTATTAGAAGATGTGAGATTCCAGCTTGAAACAGCGGAACAGCATATTCGTAAAGCGACGGAACTCGCAATGCTTCCTGATGGTCCAGCGCCTCGCGTTGAAACACTGCAAGCAGATTTAGCTTTACTTGGAACGTTATCATCAGCTGCTCGTGAATCATGGACAAGCGTATATGAAGCGATGCAAAACGTATCGTGGCAAACGTTAAAGCGTATTAAGAAAAGTGATTACAATGAAGATGTTGTAAAACAAGTAGACTCTCTTCGTAATAAAGCGAAAGATGAAGTAAAGAAATTACAAGAAGAGCTATTTAGCCGCAAACCTGAAAGTTTCTTACGAGATTTTCAAGATATGCATCCTGTATTAGAAAAGCTTGTTCAACTTGTAAAAGTATTTACAGAGCGTTTCCAAGCGATGAAGCGCGATAAAGGAATGGTCGATTTCACAGATTTAGAGCATTTCTGTTTACAAATTTTAAGTGAACAAAGTGAAAATGGTGAAATGAAGCCATCTGCAGTAGCGCTTCAATATCGCAATAAATTTGCTGAAGTATTAGTTGATGAATATCAAGATACGAATTTCGTACAAGAATCGATTATTAAATTCGTAACGAAAGATTCTGAGAGTGAAGGAAACTTATTCATGGTAGGTGACGTAAAGCAGTCGATTTATCGTTTCCGACTAGCAGAACCAGGATTATTCTTAGGAAAGTATAAACGCTTCACACAAGAAGGATTAGGCGGCGGAATGAAGATTGATTTAGCAAAAAACTTCCGTAGTCGTCATGAAGTATTAGCAGGTACGAACTTTATCTTCAAACAAATTATGGGCGAAGAAGTCGGAGAAATTGACTACGATGCTGACGCTGAATTAAAGTTAGGTGCTAGCTATCCAGAAGGTGAAGATGTAGCGGCTGAACTACTATGTATTCAGCAAACGGAAGAAGAAGTGCTAGATGGTGAAGAAGGTGCCGAAGTAGAAAAAGCGCAGCTTGAAGCTCGACTTATGGCGCAGCGTATTAAAGCGATGGTTGATTCAGGTTATGAAGTGTATGACCGTAAAACGGATAGTATGCGCCCTGTACAATACCGTGACTTCGTTATTTTGCTTCGCTCTATGCCGTGGGCGCCGCAAATTATGGAAGAGTTAAAGTTGCAAGGAATTCCAGTATACGCTGATCTTGCGACTGGTTACTTTGAAGCGACAGAAGTAAATATAATGATGAACGTATTCCGCGTGATCGATAATCCGATGCAAGATATTCCGCTTGCAGCAGTGCTTCGTTCACCAATCGTTGGATTAAATGATGAAGAACTTGCAACGCTTCGTGCTCACGGGAAAAAAGGCTCGTTTTATGAAGTGATGAGCTCATTCTTAAAAGGGGCACCGCTTGAAGAAGAACAAGAACTACATGATAAATTAGAGTGGTTCTATAACTTACTACAAGGATGGCGTGAATTCGCACGCCAACAATCACTTTCTGATTTAATTTGGAAAGTGTACGGTGAGACAGGTTATTACGATTTCGTTGGTGGTTTACCAGCTGGAAAGCAAAGACAGGCAAACTTACGCGTACTATATGACCGTGCAAGACAATACGAAGCAACATCGTTTAGAGGATTATTCCGCTTCTTACGTTTTATTGAACGTATTTTAGAACGCGGTGATGATATGGGTACGGCGAGAGCTTTAGGTGAACAAGAAGACGTCGTTCGTATTATGACAATTCATAAAAGTAAAGGACTAGAGTTCCCAGTCGTATTCGTAGCTGGGTTAGGTCGCCGTTTTAACACACAAGACTTACTGAAACGTTTCTTACTGCATAAAGACTTCGGTTTCGGTTCACAATTCATTGATCCTCGTAAACGTATTAAATATACGACATTATCGCAACTTGCGATTAAACGTAAAATGAAGATGGAATTAATTGCGGAAGAAATGCGCGTATTATACGTAGCGTTAACTCGTGCAAAAGAAAAGTTAATTTTAATCGGTACGGTTAAGGATGCAAATAAGGAAATGGAAAAATGGCTTGATGCGAGAGAGCATAGTGAATGGTTATTACCAGACCATATACGTGCCGGAGCGTCTTGTTATTTAGACTGGATTGCACCTTCATTATATAGACATCGTGATAGTGAGATGCTTCTTGAATTAGGACAAGGTAGTATTCCGGCTGAAATTTATGGATACGACACTAGCTGGAAAGTAGAAGTTGTTGACGGTAGCACGTTACTCGCGCCAGAACCGGTTCAAGAAGAGAAACAAGAATTGTTAGAAGCGCTTCATGAGAAAAAAGCTGTTCCCCTGCAAAGTGAACGAAAAGAAGAAGTGTATGACAGATTAATGTGGAAGTACGGATATGAGGAAGCAACATCTCATCGTGCGAAACAATCTGTTACAGAAATAAAGAGAAATTATCAATCTGAAGAAGGTAGCGATAATGCCTTTATTAAAAAATTACGTGCACCAATTCAAACACGTCCTCGTTTTATGGAGAAAAAGGGATTAACATACGCTGAAAGAGGTACGGCAGTTCACGCTGTTATGCAGCATGTTGACTTGAAGAAGCCGATTACGGTTGAGGTTCTTCAAGAGCAAATTGCGGGAATGGTAAATAAGGAATTATTAACATTTGAACAAGCAGAAGAAATAGCAATTGAAAAAGTAATTTCATTCTTTGATAGTGACCTAGGTAAACGGGTATTAGCGGCGAAAAGTGTTGAGCGTGAAGTGCCATTTACGATGATGCTTGCAGCAGAAGAAGCATATCAAGATTGGCAAGGGAAGAGCGGGGAATCCATTCTTGTCCAAGGGGTTATTGACTGCATGATCGAAGAGGAAGACGGTATTACGTTAATCGACTTCAAAACGGATACGATTGCAGGAAAATTCCCAGGCGGATTTGATCAGGCGAAGCCAATTTTAGAAGAGCGATATAAAGTGCAGCTTTCGTTATATGCAAAAGCGCTCGAGAAAAGCTTACAACACCCTGTGAAAGAGAAATGTTTATACTTCTTTGATGGCAATCATGTTGTAAAAATCGAAGAATAGAGGAACTTAAAAATGGTAACGGAAAAAACGTTAAGAACGTGTGAAAAAGGACATGAATACTACAAAAGTAGCGATTGTCCAACTTGCCCAACCTGTGAGAACGAGAGAGCGCCGAAAGAAGGTTTTCTCGCTTTTCTTTCAGCACCAGCAAGAAGGGCACTAGAACATCATGGAATTCACACTGTAGAAAAACTCTCAAAGTATAGTGAGAAAGAAATTTTAAAGCTGCATGGTATGGGACCAGCTTCGATACCAAAGCTTAGAAAGGCTTTGGAAGAGAGTGGTTTATCATTTAAATAAAATGAAACAGTAAACAGTGGAGTTTTTAATAATATTGAATGAGATAAAAGAAAAAAGTAGGAGATATTCTCCTACTTTTTTTATGCTGTTCCAATTTGATCTTGATCGGCCACATCAGAATCAAACGTATTTGTTGCACTAACACCGTTAAACGTATTCACGACAAATCCAACATTGGAAGCTCCGGAGCCATTATAAGCTTTCGTATTTTCTTTCGGAGACACGTTATAAAAATCCCCTAAATTGAAAGAACCATTACTATTTTGAACGACGAGATTTCCAACAACGGAAGGCATACCATCCACCTACTTTACTAAGCTTTTTAATTACTATATGAATTATGGAGCGGAAGGTTCATCCGTAATATATTGACGGATTTGCATAATACGAGAGTTATTAAAAACATAATCAACATTTCCAATTTGAAAGCAGCCAGAATTTAAAAGTGTTCGTAATTCAACATCATTCACTTCGATAAAAGGACATTCATTTACAATGTTTAACTTTACATCTGTCGTTCTTTTTGGGATTGTGATGTGTTCATCTGTAAAAATTTCAAATGCATCTAAGCGACCTTCCCCTTTTATATAACAAGGGATTTCTCTGTGGACGGCAAGAGCTCTACTTTTTAATTCCATTTGATTTGCATCTCCAACTTGAAATACGGCAGCAATCCCTAAAGAAATAATAGAAACATTTTGGACAACAGACACATGATGTAACATAATTTCTCAGTCTCCTTAACCTGGAGTAGGAGGGACATCTGTAACTAACGGTACAAATGGGCCCTCTGTAACAGTTTCGAATGGTGTATCAAGAATAGAAGATAGTATGAGGAGATTTGCATCCCCAATTAAAAAGAGTGCGGACGATGATACACCGTTCATTTTAATCTGTCCGACTTTTAATTCACGATTTACAACGTTAACATTCATACATACTTACTCCTTTCGGAAATTGCCCGGTATGTGTTGAATAAAAGAGAGGAAGGCTTTGTCGATATCATGTTTCATTGCTTGAATAATGATATCTCGTAAATAATCTGGATCTGTTGAAATCCCTTCATGTGATTGCGCTTGTGATAAATAATAAGGAAGTCTATGCTCCATCTGTTTCTTTATGTCATCCACCATCATTTGTCGATACATTTCATCGAGCGGCGTTCTCTCTTCTTGTTCAAAATGGAGAATTCGATTATATGCTTCTTCATCTAAGTAACGATGCATTTCTTGAAGGATGCCTTGGTAAAAGTCTGGATTTGTGTCAGTTTCAGGGTTGACTTTCAAAGTTTCTGTATCCACTTGAAAGTCTTCAATTTGCTGTCCTTTTGCTGAAAATGGGTTTAAACCAATATTTAAAGTACCATTTAAATTCTCTACTTTTAATTGATCGAATTTGTATTCCACTTTTCCTACAGAAGAGGAGGGGCGATTTTTTAATTCGTTAAGCTCTTCTTGTAGTTGGCGCACTTGATCCTCTAAATTCAGGATGGATGCTTGTTGTATTTGAAGAGCTTGTTGAAGTTGGTGTAAGTAAGTATATATATCTTGATTCATTTTGTGAAACCTCCTTTTCAATAGGGAGGGTAAATACATTCCTGCTATATATTTATGACAAGGATGTCTTAAGAAGAACTAGTTGATGGTTTGATAGAAATAATTTGTCCTTTCGCCTGCAATGGACGAAGGGGCTCTGTAAATCCGCCAGTATTCGAGAATTTAGATAGAGCTTTAATACTTCCAGCAGTACCAATTTGGAATACAGAAGAGGTTGTAATGCTATCGATTTTAATGCTGTTAATGACGATGCTTTGGTTTACATAAAAATTCAATACAATCGCCTCCTCTAAGTTGAACCAATGATCGCTTGATCGATTACATCGGAGTCATTAACGGTCGTTGCGCTTTGATAATTGTAGACAGAAACGTTATCTCCAACATTAAAAGAGCCGGCCCCAGCGAAAGCGCGTGAATAACTAATAGGCCTAATCGCAAATACATCTCCAATATGAAAAATACCACTTGATCCAATATTGACGATACGAATATGTCCGACCATAGCTGGCATACAAAACACCTTTCGTTTTTAAAATTTTCTTTTCTACTATTGTATGGGCGTTTTCAATAAAATGTGTGTTTTTTTGAAATAAAAGAAACACACACGTTATTGCGTGTGTGTTTCGAGTGTTTGATTAGGGTGAAAATCCGTATGTACATGCCAAATTACATTTAAGAGCCTGTCCAGTTCTTGGCTACAATCCACTGTTTTTTGAGAAGTCATTCCATATCGTTCAGCAAAATAAATCATTTTTTCACGTTTTTTTTCAATCGCTTGCTCAAACATTGAAATCGGCTCCATCTCTAAATGAAATTTTTAGTATATATGTAGTACATATTATACAAAAATTCCATAAAAAAGAAACATGTTCGCTAAAAAAAGTAAAATTTCTACATTTTATGTCAAAAGTATAGGAGTAACGAATAGGGTATGAGAAGAATATTGTAAAAATTAGCGTGCATGAGAAGGTTTTTTTCTTACGGATGCGAATACATTTAAATGGTATGAGTTTTAGGATGGAGAGTGGAAATATTGCGTTTTGTAACGGCGAAAAAAGATGAAAAGGTATTTGTAGGTATTGTGGATGAAGAGGAAGAGAAGGTATTGCACTTAAGAGAAGCGCAAAGGCAAAAAGGGGAAAAGGTTACGATTCCAATCACAATGTTAGAGTGTATTGAAAAAGGAACCGAATGTTTTGAAAAAATATGTGATATTGTAAATTGGGCGAAGGAAAATGAAGGAACGGCGTATTACCCGTTAACTGAGGTGAAAATATTAGCACCAATTCCAAGGCCAAGGAAGAATATTTTGTGTGTTGGAAAAAACTATCGTGAGCATGCGATAGAAATGGGTGGAGTAGAGTCAATTCCAGAAAATATAATGATCTTTACGAAAGCGCCAACGACAGTTATTGGAATGGATGAAAAAATTAATAGTCATCCCCACGCAACGAGTGAACTAGACTATGAAGGCGAACTAGCTATCATCATCGGTAAGCGAGGGAAACAAATAAAAAAAGAAAAAGCGCTTGAGCATGTTTTTGGTTATACCATAATAAATGATATAACTGCTCGCGACATTCAAAGGAAGCATAAACAATTTTTCCTTGGAAAAAGTTTCGATACATTTTGTCCGATGGGACCATATTTAATTCATAAATCAATGGTTGAAACGCCAAATGCGTTACACATTGAAACGGTAGTAAATGGGGAAGTAAGGCAAACTTCAAATACAAATAAAATGATTTTTTCAATAGAAGAAATTATTTCAACGATAAGTAAAGGAATGACGTTAGAACCAGGAGATATTATCGCAACAGGAACGCCGTCTGGAGTCGGAAAAGGTTTCATGCCACCGAAGTTTTTGCATGCGGGTGATGAAGTGGTCGTTACAGTAGAAGGAATAGGTACTTTGCGAAATGAAGTGAAATGAAGAAAAGGGCTATCTTATTAATAGATAGCTCTTTTCTATGGTCTTGGGTGATAGAGGTAATCGATAACGGAAAAGGTATAAAGACCAATTAATGCAAGTGTACAAATGCCAAATAGCATAACTGCAAGTGCACTTTTTTCTCGTCCAAAACCAATAATAGTAAGAATAACAGCAGTCCAAAATGATGCTTTCAGTAGTGTGAATGTAGTAGAAGTCAAGTAGTGAGTAAGGAAAGTTGTGAGAAGCAGGAAGCTAAAGAATGTAACTAAAATAAAAGATGTAGCTAAATAGTTAATATGTTTGCCGTATCTTAATAACATATCACACCCCTTTGTAAATTTAAAATACAGAAAATTACAATTTTATTTTAATATAAATCAATATAAAAAGAAAGAGGTTGTCCTAACGTGTAGGACAACCTCTCTATTATTACGATAGTACAGCTTTAATTTTTTGGAATGCCCACTCTAAATCTTCTTCAGAGATTACTAGAGGTGGTGCGATACGAATTACGTTTTCATGTGTTTCTTTACATAATAGTCCAGCTGCTTTTAGTTGTTCACAGTAAGGACGAGCTGGTTCGTTTAATTCGATACCGATGAATAAACCTTTACCGCGAACCTCAGTAATCATTGGGTTATCAATCTCTTTTAATTGCCCAACTAATTTTTCTCCTAATTGAAGAGAACGCTCTGTTAATTTTTCTTCTTCTAACACTTCAAGAGCTGCGATAGAAACAGCACATGCAAGTGGATTACCACCGAATGTAGAACCGTGAGAACCTGGCTCGAATACGCCTAAAATGTCGCGGTTTGCTGCTACGCAAGAGATTGGGAATACGCCGCCACCAAGCGCTTTACCAAGTATGTACATGTCAGGAGTTACACCGTCCCAGTCACAAGCAAATACTTTACCAGTACGACCTAAGCCAGTTTGGATTTCATCTGCTACGAATAAAACGTTTTCTTTTTTACATACTTCAAGAGCTTCTTTTAAGTAACCAGCTGGCGGAATGTTAATTCCTGCTTCACCTTGGATAGGCTCTAAAATGAATGCAGCTGTGTTTGGTGTAATAGCAGCTTTTAACGCTTCTAAATCACCATAAGGAATTACAACGATACCAGGAAGCATTGGACCGAATCCACGCTTGTACTCTTCGTTTGAAGACATAGAAACAGCACCCATTGTACGTCCGTGGAAGTTATCTTCACAAACGATAATTTCAGCACGGTTTGCTTCTACTTTCTTCACATCATAAGCCCAGCGACGAGCTGTTTTAATTGCAGTCTCAACAGCCTCTGCACCTGTATTCATTGGAAGTACCATTTCTTTATTAGTTAGTTTCGCAACTTTTTCGTACCAAGGACCTAATTGATCACTATGGAAAGCACGAGAAGTTAACGTAACACGATTAGCTTGGTCAATTAAAGCGTTAATAATTTTTGGGTGACGATGACCTTGGTTTACTGCAGAATATGCACTTAATAAGTCCATATAGCGGTTTCCTTCAGGATCCTCTACCCAAACGCCTTCTGCTTTAGAAATAACGATCGGAAGTGGGTGATAGTTATTTGCTCCGTATGTGTCTGTAAGTTCGATAATATCCTTAGTTTGAATCATGATTGTTCCCCCTTTTGTTATTACAAGAAGTTTGTAAATACTCTAAATATTATATCATTTAAATGTAAAAAAGCGAAACATTTCCTGAAAATAAATGAACATGTTATCATATAGAGTGAAAAAGTGTGAAAAGAGGAGGTAAGGGATACGATGGTACATATGCATATTACAGCATGGGCGTTAGGTTTAATTTTATTCTTCGTTGCGTATTCACTTTATTCAGCAGGAAGAAAAGGTAAGGGTGTACATATGGGGCTTCGTCTTATGTACATTATCATTATTGTGACAGGTTTCATGTTGTACATGAGTATTATGAAGACAGCAACAGGTAGCATGCACATGTGGTACGGTCTAAAAATGCTAGCTGGTATTTTAGTTATCGCTGGAATGGAAATGGTTCTTGTGAAAATGAGCAAGAACAAAGCAACAGGGGCATTTTGGGGATTATTTATTGTTGCACTAGTAGCAGTATTTTACCTTGGATTGAAATTACCAATTGGCTGGAAAGTATTCTGATAATAAATAAAACCACCTTATAATCTCAAAAACTTGGGAGATAAGGTGGTTTTTTATTTTATCCTATAAATACCCGATTGGTGAAGGCTAATAATTGGTGGGGTTGCCCTATTGATTAAAGTTTCACTCTATGTCGCATCGATATGCAACTCTTCTCCGTTTACTTTCGTAAAACGAAACATATTTTTATTTGACGTAGCGTGACGAACGAAATGGTGCTGCAATGTACAAATCATCTCTTCGTTATCAAATAAAAGAATATTTACTCCTTCGCATGCTTCCTCTTTCGGTAGGAAAGATAAATAATTATGACAATACATGCAATCATATAAAGAGTAATGAAGTGATTGCAATGATTCCGTTAATAATGTAAAGACAGAGTCAGGTAACTCCTCAAGCCATTCTGTATAGCTAAGAAGTAATTTTTTTCGAATTCGTATCATTTCACCGTTTTGCAGGTGATGCTGTTCGTTAGCGATTTGTAATACATCTTGTTCATAGAAACGAGCTGGTAGCCAGTTGTTGTTATATAAAATTTCAAAGCCATCACCGGCAATATCTTCTAATAAAAATGCTTCATCATTTTCATCATCAAAGAATACCCATTCATTGTTTATATATTCTACATTACCGACTGTATGAGCGCGAGGCTGGTTATATAAAATATGGTTACGTTGTATCATACATGATTTCTCCTTTATGAAAAGTAGTTATTTCTGTTATAGACAGTTCGTGCATTCTTTATAACTAGACACATCTAGACATAGTTGGGCATACAATAAAACACGTTTTACTGAGTGAAAATGCTATTCCGTATGTGGATAGTAGGTTATCGTTAAGTTTTTCATTTTTAAATCCGCACTCTTAGGGTGGGGATTACTGCACGTTCAGGAAAAGAATTAAGATGGAAGGATGATTTATATGTGCGGGATTACAGGATGGGTGGATTATAAACGCTCATTGGAAGGGGAACGGGACGTTGTTACGAAGATGGCTGAGACGTTAGCGAAGCGTGGTCCAGATGATAATAAAGTTTGGATTAAAGGCAATGTTGCATTTGGGCATAAACGGTTAATCGTTGTTGATCCTGAGGGTGGGAAACAACCGATGACTTGTTTAAAAGATGAAACGAATTATGCAATTTGCTATAACGGTGAACTGTATAACACGGAAGATATCCGAAAGGAACTATTAAGAAGAGGATATACGTTCAAAGGTCATTCTGATACGGAAGTACTATTAGCGTCGTATATGGAATGGAAGGAAGAATGTGTCGATCATTTAAATGGTATATATGCGTTTGCTGTATGGGATGAACAGAAAGAACAAGTATTTATTGCGCGAGATCGACTAGGTGTAAAACCGCTATTTTATAAATATGATAGTGGACGATTACTATTTGGTTCAGAGTTAAAAGCGATATTATCACATCCGGATGTGAAGGCGGAAGTAACGTTAGAAGGATTATCCGAAATATTTGGACTTGGACCATCTAGAACGCCTGGTCATGGTATTTATGCTGGTATAAAAGAATTACGTCCAGGTCATGCGATGACGTTTTCAAAGAACGGTTTATGTATATGGAGATATTGGAATGTAGAAAGCAAAAAGCACGAAGACTCCTTTGAAGAAACAGTAGAGAAAACACGCTTTTTATTACAAGATGCGATTACAAGGCAGCTCGTTTCTGATGTACCACTATGCACTTTTCTATCAGGTGGTGTAGATTCGAGCGCGATTACAGCAATTGCTGCGAAAGAATATGCAAGGTCAGGAAAAGGACAATTACACACATACTCTGTTGATTATGAAGATAATGACAAATACTTTAAAGCGAATGCGTTCCAGCCAAATTCAGATGCGCCATTTATTCATTTGATGACGGAGACGTTTCAAACGATTCATCATCGCTGCGTCATTTCAAATGAACAATTAGCACAGTATTTAACAGAAGCCGTACTCGTTCGTGATTTGCCTGGTATGGCAGATATTGATTCTTCATTATTATGGTTTTGCCGTGAAATTAAACAAGATTTTGTCGTCGGTTTATCTGGGGAATGTGCAGACGAAATATTTGGTGGTTATCCGTGGTTTTATAGAGAAGATGATTTACAATCGAGTGCGTTTCCGTGGATGCGCTCTACAGAAGCGCGTGAACAATTGCTAAAGAAAGAATGGAGAAATAAATTAAATTTACAACAATATGTACAGCAGCGCTATGAAGAATCCATTCAAGAAGTTCCTATTTTAGAGGGAGAAAGTCCAATAGAAGCGAAAAGACGTCAATTATTTTATTTGAACATGGTATGGTTTATGACAACATTATTAGACAGAAAAGACCGTATGAGCATGGGGGCAAGCTTAGAAGTACGGGTTCCATTTGCAGATCACCGACTTGTCGAATACGCGTGGAATATTCCTTGGGAAATGAAAATGTATAAAAACCGCGAAAAAGGTCTATTGCGTAAAGCGTTAGAAGGATTACTTCCAAATGACATCTTATATAGAAAGAAGAGCCCATATCCGAAAACGCATAATCCGCACTATACGAACGCAGTCACAGTATGGCTACAAGATTTATTAACAGATAAAGGTTCAATTTTACACGAACTATTTGATAAAGAGCAGTTAAGTGGATTAATTGAGTCAGGCGGGAGTGCATTTCAATCGCCTTGGTTCGGTCAATTAATGACTGGCCCTCAGCTTTTAGCTCATTTAGCACAAATTCATGTTTGGTTTAAAGAGTATGGAGTAAACATTAAAGAATAGGACAAAAGCGACTTACATAAAAGTAAGTCGCTTTTTTATTAAAAGAAATTGTCAAATAAAATTCAAAATCATATTAGAAAAAATACTTATTTAGAATAATTATTTTGACGTACTTATTATTAGTTGTTATAATTGGAAACAAATGTTCTTGAAAAGGATTCTCATTTATCCCACTTTAATGTGCAGTAAGACCCCCGCCTCAAAATTCAGCGAAAGCAAAGAAGTTAGGTGGGGGTCGAGCTGCCCTTAAAAGTCCGATTGGTGAGGGTTGATTAAAGTTTCACTTTATAAAATTGAGGTGTTATATAGATGACAAAGAAAAAAATAGGTTTACTCGTAATGGCGTATGGAACGCCAGAAACATTAGATGATGTAGAAGCGTACTACACACATATTCGCCACGGTCGTAAACCTTCCGAAGAGGCACTCCAAGATTTAATCAGGCGCTATAAAGCGATTGGCGGAATTTCACCACTTGCAAAAATTACGAAAGAGCAAGCGCATAAATTAACAGATTCTATGAATAATATATTTACAGAGTATGAATTTACTTGTTATTTAGGCTTAAAACATATTGCCCCATTTATAGAAGATGCAGTAGAAGAAATGAAGAAAGATGGAATTGAGCAGGCGATTAGTATCGTATTAGCACCGCACTATTCTACATTTAGTATTAAAGCGTATAATGACCGTGCTATTCGTTTTTCGGAAGAAATCGGTGGCCCTGTTATTGAACCGATTGAACAATGGTACGATGAACCAAAATTTATTTCGTATTGGGCAGATCAAATAAAAGAAACATTTACAAAGATTGAAGATAAAGAGAAAGCAGTCGTAATTTTTTCAGCACATAGTTTGCCAGAGAAAATTATTGCGGCAGGTGACCCTTATGTAGAGCAATTGCAGCATACAGCGGATTTAATTGCAGCAGCTGCGAATATTCAAAACTATACAATTGGTTGGCAAAGTGCCGGAAATACACCTGATCCATGGATTGGACCGGATGTGCAAGATTTAACTAGAGATTTATTTGAAGACCGTGGATATGAATCTTTCGTATATTGCCCAGTTGGCTTTGTCGCAGAGCATTTAGAAGTTTTATATGACAACGATTATGAGTGTAAAGTTGTAACTGATGAAATAAATGCTGCGTATTTTAGACCAAATATGCCAAATTCACAATCTATATTTATCGATTGCTTAGCTGAAATTGTTTCCAAAAAAATGAAAGAAATAGTTGACAAGGAACTAGTTTTGAATAATAATTAGTTTGTAATGATTTTAAATAAATAATAATTACTATGAAATAAAGAGGAGGATCCCCCTAAATGAATCCAAATAATCGCTTAACAACAAATCAAGGTGCTCCAGTTGGAGATAACCAAAACTCTCGTACAGCTGGTCGCCGTGGACCGGTATTATTAGAAGACTATCATTTAGTAGAAAAACTTGCGCACTTTGATCGTGAACGTATTCCGGAGCGTGTTGTGCATGCACGTGGTGCAGGTGCTCACGGTGTATTCGTAACGAAAAACAGCATGAAGCAATATACGAAAGCAGCATTTTTACAAAATGAAGGAACTGAAACGCCTGTATTTGTTCGTTTCTCAACGGTTATTCATGGTCAAGGTTCTCCGGAAACAGCTCGTGATCCACGTGGATTCGCTGTTAAATTTTATACAGAAGAAGGAAATTATGATATCGTAGGTAACCATTTACCCGTCTTCTTCATTCGTGATGCAATTAAATTCCCTGATATGGTGCATTCTTTAAAACCAGCACCTGATACAAACATTCAAACGCCAGATCGTTATTGGGATTTCATGACGTTAAGTCCGGAATCTACACATATGATGACGTGGGTATTTTCTGATTATGGTACACCAGCTAGTTATCGTGAAATGGAAGGTTTCGGTGTCCATTCATTTAAATGGATTAATGCAGAAGGTAAAATCGTCTACATTAAATATCACTGGAAACCACAGCAAGGTGTACGTAACTTAAGTGCAAAAGAAGTGCAAGAAGTACAAGGGAAAGACTTCAACCATGCAACTCGTGACTTGTTCGATGCAATCGAAAAAGGAAATTATCCAAAGTGGGATTTACACGTACAAGTGATGCAACTAGAAGAAACGGATTCTTTAGATTTCGATCCATTAGACCCAACGAAAGTATGGCCAGAAGATCGCTTCCCATTAATTGAAGTAGGGACAATGACGTTGAATCGTAATCCGAAAAACTTCTTCGCAGAAGTAGAGCAAGTGGCATTCTCTCCAAGTGCAACTGTAAATGGTATTGAGCCATCTGAAGATAAATTATTACAAGGTCGTTTATTCTCTTACCCAGATACGCAGCGTTACCGTCTTGGTGCAAACTATTTACAAATTCCTGTAAATTGCCCATACGCAGCTGTTCATAACCAACAACGTGATGGTGCGATGCAAATCAATCAAAACCCATCTACAATCAACTACGAACCGAGCCGTCATGCTGAAAATCCAGTTGAAGACAAAGCTTACCGCGATTCAACTATGAAAGTAGAAGGCTACGTATCTCGTGAAAAAATTGACAAACCAAATGACTTTAAACAAGCAGGTGAGCGTTACCGTTCATTCTCTAAAGAAGAGCAAGACAACTTAATTGCAAACTTAACAAATGACTTAAAAGACGTAAATGAACGTACGAAATTACTAGCTGTTTGTAACTTCTTCCGTGCGGATCAAGAGTACGGTATGCGTTTAGCGCAAGCGCTAAATGTTGATATTACGCAATATGTGGGAAATGCTCCGAAATAAATAGAAAAAGACGACTGTGAAACGGTCGTCTTTTTTGTGTGAAATTACGCCGGGGTATTTTTCATTTTTTTCATGTCGGAATTTGTTGATAAATCGATATATTGAAATAACCGCTGATATGTTTGGAAAATCGTCGATATATCCGAATAATCGCCATAATACCGGGGAGGGTATGTTGAGGTGACAACTACAATAAAAAGAGATGCAATCTACTACTAATAGATTGCATCTCTTTTTTTAGTTCACTCGCTCCGTATATTCATAAGCTTTCTCCCCGTGCATCGAAATATCAAGTCCCATATGTTCTTCGTGTTCATCTACCCGAACAGGGAGGAAGAAGTTAATCGTTTTAATAATGGCGTACGTCATGATGATCGTGAATGCATATGTTGCGCCGATTGCTACAAGTTGTTTGAACAGTAAAGCGGCGTTTCCGTAAAATAATCCGTTCGCGCCATCGCTGTTTACAGTAGTAGTTGCGAATAGTCCTGTCGCAATGCCGCCCCAAGTCCCTCCGATACCGTGACATCCGAATGCATCGAGTGTATCGTCGTATCCGAATTTTGTTTTTAAGAAAAAGACCGCGCCGAAGCATAATACGCCGCCGATTGCTCCGATAAGAAGAGCGGAGAAAGGTGTAACAAACCCGCAAGCTGGTGTAATAGCGACTAAACCGGAAACGACTCCGCAAGCAGCTCCCATCGCAGTCGGTTTTGATTGAAAGAACCATTCTGAAAGCATCCAAGTTAATGCGGAGGCAGCAGCGGCTATATTTGTATTAATAAATGCGGTTAAAGCTACGTCGTTTAAAGATAATGCGCTACCGACGTTAAAACCGAACCAGCCGAACCATAGTAAACCTGCACCTAGCATCGTAAATGGTAAATGGTGAGGAGAAGGACCGTTTATATTTTTTCGTTTTCCGAGGAAAATAGCTAATACAAGGCCAGCGACACCAGATGTAATATGAACGACATTACCGCCAGCGAAGTCTAACGCACCAAGTTCTTTTAGCCACCCGCCAACGCCCCATACCCAATGAGCGACAGGATTGTAAACGATTGTTGTCCATAGAAGGATGAAAATAAGGAAAGCTGAAAATCGCATTCTTTCGGCGAATGCTCCTGAGATTAATGCGGGAGTTAAAATAGCAAACATAAGCTGGAACATCATAAATAAATTGTGAGGAATAGTAGATGAGTAGTCTGGATTTGGTGCGTAGGTAACTCCGTTTAAACCGAACCAATCGAGTGTACCGATCAGTCCGTGCCAATCTGGTCCAAATGATAAAGAATAACCAATTACAATCCATTGAATCGAAACGATAGCCATTGCGCTGTAACTATGCATTGTCGTACTGAGTACGTTTTTACTGCGAACCATGCCCCCATAAAAAAGTGCTAATCCTGGTGTCATTAACATGACCATTACTGTCGTTACAAACATAAAAACCGTATCTCCCGTATTCATTCTCTCTCCTCCTATAATGTCAGAAAAAATAACATCGATTCGTTATGTTTCATATCATATTCGAAATAAAAATAAAAATCAACTAAAAATTCAGAAAACTTTTGCTTTATGTTAGAAAACATAACATGAAATATTTTACGGGGAAAGAAATCGACGTATGCGATTCTTTTGGATAATTGGTATAATATTCTTACAATTAAAAAACATGGGGGATGCGTGTGGGGAAAATACATACTAAAAAACTGTTCATTTGTTTTTGTTTAGCTGTCGTTTTATTTGTACCAATACATACGTTTGCAAATGAAAAAAGAGAGTGGCGAGACGAAGTTATATATTCTATTATGATTGATCGTTTCAATAACGGAGAACCGAAAAATGACAAACAGTTAGAAGTTGGTAATTTAGAAGGATATCAGGGCGGAGATATAAGAGGGATTATAAAAAGACTGGATTACATAAAAGAAATGGGCTTTACCGCTGTTATGCTTTCTCCGGTTTTTGAAAGTGGAAAGTACGATGGATTAGAGGTGCGCAATTTTCAAAAGGTAAATGAACATTTCGGAACAGAAAATGATGTGAAAGAACTTGTACAAGCGGCTCACGCAAAAGGAATGAAAGTTGTACTTCAATTTCCGCTTGGAGAGAACGAAAAACAAGTCATCGACGCGATGAAATGGTGGATTAAAGAAGCAGATTTAGATGCAAGTTATGTAATACATAGTGAAAAAAAGTCGGATACTTTTTGGGATGATGTGCAAAAAGATATGCAAATGATAAAGAAAGATTTTCGTATTATGATAAAAGAAGATAGTAAATACAACGAAAAAATAGTAGATGCGTTTTCTAAAGTGAACGTATCGGTGAAAGCTCTATATGATGTGAGTAAAAAAGACGGAGAAGCCGCTACATTTTTAGATAATCAAGGTATAAAAAGATTTGCTCGTATTGCAAAAGAGAATATGAATTATCCTCCATCTCGTTTGAAACTAGCTCTTACATATTTATTAACAACACCAGGTATTCCGAATTTTTATTACGGAACTGAAATTGCATTAGATGGGGGGGATACGCCAGATAATAGACGGTTAATGGATTTTAAATCAGATGAAAAGTTTATGCAGCATATAACGAAACTTGGTGAACTTAGACAAACGAGACCATCTTTACGACGCGGTACGTTTGAGCTTCTGTACGATAAAGATGGAATGAGTGTACTAAAGAGAAAGTATAAAGATGAAGTGACAGTAGTAGCGATTAATAATACGAAAGAAACACAAAAAGTTGCTTTACCTGTAAGTGCAATTGGCGAAAAACAAGAGTTAAGAGGATTGTTAGAAGATGAAATTATAAGAGAAGAAAACGGAAAGTTTTATCTTGTTTTAAAACGTGAAGAGTCAAATGTGTATAAAGTTAACGGAGAAACAGGTGTGAATTGGCTATTTATTTCTTTAATCGTCGGTGTGAACGTATTGTTTATTGCTTTTTTACTTGCGGTTAAAAAGAGCCGGAAATGAGTCGCGTTTTTTTAGTAGTTCTTCTTCAGTCTAAGGTGGTGAGGTATTTGCGGAAAAAGAAGTGGTTCGCTATATGCTTATGTGTTTTTATCGTATTCGTAAGTTTTTATTTTTGGGACAACCGTGATGATGGGGAACTTGTTCGGTGGGGCGATAGTATTCATTCTGTTGATACGGCAGTTCTGAAGAGAAACGATATAAAATACAAAATCGAAAATGATAAAGTATACATTCCTAAAAAATCATTTGATAAAGCGATATGGTGTTGCTCTTAATAAATGTGAAATCTCGGTGGGACAGGCTAAGGAGAAAACTTTCTCCCTAGTCTGTTTTTCTGTGAAGTAAGACTCTCACCTCGAAATGAAGCTGAGCAAAGAAGTAAAAAACGATAGGAGCAACAATAATTGAAAATATACTAATTTTACATTACATTAAAGGGTGAAAAGTATTTTGTTACTCATTGAGGGCTATATTTGAGGAGGAAAAATGGAATTTTACGATTTGGGTATTACCATTAAAGAACTTAGAATAAAAAAGAATATATCACAATCTGAATTGTGTCATGGAATATGTTCACAAAGTCAAATTAGCAAAATAGAAAAAGGTATGATTTATCCATCTAGCATATTGTTATATCAATTATCTGAAAGACTTGGTATTGATCCAAACCATATTTTCGCACTAACTCAAAACAAAAAACTAAAATATGTAGAAAATGTAAAGTGTGTAATGAGAGATTGTACAAAACAAAAACAATATAATGAACTTTATGAAATAGTGAAACAAGAGAAAACCGAAAATAATTTCCGGTTAAAAGAAGATAAACAATTTCTAATATGGCATGAAGCGATTGCTATATTTTATGTGAATAAATCAATAAAAACTGCTTTAAATCTTTTAAATAGTGCACTAAACCTAACTGTAACGAATGGTGATTTTTTATCAGAAAGAGAAATAGATATTATGCAGTCGATGGCTATATTTCATTGGGCAAATAAAGAATATGAAAAGAGTATTTCTATATTAAGAAGATGTTTAACTAATTTTAATAAGTTAGATTTCCCTAGAGATAAAGAGGTTAAATTAAAAATCATTTTTAATTTAGGGAAAATGTTAGGTCATGCAAATCAACATGAAGAGGCAATAGAATACAATGATATGGGTATTAAATTAGCTATTAATCTAAATACTTTATATTTATTAGGCGAATTATACTATGGGAAAGCTTGGAACATGCTAAAGCTGAAACAATGTAATGAAGAGGATGTAGCTGATAATATGAGAAAAGCGTTATTTATCTTTGAACTAACAGAACAAGAAGATCTGATAAAAATAGTTAAAGAAAAATATTTTGAAAATCAAAATAAAAAAATCACTCATAATTTCCAATGAATATTTTATCCGGCTATTCGCCGGGCAGTAAGGCCCCTACCTCAAAATGCAGCGGAAGCAAAGAAGTTAGGTGGGGGTCGGGCTGCCCGTAAAAGCCCGATTGGGGGCTGATAATTAGTGGGGATGAAGGAAACCCCCACTGATTAAAGTTTCACTTTATTATTTTCTTTAAAAAAAGGCACCTTATGGTGTCTTTTTTATGACTTATATCATCAATTATTACAGTTCATAGGTTTCTTATACCAAGCTTTGTTGATATATTTACAATTCGTAGGTGTTGAAGTTTTAGATGTATCCCTGGGGGTAGTTATATTATTAGAACACCCTGTAATATGTAGACAGAATGTAGTTAATAAAAACCATAGTATTAATTTCTTCAAATAACCACTTCTAACTCTTTTTTAATTAACATTTTTCATAAAATAAATTCCTTACTAATTTTACATTACAGGAAAGGGTGGAAAATATTCTTATACTCATAATTTGTTACATTTGATTGGGGAGGGAGGTTTTTGTTCCAATTTTTAAAAGGGTCTTCTTCATTTATGTATAAAAATTATCCGATTGCTCGTAAGCTTAGACTTCTCTACATGTTAAAAAGAAAAACATCCTCTATACAGAGGATGTTTTTCTTTTTAGCGGTAGTTAATGAATTGTACGTCAATCGGTAAATCAGCACTACGAACTGCAGCGATAACTGCTTGTAAGTCATCACGGCTTTTCGCTGTAACACGTACTTGGTCATCTTGTACTTGTGTCTTTACTTTTAATTTCATTTCTTTAATGATGTTGTTAATTTTTTTCGCGTTATCTTTATCGATACCTTGTTGAAGTGTTGCGCGTTGGCGAACGGTGTTACCAGTCGCAGCTTCAACTTTTCCGTAATCTAAGTTCTTAATTGGAACGTTACGTTTTACAAGTTTAGAAATAAGAACGTCTTTTACTTGCTCTAATTTGAACTCGTCGTCAGAAGTTAAAACAAGTACTTCTTTTTCTAATTTAATATCACTTTTACTTCCTTTAAAGTCATATCGGTTTTGGATTTCCTTTAATGCGATGTTAATTGCGTTTGTTACTTCAGGTAATTCTACTTTCGAAACGATGTCAAAAGAACTATCTTTTGCCATAGTTAGCACCTCCAAATAAATTTCTAATCTTTTTATGTACTGTACATACTAAAGTATAGCTGAAAACGAGTCTAGACTTAAGTGTTTTCATACTTATATTCATGTAACCTCATTTTATTATAGTGAATTTTGGGCAGTTGGACAAATAAAGGAAAAATCGTGTTATAATTAACTTTTGTTTGGAATGATAAAAATATAAAAAAGTTAAAAAGTTCATTTTACCCCGCATTAACGGGCAGTAAGACTCCCACCTAAAAATTCGACTGTAGCAAAGAAGGGAGGCGGGAGATCAACTGCCCGTAAAAGCCCGATTGGTTCAACTAATAATCAGTGGGAAGGAACAAAACCCCCACTGATTAAAGTTTCACTTTATATATAGAGAAGGGAATTAAAAAATATGTACTTACAAATAGGATCGATTGAACAGGTAACTGTTTTACGCGAAACGGAAATCGGATATATGGTTGGGAATGAAGAAGAAGAAATTTTCCTACATAAAAACGAAGTGGCTGGAGAAATTGAAGAAGGCGATACGATTGATGTATTCTTATACCTTGATCACCAAAATCGTATTTCAGCAACAATGAAAGAACCAATTATTACAACGTATGATTGGAACTGGGTAAAGGTTGTAGAAGTTATTCCTAGTTTAGGTGTGTTCGTTGATATTGGTGTATCAAAAGATATACTAATCCCGGCTGATGAGTTCCCGATTTATATGCCAGTATGGCCAGAAGTTGGAGACGAATTATATTGTACGCTAAAATTAACGAATCGTGATCGTCTTATCGCTCTTCCGGCAAGAGACAGTGATATGCAAGAAATTATCGTAGATGCGACGCCATCTATGCGTAATAAAAACGTAAATGGACGTGTGTATCGTTCACTTCAAGTTGGTTCATTCATCCTAACAGATGAGCATTTCCGTGCTTTCTTACACCATACGGAAAGAAAAGAACAAGTCCGTATTGGTCAGCGCGTAACAGGACGTATTATTGATGTGAAAGATGACGGTACAATTAACATTTCACTTCTTCCTCGTAAAGAAGAAGGAATGGAAGATGATGCTGCAGTAATTTATGCATATATGGAAGAACGAGGCGGAGCAATGCCGTTTTGGGATAAGAGCCATCCAGAAGACATTAAAGAACGTTTCAATATGAGTAAAGCTGCCTTTAAGCGCGCGCTTGGTAAGTTGATGAAAGAAGAAAAGGTTTATCAAGAAGAAGGCTGGACTTACTTTAAGAAATAAAGAAAATAAAAAGCACCACCTTATATTTGTAAAATATAAGGTGGTGCTTTTTCAATTCCTTTGCTCATGCACAAGAGTAAACGTATCTTTCAACTCACTATCGTTTATTTTAATATTTGCTTTTTTCAATTCATCTTGCAATAGTTTTTTGCCGAATATAGGGTCAGAGATACGTTCTTCTTCTAAGTTTTTACGAATAGAGTCTTTCACTTCATCATAAGGCTTTAAAGCTTTTTTATCAGTTAATTTAATAATATGATAACCGTTTGGTGATGTAACGGGATTGCTAATTTGTCCAACCTTTAGTTTGTAGGCAGCTGTTTCAAATTCAGGCGCCATTTTGCCTGAATTGAAGTATCCAAGGTCTCCGCCTTTTTCTTTTGATAGTAGATCTTGTGATTCTTGTTTTGCTAATTCTTCAAATGAAGCACCAGCATCTAACTTTTTCTTTATTTCTTTCGCTTCGTTTTCATCGCTTACTAAAATATGGCTCGCTTTAATTTCTGGCTTATAGTGGTCTTTCACGTCTTTTTCTGTAATACTTTTCTTAATCGCTTCATTCATAGCAAGTTTGAACTTAATTTGATTTTTAAAATCAGCTTCATCTTTTAAACCATTGTTTTTTAATACATTTTTAAATTGGTCTCCGTATTGATTTTTCGCTTTTTCTACTTCTTTATCTACATCATCGTCAGATACTTTATATTTTTTTGTGATAACGTCTTGTGCCATCATTTCGTATAGCATGTCTTTTCCGTAACGATCTTTCAACTGTTTTTCGAAGTCGCTCTTCGTAATGGTTGAGTCTGTTGCTGTAGCAACTGTATCTGAGTCGTTTTTTTGTCCACAAGCAGATAGCATTAATATACTTAGTAGTGCGGTAATAATGAAAATATGTTTCCCTCTCATGCCAACACCTCATCCGAATATGTTATCGCTATTGTAGAATATAGAAGTGAACATGAAGTGAATTTTTAATGTTTTTTTCTGTGAAATGTAAAAAAAGTACATCAACAATACTGTTGATGTACGATGGAATCAAAGGTGATCGGTCTTTTTAGAATAGGCACGCTTACCTTGCTCTATATTCTTTTGTTCTTGCTCATTTTTTTGTGCGCGTTTTGCATTATTATCGCGTGCTTTTTTGTCGTTGTCACTCGTATGTGGCATATGTATCAACTCCATTTCTAAACGTTGTACGTTTATCATTTCCTTTTTCGTAAAGACTATGTATAGCAGTGCATTCATGAATAATAAGGGTGGATTAGAAATGGATTTGAAGTTGAATTATGCCGAACTTATAAAGAAGTTAATCGTTGTAATCATCGCAGGTTTGTTAAACGCGATTGGAATGAATTTATTTTTAACGCCAGCGAAAGTGTACGCGAGTGGATTTGCTGGATTGTCTCAATTGTTATCACAAATATTAGGTGACTTTTTATCTATTCACATATCAACAGGAGTATTGTTTAGCTTGTTTAATATTCCCGTCGTTATTTTAGCATGGAAAAAGGTTGGAAAGGCCTTTACTTTTTTTAGTTTTCTTTGCGTTATCTTTATGACTTTGTTTCTAGAAATTATCCCTGTTAGGGCGGTTTCGAACGACATCATATTAAATGCAATCTTTGGCGGGCTTATTTCAGCAATCGGGGTAGGGATTGCGTTGAAGTGGGGGGCTTCTACAGGTGGTTTAGATATAATCGCCATGATTTTATCTAAGATTAAAGACAAGCCTGTCGGTACGTATTTTTTCTTCTTTAATGCACTAATCATTATCGCTGCTGGCTATGTGTATGGATGGGAAAAAGCATTATATACTTTGGTGACTTTGTATGTGTCAACGCGAATCATCGATGCAATTCATACACGTCATGTGAAGATTACGGCATTAATTGTTACGAAGAATGGGGCGGATGTACGAAAGGCGATTCACTCACGTTTAGTGAGGGGGATTACAACTATACCGGCAACAGGCGCTTATACGAATGAAAATAAGGAAATGTTAATGATTGTTATTACTCGTTACGAGCTGTATGAATTAGAGAGGGTTATTAAGCAAGTAGACCCAGGTGCATTTACAAACGTACTGCAAACGGTTGGGGTGTTTGGTTTATTCCGAAAAGATTAAAGAGGACCAAAGCTGGTCCTCTTTTTTAATGTAAATTCGTAATGTTTTGCAGCTGCTCCTGCATTTCACGTAGCTGAACTTTTTCAGCTGTTGAAGAGTTTGCATAAGCAGAGTGCAACGCGTTTTTTGCTCTATATACGAGATCTTGTTGTTCAGCACCGCTTGAACAAGATACGGCATTTGCAACAGCATCTCTAGCTTGTTGGAATAGTAAGTTCCCCATTTAGACCCCTCCAAAAGAAGAGTTACTTCTCGCTTTTTCTGCCTCAGCTAATGTACCTCTGTACGGGAATCTTGCATCATGCTTCATAACAGCATCGGCTCCTTGTTGGATAAAACGTTTTGATTTGTTCTTTTTACCCATTCGAAAAACCCCCTTTATTTAGCTGAAAACAATCGACGCGATGACCTTTGCGTCTAATAATAGTATGAGCGTTTGGCGGGAAACTATAAGCAGGGAATTTTTAGATTACAATCCAAGAACCTCTTCTAAATATAGTGCAATACCATCTTGTTCATTCGTTAACGTTGTATGGTTTGCGAGTGATTTTAATTCAGGAATTGCATTTCCCATTGCGATGCCGTGACCAGCAAATTCAATCATTTCAAAGTCGTTATCCTCGTCACCAAAAGCGATAATTCGCTCTTGTGGAATGTTGTAATGACTAGAAATTTTTTGTAATCCGACAGCTTTATTCAATCCGCTTTTTACAATCTCAATAATCGGCCAAGGTGCGCCCCATTTTCTATGGTCGATTACTTCAGCGTGCATATCAGTTAAATGTTGACGAATTGCACCAGAATGCTCGTCATGTGCGTCAATTAATAAGCAAGTTGGATGATCGTTTAAAATATTTAATAAGTCTCCTGTAAAAATATTTGGAGAACCGAATTCGAAAATATGTTTTTTATCTTCATCAATTTCACGAACATACACATCGTCCATTACTTCAGCGTATATATTTTTCACGCCAAAATCAAAGCAAGCTCGGACAATTTCTTGTGCTGTTGCTAGCTCAAGAGGAGAGTGATGTGTGCCCCACTTTGAATCAAGAGGATGATGTACGTAAGCGCCATTAAAGTTTACGATTGGTGTATTCAGACCAAGTTCTTTATAGTAATCATAACTAGCGCGGAATGGACGCCCTGTTGAAATAACAACGATATGTCCTTGTTCCTTTGCCTTTGCAATTGTATGTTTTGTGCGAGTGGAAATTATTTTGTTGTCTGTTAATAAAGTGCCGTCTAAGTCTAATGCGATTAAATGTTGTTTGTTCATAATTTCACCTCTTATAATAATTTTTTTGTATCTATCTGTATTTCCGTTTTTAATATGCAGAAATAAGAGGTTAGACTGGGTGAGACCGCCAAAGATGGAAAGTTCACTATATATCCATCTTACGTCGCAAAGTGCTGCGGTGTCTACTATTTCTCGCTGGAAATCAAGAAAAGTCAACATCTTTTTAGAAAGTTCAAACAATGTTTCTTTCATTATGGACAAATTGTGAAAAGGGTTACATTGCTTGTATAATGAGGCTTATAATGAACATGTAATCTTCTCGTATATGTTTGACTCTCCTTTGAAACCGGCCTATAGTAGGTTGGTTTCTTTTTTTTCTACAAATAGGAAAGAAATCCCTTCCTAAGCTTGTGTCATTCATGTATATGTACAAGGATGAAATATAGTACTTGTTTCCTAAACATGACAGACAAGCTTTCTTTTAAAATGGATATACTAATGAGGCAAAGACGTCATGGAAGGAGAATGGAAATGGGACAAAATCGCAGGTTTCGTTCTGGACAAAAAGCACCGAATGATGGCATTTACGTAGAAATTGGTGAAACGGGAAGTATGGTGAAAGACCCGCAAATGGTGAAACTAACTGCCGGTGAAAAGTTTCCAGATAACACAAATCATAACCGTCAATGGACATATAAAAGAAAACCGTAACAGAAGCCGCAATCGTTATTGCGGCTTTTTTTCATCACACATTATAATTTCATTTACCGTACTTTTTTAAGTAGCATAATGAATTTTCCTTTTTTCTTTTTCCAATAATAAGTTTGAAAATACATAATCAAAATTATTGTATAAAAAAGTCAGTTGGCGTATAATCAAATCAAAGGTCAAAGAAAGTCAAACATTTGGAGGACTGTAAAGATGGACTTAAATCAAATGACAACGAAAACACAAGAGGCGATTATGAGTGCCCAATCTTTAGCGGTATCTCATCATCATCAAGAAGTAGATACTGTGCATCTCTTGTTTACATTATTAGAAGAGCAAGATGGATTAGCAGTGCGTATTTTTCAAAAAATGAATGTCGATATAGAAGCGTTAAAACAAGGCGCTGAAAGTCTAATTAAGAAAAAACCTTCTGTAACGGGAAGCGGTGCAGAAGCAGGAAAATTATATATAACAGGTGCCCTGCAACAACTACTTGTAAGAGCAGGAAAAGAAGCAGAAAAATTACAAGATGACTATATTTCAGTTGAACATGTATTGCTTGCTTTTACTGAAGAAAAAGGCGATATAAATCAATTATTTACAAGATTTCATATTACGAAAGATAACTTATTACAGTCTTTAATGACAGTTCGGGGGAATCAAAGAGTGACTAGTCAAAATCCAGAAGCAACTTATGAAGCGTTAGAAAAATATGGTCGTGATTTAGTGGCGGAAGTAAGAGCGGGGAAAATTGACCCTGTTATCGGCCGCGATAGTGAAATTCGCCGCGTAATCCGCATTCTTTCACGTAAAACGAAAAACAACCCGGTTTTAATTGGTGAGCCAGGTGTTGGTAAAACAGCAATCGTTGAAGGATTAGCACAGCGTATTGTGAAGAAGGATGTACCAGAAGGATTAAAAGATAGAACAATCTTTGCATTAGATATGAGTGCGCTTGTAGCTGGAGCGAAATTCCGTGGTGAATTTGAAGAGCGTCTGCAAGCTGTATTAAATGAAATTAAAAAGAGTGAAGGACGCATTTTATTATTCATTGATGAACTTCATACAATCGTCGGAGCTGGTAAAACAGAAGGTGCGATGGATGCAGGGAATATGTTAAAACCGATGCTTGCACGCGGTGAACTACATTGTATCGGGGCGACGACGCTCGATGAATATCGTAAATATATTGAGAAAGACCCAGCGCTAGAAAGACGTTTCCAACAAGTACTAGCAGAAGAACCAACTGTTGAAGATACAATTTCCATTTTACGTGGTTTAAAAGAGCGCTTTGAAATTTATCATGGTGTAAATATTCATGACCGCGCGATTGTAGCAGCATCAGTTTTATCAGATCGATATATTTCGGATCGTTTCTTACCAGATAAAGCAATTGATCTTGTCGACGAAGCTTGTGCAACGATTCGTACAGAAATCGATTCTATGCCGACAGAATTAGATGAAGTAACGCGCCGCATTATGCAGCTGGAAATTGAAGAAGCAGCTCTTGGAAAAGAAAAGGACTTTGGTAGCCAAGAACGTCTAAAAACGTTGCAACGTGAATTATCAGATTTAAAAGAAGTTGCAAGTGGTATGAGAGCGAAATGGGAAAAAGAAAAAGAAGATATTCACAAAGTTCGTGACTTACGTGAACATTTAGAGCGTTTGCGCCGTGAATTAGAAGAAGCAGAAGGGAATTACGATTTAAATAAAGCAGCGGAACTTCGCCATGGGAAAATTCCTGCAATTGAAAAAGAGTTAAAAGAAGCAGAAGAAATGGGCGCGCATAATAAACAAGAAAATCGATTATTACGTGAGGAAGTAAGTGAAGAAGAGATTGCTGATATTGTTTCGCGCTGGACTGGTATTCCTGTTGCAAAACTCGTTGAAGGTGAACGCGAGAAATTGCTACGTTTAGAGCAGATTTTATCAGAACGAGTCATCGGACAAGAGGAAGCGGTAAGCTTAGTATCAGACGCAGTTCTTCGTGCACGCGCTGGTATTAAAGACCCGAACCGTCCGATTGGTTCCTTCATTTTCTTAGGACCAACCGGTGTTGGTAAAACGGAACTTGCAAAAACGTTAGCACAGTCATTATTCGATAGTGAAGAGCAAATGATTCGTATCGATATGTCTGAGTATATGGAGAAACATGCTGTGTCACGCTTAATTGGTGCGCCTCCTGGATATGTTGGATATGAAGAGGGCGGTCAATTAACGGAAGCAGTAAGACGTAAACCGTATTCTGTTATTTTGTTAGACGAAATCGAAAAAGCGCATCCAGAAGTATTCAACATTTTATTACAAATGTTAGACGATGGTCGCATTACAGATTCACAAGGACGTACAGTAGACTTTAAAAACACGGTTATTATTATGACGTCAAATATTGGATCTGCTCATTTATTAGATGGATTAGAAGAAGATGGCTCTATTAAAGAGAAATCAAGAGAACTTGTCATGGGGCAATT
Organism: Bacillus sp. MHSD_36; assembly: GCF_030757775.1. NCBI lineage: Bacteria > Bacillati > Bacillota > Bacilli > Caryophanales > Bacillaceae > Bacillus > Bacillus sp. MHSD_36. Next base: position 61,369 of record NZ_JAVBIS010000003.1, read on the forward strand.
AAGAGGACATTTCCGACCAGAGTTTTTAAATCGTGTCGACGAAATTATTTTATTCAAACCTCTTACAACGAATGAAATTAAAGGTATCGTTGATAAAATTGTAAAAGAATTACAAGGTCGTTTATCAGAACGTCATATTACGGTAGAATTAACAGATGCAGCGAAAGAATTTGTTGTAGATGCTGGATTTGATCCGATGTACGGAGCTCGTCCATTAAAACGATATGTACAACGTCAAGTTGAGACGAAATTGGCGAGAGAATTAATTGCAGGTACGATTACTGACAATAGTCATGTTGTGGTTGATGTAGAAAATAACGAATTAGTCGTTCATGTGAAATAAAAAAAGAGTTCGGATAAAATCCGGACTCTTTTTAGTGTTGTTCTACTGGCTCGTTTGGAATCGCAGCTGCAATCGCTAATACTAATACCGCAAGAACAACTGAGAAAATAGACGCTTGGTTAAAATCGTATGCACCGCCAGTCATAGAGCCGATTACGTAGCTCATCATATGTACAAGCAAGAACGACCAAATTAATGCCCAAATGAAACGCATATTTTACACCTCTATTCGTTCAATCTGTCCTTATTGTAACACAATTGAAAAAAGAATATAGAAAAATATTTGTAGATTTTTCAACGCAAATTTGCATTCCGTTCATACATTATAAAAGAGTACTTTTATACGTTTAGAAAATAAGGCGGGGGAAAAATGAGTATTACAGAACGTTTTTTTTACTTAGAAAAAGAACCATGCGTTATTTATTTACCGGAGAAGCCAAATGGATTTTCTGTAATGCTTCTCGGTGATTATAACTATTTTATTGAGAATGGTACAAGTTTATGGACACAGCATGCGGGTAGATCTTATTTTTTACATGGCCTTATTGAGGAAGGCTATACGGTCTTTTCTTCTAATTTATACGGAAGACATTGGGGAAATGACCAATCTGTTCGTCTAGCAAAACGCTTATATGACGTGGTATTGAGAAAAGAGACATTAAATGCGAAAATGCACATTATGGCGGATGGTATGGGTGCACTTGTAGCGCTTGAAATGATGAATAAATACCCTGAATGTATACGCTCTGTCATTATGTTAAATCCGTGTTTAGATTTACCAGAATATGTGGAGTTTGAGAAAGAGCATAAGTTTTTTTACAAGAGACTCGTGAAGGAATTATGTTTGGCGTATGATTCCAAAGAAGCAGAATTAGAATCAAAGATAAATAAGAAATCATTTACGCTTCTTCCGTCTTGTGTACCTGTTAAAGTTTTCGTATCAACACAAGAAAAAAGAGGAAGAAAACAGTTGTTACGTAAATATGAGAAAATGAGGCAATTCAATCAATGTGATACTTCTGTCTTATTCCATCTGCAAGATGTGAAATATAAAATGGTTAGGCAAACGACTGATTTCTTTAAAAAATATGAAGAAGAATTGTGAAGCTCCCATATACATAAATGAGGAGCTATTTGTTTCAAGGAGAAAGGGTTGGTGGTATGGAACGCGTGCTAATTATAGGTGCACTTACGTTTGTAGGTTATCACCTTGTAAATAAAATGATCGCAGAAGAAGTAGAAGTGTATGGTCTTGATTTTGATGAGTTCGAGAATATGACAAAAATTAATGAAGAGAAGTTATTGTTAATTGGGCGAAATGCGTTATTTACGTATTACTCAATAAGAGATGAAGAGGGATGGAGATCAGTAGAAGAAGAGAAGTTTGATACAGTTTACTTTTGCTTGTATGAACCAAATCAACAAAGTGGCTTTCGGAATGAAAGAGTTATATTACAGTATTTAAAGCGAATTGTAAGACTGTGTGAAGAACATAAAGTGAAGTTAAATTTAATTTCTTCTATTGAAGTAGGAAACGCAGATGAATCCGAAAATAAACGTTTATTTTCGAAAGTGGAAGAAGGATTGAAAAAAGGAGAGATACAATATAGTGTATTTCGAGTTCCTACATTATATGGGCCATGGCAACCATCTTTTATGATGTATCATCAGCTCATTTTATCAGAACTGGGTGAGAAAGAGTGTCATTATGCGGGTGAGGAAAACGGAAAGGATCTCCTGTACGTTGAGGATGTATGTGAATACTTATGGGAAGATGGAATGAACGAGGAGCATCTCGGTATATACAATTTACTTAGTGGCAAAAAATCATTATGGAAAAAAGGTATGAATCTTTTACGTGCAGAGGATAAAGTAAATAAAGAGAATGAAGAAGAAAGAGATGAAGCTGTAGAGGTGATTTCGATAAAAAGAAATACGCCGTTAGAATATGGTTTAAATAAACAATTGGCGCATATGAAAAAATATAAAGAGTTATACGAAGGGTAGCGAGCGTGTTACACTATGTATGTGAAAGTTTTAATGGAGAGGAAGAACGTAATATGAATGAGAAAAGCATGCAATTTTTACAAATCGCAATGAAGCATTTACCAGAAGCAAAGGCCATTTTAGATGATAATGGAATTGCGCTTGATATGGAGAAAGCACAGCCAGTATTAGAGTTATTGATGAAAGTTATGAACGAAGCATATGAGCTTGGGAAAGCAGAAAAATAATAAAAAAGCATCTTTTTAGATGGAAGAGAGGCCCGAACCGTGGATAGAAGCGGTCAGGGCCTTTTTTATCCCACTTTAATGGGCAGTAAGACCCCCACCTCAAAATTCAGCGAAAGCAAAGAAGTTAGGTGGGAATCAACTGCCCATAAAAGTCCGATTGGTGAGGGCTGATAATCAGTGGGGGGATAGAGAAAACCCCCACTGATTAAAGTTTCACTTTATATTTCAAAAGAAACAGGGCAAGGTATGTTTCTGTTTCTTTTCATAAACAATAAGGTGAATAATGCGCTCGCTTTATGTTTTAGCTGAAATATATTCTAGACAAAAATACATTTATGTTTTAAAATTAGTACCAAGTCATAATAATTGATATAAAACGGAGGGCTGCGATGTGAACGTGGGCATTTTAGGGATCGGAAGATATGTGCCAGAAAAAGTAGTCACAAATCACGATTTAGAGAAAATAATGGATACATCCGATGAATGGATTCGTACGAGAACAGGCATTGCGGAAAGACGCATTGCCGATGATACAATAGATACTTCATATATGGCCGTAGAGGCTTCTAAAAAAGCGCTTGAAGATGCAGGGGTTAGCGGAGAGGATATCGATCTTATTTTAGTAGCGACAGTAACACCAGATCGTGCTTTCCCAGCAGTAGCTTGTGTCATTCAAGAAGCAATTGGCGCAAAACATGCAGCTGCAATGGATTTAAGTGCAGCATGTGCTGGTTTTATGTACGGAATGATTACAGCGCAGCAATTTATTCAAACGGGAACTTATCAAAATATATTAGTAGTTGGTAGTGATAAGTTATCTAAAATTGTAGACTGGAACGATCGAAATACAGCGGTACTATTTGGAGACGGAGCTGGTGCGATCGTAATGGGAGCTGTTTCAGAAGGGAAAGGCGTTCTATCTTTCGAATTAGGAGCAGACGGAAGTGGCGGTAAGCATCTTTATCAAGACGAGTATGTTATGATGAATGGCAGAGAAGTCTTTAAATTTGCCGTTCGTCAACTTGGAGATTCTTGTCTTCGCGTTTTAGATAAAGCTGGTCTTACGAAAGAAGATGTGGATTTCTTAGTACCGCATCAAGCGAATATTCGTATTATGGAATCTGCACGAGAGAGATTAAATTTACCACAAGAAAAGATGAGTATGACAATTGAGAAGTTCGGTAATACATCAGCTTCTTCAATCCCGATTGCAATGGTAGAGGAATTGCAAAACGGACGTATTCAAGATGGTGATTTAATTATACTTGTTGGTTTTGGCGGTGGATTAACATGGGGAGCAGTCGCTCTTCGTTGGGGTAAATAAGGACTGAGAGAAAAAAGGAGTGTATTTTGTATGGAAAAAAAGAGGGTCGTAATTACGGGATTAGGAGCTGTTACACCGGTCGGTACAGATGTTGAAACAGCGTGGGAAAATATTAAAAAGGGTGTATCTGGAATCGGACGACTTACAAGAATTGATCCGGAACTATTTCCAGCAAAAGTAGCAGCAGAAATTAACGACTTTGAAGTCGAGAAATATATTGATAAAAAAGAAGCGCGCCGTATGGATCGCTTTACACAATATGCAGTAGCAGCAGCGAAAATGGCAGTTGCAGATGCAAAGCTTGAAATTACAGAAGAAAACGGACCTCGTATTGGCGTTTGGATTGGTTCTGGTATTGGCGGTATGGAAACATACGAAGAACAATTTAAGATTTTTACTGAGAAAGGCCCGCGCCGAGTGAGTCCATTCTTCGTACCGATGATGATTCCAGATATGGCAGCAGGTCAAGTATCGATCGCAACAGGGGCAAAAGGAATTAACACTTGTTCTGTAACGGCTTGTGCATCTGGTGCAAACTCAATTGGTGATGCATTTAAGGCGATTCAGCGCGGTGATGCGGATGCAATGATTACAGGCGGAGCAGAGGCGCCGTTAACAAGTATGGCATTCGCAGGATTTAGTTCAGCGAAAGCATTAACATTCAATGAAGATCCAGCAACAGCTTGTCGTCCATTCGATAAAAACCGTAGCGGTTTCGTAATGGGTGAAGGTTCAGGTATTTTAATTCTTGAAGAATTAGAGCACGCATTAGCTCGTGGTGCTCACATTTATGCGGAAATCGCTGGTTACGGTGCAACTGGTGATGCGTTCCATATTACAATGCCGGCTCCTGGCGGTGAAGGTGGCGTGCGTGCGATGCGTCAAGCTTTAGCAGATGCAGGTCTACAGCCAGAAGATATTGATTACATTAATGCGCACGGTACAAGTACGGATGCGAATGAAAAGTATGAAACGATGGCAATTAAAGAAACGTTCGGTGAGCACGCGTATAAAGTAGCGATTAGCTCAACGAAGTCAATGACAGGTCACTTATTAGGAGCAGCTGGTGCTGTTGAAGCGATCTTCTCTATTAAATCAATTACAGACGGAGTAATTCCTCCAACAATTAACTATGAAACACCAGATCCAGAGTGTGACTTAGATTACGTACCGAATAATGCGAGACATCAAGAAGTAAACGCAGTGTTAAGTAATTCACTAGGATTCGGTGGTCATAACGCAGTATTAGTATTTAAAGCGTATAAATAATAGATGAAATAAGGAGTTTTTTCGCAATATATTGCGAAAAAACTCCTTATTTATTTTTACGCCTTTGTCTCCTTTTGCATATACATAAGAAAAAGGAGGGATAAAGATGGGGATTGTTGAAACTGCTGAGTGGTTACATCTATATTATGGACGGCCAGAAAAGCTATGTGAGAAGTTTACGAAGTATATTCCGTTGCCAAAAGAAAGATTGTATCGCTTTTTAATTTCTAAAGGTATGTATCGCCCGGTTATGCGAGGAGAACAAGAAATTAAAGAGTTAGAGAAAAAGGAAGTTTGGAAAGAATTACGTACGGAGTATGAGAAACTAAAAAATTGGTTAAAAGGTCCGGATGTCCCTGTCTTTATTTTATTATCAGATTCCTATAATCGAACTGTACAAGAAGAGTATAACGGCAGGGCTGGATTATCTATGCGTCACGTTATTTTCTTATTCGTATGTGGACGGAATTCAGTGGAAGAATTAAAAGTCTTATTAGCGCATGAATATCATCACATATGCAGGTTACATCAAATTGAGACGAAAGAAACAGAGTATACATTACTTGATACGATGATTATGGAAGGATTGGCTGAGCAAGCAGTAACTGAAAGATATTCAGAAAAAAACAATGCACCGTGGACGACGTACCTTTCAAAAGAAGAAGCTATTTATTATTGGAAAAACGTTGTACATGAAAGAATAAGTATAAAGCGAGGAACTAGGGAGCACGACATCTTATTAAATGGATTTCACTCTTATCCGAAGATGCTAGGCTATGCGCTTGGATTTCATATTGTTAAAGATTGTGTAACTTTGGGGGGAGAAGATACACTTTCTTTATTATCTATAGATGCAAAAGAAATATTGAATAAAGCAAATACATTTCATATATAAAAAACAGGATCTCTATTTCCTGTTTTTTTAGTATTAATAGAAGAAAAAATAATAATTAGAATATATTTCCTTAGGTGGAATAAAGTTAAGAAAAATTGAACATAATGATTGATACAAACAGTAGTGAAGTGAGGGGTAGTGAATGTTATATCTACATGATGTATGGGTAAATTGGTTTGAAGGTGAAGAGAATGGGTATAACGTTTGTCATTTTTACGAATGGCGGAAAGATGATACGATTGAGCTATTAGATCAAGTGCCATTATTAAAAGTAGATGCCACATTATATCATTACATCGAGAACGAATTGTTAGAGCTTCCACAAAAAATGTTGGAAGACGTACATCATAAGGCTTATATTCGTAAAAATCATGAACGTTTGCAGCAAGAGTATTGCTTTGTAGTTACAGATGGAAAAGGAATTATTGCGATTGACACAATTGGTTACAATGTGCCAATTCGAAAAAGCAGACTTATACCGCGCCAAGAGCAGATGGTATATGAGATGGTAGAAAACGTACAAGCAGAAAAATATGAGTTCCAAGTAGAAGAAATGGAAAAAGAACATCATATTTTATCACCATCACCTTTCATTATGAATGGCCTAACTCGTAAAGAAAGACAGCTTAAACAATTATTATTTATGGCGTTAGATCAATTACATACAACGAAAAACACAGCAGAAATCCGCTATTGGTTCACAGAGTGGGATCCATCAGCATACGGAATGGTTCAACATATGGAATTTGAAGATATTTGGGCTAAGCTGTATGAGGAAGCGAAAACGGGTTGGTCTGAGAAGCACGAACAATTATGCGAGCGTCTCGTAAAAGGACAGCCATTTTTTGAAAAGTTATGGGAAATGGAAAACGAGCAAAAGGTAAATTAAAAAACCGCCAATCGGCGGTTTTTTTATTTGGTATAACTTAGCTCGGGCGGCAAACCCTTCGTGTCTAAGAACCTTTCGCATAAGAAGACAAAAAGCGTCTTCTATGCGAAAGGTTCTTAGACAGTCAGAGCTGAACGAGCTGCCTTCGCTTTTGGTAGAAATCCAGCTCTAGCGGCAAGAATGTTCGGTGGCTTCGCGCCTTCCTACGAGGCAAAAATCGCCTCTACGTCAGGAGCTCCATCCCCCTCACATTCTAAGCGAGCCGCTTCCGCTTTTTACATTACCTACGTTTTCTACTTAACCCCATTGCATTTTCTACTTTGCGTAGTTGTTTGAATGCAACGCGGTTTGCTTTTTCGGCACCTTTGTCTAGAATTTCATCTAGTTCTGGTGAGTTGATTAGTTCGTTATATTTGTCTTGGATTGGACGAATTGCTTCTACGACTACTTGTGCTAGGTCGCCTTTGAAGTCGCCGTATCCTTTTCCTTCGTACATTGCTTCGATTTCTTCTACTGTTTTGCCAGAGAATGAAGAGTAGATTGTTAATAAGTTAGAGATTCCAGGTTTGTTTTCTTTATCGAATTTCACAATACCTTCAGAATCAGTTACAGCACTCTTAATTTTCTTTTCAATTGTTTTTGGTTCATCAAGCATGCTGATCATTGATTTTGGATTCGGATCAGATTTACTCATTTTTTTCGTAGGCTCTGTTAGTGACATAACGCGAGCTCCTACTTTTGGAATACGAATTTCAGGAACAGTGAACACTTCACGGAAGCGCTTATTGAAACGCTCTGCTAGGTCACGTGTTAATTCCATATGTTGTTTTTGGTCATCGCCAACCGGTACAATTTCCGTGTTGTATAGTAAAATATCAGCAGCCATTAATGGTGGATATGTTAGTAATCCAGCTGGTACTGAATCTCTACCTGATGCTTTATCTTTATATTGTGTCATACGCTCTAATTCTCCAACATAAGCCACTGATTGCATAATCCATCCTAGTTGAGCGTGTGCTGGTACTTCTGACTGTACAAATAAAGTAGCTTTTTCAGGATCGATGCCGCATGCTACATAAAGTGCAGCAAGACTGCGGATGTTTTTACGAAGCCCGACGGGATCTTGAGGTACTGTAATCGCATGTTGGTTTACAATACAGAAATAACAGTCGTGTTCATTTTGAAGCTCTGTAAATTGCTTCATAGCTCCTAAATAGTTTCCAAGTGTAATCGTTCCACTTGGCTGAATACCAGAAAAGATAACTGACATAAGTAATTCCTCCTAAATTTGAATGCGTGATGGGAAGAGAAGGCAAACAAAAAAGCCCATTCATCCCTAAAAACTATAGGGACGAATGGACCGCGGTACCACCCTAATTATTTCACTACTGTGAAATCTCTCTAATCCATAATAACGTTTGGATATAACGCCAAAGCCTACTACTTTCGGTTCGGTTTGGTGCTCAAAAGCCCATTCCATACTGTACAATTACTTGTTCACACCAGCCACAAGCTCTCTGAAATTGCCTCAATATGTACTCTTCTTTATCATCGCATACATATAATTTTATTTATTGTTACCTGAGCCCTTTTAATATGAAAGAACTAAAGTTTTATAACAAAATGTTTTGCTGATTATTATATCATAAGGGATAGTGTTTGCAAACTACATCAAAATAGTAAAGCTAATGAGGGTCGAGAATAACCCAAGAACGATACCGGTAATGCAAATGGGATACGTCCATTTGAATGAATATGTTTTATAAATACGTTCTTTCTTATCGGTAGGTTCTTCTACTTCTTCAATTAAAGAGTCAATTTTTTTGTTCGTACCAAACACTCTTTGGAAGGCGTAAATTGTTACGTTAAAAAATCCATTTTGAAATATGAATAAAAAACCGCCTATAAGAATAAAAAATAGTGCGATATAAAACGATATGTTGACAAAATTCAACAAAAAGTGCGATGAAACGAGGAATGCGCCAATACTAGAAGCGATTATCGCTATGAAAATTAGTATACAAGTATGAAAAAAAACTTTATTCAAAATGTTCCCCTCCGTCAAAATATTACTAGAATTATTATACTATAAAAGCTATAATAAGTACTAGAATTAATTTTTTGAAAATTATACGCAATTAAAGGTCTGATTTTAAGATGATGGTAGCAATGTTAACGTATCCCTTTACAAAAAAATAAAAAAATAAACATTTTATTAAAAATTTTAACAAAAAAACAAAAAACTATATTCACAATTGTTATATTATATGTATAATGAAAATTGTAGAAACTTGGAGATTATTCTTTCAATTCTACTTTTTTACAAGTGAGGGTACAGGAAGTGCAATTAGGGGAGGCAACACAACATGAAGAAAAAGATACCGTTATTACTTGCATCGACTTTAACTGCAAGTATGTTGCTTGGAGCGTGTAGCTACCAAAAAGATGACGCAAAAGCAAAAGGGAAAGAAAACGCTACGAGTAGTAGTAACGGAAAGCAAGTTCTTAATTTAACAGAGTTATCTGAAATTCCGTCAATGGATGCATCGTTAGCATCTGACTCTGCATCTTCTACAGCATTAAATAATACGATGGAAGGTTTATATCGTATCGGCAAAGATCAAAAGAGAGTGCCTGGAATTGCTGAAGATGTTCAAAAGCTGGATGATGGAAAGAAATACATATTTAAATTAAGAAAAGATGCGAAGTGGTCGAATGGGGAACCTGTAACAGCAAAAGATTTTGTGTATTCATGGAAAAGAGCAGTAAATCCAGATACCAAAGCGACGTATTCGTACATTATGTTTGATATTAAAAATGCAGAGAAAATTCATAAAAAAGAATTATCTGCTGACCAATTAGGTGTAAAAGCGATTGATGACTATACATTAGAAGTGGAATTAGATAATCCCGTTCCTTACTTTGTTGATTTAACAGTTTATCCAGTATTTTACCCACTTAATGAGAACTTTGTAAAAGCACAAGGTGATAAGTTTGGGTTAGAGGCAAATACAACATTATATAATGGGCCATTTGTTATGAGTGATTGGAAACATGAGCAAAGCTTCCAGTTTAAGAAGAACCCATCATATTGGGATAATAAAGCGGTCAAAATCGAAGAAATTAACTTTAATATTGTTAAAAATACGTCAACTGATGTAAATTTATATGAGACAAACTCGATTGATCGTGCAGGTCTATCTTCAGAATTTGTTGATAAGTTTAGACAAAGCCCAGAATTCCATACAAGAAAAGAAGCAGGGGTTGCTTACCTAAGATTTAATCAAAGTAATCAATACTTAAGCAATAAAAACTTAAGAAAAGCAATTTCGATGTCCTTTGACCGTGATAATATTGCGAAGGTTATTTTAAATAATGGTGCAATTGGAGCTTATGGATTTGTTGGAAAAGATTTCGCTGAAGGTCCGAATAAAAAAGACTTCCGAGCTGAAAATGGAAAGTTAGTTGAAACAAATCCAAAAGAAGCGAAAAAGCTGTGGGAAATAGCGAAGAAAGAGCTTGGCACTGATAAAATCGAACTAGAATTCTTAAATTTCGATAATGAAGATGCGAAAAAAGTTGGCGAATTCTTAAAAGGTGAAATGGAAAAGAATTTACCAGGTTTATCGATTAAAATTAAACAGCAGCCATTCGCACAAAAAAATAAATTAGAAGATTCTCAACAATATGATATTGCGTTTGGTATTTGGGGACCAGATTTCCCAGATCCAATTTCATATTTAGATATGTTTGTTACAAATGGTTCTCAAAATAAAACAGGCTATTCTAATCAGAAATATGATGAGTTAATTCTAAAAGCTAAAACAGATACAAAAGATTTACAAGCACGTTGGGACAACCTTTTAGAAGTAGAGAAGATGCTAATTAAAGAGGATGCAGTTATCACTCCAATCTTCCAAAAAGGATCAGCGTATGTAGTAAAAGGTGCCGTAAAAGATATTATCCCAATTAACTATGGTGGTAAATTAACTTACAAATGGGCATCTGTTGAACAAAAATAATCTTTTTTCCATCGTTTACTAGGGTATATGTCTATGATGGGCATGTACTCTTATTTTAAAAAAATAAAAGTAAGAATATTTAAAACTATCTTATTGCTTTTGAGAAAAACGGGGAGGTGCTTGACTATGGGACGTTATGTATTAAAACGTTTCGTGTACATGGCTTTGACATTATTTTTAATTACTACACTGACTTTCTTTTTGATGAAATTACTTCCGGGTTCTCCGCTTAAAAACCAGGAGAAGCTATCACCGGCACAAAAAGAAATCATTCTTGAAAAATATGGTTTAAATGATCCAGTACCAGTTCAATATGCACGTTACTTAGGTAACTTAGCAAAAGGTGATTTAGGGGTATCATTCCAATATGATAACCGTCCAGTAACAGATATGATTGTGGATCGCATTGGACCATCAGCACAACTTGGTTTACAAGCGATTATATTAGGAACATTTATCGGTTTAATTTTAGGAATCGTTGCGGCACTTCGTAACAATACGTGGGTCGACTATGGAGCGACAATTATTTCCGTACTCGGGATGTCGGTACCATCGTTCGTATTCGCCGCATTACTACAATATTTCGTAGGGGTAAAACTTGGATGGTTCCCAGTAGCATTCTGGAAAGGACCAGAGTTTACAGTAATGCCTACAATCGCTTTATCGATGGCAGTTATCGCAACAATCGCACGTTTCGCTCGTGCAGAGTTAATTGAAGTTATGCAAGCTGACTACATTTTAACAGCGAAAGCGAAAGGAATTAGCCAAGGCGTTATCATTATCAAACACGCACTTCGTAACGCGTTAATTCCAGTTGTAACAATTTTAGGACCAATGGTTGCAGGGTTAATTACAGGTACATTAGTTATTGAGCAAATTTATGCTGTACCAGGACTAGGGGAACAGTTCGTTAAATCTATTACAGTGAATGACTATACAGTTATTATGGGAACTACAATTTTCTATAGTGCAATCTTCATCTTAGTTATTTTCATTGTTGATATTTTATATGGAATTATTGATCCTCGAATTCGTTTAGCGGGAGGGAAAAAATGATGAAAGATGTACAAAAATTATCTCCAGACTTATTTCAACAAGCCAATCAAAATAATGTGGATAATGAAGTCATTGCCCGTCCAAGCTTAACGTTTTGGCAAGATGTAAGAAGACGTTTGTTCCAACATAAAGGAGCAATGTTCGGTTTCGTTTTATTAACGCTTATTATCTTACTAGCAATTTTAGGACCGATGGTAAGTAAGCACTCGTATAAAGAGCAAGATTTAGGACGTGCGAAATTACCACCGAAAATTCCAGTTATTGAAAATGTTCATTGGTTACCATTTGACGGTACTGATCAATATGGTGTTGACCAATATGAAAAACGTGATATTAAAGATTACTTCTGGTTTGGTACAGATGATCTTGGCCGTGATTTATGGACAAGAACATGGGAAGGTACGCGTGTATCATTATATATCGCTCTTTTAGCAGCAGCAATTGACTTAGTAATTGGGGTTGCATATGGGGGTATTTCAGCATTCTATGGCGGTAGAGTAGATAACATTATGCAACGTATTATGGAGATTATTAACGGTATTCCATACTTAATCATCGTTATTTTAATGGTAATCATTATGGGATCTGGTATATGGTCAATTACACTCGCAATGGCAATTACGGGTTGGATAGGAATGTCGCGTATCGTTCGTGGACAAATCCTAAAATTAAAAAATCAAGAATACGTATTAGCATCTCGTACATTAGGTGCAACAAATACACAATTAATTGTAAAACACTTAATCCCGAACGTAATGGGACCAATTATCGTAATGACAATGTTTACAATCCCAACAGCGGTGTTTGGTGAGGCGTTCTTAAGCTTCATCGGTTTAGGTATTCAGCCACCATTCGCGTCACTTGGTTCTCTTGTAAATGACGGTTATAAATCAATTCAAACGTATCCACACATGATGTTCATCCCTGCGGTTGTCATCAGTATATTAATTCTAGCGTTTAACTTAATGGCAGACGGATTACGCGACGCGTTAGATCCAAAAATGCGTAAGTAAAAGAGGGGAGAGGCAAAGATGAAAACATTGTTAGAGGTAAAAGATTTACAAGTCTCCTTTGATACACATGCAGGTGAAGTACAAGCTGTACGCGGCGTTACTTTTGATTTGAAAAAAGGAGAAACATTAGCGATTGTAGGAGAATCTGGTTCGGGGAAATCAGTTACTTCTAAAGCGTTAATGGGATTAATTCCGAATCCTCCTGGACGCATTAAAAATGGTGAAATCGTATTTGAAGGTCGTGACTTAACGAAATTAACAGAAAAAGAAATGCAACAAGTTCGTGGTAAAGATATCGCGATGATTTTCCAAGATCCAATGACATCATTAAACCCAACGATGACAATTGGAAATCAAATTATGGAAGGTCTTATTAAACACCAAGGGATGAGTAAAGCAGATGCACGTAAAGTTGCGTTAGAATTAATCGACCTTGTAGGTATTCCAAATCCAGAAGCTCGTTTAAAACAATATCCTCACCAATTCTCTGGTGGTATGAGACAGCGTGTAGTTATTGCGATGGCGTTAGCTTGTAACCCAAAATTATTGATTGCCGATGAGCCGACAACAGCGCTAGACGTTACAATTCAGGCGCAAATTTTAGAGCTTATGAAGGACATTCAGCAAAAAACAGAAGCAGCAATTATTTTCATTACGCATGATTTAGGTGTAGTGGCAAACGTTGCGGACCGCGTGGCAGTTATGTACGCTGGTAAAGTTGTTGAAATCGGAACTGTAGATGAAATTTTCTACAACCCAAAACATCCATATACTTGGGGCTTAATCGCATCTATGCCAAGTTTAGACGGTTCAGAAGAAGAGTTATATGCAATCCCTGGAACGCCTCCAGATTTATTGAAGCCGCCAAAGGGAGATGCTTTTGCATCACGTAACCCACAGGCATTAAAAATTGATTTTGAAATGGATCCACCTTTATTTAAAGTAAGTGATACACACTATGCGGCAACTTGGTTACTTCACGAGCAAGCTCCAGAAGTAAAACCACCGGCAGTCGTTGAAAAACGCATTCTTCAAATGAAAGCAGGTGAACAACATGACTAAACAACGTGAAAAATTAATTGAAGTAAAAAATGTAAAGCAGCACTTCGACGTAAGTGGTGGTGTTGTCAAAGCGGTTAATGATATTTCATTTGATATTTACCGCGGTGAAACATTTGGTCTTGTAGGAGAATCAGGTTGTGGTAAATCAACAACTGGAAGAACGATTATTCGTTTATATGATGCAACTGCTGGTGAAGTGTTATTCGATGGTGAAAATGTACATGGTAAAAAATCACGTGCAGAGCTGAAGAAATTCAACCGTAAAATGCAAATGATTTTCCAAGATCCATATGCATCATTAAACCCTCGTATGACAGTAGGGGATATTATTGCAGAAGGTATTGATATTCACGGATTAGCGAAAAACAAAAAAGAGCGTATGGACCGTGTTCATGAATTATTAAACACAGTTGGTTTAAATAAAGAGCACGCAAACCGTTTCCCTCATGAATTCTCAGGTGGACAACGTCAACGTATCGGTATCGCTCGTGCACTTGCTGTAGAACCTGAATTTATCATTGCCGATGAGCCAATCTCAGCACTTGACGTATCAATCCAGGCGCAAGTTGTAAACTTACTGAAAAAGTTACAAAAAGAAAAAGGTTTAACATATTTATTCATTGCCCATGATTTATCGATGGTAAAATACATTAGTGACCGCATCGGCGTAATGTACCGTGGTCAAATCGTTGAGCTAACAACAAGTGATGAGTTATATGCGAATCCAATTCATCCATATACAAAATCACTATTATCAGCAATTCCACTTCCAGATCCAGATTATGAGCGCAATCGTAAACGTATCGTATACGATCCATCTCAGCATAATTATGGTAGTGAAGAACCGACAATGCGTGAAATTCGCCCAGGACATTTCGTACTATGTTCTGAAGCGGAGTATAAAAAATATAAAGAGATTTATCAATAATAAAACAGCCAATCTTCCGTTATGGAAGATTGGCTGTTTTCTACTATATAAACAGTTTTATTGTTAATATTTGTTTGTAAGTGAATACATGCATTTTGATTCAATGAGTATTACTGTGCCGGAACAGAAATAATCTCCTCATGTTCTTCAGGTTTAACGAGTGCATAACGCTCCCAGGCTCTACTTTTCCAGCGGAAGAACATAATAATCGCACGTGTCCATTCATCAAGAGCAATCGCTAACCAAATACCAACGAGCCCCATATCTAAATGGAAGGCGAAAAAGTAACCGAGTGGTAAGCTCATTAATACCATAGAGAATGCGCCGATTAAAACGGGGTACTTTGCATCGCCAGCTGCGCGAAGTGAATTGATGATGACGATATTCATCGTACGTCCCGTTTCAAGTAGTACACTTAGTAAAAGAACGCTTGCACCTAACGTAATAATGTGCGGATTATCTGTAAATAGTCCCATTAATTGTGTGCGGAATATAATAACGAGAGCGACCATACATAAAGTGACTCCAATTGCCCACTTTACACTTTTCCATACGCGTTCATACGCTTCATCTTTTTCACCACCGCCAACGAGGCGCCCGATAATAATGGCTGTTCCCATGCCAATCGCAATAGCGAATAAATAAGTAAACATAGAAATGTTCGTAGCGTATTGTCTAGCCGCTAATGATTCCGTTCCTAAATATGTTGCATAGTATAAGAAGACAATTTGGCAAGCTTGATACATAACCTGCTCAAATGCAGATGGAATCCCGATCTTTAAAATTTTCCCGATGTATTCTTTTGATAAGGTAAAGTAATATTGTAATTTCACACGGTATTCCATAACGCGGTACAGCAACCAGAAGAAAACGATAAGTGCGATTAATCTGCTGACAGCAGAAGAAATAGCAGCCCCTTGCACACCGAGCTCTGGGAAACCAAATTTCCCGAAAATAAGTACGTAGTTTCCAGCGATATGAATAATATTCATTCCAAGTGAAATAAACATCGCTTGCTTTGTGAAGCCATGTACGCGGATAATTGCGGCTAATGAATTAATAATAGCTTGAAGGAAAATAGCCCCTCCGACGATGGATAAATAGCTTTGCGCATACATGAGTACATCGCCTTGTAAGTTCATTGCTATCATCATATGTTTTGAAAATAAAAGAAAACCAGCGCTTATAACGAGTCCGACCACTAAATTTAATGTGACGGCTAAAGCTGATATTTTAGATGCTTCCATAAAACGTTTGGAACCGAGGTATTGAGATACGACGATAGCTGCGCCGTTCCCGATGACTTCTAGTACCAAAATAGCGATATGGAGGTATTGATTCGCTGCACCAACCCCAGATACAGCATCGTCTGATAATGCACTTAACATGAAAGTATCAGCGATCCCCATTAACATAAAAAGAAAAACTTCTAGAAAAATAGGCCATGTTAATAAGAATAAACTTAATTTCTCTGTCGGCCCGTTTTTTGCTTGAATTGCTGTCATGTCCGTCCCCTCTTTACCGATATCTATTTTTAGCAAAGTGTATCGTAACACACTTTCTTATCCTTTGCACTCATTTTAACCTACATATCTTTACTATGAAGGGGGCACTATTTTATGATAAAAAGAGAAGGATAATTATGCAGGAAATATTATAAAATATAATTTTTATTTTTCTCTGATAATTTAGAAGAATTTAAAAATGATTGTTTTTAACACTTCAGTAAGCATAATCAGCAATATGAAACGTTTACAAAGGTTTATTTTTAAACAGGAAATTTTAATGAAATAGAAATATAAATATACAAAAAATATATTTGTGTGTATAATATGAATTGTTAGAACATATATATATTTCTATTTGTTTGAAAATGAAAGGGCTAACATTTTTGTGGAGGGTGGAAATATGAAAAAAAAGATGCCAGTTTTTGTAGTATCAACAGTAGCGATGAGCATGATGTTAGGGGCATGTAGCTACCAAAAAGATGAACCGCAAGCGAACGCAAAAGGGGATAGCGGGAAAAGCGGTGCAAAGCAAGTCATTAATCTAACAGAAGTGTCTGAAATTCCGACAATGGATACAACACTTGCCTCGGATGCTGCTTCTTCAAAAGTTATGAATAATACAATGGAAGGGCTATATCGACTTGGGAAAGGTGATAAGTTAGTTCCAGGTGTAGCGAAATCCTATACGAAATCTGAAGATGGTAAAAAATATACATTTAAATTACGTGAAGACGCTAAATGGTCGAATGGTGATCCTGTAACAGCAAAAGATTTTGTATATGCATGGCAAAGAGCTGTTAACCCTGATACGGCTGCGAAATCAGGATATATTATGCTAGATGTGAAAAATGCAGAGAAAATTAATAAAAGAGAGTTATCACCGGATCAATTAGGTGTAAAAGCGATAGATGACCATACATTTGAAGTTGAATTGGATAATCCAGTTCCATATTTTCTTGATTTAACGGTGTACCCACTATTTTTCCCATTAAATGAGAAGTATATGAAAGAACAGGGAGAAAAATTTGGCTTGGAAGCAAATACAACTTTGTATAACGGTCCATTTGTATTAAATGAATGGAAACATGAACAAAGTTTCCAATTAAAGAAAAATCCAAGCTATTGGGATCAAAAAGAAGTGAAATTAGAAGAAGTTAATTTTAATGTTGTAAAAGATACAGGAGCTGCTGTTAATTTGTATAATACGAATGCGATTGACAGAGTCGGTTTATCAGCGGAATTAGTTGATAAGTATAAAGGGCAAAAAGATTTTAAAACAATTAATGATCCAACTGTATTCTTCTTACGTTTTAATCAAAAAAATCCAGCTTTAGCTAACAAAAATATTCGTAAGGCTATTTCTAGTGCATACGATCGAGATGGTATCGGTGAGGTTATTTTAAACAACGGTTCTAAGGGAGCTTACGGTTTAGTGCCATCTGATTTTGTTAAGGGACCAGATAAGCAGGATTTTAGGAAAGAAAATGGAAAACTTTCAAAAGTCGATGTGAAGGAAGCTAAAAAATTCTGGGAAGCAGGAAAGAAAGAATTAGGCAAAGATAAAATAGAAATAGAATTTTTAAACTTTGATAATGAAGAATCTAAGAAAATTGGTGAGTATGTAAAGGGAGAATTAGAAAAGAATTTACCAGGTCTAACAGTAACAATTAAGATGCAACCATTTGCACAAAAATTAAAACTTGAAGATAGTGGACAATTTGATATTTCATTTACTGGATGGGGACCTGATTTCCCTGATGCAATCACATTCCTTGATATGTTTATAACAGATGGTTCACAAAATAAAATGAGTTATTCTAATGCTCAGTATGATAGCCTTATTAAAAAGGCAAAGCAAGAAGGTTCAGATGTAAAAGGACGTTGGAATGATCTGTTAAAAGCGGAAAAAATCTTATTTGAGGATGCAGCAATTGCACCAGTATTCCAACGCGGCAGATCTATATTAGAAAGAGAAACAATTAAAGATGTATATATCCACAAATATGGTGGCGAATTGAGCTTTAAATGGGCGTCAGTAGAGAAATAAGAAAAAAGCAGGTGATTGCCTGCTTTTTTTAATACGTACGTTTCTTATAAATACCTTTCCCGCCAACCTCGTTCCAGCCGGATTGTACATCCGAACTTTTATTAATAAACTTCATCTTTTCTTTTCCGCCAAAGAGTTTTTCACCAATGCTATTTGTAATGACACCAATCAATGCTGTTATTCCGATGATGAGGGCAGCAACAGTGACAAAATCAATAAAAAAAGCAATCATTTGCAAATTCCCCCTTTGCCTGTCTGTATTTTTATTGTATGAGATAAAAGATGAAAAAGAAAGAAATGTCAGAAAAATATTTGATTTATTTTAGAAATCGTATGGACATGAATGAGAATGTTTGTTAAAATAAGAACAAATGTTCTTTCGATTCTCACTTGTATAGTCTTACATTTCTTAATTGATTTATCAAAAAAAGGTAAGAAAACGTTCTCTTTTTCATAGAAAAGATTATGAGAGAATAACTATAAATCATATGAAAAATCTATGAAAAGCAAGCGTTAAGAGGGTTGAAGATTATTGTTAAAGAACAGCTGAAGTAAGTGTGATTATGTTACATAGCAGTGGAATACACGGAAGAGTTTTCTCAATTAGAAGGAAATTTACTGTATATTTCTTGCAAAATCTATTGTATAATGATTATAGAAGTTACTTATTAAAAGTAATTGTTGTTTGCTAAAAGTTGTTGCTTACATGAAATGCGATTTTTGCGCTTTGTTTTAAGACAAGGTATCGTAAAAAATTGCTGAATTTAGAAATCTAAACTGTAATTAGTACAGAATTTGTACTCTTTAAGGAGAGTGAGCTTTGTATGGTAACATTATATAGTTCTCCAAGCTGTACGTCTTGTAGAAAGGCGAAATTATGGCTAGAGGAAAATCATATTCCTTATACAGAACGTAATATTTTCTCAGATCCATTAACGATTGAGGAAATTAAAGAGATTTTACGTATGACAGAAAGCGGAACGGATGAGATTATTTCTACTCGTTCGAAAGTTTTCCAAGAATTAAATGTAAACTTAGAGTCTTTACCACTTCAAGATTTATATAAGATGATTCGTGACTATCCAGGGATTTTACGTCGTCCAATTATGATTGACGAGAAACGCCTTCAAGTAGGTTACAATGAAGACGAAATCCGCCGTTTCTTACCACGTACAGTAAGAACGTTCCAATTACGTGAAGCACAGCGTCTTGTAAATTAATTATAATAATATGAAAACCTTCTACCTATTATATAGTAGAAGGTTTTTTTTAATGTTTTACATTTCGTAATCGAACTCGTTGTACGATAATACCGATGCATAAAATGGTGAAAATAAATAAGTAAGGAATGCCTGCAGTGAAACTTGGGTTGTTATGAAAAAAGGTTGCAAGTCTGTCTTCATGTGTGACCATTTTTCCTGCTGTATAAGCGAGAATTGCTGCCCCGCAATAAATGAGGAATGGAAAGCGTTCCATAAGTATTAAAATAAGTTTGCTGCCCCAAATAATAATCGGGATAGAAATAAGTAAACCAATTATTACGAGTAAAAATCTTCCGTGAGCTGCCCCTGCAATGGCAATAACGTTGTCAAATCCCATAACAAGGTCCGCGAATACAATTGTACGCACAGCTTGAAATAAAGTTGTCTTTCCTTGAATGGATGAAAGATCGTTGCTATTATCAGTTAGTAAATTTACTGCAATTAATGTAAGTAAAACGCCTCCGATAAGTTGCAGAAATGGAATGTCGAGTAAATAGACAGCTAGTATAGTAAGGATAATTCTTAGTACGATTGCTAAAAGAGTACCAATCAAAATGGCTTTATTTCGTTTGGATTCAGGTAAATTTCGGCTAGCTAGTGCGATGACAATTGCGTTGTCACCACCTAATACAACATCGATACCGACAATCATTAGTACAGATGTTAAAAACTCTAAGTCCATTCGTCTGCCTCCATTTATGATGTTTTAATAAGCGAACTATATGTATGTGGTGAAAAGAGACTAAATCATCTTCTCTAATAAAAGTTTCACTTTATTACAGTGTACGGGGGAAGGTGGAAATGTATGTCCAAATTTTTTATAAGTGAGAAATCGCTATAATGATATATTTGTGTAGATCATCAAATGAAGATAGGCATATAACTATTTTTGTAAAATAAATCGATTTTATTTCCATTCTGGAGAATCTTATCATAAAATGAGAGTACAAGAATCTATTGATTTGTCATATGAGTGGGGAATCCCTTCATAACAATTCTAAGCAGGAAGGGAGAGTTGTATTTTGGATATTGAAAGAATTAATGACCATACGATGAAATTTTTTATTACGTACATTGATATAGAGGACAGAGGCTTTAATCGTGAGGAAATTTGGTACGATCGCGAAAGAAGCGAAGAGCTCTTTTGGGAAATGATGGACGAAGCTCGTGATCATGACGATTTCTTTATTGATGGACCGTTATGGATTCAAGTGCAAGCAGTCGATAAAGGGATTGAAGTACTTGTAACGAAAGCGGAGCTTTCAAAGGATGGACAAAAGTTAGAACTACCAATAGGTGTAGATAAAATTATAGACATTCCTCTAGACGAAGGCATTGAATCATTATTCCAGCAAGAATTAGTGGAAGAGGTAGAAGAACAAGTAGGAACAAACTTTAACGAAGATGGTACGTTTGGCTTTTTAATTAAGTTTAATGATTTTGAAGATGTCATTTCATTAAGCCACCGTCTTATCTTTGAAGATATAAAAGATGAGCTGTATTCATTTGAGAACCGCTATTATGTATATGTGGAATTCGATGAAGTGCTACATGATGAAGAAGAAATTGATCGCATTTTAAGTATTGTTTTGGAATACGGAGAAGAATCAACTTTAACAATTCATCGTGTAAGTGAGTACGGGAAACAAATTGTGAAAGAGCATGCGCTTGAAACAATTCGCAATAATTTTCCTGCTAAAACGTAGGCCGATTTCTGTAGTATGAAATCGGCTTTTTATATGAAGAATAGGAGAGCTTTCTTAGTAAGGAGGTAAGAGATGAAAAATACGTTAAAGTTGATTTTCTTTGTTTTACTATTGTTCGCATTATTTGTTTCATTACGTATGTTTATTGACGTTGCATTTTATTCGGATGTAATCGGGATAAAAGATGTTTCGATTTTAGGTATTATTAGTATTTTATTTACGGTATCTGCATTTTTAATTGGCTGCGTTATTTTCTTAGAGAACCGTCATCCATCTAAAACACTTACATGGCTAATTGTGTTAGGTATTTTTCCGGTATTTGGATTCTTCGCTTATTTATTATTCGGACAGAACTTTCGGAGGAAGAGAATGTTCCAAAAGAAGGCGTTGCTCGATGAACAAGCATTTTTACAATATAAAGGGCATGAAGATTACGAGGAACGGATTTTGCGCAATCATAAGCATCAAGAGCTGTTATTTCGTTTAGCAGATCGCTTAGGCGCTTTAAATATTTCATTTCAAACTGAAACGAGAACATTAACAAATGGAGATGAAACGTTTCAGGCCATTTTAGATGGTTTAAAACGAGCGAAACATCACATTCATATGGAATATTACATTGTGCGTGATGATAAGCTTGGGACAGAAATTAAAGATATTTTAATACAAAAATCAAAAGAGGGCGTAGTCGTTCGTTTTTTATATGATGCGGTTGGAAGTTTTAGATTATCGAATTCGTATATTGAAGAATTAAACGATGCAGGTGTCGAAATGATTCCGTTCTTTCCTGTGCGTTTTCCGATTTTAAACGATAAGATTAATTATCGAAACCACCGAAAAATCGTTATTATTGATGGGAATGAAGGATTTGTAGGTGGATTAAATATTGGTGATGAATACTTAGGGAAGGATAAGTACTTCGGTTTTTGGCGAGACACGCATTTATATTTGCGTGGTGAAGCTGTACAAAGTTTACAGCTTATTTTTCTTCAAGATTGGTTTTATATGACTGGTGAGGCTGTGCTCGCCCCTGAATATTTACAAGCGAAAGCAGTTGAGGGAGATCATTGGGGAGGCGTGCAGCTCGTTGCAGGTGGACCGGATAATAAATGGGAAACAATTAAACATTTATACTTTGCCATGATCGCTTCTGCTCGGAAATCCATTTGGATTGCGACGCCGTATTTCATTCCTGATGATGATATTTTATCCGCATTAAAGGTAGCTGCGCTTGCTGGTATTGATGTTCGTTTGTTAATGCCGAGTAAGCCTGATAAGCGCACTGTCTTTTATGCATCAAGATCGTACTTCCCAGAGCTTTTAGATGCAGGAGTAAAGATATATGAATACGAAAAAGGTTTTCTCCATAGTAAAGTTGTCATTGTCGATTCTGATTTAGCTTCAATTGGGACAGCTAATATGGATATGAGAAGTTTTCATTTGAACTTTGAAGTAAATGCCTTTTTATATGATACAGATAGCATTCGAAAGCTTGTTCAAGATTTTAAAGACGATTTAGAAGAATCCAGTGAAATTCACGTCGATCATTTTCATAAAAGGCGTCTGCATAGACGAATTGTTGAATCAACGTATCGGTTATTATCACCTTTATTATAAAAAGAGATGTCCGAAATTGGGACATCTCTTTTTTAAAAGGAATTTGTAATAAATTGTAGAATATAAGGAGCTGAAAGGGTGTGATTCCGATGTTTATCGCTAAAAGAGAAAACGGAGAAAAAATTCATCTACTCTATCATCATGATGAAGAGCTGTTACACCGTATGCGGAAAAGGGAAAGCTTCTTTTGCATAGCTTGCGGGAAGGAAGTGCAAATGAAATTAGGGAAACAAAAAAGTTGGCATTTTGCTCATAAGAAAATGGATGTGTGTCTTGCCTTTTATGAAGCAGAATCTATGTATCATAGGCACGGTAAAGAATTGTTATATAGATGGTTCAAACGTCAAAACTTTCATGTAGATATAGAGCATTATCTGCCAGAGATTCAGCAACGACCAGATATTTTCATAGAGAGAGCAGGGAGAAAAATTGCGATTGAATACCAGTGCGCTAATCTCTCTATAGAACAGCTGTACAAACGAACTTATTCGTATTGGCGAGCTGGTATACAGGTCATTTGGATTATTGGTGGAAATCAATTGAAAAAGCACTCTGCATATTGGATGAAATTCTCCTCTCTTATGGCTTTCTCCTTACAATCTTATCCTCAGCCACTTCTTATTTTCTTCTGTTCGAAACAAAAATCATTTATGAAATGCGCGTTTCTCACTTCATTTTCTACAAGCGTCTCTTTCTCACATATTATATATTTACCAACTGAAACGACTACTTTTGAAATGCTCTTTTCTCCTGTGCCATTCAAAAAAGAAATATTAGACCGAGAATGGAAGCAGCGAAAGGACTATTTTCGAAAAAATGCTTTGCCTATTTGGAATTATAATCATAAGTCACTATTACGCCTCTTATATCAATGTAAATGTACCCCAGAAAATTTCCCTTCTGAAATTGGTGTGCCGCTCCCGTCCTCATTCGCTTTTCAAACAAATCCATTTATATGGCAAGCTTTTTTATATATGAAGTGTATAGGTGGGCTTGCAGTAGGGGATTATATTTCCCTCGAGCATGCGTGTAGTTATGTAAAAAAGTATACGAAAAGGCGTATGCTTCCGTACTTTTCACAGCATATATGGAAAGTAGCAGTTACTGAGTATATGACATTTTTATGTTATGCAGGTGTATTACGTAAAGTAGGGACTTATAAGTACCGGAAAATAAGGGGAATAGCTATGTTAAAAACAGAGGAGGAGGTTATAAAATATGATGAAATTTGCTTAGCGTATGCCTTATCTTTATTTGAGGCAAAGTACAACATGAGAGAAGGAAAAGGGGATATAATAAAGACTGATCGTGAAGGAATTACATAAGAAAAATCGAATTGTATGTAAGTAGAGATATTTAAAGGAGGGCTTAAAGGATGTCTGAACAAAACACAGCAAAAGCATTACCAGATCGTAACGAGATTGAAGAATCAAGTACGTGGCGATTAGAAGATATTTTCCAAACAGATGCAGAATGGGAAAAAGAATTCCAAGCTATTAAAGAGCTATTACCGAAGTTAACTGAATTTAAAGGGAAACTTGGTGACTCTGCGAACAATTTACTTGAAGCATTACAATATGAAGATGAAATTTCAATGCGATTAGGTAAGCTATATACATATGCACATATGCGTTACGATCAAGATACAACAAACTCTGTGTATCAAGCGTTAAATGACCGTGCAACAAATTTATATTCACAAGTATCTAGTAGCACAGCATATATGGTACCTGAAATTTTATCGATTTCAGAAGATACACTGCAAACATTCTTGAAAGAAAATAGGGACTTAAGTGTATATGAACATGCGTTAGAAGAAATTACGCGTCAACGCCCTCACGTATTATCTGAAGCGGAAGAGGCACTATTAGCAGAAGCATCTGAAGTAATGAGTGCGTCAAGTAATACATTTGGTATGTTGAATAATGCAGATTTGAAATTCCCATCTATTAAAGGTGAGGATGGAGAAGAAATAGAAATTACACATGGTCGTTACATTCAGTTTTTGGAAAGTGATGATCGTCGTGTACGCGAAGATGCGTTCAAAGCTGTATATGAAACGTACGGAAAATATAGGAACACATTTGCAAGTACGTTAAGTGGAGCTGTGAAGCGTAATAATTTCAATGCGCGCGTTCGTAAATACGATTCTGCACGTCAAGCTGCATTAAGCAATAATAATATTCCTGAAGCGGTGTATGATCAACTTGTTGAATCTGTAAATGATAATTTACACTTGCTACACCGTTATATCGATATTCGTAAGCGTGCACTAGGACTTGATGAGCTTCATATGTATGATTTATATACACCACTTGTACCAGAAGTGAAAATGAACGTGAAGTATGAAGAAGCGCAAGACATGTTATTAAAGTCTTTAAATGTACTTGGTGATGAATATGTTGATATTTTGAAAGAAGCATATGAAAATCGCTGGGTAGATGTGTATGAGAATAAAGGAAAACGAAGCGGAGCATATTCATCTGGTGCATATGGAACAAATCCGTATATTTTAATGAACTGGCATGATAATGTAAATAATTTATTTACACTTGCTCATGAGTTTGGTCATTCTGTGCATAGTTACTACACAAGAAAAACGCAGCCGCACGTATACGGTGATTATTCAATCTTCGTTGCGGAAGTAGCGTCAACTTGTAATGAAGCGCTTCTAAACGATTATTTATTAAAAACGACAGAAGATAAGAAAGAGCGCCTATACTTATTAAATCATTATTTAGAAGGATTCCGTGGTACTGTATTCCGCCAAACGATGTTCGCAGAGTTTGAGCATATTATTCATAAGAAAGTACAAGAGGGACATGCGGTTACGCCAGACATGTTAACGGAGATCTACTATGATTTAAATAAGAAATATTTCGGTGATGCTTTAGTAATTGATGAAGAAATTGGTTTAGAGTGGTCTCGTATTCCTCACTTCTACTACAACTATTACGTATACCAATATGCAACAGGATTTAGTGCAGCAACGGCTCTATCTAAACAAATTTTAGAAGAAGGGCAACCAGCAGTAGAACGTTACATTAATGAGTTCTTAAAAGCAGGAAGCTCAGATTACCCGATTGAAGTGCTGAAAAGAGCAGGAGTAGATATGGCATCTCCAGAACCGGTAAAAGAAGCATTGCAAGTATTTGAAGAAAAATTAAATGAATTAGAAGCATTATTATTTGAAGAGAAGTAATAGAAAAGACGAGGGATTTACCTCGTCTTTTTCTTTACGTATTTTTGTCGATATTTGTCGGAAAAATAAAGCGAATTTCCTTCTTTTTTCTAAAGTAGAAGGCAGTTTTACAGTTAATTAAAACCCTTTAAATCGTTTTTTATGGTTGAAATAAGAGAGAGCGATGACAATGACTCCGAATAAAAGAGGGAAAGCAATAATTTTAGGAAAAGCTTGTAGTAGAGAGAGGATGTACAAGAAAAAAGAAACGATGATGGCTAGAATGATTAGTAAAATATACGTTTTTTTCATACAAAACACCTCCAAAATAGCTTTTTTATAGCTTATTCAGAAATGAAAACGTTTAGAATGTGACAAAAGTGTGAAAATCGACAAAAGGGGTTGTCATCTGACGTCGAATCTTGTAATATAATAAGCGTGAACGAATTCACATACAAACATATACCCCTTTGTTTGAACGTGAAAATTTCTCCCATCCCCTTTAATATTTTTATAAGCCGTAAAGAAAAAGACCTGGTGTTTACACCAGGTCTTTTTCTTTTGCTATCCATTTCCAATAACGCTCACATTTTACGTCAATCATTTGTACTTTTCGTTTTAGTTGTAATTTTTTAAGTTCACGCTCGATTTCTTGCTGCGGGCAGTCATATATAAATGCTACTTCTTTTGAAGAGATAAATTGCGTCGCTTCTAGTAACACTTCTAAAGGTGGTAATGGTTCTGGTTCGATTTCACATTTTACAAGTTCTTTTAATAATTGTACGTATACATCATAGGAATACGTTCCAGCGATTTTAATACCTTCTTCATCTGAATTCGCATGAAAAAATACGAGAGAAGGTATTTCTGTAATATGCATCTCATTTGTGAATTTTAAGTCACATTGGAAAGCCTTTTTTGCGCTAGCGGAATAGAGATCTTTTTTAAATTCTTCTACATCAATAGCGCTATCTTTTGCACATGCAAGTAATAATTCACAATCAGGATTTGATACATTTTCAAGGAAAATGTATTCTTGGAGTTTTCGCAAAAACTTCGAACCTGCTTTTCGGCCCTGCAACTCCGCTGCCTTAATTGCCATCGAAACTAAATATGGTGTTGACGATGCTTCTTGCATATGTACCTTTCCATCACATGAAAAACCTTGTAAACTTGTCGTCTTTTCCCACACAAATCGAATATTAGCAGGTTTATTCCATTTGTGTGAGGAAGCGTTCGTTCCGTCCACTTTTCCTGTTACGATATGACGAATAGAGAAGTATTTCCCGTATTCAAGCCATAGTTTAATGATAAAGGGCTCAATTTCCCAGCAATCTTTACAAAGTGGATCAATAAATAAATATGCTTCTACAGACTTATGCTCACATGCGGAAGGAGATGGCATATTGATATGCTTTGCTTCCTGTTTATCCATTATATTTCACCTGTTTCGTTTGGAGTATTAACCATATGCTGAGCAGTTAATGCTAAACGTTCAAAAACGAACTCTCTTATATGACCGTGCACTCCTGTGTCATCCATTGCTTGCTCCATACATGATAGCCAAGTCTCTGCTCGTTTTGGCGTAATCTCAAACGGGAGATGGCGTGCTCTTAACATAGGATGACCATGTTCTTCAGTGTACAAATTAGGACCACCTAAATATTGTGTTAAAAATTGTTTCTGCTTCCTAGCGGTTTCTGTTAAATCATCCGGGAAGATGGGAGATAGGTCAGGGTGCTTACTGACATAGGAATAAAATGTATCTACTAATATTGCAATGCATTGTTCACCGCCAATTGCCTCAAATGGTGTCATCGGTTGCTTGCTCATCCTTTATAAACTCCTTTTTCCATGAAATGTATATCTATTGTAGCAATGGAATGTTAGAGAGGGCAAATAAATAGCCTTCATAACGTCCTTTGCGTATTCTACAGATGTAAAAGAATCTTTTCCTTTTTAAAAAGTGAGGTATATCCACTAGTAGAACGTATTCACTAGTGGAATTTTCACTTTAGCGTGCTTTGTTTTGTTTGGCAAGGAAAAAGCGTTTTACTTTATTATTTGTATGACGGATTGGTATGTCGTGTTGCTTTAATAAATGAATGAAGGCAGCTTTTCCTGTTTCTTCATCTTGCACTTCAAATTCAATTTCATAATCATCGTGATTGTAATAGAAACTATGATCAAAGACAAGTGTTCCGCCTTCAAATAACGTTTCAGCTCTTTCAGTTGTTAAACTACCCATATAAGTTAAAGCGGAAACGGGGATTTGTAATTTGTGTAGTTGATCCGTTACAGCCCCTGGAATGATTACGTTTGTCGCCATCATCATTCTTGCTTCTTCTTCTGTTACGACTTGATGTGTTTCTAACAAACCAACCTCTGCAGGTTGTTTCAATGTTAATGTATAAGTTTCTTCCTTATGACGAATACGAAGTGCAGAGCCAGCTTCTTTTAACGAGAAGTTCGGTGTTTCAAAGTAGTGATTTACCTGTTTCGTAAATACTTCAATAGAGAATGATTTACATAATGTATCGAATTCTTCTTCTGTAACAATATTTTTAAATTCAATTTCGATTTCTTGTGTCATTGTATGCACTCCTTTGTAAAAATAATTCTTTACACATTATCGCTTTTTCACAAATTTGGTTCAATGTTTTATTTGTTTGCGTCCATGTTATGATACAATAATACTGTTAAGTAAGACAGGAAGTTGAGATGGAGGAGTTAGAGCATGCAAAATAAAATTCAAGTTAAGAGCGTAGAAAAGAGAGAGAATGCTCTTATTTTTTGTGCGGAAAATAGTGAAATAGAGGTAAAGGAGTTAAGTGCGCGTAATCACGTACTTGTAGACTCAGACAATTTATCATTTTTATATATCTTAGAAAACGAATCATCTTTCATTTATGTAAGCATTCCGCACACATGCTGGGAAGCAATGCATGAAGCGATGAATAACGACGTGGTTATGTTTGTTCGCGTGAATGACATTGAAATGGAATTAGAAGGATTAAAAGAAGAAGTAGAATATTTAGTTGAAAATATTGAAGGTAATGCAAATTACGGAGAAGAACTAGTAACTGCTGTAGAGAAAGTATTTCTATAAGCAAATGGATTGATTTTGGTGGTGGTTGAAATGAATCGAAATTGGGAAGAATTTTTAGCACCTTACCACCAAGCGGTGGCAGAGCTGAAAGTGAAACTAAAAGGAATGCGTACTCAATTTGCAATGTTAACAGAGCATTCTCCAATTGAGTTTGTAACAGGAAGGGTAAAGTCGGTTCCAAGTATTATTGATAAAGCGGAGAAGAGAAATGTACCGCTGAACCGGTTGAGAGAAGATATGCAAGATATTGCGGGCCTTCGAATGATGTGTCAATTTGTTGATGAGATTAAGCCTGTTGTAGAATATCTTCGAAAACGAAATGACTTTGAAATCGTGGAAGAACGCGATTATGTCACGCAGAAGAAAGATAGCGGTTACCGTTCTTATCACGTTGTCATTAGTTATCCAGTTCAAACGATTCAAGGTGAACAAAAAGTATTGGTAGAAATCCAAATACGCACGCTAGCAATGAATTTTTGGGCAACAATTGAGCATTCTTTAAATTATAAATATAGTGGACGTTTTCCTGAAGATATTAAAATACGCTTGCAACGTGCAGCGGAAGCAGCATTTTTATTAGATGAAGAAATGTCTTCTATCCGTCTTGAAATTCAAGAAGCGCAGAAAGCTTTTTCAAGAAAGCAAGAAACGAAAGATTCCGAATCATAAACTAAAGGGTGTTGGGCGATGAATTTTACAATTATGTCAAAGGGAGATCAATCATCAGATGCACTGGCAAGCACGATGAAAGAATACTTGCTAGATTTCGGATTTATAATGGATGAAAAGGAACCCGATATTGTAATTTCTGTTGGGGGAGATGGAACGCTTTTATATGCATTTCATCGTTATTATAATCGATTGGCTGAAACAGCATTTGTTGGTGTACATACAGGGCATTTAGGTTTCTATGCAGATTGGTTACCGACAGAAGTAGAGAAATTAGTAATTGCAATTGCTAAAACACCATTCCAAGTGGTGGAATATCCGCTTTTAGAAGTGATTATTCGCTATGTGAATGGGAGTAAAGAGTCGCAGTATTTAGCGATGAATGAAGCGACTGTGAAAAGTGCAGAAGGTACATTAGTAACAGAAGTGGAAATACGCGGAGAGTACTTTGAAACGTTCCGCGGGGATGGCCTTTGTATTTCTACTCCTTCGGGAAGCACTGCGTATAATAAGGCGCTTGGTGGAGCGATTATTCACCCTTCTATTGAAGCGATTCAAATTGCAGAAATGGCATCTATTAATAACCGTGTGTTTCGTACGGTAGGTTCGCCGCTTGTGCTGCCGAAACATCATACATGTGTGTTGAAGCCGGCTACAGGGATGAACTTACAAATTACGGTGGACCATTTAACGATGGTTCATCAAGATGTGAAATCAATTCAGTATCGCGTTGCAAACGAAAAAGTACGATTTGTTCGTTTCCGTCCATTCCCGTTCTGGAAACGAGTTCGTGACTCGTTTGTTGCAGATAAATAGAAAGGGTTTATATATTTGAACAGATTTACATTGAAATGGGATATAGAATCGGCCCAAGAGGGAACTTTAGTTAGAGAATTTCTAAAAACAAAAGGGATTTCTAAAGCCGCATTAACGGATATAAAGTTTCACGGCGGATCTATAGAAGTAAATGGTAAACATGCGAGCGTTCGTCATCAGTTGCATGCTGGTGAAGAATTACGTGTCTTTTTTCCAGTAGAGGAAAGAAGTGAAGGGATGAGTGCAGAAGATATTCCTTTATGTATCGTATATGAAGATGATGCAGTTCTTGTCATAAACAAAGAGGCAAACATGTCAACGATCCCGTCTAGAGAACATCCGGCAGGAAGTGTTGCGAATGCGCTCTTATCTCATTATGATAAGCAACATCTTGCAAGTACGGTGCACATCGTAACAAGGCTAGATCGCGATACTTCAGGGCTTATGCTGATTGCAAAAAATCGTTTCGTACATCACCTTTTATCGAAACAGCATCAACAAAAAGCTGTGAAAAGAACGTATGAAGCAATCGTTCATGGTGAAATGAGAGAACGAGGTGGAACGATTGATGCACCGATTGGACGAAAACCGGATAGCATTATTGAGCGAATCGTTTGTGAGGAGGGGCAAAGAGCAGTTACTCATTTTAGAGTGATTGATAGCACAAATCATAAGACGCATGTATCACTTGAGCTCGATACAGGGAGAACACATCAGATTCGTGTACATATGGCGCACATAGGACATCCGCTACTTGGCGATAATTTATATGGTGGAAAAAGGGATGAAATGAAACGACAAGCGCTTCACAGTACATCCTTGACGTTTTATCATCCTATTTTAGAGAAAGAAATGTCTTTCACTACACCGATTCCAGGCGATATGCAATCTATATTAAGACATATTTAAAAAGGGAACAAAATTCTTATGTAACGAAGAATTTTGTTCCCTTTTTTCTTAGCGGAATAATATTAAAATTTGGTTTTCACCCGTGCGCTTTATAACGAAAAAGCCACTTTCGGATTTTGTAGCAATGCCATCGTTGTTTGGACGACAATATCCATGCGTTTCGCAAGTACCGTCATCACGTACTAACATTTGTCCAATTAATCCGACAGGAAGCCACTCGGTACGATCTTTTCTTGCTATATATTTGCAAGCTGGATCCCATTCTGTATTTAAAAGAGGTTGTATGTCTTGCGACTCCGTGCGTACATATTGACGTTTTCCAAAGTCATCTGTTTTGTAGCGTTTTTGCCAACTTAAAGCACCACTATTTCCTATAAGAGCGGGGGTCGCGCTAGATATTCCTAAGATGAATGAATCGTTTGAAGTAGCGATTCGAATTTTTTCTTCGCTACTAAATGTAACGAAATAACCTACATCAATAAGGCAATTGTCTGCTGTTTCAAACATTTGTGCAAAATCAGTTCCGCTTGCATTGTAAGAAGCACCATCAATATACATTTCTCCATTATGAGCGAGCCACTTTGCACCAATATTATGATCGGTTTCATTTGTACCGTTTGCAATAAACCAAGAATAGGATTCTTCTGCTGTGCCGAATCGTCCCATAATATGGCTACCTGCAAAATGAGCTGTTGATGTATGATTACCTTCCGCATGAGAAGAAAATCCGTTAGCGATAGTCGCGGTTCCTTCTGCATGAGCTGCTTCGCCTAAAGCGATTGTATGTTTACCTTCCGCATGAGAATAAGAGCCACCTGCTGTCGTTTCACTTCCTTCACTATGGGAACTATGTCCAGTTGCTTTTGTTTTTGATCCTTCTGCATGAGAGAAAGAACCTTTTGCGTGTGTCAGAAGCCCTTCTGCATGTGAAACTGTACCCTCTGCATGAGAGTGAAGTCCCTCTGCATATGCATACCGTCCCTCTTTTTTTACTTTTATATTTTCAGGTGTAGGGGTCTGAATGATGATCGTTTTTTCTGTTTGTACATCATTGGATGGTGCTAATGCTTCTTTTATTTTCTTCACTTGATTTATAATAGCAGCTGGAATTTCTGCTTCCGTTTTTTTATTTATTGTTACAGGGATGTTTTCTTCTGTATTTTTTTCTGTTTGCTCAGAAGATACAATCTGTTCAGCATGAGTGGAGAGAGGTTTATTTTTTTGCTGCATCTTTGTTTTTCTATTGTCAATTATGCGGCTCATTACAGCATTTTCTAAAGAGACATATTTTGGTCTGGCTTTGTTTTTGGGGGATGCCTCTTGTTCTTCCAGTTCTTCTACAGCTGCAGCTCGAATGCTACACCAGTTGTTAATTCCGTACATGGGTAGATAAAAAGGCGGGCATTTTCTTTTTTGTTTAGAAGATTTTTTCTTCATTCTGTCACCTCCTGCGACAGTATATGCCGTGTAATGAAAAAAAGATGCACTTTATTGCATCTTTTTTTCATTACTTTAAGCAGTTTTTATCCCGCTTTAATGGGCAGTAAGATCCCCAGCTCAAAATTCAGCGAAATTAAAGAATTTAGGTGGGGGTCGGGCTGCCCATAGAAGTCCGATTGGTGAGGGCTAATAATCAGTGGGGGATGAAGAAAACCCCCACTGATTAAAGTTTTACTTTATATGAGAGCTGCCTAAATGATACGATCATCCTTCGTAAGTTATGAAATTGGGCGGAATTTCTCAGGGACAAAAGGCAAGGAGGAAGGAACGGAAACAGTCTCCATTTCAGGATAACGTAGTCCAGTTAGTTTGCCACCAAATACAGCACCAGTGTCAATATTGACTGTATGATTTACAAAGCGAGGTTCTTTTACGGGTGTATGTCCATATACAACCCAAGCTGTTCCTTTATACTCCTTCGCCCAGTCGCGACGGACAGGAGAGCCGTCAGCATGTTTTTCTCCTGTAATATCGCCGTATAATACAAAGGTTTGTACTTTTTTATCTTTTCTTCCTATATAATCTTGCCGAATGCCGGCGTGACACACAATTAACCTTTTTTCATCGAGTACATGATATAAAGGGGATTGCTCGTAAAGTGTGATGAATTTTTCTTTTATCATGTTTTGTTGATGAGAAGGCAGTACTTCATATTCAGCAACAGTTGTTTCGAGTCCATGAGCGATTGTCACATTACGTCCAAGGAAAAATCGGTATAGTTTATTGCAGTGATTTCCCGGAGCGTAATACGCTACTTTTTTATTTATGACAAGTTCCCATACAATTTCAATCATACGTAATGAATGAGGACCGCGATCTGTGATATCGCCAACAAAAGCAAGCTTGCGTTGATCAGGGTGAATCGGCAAGTCACTATTCCAGTTATATCCGAGTTTTTTCGTTAAATCTTGAAACTCTTGGAAGCATCCATGAATATCCCCTATAATGTCATATTTCATATTTAAACCTCCATCATATTTTTCATTAGTATATCTAAAAAAGGATAGAGATAAAAATATACCGTTTTTGTGCTTCAGTTGAACATAAAGATTTTCGTTCTTGAGCGGACGTTTAAAACAAATCCAATCGCTATCATGTATGTGAGTAAGGAGCTTCCTCCATAGCTCATAAGGGGTAGTGTGATGCCTGTAATAGGTAGTAATCCAATTGTCATCCCGATATTTTGAAATACTTGAAAAGTAAACATTCCGATTGTACCAGCGCAGATGTAACTACCGAAAGGGTCATTACTTTCTATAGCGATATGAATCATGCGGAAAATAAGTAGGAAAAAAAGTGCAATAATGACGCTTGCGCCTAAAAATCCGAATTGCTCAGCGACATTCGTGAAAATAAAATCTGTATGTGGTTCTGGAAAGTATACTTGTCCATTTTCCCAACCTTTTCCTTGCATTTCTCCTGATCCGGTAGCTAAGAAAGCTTGTCTTAATTGATAGCCTTGCGCATCATATTTGTATGGCGCTAACCAGCCGTAGAAGCGATTTAGTTGATATTCTTGTAAAATGTGTGCTTTAAAGAATTTTGTATGAGTGAAAAAAATATACGTTAATGTAAAGCCAGCTACAAAGATACCGGAAACTAACCCGAAAATAAAACGCCAACGTATACCAGAAACTAATATCATTGCTGCCAGCATAGCTGAAATTACCATTGTGTTTCCTAAATCAGGTTCCTTTGCAATCAGTAGTAATGGCGGCAAACTTGTTGCACATATTTTTCCGAGTAATAGAAAATCGTCGTGTATTGTTCGGTAAAAATATTTCTCATTATGATTAGCTATAATTCGTCCGATGACGATAATTAAAAACAATTTCATAACTTCGGAAGGCTGGAAATTTCCGATGCCTAGGAGCCTGTACCAAGCGGTCGCACCTTTAATTGTAACGGCACCTGGTACTTGAAATTCTAGTCCAATAAGTAGTACCAATGCAAAGCTATATAAATACCAAGCAATTTTTTGATAACGATCGAAATCGATAATCATAATCATACCAATGGCTATGAATCCAATGAAGTACCACTGGATTTGCTTTAATACAAAATTTACATGTTGCAAAAATGGTGGTAAAGAGGCTTGTGCACTTGCAATTGCAAAACAACTAACAATCCCAATGGCAAATAAAATGAATAGCAATACGTAGTCTATTTGATATTGAGAATTTGAATCTTTCAATGTGTGTATTCCTTTCTATCGCCTAGTAAGTATATGGATCATGTCATGATAAAAATAATATACAAGCAGACTATGCATACATTTATTCCACTATTTGTGGGAAGTCATACATCACACGGAAGGAATAGTACCTACCGTGTGATGGACTATATGGCACGGAGTTCTTTTGTAACTATATTCAAACAATGAGAAAGGCGTATATGTGTATCGGTCGTTGGAATGAGCTCTGGATATAGCTGATAAAATGTTGTAGCATTTTTATACCATTCGCAAGCTTTTAACAGACTCGTTTTGTAATAGTCAATCTCTTGTAGGAAACCATATTTTTTTGAATTTAAAACGAGATGTGAAAAATCTTCGCAGCCTTCAAGGTATTTGTGATGTACTTGCTGTCCAGTATGAAGGCGGAAAGAACTTAAAGGTTCCGTGATGTAGATCGCATCACCTTTGGAAAGTAAACTGATCCAAGAGGCCATATCAACACTACAATTATAATTTCTCCCATTTAAAGTACCGAAAGGTTCTGTTAATAGGCGTTTTCGAAAGAGTACAGTCGTAGGTTCACCGATAATATTTTGTCCTAGTATAAGCATATGGTTTCCAAGATTTGTCCCATTTAGTAGAGTATCTTCATCATATAATCTTTTCATGGAGGGATGTTGCTCAATTATCTCTCCATCGTCATTAATCCAAGTACGATAAGATGTAATAAGTGCGAGATTTTGATCTAAGTCTTTTTGGAAATAAAACATCATTTTTTCAATTTTACTATTATAAAATATATCATCATCCATTAAGAAATTTATGTACTCTCCATGGGACTGCTTTAATAGCATAAGTGAGTTATTAAATTGTCCTAGAGTAGTCGCATTTCGAATGTACGTTATGTGTTTATGACTAGGCAAATAATGTGTCTGCATTAAAATCTCTGTTTCATCATTCGTACTATCGTCTCCTACAATAATTTCAATGTTTGGATAGGTTTGTGCTAATGCACTTTCTAGAGCAATTTTAAAATAATGTGGTCGATTATAGGTGGGAATAAGGATGGAAACGAGAGGTAGATTTTTTATATTATCCATATACAACTACCTTTCAGAAATTTTTTGTGTAAGAATAATATCTTGATAACTTGTGTGTTCAGTTCTGCCACACCATGAACCATAATGGGGAGGAGTCTGCATT
This sequence comes from Bacillus sp. MHSD_36, assembly GCF_030757775.1. Classification (NCBI taxonomy): domain Bacteria; kingdom Bacillati; phylum Bacillota; class Bacilli; order Caryophanales; family Bacillaceae; genus Bacillus; species Bacillus sp. MHSD_36. The sequence goes on from NZ_JAVBIS010000003.1 coordinate 98,107, forward strand.
TCTAGCCCATATTTATTTAATAGAGTACGAATATCTTCCTCAGGATAGGCAACTGCGAAATTCGGGATATCTTTATTTAGAACATAACAATTGTCAATTTGATGATAAAAACCTAAAGTACTTAGTCCTGCATTTAAGTAATAGGAAGATTCAGGATTAATTAAAAAGAAAGTAATAAAACATCTCCCATCTTTTTTCAGAACTCGTGCAATCTCGCGTATGTAATGTTCTAATTCTTTCGGAAGGAGATGGGTAAATACAGATGTTAAAAAAATAAAATCGAATGATTCATCTTCATATGGAAACTTGTATTGGGAAGCATCTTCTTTTCCATCGGGATTGTAGAATTGGTTATATATATCGACATGTTCAAAATGGAAATTGTTACGGCATGTTGAAATGTTATTTTTGCACCATGTAATTCCCTTATTAAATAAGTCAAATCCATAATAAGTACCATCATCGCTTAAATAGTTCATTAATGGAACCGCCATCCGGCCAATACCGCATCCTACATCTAACACTGTTTCATTTGATTTTAAATTGCCAATTTCAATAAAATACTGCATGAATTCTTTTCCAACCTCTTCAAAATGACCACCTACATATTGAACAAGTTCTGGAGGTGGGATTAATGTGATTTTTTTCTCATTTTCTTTCAAAAAATTCACACCTTTCTTATAGTAAAGTAGGAAATTTCTACTTTATATTGAGGGGAGCTTTGCTTTTATTCATTACAAGATGGGTTTTCGTGAATTAGTAGTATAATAGTACCCCTCAACTAAATAATTTTTTATTCTATTCTTTTCTCCAAAAAATACCGAAATCATCAATTTGAGTCATAGGAGCTTTTATGTTTCTTTCACTTCTGAAATCTGTTACAGCCTCTGCGCATGTTATCAATCCATAATCATCAATAATAATAAAGCCACCTGTTGAAACTTTATCGTATAAATTTACAAGACTATCCATCGTTGATTCATACATATCACCATCAAGGCGAGCAATTGCAATTTTTTCTATCGGTGCTGAAGGCAATGTATCTTTAAACCAACCCTTTAAAAATTTCACCTGATCATTTAATAAATCATATTTTCTAAAGTTTTCTTGCACTGTTTCTAAAGAAACTCGTAAGTAATCGAATGTGTGTAAATAATCACCGTAATCTTTCGGATATTGTTCTAAGTTAGGTGCGGGCAGACCTTCAAATGAATCGGCAACCCATACAGTACGATCCTTAATGTTGTTTGCTTGTAAAAACCCATTCATAAAAATGCATGATCCTCCGCGCCATACACCAGTTTCAATAAAATCGCCTTCTATATTTTCCCTGACTACAGTTTCCATCGCCTCTTGTAATTGATTCATACGTTTTCGACCAACCATACTGTGTGCAGCTCTTGGCCAATCCTTGCCACCTTGACGCTCATTGTTTGAAACGTTAGGATTAACGATTTTTAAATTGTGATTTTCTACATACTGCTTAAGAAATAAAGGAAGTGGAACCGTAACTGGTTCATATGATAGTTCTTTAGATATATGTAACGAAGCAGGTAAGTATGGTTCGTATTCTAACCATATTTCAAATAAAATTGTTTTCTTTAATAACTCAAGATAAAGCTGGACAGCCGATTTATTTTCCATATAAGTGCCTCCTGAAGAATGTCATACAACATTATGACTATGTAGAAAAGAAGGATTTAATGATTGAATTTACCAATGAAAAAGCAGTAAAACTGATATCAGTTTTACTGCTAAGTAAAAAATTAAGCGATTTTTTCAATAATAATAGATGCATTTGTACCAAGAGCTAATGATAGCCCAAGCCCTGTAACGATTACTTCAACTAATGATGGAGTTGTCGTAATTTGCGTAATTGCTTGAACAACGATAGGTGCTCCAACTGAGATTAAAGTAGCCCCAGTACCTGGTACAGATACCCCATTTACTTGGATTGTAAGCCCACCTAATACACTTAGTGCTGCAGTATATACGATAACAGTGATTTTATAGAATCCAGTTTCACTAATTACGAAAGTATCAGGATCTAATTGAGAAATTGCTGTACCAAACTGAGATCCAACAGTATTAAATGGTACTGGAGCATTAAGTCCGAGATCTAAAGAAATCCCAGCGGAGTTAAATGCATACAATCCTGCTGGAAGTCCTAGCCCTGATGGTCCAGTTGGCCCAGTCGGTCCGGTAGCACCAGTTGGCCCAGTCGGTCCGGTAGCACCAGTTGGTCCAGTAGCGCCAGTGTCACCAGTTGGCCCAGTTGGTCCAGTAGCGCCAGTGTCACCAGTTGGCCCAGTCGGCCCAGTTGGTCCAGTCGTACCAGTTGATCCAGTTGGCCCAGTCGTACCAGTTGATCCAGTCGGCCCAGTCGGTCCAGTTGTACCAGTTGATCCAGTTGGTCCAGTCGGCCCAGTCGGCCCAGTTGGTACAGTTGGCCCAGTCGGCCCAGTTGGTCCAGTCGGCCCAGTTGGTCCGGTAGGAAGGGTAAACGGTGGTATTGGTGGTAATGTTGGTCCTACAAGATTAGGGTCAAATGCACTAGCTGATAAAGATTCATCGGGATTCAATCCATCTGAATAATTATTATTTGACATAAATTCACCTCCATAAAGCGTTCATTATATAGTAGATGCAAAACCGTAAGAAAATGACACGGACATTTGAATTATTGAAAAGAAATCTTAAACTGCTTGTGCAAGTTAAAAAAGTGGAAAGTTTATTGTATGTATAACATATGATTGATTTGGAAGAGGGTGATTATGTTGAACAAGCAAGGAATTACAATTAGTTTATGTATGATTGTTCGAGATGAGGAAGATACAATAGGTCGATGTTTAGATGCAGTCGAAAAAATTGTTGATGAAATTATTATAGTTGATACAGGTTCCATTGATCGAACGAAAGAAATTGTAGCTCAATATACCTCTAACATATATGACTTTCCATGGATTAATGATTTTGCAGCAGCAAGAAATTTTTCTTTTTCAAAAGCAACGCAAGAGTATATATTGTGGCTAGATGCAGATGACGTATTATTAGAAGATGCTCAAGAAGCATTGAAACTTTTAAAAAGAGAATTAGATCCTAAAATTGATGCTGTTTCGATGCCTTATCATCTTGCATTGGATTCTAGCGGGAAACCTTTATATTGTACAAAAAGAAATCGACTTGTAAAGCGTGAAAAACAATTTCAATGGTTTGGAAAGGTTCATGAGTATTTAGCTATTTCTGGTGAAACTTTTAGTAGTAATGTTGCTATTACACATAAAAAAGAAAAAAAGGTAACAAATCGTAATTTGAAAATTTTTCAAAATGCTGTAGCTGCAGGAGAAGAATTGAGTCCGAGAGATTTATTTTATTACGCAAATGAATCTATGGATAACCAAAAATATGATGATGCAGTTATGCTATATGAAACATTCCTTAATCAAGACGAAGGATGGTATGAAGAGAAAATTTATGCATGTGGTAAGTTAGGAGATTGCTATGCAAAGCTTGGATCATGGGAAAAGGCAATTGAATCTTGCGTGAAGTCGTTTCGATATGATGTTCCTAGAGGAGAGAATTGTACAAGAATAGGATATATATATATGGAACAACAAAAATATAACGAAGCGATATTTTGGTTTAAACTTGCAACGGAAGTACCAATGGCGACGGAGAGTCCATTTCATAGTCCAGCGAGCTACACATGGCTTCCTTATTTACAAATGTGTATTTGTTATAGCAAGTTAGGAGAGCAAGACAAAGCTTATTATTACAACGAATTAGCAGCTGCTTATGTTCCAAATAATGCTGCAATCGAATATAACCGCAAATATTTTCGGGATGTTTTTGATAAACAATATAAATCGTTATAGGCAGCTTTTTTTAGAAATGGCTCATCGTGAGTCTAACTCTAATAGATTGGCTATATAGTAAAGTATCGGTAATGTAACTAGTACTGGTTATATCTATAGATTTTAGATGAGATTTATATTTCAAATTCAATTTGCATGAGGAGTGTGTAAAATGAATTCCCCAAAAAATTCTTTATACGAAGAAAAGTCTGGGCATTATTATAATGCAGTGAATCCGAATTTATTAAAGCATATAAAAAAGGAATGGAAAGAAGTTCTTGATATTGGTTGCTCGAGTGGTGCGTTGGGAGCTGCCATAAAAGAAAATGGCACACGTGTATCAGGAATTGAGGCATTCCCAGAGGCGGCAGAACAAGCAAAGGAAAAACTAGATCATGTTGTTTTAGGCGATATAGAAACAATGGATATGCCGTACGAGGAGGAACAATTTGATTGCGTTATATTTGGTGACGTATTAGAGCATTTATTTGATCCTTGGGCTGTAATAGAAAAAGTAAAGCCATATATAAAAGAAAATGGTGTGATTTTAGCAAGTATACCAAACGTTGCTCACATTTCAGTATTAGCGCCGTTACTTGCTGGAAATTGGACGTATACAGAATATGGGTTATTAGATAAAACACATATTCGTTTCTTTACATTTAATGAAATGCTGCGAATGTTTTTAAAAGCAGGCTTTTCAATTAGTAAAGTAGATCGTGTATATGTTGATCATAAAATGTATGAACCGCTTATTGAGGAATTATATGGAATTTGTAAAAAATATCGTCTTGGAAGTGGCTTCATGGCTGAGACGGTTGTATTTCAATACATTATTGAAGCAGAAAAATCACAATTATGAGTGCCGCAGATAAAACAATATTATTTGTTACATGTATAAATGATCGGAAAATGTATGCACAGTGTGTACGACATATATTGAGCTTAGCGGTGCCTCCAGGATATATTGTACAATTTATGCCAATTCGGAATGCGAAAAGTATGACGAGCGGATATAATCAAGCGATTTCGCATCCAGCGAAATATAAAGTATATATACACCAAGATGTTTTCATTATGAATGTGGCATTTTTATACGGATTACTTCAATTATTTAACGAACATGAACATCTTGGAATGATTGGAATGATTGGAGCACAATATGTTCCTCCAAATGGAATATGGAATGAAGGCAAGGGGGTTGTTGGAAAAGTCATAGGTTATATGAATGATTTATTTTATATGGCAAGTCAAGAACAGCCGTACCATGAGTCAAAAACATTTATGCCTGTGGAATGTATTGATGGTTTATTGATGGCCACGCAATACGATATTCCGTGGCGAGAAGACTTGTTTGATGGGTTTGACTATTATGATGTATCTCAGTCATTTGAATTTAGAAAAGCTGGCTATACAGTTGGGGTTCCTGTACAGCGTGATGCGTGGTGCATTCACTATCATATTGATGTGAATATGACCAACTATGACAAGTATAGAAAGATATTTGTGGAGAACTATATGTCAGATGTAAATCAAGACGAATAGAGGGGCTACAAAATGAAGGATCGTACAATATTAGTTGTTGTTTGTGTAAATAATGAAGAGCTATTTGAACAATGCGAGAGACAAATAAGAAATCTTTTTGTTCCCCCTGATTATGTCGTGCAAATTTTTCCGATACGAGATGCGAAAAGTATGGCAAGCGCATATAACCGAGCACTTTCATATCCCGCGAAGTATAAGGTTTATATACATCAGGACACTTATCTTATTAATCGAGAGATGTTTTATACACTTATTTCCCTGTTTAAAGATAATGAAAAGCTCGGCTTAATTGGAGTAGCTGGAGCCCAATTTTTACCGAGTAACGGGATATGGTGGGAAGGGAAAAATTTAGTAGGGAAAGTGATTGAGTATAGAAGACGGAATTATCAATTATTAAATTTAGATCAGGGGTTTTATGGAAGCCAATCTTTTATGTCGGTGCAGGCAATTGATGGCTTATTCATGGCAACACAGTATGATATTCCGTGGCGAGAAGATTTGTTTCAAGGATTCCACTTTTATGATGTGTCGCAGTCTTTAGAGTTTCAAAAGGCGGGTTATTTAATTGGTATCCCTAATCAAGCGAATTTATGGTGTATTCACTACAACGGGGATGAGTTTGATGCGGATACATATGAGAAGGATCGGAAAGTGTTTGTAGAACATTACAAAGATATATTATCTCCATCATAAAGGAGAGATGCAGGGTGAAAGGAATTATTTTAGCAGGCGGAACTGGATCGAGATTATATCCAATAACGAAAGTAACGAATAAACATTTGCTTCCTGTTGGACGGTATCCAATGATTTATCATGCAGTATATAAGCTAAAACAATGCGAAATTACAGATATTATGATTATTACAGGTAAAGAGCATATGGGGGATGTTGTTAGTTTTTTAGGAAGCGGTCAAGAGTTTGGCGTGTCCTTTACGTATCGTGTGCAAGATAAGGCTGGCGGAATTGCGCAAGCATTAGGGCTTTGTGAAGATTTCGTCGGGAAAGATCGTATGGTAGTTATATTAGGAGATAATATCTTTTCTGATGATATTCGTCCGTATGTTGAAGAGTTTGCAAATCAAAAAGAGGGTGCGAAAGTATTGCTGCAATCTGTCGATGATCCGGAGAGATTTGGCGTAGCAAATATTCAAAACCATAAAATAATTGAAATTGAAGAAAAACCGAAAGAGCCGAAAAGTTCCTATGCAGTCACAGGAATTTATTTGTATGATTCGAAAGTCTTTTCTTATATAAAAGAGTTAAAACCGTCCGCAAGGGGAGAGCTTGAAATTACAGATATCAATAATTGGTATTTAAAACGAGGGGTACTTACTTATAATGAAATGAGCGGCTGGTGGACTGATGCAGGAACTCATGTTTCTCTTCAAAGGGCGAATACGTTAGCGCGGGATATAAACTTTGGTAAACAGTTTAACGGAGAATAGGTGAGAATATGAAAGTTATAGAAACAAACTTTACCGACGCAAAATTGTTAGAACCGAGGTTATTTGGAGATGAACGTGGCTTTTTTACTGAAAGTTATAATAAGAAGGCGCTAGAAACATTAGGGATTACGTATTCATTTGTACAGGATAATGTTTCGTATTCAGCAGAAGCGGGAACGATTCGGGGCTTACACTTTCAAAAAAATCCGAAAGCACAAACGAAACTTATTCAAGTTATGCAAGGAGCAATCTATGACGTTATCGTTGATTTGCGAAAAGATTCCCCAACGTTTAGGCAGTGGGAAGGATATATTTTAAGTGCAGATAATCACCGGCAATTATTAGTACCAAAAGGATTTGCACATGGTTTTTGTACACTTGTTCCGCATACGATTGTTATGTATAAAGTAGATGAGTATTATAGTGCCAATCATGACTCAGGGGTACTATGGAACGATAAAGAATTAGCAATTCCATGGCCAGTAACAAGTCCTATTTTGTCTGACAAAGATCGAGTATTACCGTCACTTCAGGAATGTGAAGATAGCTTTTGAGTAGGAGAGTTGTTTATGAATATATTAGTAACAGGTGGGGCCGGATTTATTGGAAGTAATTTTGTTCATTACATGTTACAAAGCTATGAAACATATAAAATTATTAATTTCGACGCATTAACATATAGCGGGAATTTAAATAACGTGAAGTCTCTTCAAGATCATCCGAATTACTCTTTTGTAAAAGGAGAAATTCAAAATGGAGAGCTGCTGGAGCATGTTATTAAGGAGCGTGACGTGCAAGTAATTGTCAATTTCGCAGCTGAATCACATGTGGATCGTAGTATTGCAAATCCGATCCCTTTTTATGATACAAATATAATCGGGACAGTCACTTTATTAGAATTAGTGAAAAAATATCCGCATATTAAACTTGTGCAAGTATCGACAGATGAGGTGTACGGCTCTTTAGGGAAAACAGGTCGATTCACTGAGGAAACTCCATTAGCTCCAAATAGTCCGTATTCTTCAAGTAAAGCGAGCGCCGACATGATAGCTTTATCCTATTATAAAACATATCAATTACCAGTTTTAGTAACGCGTTGCTCTAATAACTATGGGCCATATCAATATCCTGAAAAACTAATTCCATTAATGGTTACGAATGCGCTGGAAGGGAAAAAATTACCGTTATATGGCGATGGATTAAATGTAAGAGATTGGTTACATGTAACGGATCATTGTAGTGCGATTGACGTTGTTCTGCATAAGGGACGTATAGGGGAAGTATATAATATAGGTGGAAATAATGAAAAAACAAATGTAGATGTTGTGGAACAAATTATATCTCTCTTAGGAAAGACGAAAAAAGACATTGCGTATGTTACAGACCGTTTAGGGCATGATCGTCGTTATGCGATTGATGCGCAAAAGATGAAGGATGAATTTGGCTGGGCACCGCAGTATACGTTTGAACAAGGGCTAAAAGAAACGGTGGAATGGTATGAACATCATATAGAATGGTGGAAACCACTAAAAGAAAAGTAAGGGGCATATAAATGAAAGAACGGATTATCATAACAGGAGCAAATGGTCAATTAGGAAAGCAGCTACAAGAGGAGTTAAATCCTGAAGAATATGACATATATCCATTTGATAAAAAGTTGTTAGATATAACAAATATATCCCGAGTGCAGCAAGTGGTACAAGAAATAAGGCCACATATCATTATTCATTGTGCAGCGTATACGAAGGTTGATCAAGCTGAGAAAGAGCGAGATCTTGCTTATGTAATAAATGCAATAGGGGCTCGAAATATAGCGGTTGCTTCACAATTAGTTGGGGCGAAGTTAGTTTATATTAGTACGGATTATGTATTTCAAGGCGACAGACCGGAGGGGTACGATGAATTTCATAATCCGGCGCCGATCAATATATACGGGGCTTCTAAATATGCGGGAGAGCAGTTCGTCAAAGAGTTACATAATAAATACTTTATCGTTCGTACATCATGGTTGTATGGTAAGTATGGAAATAATTTTGTGAAAACGATGATGCGATTAGGGAAAGAAAGAGAAGAAGTATCTGTTGTAGCGGATCAAATCGGTTCTCCTACGTATGTAGCGGATTTAAATGTAATGATTAATAAGCTCATTCATACTTCTTTATACGGTACGTATCACATATCCAATAGAGGATCATGTTCTTGGTTTGAATTTGCAAAGAAAATATTTTCGTATGCAAATATGAAAGTGGATGTATTACCGGTTTCAACTGAAGAATTTGGATCGGCGGCAGCGAGACCAAAATATTCTATTTTCCAACATAACATGCTACGATTAAATGGTTTTTTGCAAATGCCTTCTTGGGAAGAAGGATTAGAGCGTTTTTTTATAGAAACAAAAAGTCATTAACAATTTTAAGTTAATGACTTTTTTGTTTGCCTTTAAGAGGTTTTATGTTACTATAATTATAGTATCAGGTACTAATAACAAGTATAAGTATTTCTGGGAGGATATATCATGGAACTATTACAAGGGAAAACATTTGTTGTTATGGGCGTTGCGAACCAAAGAAGTATTGCGTGGGGAATTGCTCGCTCTTTGCATAATGCAGGTGCAAAATTAATCTTCACATATGCAGGAGAACGTTTAGAGAGAAACGTTCGTGAATTAGCGGACACATTAGAAGGACAAGAATCACTTGTATTACCTTGTGATGTAACAAATGATGAAGAACTTACAGCTTGCTTTGAAACAATTAAGCAAGAAGTTGGTACAATTCACGGTGTAGCACACTGTATCGCTTTTGCAAATCGTGACGATTTAAAAGGTGAATTTGTAGATACTTCTCGCGATGGATTTTTACTTGCACAAAATATTAGTGCATTCTCTTTAACAGCTGTAGCAAGAGAAGCGAAGAAAGTAATGACAGAAGGCGGAAATATTTTAACGTTAACATATCTTGGCGGCGAGCGCGTTGTGAAAAACTATAACGTTATGGGTGTTGCAAAAGCTTCATTAGAAGCGAGCGTGAAATATTTAGCTAACGACTTAGGTCAACATGGTATTCGCGTTAATGCTATTTCTGCAGGGCCAATTCGTACGTTATCTGCAAAAGGTGTAGGCGACTTTAACTCAATCTTAAGAGAAATTGAGGAGCGCGCACCACTTCGCCGTACAACAACTCCGGAAGAAGTTGGGGATACAGCAGTATTCTTATTCAGTGATTTAGCACGCGGCGTAACAGGAGAAAACATTCACGTTGATTCAGGATATCATATCCTAGGATAAATATAATATGAATTTGTAAAGGACAATCTCTACATGTTGAGATTGTCCTTTTTATTTGTTCTTAGAAAGAACGATTTTTAACGAAAGTTCTTACTACGTTATGAATATAACTATAATAGTACACGATTTATTCAGCTACGTATGGAAGTGGGAGGGACGAGTGTGAAGAATAAAAATAAAAGTTCAACAGTTGGAAAACCGTTGTTATATATTGCGCAAGTAAATTTGGAACTTGCTGCACCGAAAATAAAAAGAATTATCTTAACAAACTTTGAAAATGAGGATCGAAAAGAGGAAAGCAATAGAAACGAAAATGTTGTAAGTAGTGCTGTGGAAGAGGTAATAGAACAAGAAGAGCAACAAGTAGAAGAAACAATAGAAGAAGAGGAACAAGTACAAGAGCAACAAGAACAGAAAGAACAGCAAGAGCCGGTGAGAACTGTCCCGTATAATAAATCATTTAAGGATATGAATAATGAAGAGAAAATTCATTTTTTATTAAACCGCCCTCATTATATTCCGAAAGTAAGGTGCAGAATAAAAACAGCTACAGTCTCATATGTTGGATCGATCATATCGTATCGTAATGGCATTGTATCCATTATGCCGCCAAATAGTATGAGAGATATTCGGTTATCGATAGAGGATATCCAATCGATTAGTATGGCAGGTTTTTAAATATGTAAAGGTGGTAGAAATCTTCTACCACCCCAATAGTTTTTTAGTTTACTTCACTTATTAGATAGAAACGTCGCGTAAGCACTGGATAGCACAGAAACAGCTTAAATCAACAGTAATACAAGTAGATGTCGATACTAATCTTGCATTTGGTACAGCTAAAAACGTACAAATTGGATTATCACCAGGTGGTACAGGAGAACCATCACCTAATACAACAGTTAATACACGTAGCACAGCACAGCTATCATCATCTACACTTTCCACACGGAAAATTGGAGATTGGCAGCTAACAAGGCTTGCAGATGGTGCAAAAGCTTCAAATGGTGTTCCGGCTTTTGTGTATAAAATAAAAGGGCGTGTATTTGCTACTGATGCAGTGTTGTGTGCACCTAAAAATGGAATTTCACAACCAGATCCACACGTAGTAGTAGAACAATCTTGTAGTTCATTGATGAATTTTACAACGTCAACTACACAATGAGAAGAGCTATGGTGTTTATTTTCGTTACAACTCATTAATGTCACTCCTTATCTTCTTGTTTGTATTTACATTAATAAGATATTGGAGTCGAGGAGATTTGGTCACAATCTCAAGACCTTTTTTTTTAAATAGGCGAAAGAGGATAAGGGAAGGTGGAATTATGCTGTTTACAAGCTGGCTTTTATTTTTTATTTTTGCGTTAGCTGCTTTTAGGCTCACTCGTTTAATTGTTTATGATAAAATTACAGCCTTTTTGCGAAGACCGTTTATTGATGAATTAGAGATTACGGAGCCGGATGGAAGTGTATCAACGTTTACAAAAGTGAAAGGTAATGGATTAAGAAAGTGGATTGGCGAATTATTAAGCTGTTATTGGTGTACAGGTGTATGGGTTAGTGCTTTTTTATTAGTCTTATATAATTGGATTCCGATCGTTGCAGAGCCGTTACTTGCATTATTAGCTATTGCAGGAGCAGCAGCAATCATTGAAACGATTACAGGATACTTTATGGGAGAATAATATATTTTCATAATACGAGAAAATGCGGAGTTTAAAAGAATGAGGGAACGGAAATTAAGAGTTGTTCATATAGTAAATAGACAGAATTGACAGTAGAGGAGATGTTTGCTGTGAGCAATAATCCAAGGCAAAATTCATATGACCTGCAGCAATGGTATCATATACAGCAACAACACCAATTGCAACAACAGGCATATCAAGAACAGTTACAACAACAAGGATTTGTAAAGAAAAAAGGATGTAATTGTGGGAAAAAGAAGAATACAATAAAACACTATGAAGAATGAAACACTCATGTTACTGTGAGTGTTTTTATTATACATATAAAAAGCGGTATTTCTAATGAAGAAATACCGCTTTTTACTAGCTAATTTGTGCAACTGTTAATGCTGCAGCACGGATGTCTACAGTTCCAATTAACTGGACTGGTACAATTTGAATTAAGTCACCAGGGTTTAAGTTAATAAGAATAACCCCGCTGGATACGTCTACTTCACCAGTACCAATAACGTTAGAACGAACCGCTGTACCTGATCCAGGAATAATGTTAGCTGGTGTACCTAATGATAAGAAGAAACGACCAGCTTCTGGTGCAACAGGTGAGTTATCAAGACTAATTGTTAATGTATAACTGATTTGATAAATACCAGCTCGTAGAATTCGAATGCCATCTCCGACACTTACTGTATCATTTATTACAGGAACAGGAATATTTGGATTTGGGCTTACGCTAGGTAATAGTAGTGGTGTAAATAGTGAAGCGAACTGAGGTGCAGACGCGTTGAAAGCAAAACCGAAGGCAGGTAGTGTACTAGCTGGTCTTGCCTCGCAATCAATTTTCGTAAATTCGCAATCAGAAGAGAACATGTTTTTCACTCCTTTATCTGTTTCTACTTTCAGTTAATGAAAAGGACAGGTTCTATGTTCTAGACAAGTTCCCAATTTTATAAAAATACATAATAATACCTTTTAAGCATGGATTGGGTGGCAGAAAACTCTGCCACCCAATCCATGCTTAACTCATTATTTAGATTTAAATTGTAACATCGCGTAAGCATTGAATAGCGCAGAAGCAGCTTAAATCAACAGTAATACAAGTGTTGGTCGATACTAATCTTGCATTTGGTACAGCTAAAAATGTACAGATTGGATCGTCACCAGGTGGTACAGGGGAACCATCACCTAATACGACATTTAATACACGCAATACAGCGCAGTCATCATCATCTATACTCTCGACACGGAAAATTGGAGATCGGCAGCTAGAAAGGCTTGCAGATGGTGCGAATGCTTCAAATGGTGTTCCGGCTTTTGTGTATAAAATAAAAGGACGTGTATTTGCTACGGATGCACTATTATGTGCACCTAAAAATGGAACTTCGCAACCAGATCCACATGTTGTCGTTGCACATTCTTGTAGTTCATGTATAAAACGAACGACATTGGATACACAGTTGAAATCAAAATCATGGTCATGATGATCTTCGTTACAATTGCAGCTCATTATGTTCACTCCTTATCGTGAGTTCTGACATACACTATTACAATATGAACGGGATATGGCTGATATTACGTTAATTCTTACGATCAAAACAAGGAATTTATATAGTAGGGATGTACATAATGCAATATAAAAAAAGACATCCTTATTTAGTGGATGTCTTTTCAGGTAAATCTTTTCGAACAGTATATAAAAAACGGGATATATCTAATTTTTTTCCTCTGAAAAATTGCGGAGAGGAAATGTAAAGTTCTTCTTTTGCACGTGTAATAGCGACATAAAGTAGTCGGCGCTCTTCTTCTAAAGCTTCAGAAGTCTCTGTAACACGATCATTTGCATCTTTTAAAGAAGAAGTATGGGGCAGAATACCATCGCTCGCTCCAAGTAAAAAGACGCATGGGAATTCAAGACCTTTTGCGTTATGAATAGACATAAGCGAAACAGCATCTTTTTGGGGCATTGTTTTTAATGCTTCCATTTCCTTTTGACCCTGAATTGCTTCATTAATAAATTGTAAATAAGCTGGAATATCGGTGAAACGATTTGCTGACTCCATTAATTCTTCTAACATTTCTTCTTGTATATCTTTATGCATCGTAAAGGAAGAACGATCGTTACTTTGTAAGTACTCTAAATACTTTCCTTTACCATGAATAATTTCCTTTAATGCTTTTTTCGGTTCTAATTCTTTTATAAATTTAATAAAATCGATACGCTCATTTACCTTTTTCACTTGAAAAGGTTTTAAGCTCGGATTTAATAATAAGAAATGAAGAAGAGAAGGAAAACGGCCTTCACCATATTTCCATTGTTCACGTTCAATAAAGGAAATACAATCATCACGCCCGATATACATCGTTGGTAATATATTTGAAAGTGATTCTAATCGAAACGGCTCAATCACCAGTCTTAAATGATCTAATACAGGCTTAATTAAAGAATGTTCATAAAATGACTGACTCGCCCCGTGCTTAATAAACGGGATTTTGTGAATGGTAAGCTGATCAAGTAATGAACGGCTTACAGAATGTGTGCGATACAGTAAACAAAAATCTTTATAGTTTCGTTCACCGCTATCTACCTTTTCTTGAATGAGCTGCAAAATTTGGTTTGCTTCATCAAGCGTCGTAGCCGGTCTTGCGTAAAAAGGTTGTACACCTTCTTCACGTACAGAATATAGCTCTTTGTCAAAACGCTCTTGATTTAGTTTGATCACTTCATTTCCAAGTCCGACGATAAAAGGATTGGATCGATAATTCGTATTAAGCGCGATAATCGTAGTGTTATCAAATTCTTTTGGAAAAGATAAAATAATTTGGTGACTTGCTCCTCGCCAGCCGTATATCGCCTGATCGTCATCACCTGCAATAAACAAATTATTTCTTGGCGAAGCTAACAATTTTACAATTTCATATTGTGCATACGATGTATCTTGAAACTCATCTACTTCAATATAGTGGAAACGTTGTTGTAATTGGGTAAGCAAAGGAGCGTTATTTTCTAACATATAATATGTTTCTAATAGGATGTCATCGAAATCAATATAATTATATCGTCGTTTCACTTCTTCAAAACGTTCGTATACTTCTTTAAATTCTTGTTCAACGGGTGTTTTGGCTTGTACATCTTTCGGACGATTCAATTTGTTTTTCTCAAGTGAAATCATCGCGAGCATCGTTTCAGCATCATAATCGTCTTTTAAACGTAATTCTTTTAAAATTTTCTTTATCATAATTTGTTTATGTTTTTCGTTTGCTAAAATTTGCTGATTATATCCTTGACTACGAAGTAATTTTAAAAAGACAGAGTGGAACGTACCAGCAACAACGTAGCTACTTGCGGCATGATTCATACCTGGTAAATTCGCTACACGATTTCTGATTTCTTCAGCCGCTTTTTGTGTAAATGTAAGCAATAAAATATTTCGCGGATGAACTTGTTTTACATTTACTAAATAACCTACGCGAGTTGTTAAAACAGATGTTTTCCCGCTTCCGGCACCAGCTAATGTCAGAACAGGCCCTTCTGTCGTTCGTACGGCCTCTAATTGTTTTTCGTTTAAAAATACATTTTGTTGTTCGAGAGCACGGAAATACGCCGCATCTGCATCTTCTTCCATAATTAAATGGGTAGATGTTTTTGGAATATGATATGTTGCACGTGGAATATCAGCGTGCGTTAATGATTTCTGTGAAAATTTTTCTTGTGTCATATATTCACCTTCAAAACTATAGCATCAACATTTAACTTTAGCGGAAGAAAAAGAAAATAGCAATGTAAAAAACAGGAGGGGATACCTCCTGTTTTCAAATTACAATTCTTTTATCATAACGACGTGAGGAATATTTGCTTCCATGAATACATCAGAACTCGTTACATATCCAAGTTTCTTATAGAAATCTTCAGCATGTGTTTGAGCATGCAACTTTAATTTTTGTAACGAGTTTTCCTTCGCATATGCTTCAAGTGCATCCATAACAATTTTTCCAATGCCTTTTTTACGATAGGAAGCTACTACGCAAATGCGTTCCATTTTTCCAATCCCATCAATGGTGCGAAAACGCCCAGCACCAACGGGAACATCATTATCATATATAACAACGTGTATAGAAGTTTCTTCAAACTCATCATACTCTTCTTCGGCAGAAACTTGCTGCTCATTTACAAATACTTGCTTACGTACAGAGAATGCATCTCTTAGTTGTTCTTCCGTTTGTACGATCTGTGCATGCAAATTAGTTGTTCCCCTTTCCAAGGCGGAATGTTTCGTGTACAGTCCATGTTCCGTTTTCTAATTGATATAGAAGATGGAAGCGGTCAATTGGTTGTTCATAATAGAAATCCTTCATACGTAATCGACCTAGTACATCAGCATGCTCTGCATCAGATAGGCCTTGTCCGATTGTTAAATGAGGTACGAAAGCGTATTCGCGTTCTTGTGTAAAGAACCCGCTGTGCATTTCCTCATTTAAGAAAGTAAGTTCCGGTGTTTTTTCTACTTTAAAATAAAGAACATTATTAACAGGTGCGAATGAACCAACTTTTCCAACATGAAGGGTAAAAGGGTTCGTTTTACTTGCGATTGTATGTAACTCGTTTACAATCGATTCTAATTGTTCGTCTTGCGTCTCAAAGGGTGTTTTCAATGTAATATGTGGCGGAACTAATGCGTAGTGCGGATCATAACGTTTACGCAATCCGTTCGCTTTATCTTGAATCATTTTAGATGGAAAAATTACAATGCCTAATTTCATGTTCCAATTCCTCCCTTTGTAAGTCTAGTTAGATTTTGAGAAAATAACTCTCTTAATCTATTATATCAAATTATTCTGAATACTGCTCTCTATTATTTCATTGATAGCATATGAGAGAAAGCTTTCGGTAAATCAGTTTGCCAATATTTCCACGTATGATTACCTTGAAATTCCTCGTAATGTGTAATGAAATTTCTATCTGTCAGAAGTGTATTAAGCTCACGGTTCGGCCCTATGAAATCAGATACTTGTCCATCCGTGCGCTTTACAGCTGTTTCTTCTGTTCCAATGACGTGATAAAGTTCTAGCGCCTCCGGATTTTTGAATTCTTTCGCTAAATTCATCACTGTTTCATCCACAAATGGTGATTGCATAACGACTTTACCGAATGTATGCGGATACATAAGTGCAGTCATAAAGGAAACTGTTCCGCCAAGAGAATCACCAATTAACACACGACCTTTTCCCATTTGGTACGTTGGATAATTTTCGTCGATATATGGTGCAAGTTCATGAGCAAGGAAGCGAATATAAGCAGCGTTTTTTACTTCATTTGGGAAATATTTTTCTTTACGATCGTGTACATTTTTATATGGAATACCGACAATAATTGTACGGTCAATTTCTTCAGTTTCACGAAGGCGCTCAATTACACGGTGCGCTTTACCAAGCTGAAAATAATCTCTACCATCTTGTGCAATGACCACTGTATGTTTGTGCAGTGGTGTGTAATTTACTGGTAAGTAAACGAGAAGTGTAACATCTTCTTGAAGTGATGCACTATAAAATGAAATCTCTTCAATTCTCCCTATTGTTTGATTCATGTGGATCCCCCTAAATAAAAATTTACTGAATGATTGTAAGAGCGACGCTTGTAGTGAAAAAGAAAGAAATATTCACTAATAGGTGCTTTCGTTTCTATTTTACCATAATGGTACGAAGAATCTAAAAAATTAGTATTTAAGTTAGGAAAGAAAACGGATATAATGAAGTGGGATTTTTGACAGGTGAGAGGGGAGACGGAATTTGAAACAAGAAAGATCGATTGCACTACCATTAGCTATTTCCATTATAGCCATTTCATTCGCAGCAGTTTTTGTAAAGATGTCCTCAGCACCATCTTCCATATTAAGCATGTATCGATTATGGATTATCGTACTTATTATGTTGCCTATTGTTTGGAAAAAACGGGAAGAGTTTAGTAAGATTCAAATAAAAGATTGGGGACTTTTAATTGGATCTGGTTTCTTTTTAGCACTTCATTTTCTTTTATGGTTTGAATCTTTAAAGCATACGACAGTTGCGAGTTCGACGATTATATTAGCGCTTCAGCCAATCGTATCTTTAGTTGGAGGTTTTTTCTTATTTAAAGAAAGAACAACATACTCAGCTATTGCGACAATGGGAATTGCGATATTAGGCGTAATGTGTATTGGGTGGGGGGATTTAGGACTAAGTGAACAAGCAATTTATGGAGATATATTATCCTTCTTAAGTGTAATAGCAGTTGTCGGTTATTTATTTATCGGACAAACGACAGTAAAGAAAGTATCACACTGGATTTATAGCTTTACAGTCTTTGCATTCGCAGGTATTTTTATGGGGATTTATAATATAGTATTGCAAGTGCCTTTTATAGGTTATACGAAGTGGGATTGGACCGTTTTTCTTTTACTTGCGGTCGTGCCGACAGTGTCACACGTCATTAATAACTGGCTATTAAACTACGTAAATGCAACAACAATTTCAATGAGTATTTTAGGTGAACCAGTTGGAGCATCAATACTAGCTTTCTTCTTACTCGGGGAAAGATTAAATGCCATGCAAGTGATCGGTAGCATACTTGTATTGTTTGGTGTATCTGTTTTCTTACTACAGCAACAAAAGCGAACGGCAAAAAATGTAGTAAACGAGCCAGCGTATACACAGGAATTATAATGTTAAGAGAGAAAAGAGAAGTGGTGATACTTCTCTTTTTGTTTTATAGAAATACGGGCGTAGAAGGGGTAGGGAAATGGAGTTTCCATCAAAAAAAGATGTCTGGTTATATCCGATTTTTTTCGTTGTCATTGGAGCGTGTTTTGCTCCTTTATTTGCAGGTAGAGAGTATTTTCTTTTATTCTTTACAATCCCATTAGCCATAATATTCATGTGGAGTTGGTTTTCGACAATATACATCGTCGAGGAAGAAACGATTACTATTAGATCCGGTTTCGTGAAAAAGCGCATATTTATCCCGCATTAACGGGCAGTAAGACCCCCACCTCAAAATTCAGGGGAAGCAAAGAATTTAGGAGGGGGATCAACTGCCCGTAAAAGCCCGATTGGTTCAACTAATAATCAGTGGGGGATGAACAAAACCCCCACTGATTAAAGTTTCACTTTATACGAGATATAAAACAAATTTCAAATACGAAAAATCCAATTGCGGCTCATGCTTTATCATTTGATCGATTTGAAATTGTTTACGGCGCGCATCAAACAGAAATTATTTCTCCTAAAGATAAAGCGCAATTCATCCATCTCATTAAAAGTAAAAATCCACATATTGAAATGAAGTAAAAGAGTGGCTACGAAGCCACTCTTTTACTTTGGATTTGTCATATAAGGTTGTACATGAATCATACATAGATCACGGAACTTTCCTTCAGCAGTTGTGACAATGACGACTGCTCTTCCGGCACTTTTTCCAGTAATCGTTACCGTATCCCCCTTTGGATACATTGTGATAACATCGGCATTCATATTTGTCCAAATAAGTTCTTTATTCGTCGCTTGCATCGGCAACACGGAAGCTGATAACTCAGCGCTTTGTCCCGTTCTTATTTTCAACTTATTTTTTTCCATATGAACACCAATGACTGAAATAACAGAAGGAGCAATTGAAATTTTAGGTGGATTAGGTTGTATGTTTAAACAAGACGTAGAAGTATTTGTAATAGGTGAAAATTTTCGTGTTTGTTGTTGCTGGAAAGCTGCTAACATATTGGAGTCCCCTTTCTGTATAAGTGCTGATAGTACTACTATAAAGGAGTAGTGTTATATTTAATTTAACGGAACATAAAGAAATTGTTAAATTCAAGCCGAAGATTGTCGAACTTTGATAATGTGAAACTTTAATCAGTGGGGGGCTTACTGCACGTTAATGCGGGATAAAAAGAAAGCTCTGTTGATACGATATCAGCAGAGCTTTCTTTTTATAGATTATGACTATGTTGTTTTTCGAAATTCTCAAATTGCTCTTCAACTTCTTTTGAAGGTTGTGTTAGTAAACTAACAATTACGATGGCTAGTAAACTAATAGCGAAACCAGGAATCATTTCATATAAGAAATCTTTTAAGAATTCGAATTGAGTCCATATAATAACAGTAGCGGCACCAGAAATCATACCAGCAAGCGCGCCCCATTTCGTCATACGTTTCCAATATAAGCTTAATAAAATAGCAGGTCCGAATGAAGAACCGAACCCAGCCCAAGCGTATCCAACAAGAGCTAAAATCGTATCATTTTGTTTAAACGCTAAAGCGCACCCAACTAATGCAATAACAAGTACAGCCATACGACCGACAAATACAAGTTCTTTATCAGAAGCAGAACGTTTAAAGAATGTACGATATAAGTCTTCCGTTACGGCACTCGAAGTAACGAGTAACTGAGATGAGATTGTACTCATAATCGCTGCTAAAATAGCGGCTAATAAAAATCCAGTAATAAGTGGGTGGAATAAAATTTTTCCTAGTTCAAGGAAAATTGTTTCTGGGTTAGATAATGTTAACCCTTGTTGTGAATAGTAAGCAATACCAATAAGACCAGTAAACATAGCTCCGATAACAGAGAAAATCATCCAGCTCATACCAATTCTTCGTGCGCTTTTCAGTTCTTTTACAGACGAAATCGCCATAAAGCGTACGATGATATGAGGTTGTCCAACATAACCAAGGCCCCATGCGAATAAAGAAATCATTCCTAAAGTAGAGGCACCTTTAAAAATATCTAGACGTGTTGGATCTACAGAACGAATTGTATCAAATGCAGGTCCAAGTCCGTTCGAATTCATAATTGTTACGATAGGAACAAGAATAAGAGCAATTACCATAATGATTCCTTGCACGAAGTCTGTCCAACTTACTGCTAAGAAACCACCAAATAACGTGTAAGCTACAACAACGCCTGCAACAATGAATAATCCAACATGGTAGTTCATACCAAATGAATTTTCAAATAATACAGCACCTGAAACTAATCCTGAAGCTACATAAAAAGTAAAGAAAATCATAATAACAAGTCCAGATACTAAGCGTAGCATATGAGATTTGTCGTGGAAACGGTGTTCCAAAAATTCTGGGATAGTAATAGAGTTGTTTGCAATTTCAGAGTAGGTACGTAAGCGAGGAGCAACATATAGCCAGTTTGCGTATGCGCCTAGTGTTAGGCCGATCGCAATCCAACTACTACTTAATCCAACGCTAAACATTGCACCGGGTAGTCCCATTAAAAGCCAACCACTCATATCGGATGCTCCAGCGCTTAATGCTGTTACTGCGGGGCCTAGTGTACGCCCGCCAAGCATATAATCTGTTAAGTTGGACGTTCGTTTATAGGCGAAATAGCCAATGACTAACATCCCGAGCATGTAAATAGAGATTGAAGTTAAAGTTAACATCTGCGTACTCATGTAGTTCCCCTTCCTTTTGTCATGTCTTTTGATGCGTTATGCATATTTATAATCTATCATGATTATTCTGAAAAATCCATACAGAAATATGAATTTTCAGAAATGTAAGCGTTTTTTGATAACATTTTACTTTTTTAATATATAATATTCATACAAAAAACCTTATTTTTAATAGAGTATTTATTATATTTACATAAAAAGAGGTTGTTTTGTCAATATAATATTGAAAGGAGAGAAAAATAAAATTTTTTAAAAAGTATTGACTTATGAAAAAAGTTAAGTCTATAATGAGTGCAACTTAAAAAAATGCAAGCGTTGATGAAGAAGAGTACACATGATGAACATGTCAGAGAGCTGATGGTTGGTGCGAATCAGTATGGAATTGATGTGGAATGGGCTTCGGAGCTTCCAAACCGAAACGAAAGAAGTAGGCTTTGGCGACATGATCTCATCGATACAAGAGACACGTATTGTTTTTGATACGGTAAAGTGCGTTACGTTCGTAACGAATTAAGGTGGCACCACGGGAGTACCCGTCCTTTCTATAGGATGAGTACTCCCTTTTTGTGTATAAAAAATTAAATAAATGAAATCGTTTAAGTAAGAAGAGTACGTATAATGGAGACGTTACAGAGAGCTGGGGATAGGTGGGAGCCCGGTGCGGTACCGTATACGGAATGGGCTTACGAGAGGTATGCTGAACAATTATTTTCAGTAGGCAACCCGGGTTCCGCCGTTACAAGGATAAGGTATATATTTTGTACCTGAATAAAGCGGGATGCTTTTGCATCCAACACGAGGTGGTACCGCGGTAAATTTATCGTCCTCTACATATTTTCGATATGTAGAGGACTTTTTTATTTTTCAGATTGAGGTGAAAGGCATGATGACAAAAGAGGAATTTATGAAGCAAAAAGAACAGGGAAGAGCATTTTTAGTAATCGCTGAAGAAGAAGGAGATAGCATTACGCCAATTTCTTTATATAGACGTATGAAAGGGAAGAAAAAGTTTTTATTAGAAAGTTCGCAACTTCATCAAGATAAAGGGCGCTATTCTTACTTAGGATGTAATCCATATGGTGAAGTGAAGAGTGTTGGTACGGAAGTGGAACGAACGATTTACGGCCGGACAGAAAAGTTGCAAGGTAACGTACTACAAGTGTTAGAAGAAGAAACCCGGTCAGCTCAAGTAGACAGTCCATTCCCGTTTTGCGGAGGAGCAGTTGGTTATATTGGCTATGACGTCATTCGGCAATATGAAAACATTGGAGCAGATTTACATGATCCATTGAATATTCCAGAAGTACACCTTTTACTGTACCGTGAGTTTATCGTGTATGACCACTTACGCCAAAAATTATCATTTGTATATGTATGCAGGGAAGATGATTCAGCAGATTATGAAGAAGTATATAAAAGATTGCAAGTATATAAAGAGCAAGTGTTACAGGGAGAAGAAGCAGAAGTAACTGAAATAAGATCAACATTATCATTCACTTCTTCTATAACAGAAAAAGAATTTTGCGTGATGGTAGAAACGGCGAAAGAACATATTCGGGCCGGGGACATATTCCAAGTCGTATTATCCCAGCGTTTGCAAAGTGAATGTATTGGTGATCCATTCGCGTTATACCGAAAACTTCGCATTGCCAATCCATCACCATATATGTTCTATATCGATTTTCAAGATTATGTTGTACTCGGTTCTTCGCCCGAAAGTTTGTTATCAGTAAGAGAGGATAAAGTGATGACGAATCCAATTGCGGGTACGAGGCCGAGAGGGAAAACGATGCAGGAAGATGCGGAAATTGAAAAAGAGCTGTTAGAAAACGAGAAAGAACGAGCAGAGCATATGATGCTTGTAGATCTTGGGCGAAACGATATTGGTAGAGTGAGTGAAATCGGCTCAGTTACGATAGATAAATATATGAAAGTAGAAAAATATTCTCACGTTATGCACATTGTAACTGAAGTTTACGGAACATTGCGAAAACGAATGAGCGGGTTTGATGCATTAGCGTATTGCTTACCAGCGGGGACTGTATCAGGTGCTCCGAAAATTAGAGCGATGGAAATTATAAATGAGCTAGAGAATGAAAAAAGAAATGTATACGCCGGTGCAGTTGGATACGTTAGTTTTTCAGGAAATCTTGATATGGCGCTCGCCATTCGAACGATGGTCGTAAAGGATGAAAAAGCATACGTTCAGGCAGGAGCGGGTATCGTCTACGATTCAGATCCAGTAGCTGAATATGAAGAAACATTAAATAAAGCGAGAGCGCTATTGGAGGTAATGAAATGATTGTACTGATTGATAATTACGATTCATTCACATATAACTTGTACCAACTATTAGGCGAATACGAGGAAGAAATTGTTGTCGTAAGAAATGATCAAATAACGATAGAACAATTAGAAGAAATGAAGCCGAAAGGAATTGTGCTTTCACCAGGACCAGGAAAACCAGAAGATGCTGGTATTTGTATTGAAGTGATTCGTCATTTTTATAAGAACGTTCCCATATTAGGTGTTTGCCTTGGTCATCAAGCAATCATATCGGCATTTGGAGGAGAGATTGTAAGAGCAGAACGCGTTAAACACGGAAAAACATCGCGTGTGAAACATAACGGAACGTCAATCTTTTCATACGCTACACAGCCGCTAACGGCAATGCGCTATCATTCTCTTGTTGCAGAGCAAACGAGCTTGCCAGAGTGTTTTGACATACTAGCGACAGCGATGGACGATGGAGAGATAATGGCAGTTCGTCACAATTATTATCCGCTATTCGGATTACAGTTTCACCCGGAATCAATCGCAACAGAGGAAGGCGGAAAGTTAATACGTGCCTTTATAGGCGAAGTGAAAGAGGAGGAAAGAGTATGAATAACTATCTTCGTAAATTAGTGGAGGGCCAACATTTAACAGAAGAGGAGATGTATAGAGCAGGGCTTCTTTTATTAAATGAAAACATATTGGAAAGTGAAATTGCAGCTTTCTTAGTATTACTGAAAGCGAAAGGTGAAACAGCAGAAGAAATATATGGTCTCGTTCGAGCTCTTCGTGACAAGGCATTACCGTTTTCGAACCATATACAAGGAGCGATGGACAATTGCGGGACAGGTGGTGACGGTGCCCAAACGTTTAATATTAGTACAACATCGGCATTTGTACTGGCGGGAGCTAGCGTAAAGGTTGCAAAACATGGTAATCGTGCTGTTTCTAGTAAAACAGGAAGTGCAGATTTATTAGAAGAACTCGGTGTAAATATTAGCAGTACGCCAAATGAAATTGATTATTTATTAGAGCATGTCGGGATCGCATTTTTATTCGCACCAGCGATGCATCCAGCATTAAGACGCATTATGAAAATAAGAAAAGAATTGAACGTGCCGACGATCTTTAACTTAATTGGCCCTTTAACAAATCCGGTGAATTTAGAAACACAATTTGTCGGCATTTATAAACGAGATATGTTACTACCAGTTGCACAAGTATTACAGAAACTAGGAAGAAAACAAGCGGTCGTCGTAAACGGGAGTGGTTTTTTAGATGAAGCCTCATTACAAGGAGAAAATCATGTTGTCATTTTAAAAGATAATGAAATAGTAGAAACGAGTATTGAACCTGAGAAATATGGTTTCTCAGTAGTGAAAAATGAAGAGATTAGAGGCGGGAATTCGAAAGAGAATGCAAAGATTACGCTCGGAGTATTAAGCGGGGAAAAGAGTGTTTACCGCGATACTGTTTTATTCAATGCAGGTCTAGCTCTTTTTGCAAATGGAAAAACGGAAACGATTGAAGAAGGAATTACACTAGCGGCACATAGCATTGACTCTGGAAAAGCATTAGCCAAATTAAACTTATTAATAGCAGCAAGTAATGAGAAATTAGAAAGGGTGAATTAACGTGGGGACGATTTTAGACAAAATTGTAGACCAAAAGAAAAAGGAAGTTGCGGCATTATATGAAACGTATACACCAGTAAAAGAAAGTAGAAAGACACATTCACTTGTAGAAGCATTACTGCAGTTTACTGTCATTGCAGAAGTAAAGCGAGCATCACCATCAAAAGGAGATATCAATTTACACGTTGATGTACGAAAACAAGTGAAAACATATGAAGAATGCGGTGCAGGAGCAGTTTCTGTTTTAACAGACGGTCAGTTTTTTAAAGGATCGTTTCATGATTTACAAACGGCGAGAGAAGAAAGTAACATTCCGCTTTTATGCAAAGATTTCATAATCGATAAAATTCAAATTGATAGGGCGTATGAAGCTGGCGCAGATATTATTTTATTAATCGTAGCGGCGTTAACGAAAGAGAAGTTAAAAGAGCTGTATCACTACGTACTAGAAAAAGGATTAGAAGCAATTGTTGAAGTTCATGATGAGCAGGAATTAGAAATTGCGGTCCAATTAAATCCGCACGTTATCGGTATTAACAACCGTAATTTAAAAACGTTTGAAGTGGATTTAGGCCAAACGGAAAAGCTTGGAAAACGATTAAATGAGGAGAAATTACTTTGGATTAGTGAGAGCGGGATTCATTCAAAAGAAGATATGATCCGCGTCAAGCGAGCCGGGGCAAAAGGTGTATTAGTTGGAGAAGCACTTATGACATCATCTTCTATTCGCACTTTTTTTGAAGATTGTAAGGTGAACATATGAAAGTGAAAATTTGCGGCATCACGAATATCGAAATGGCAAAACGTGCTTGCGAATATGGAGCTGATGCACTCGGATTTGTTTTTGCAGAAAGTAAGCGGAAAATTACTCCAGGGTTAGCGAAAGAAATCATTCAGGAACTTCCAGCAAACGTGTTAAAGGTCGGTGTTTTCGTAAATGAATCAGTAGAGGTAATCCAAAAAATTGCAGATGAATGCGGGTTAACGCATGTGCAACTACATGGAGATGAAGATAATCATCAAATTAAGAGATTGAATATTCCGTCTATAAAATCACTAGGAGTAAATTCAGAGAATGATTTGAAAAATGCTCAAGTATATGAAACGGATTATATATTGTTTGATAGCCCGAAGGAAAAGTTTCACGGAGGAAATGGAAAGACATTTTCATGGGAGCTACTCACACATATGCCAAAAGAGTTACGCGAGAAAACGATAGTGGCTGGTGGATTAAACGCTCTTAATATAGAAGAAGCGATTCGAACGATTCAGCCATACATGGTCGATGTAAGTAGCGGAGTGGAGACAGAAGGAAAGAAAGACGTAGAGAAAATAAAACAATTCATAAAAAAAGCGAAGGAGTGTTCCAAATGAATTACGCATATCCAGATGAAAAAGGTCACTACGGTATATACGGAGGACGATACGTTCCAGAAACGTTAATGCAATCTGTATTAGAACTAGAAGAAGCATATAAAGAAGCGATGCAAGATGAGGCGTTTCAAAAGGAATTAAATCATTATTTAAAAACGTACGTCGGAAGAGAAACACCGCTTTATTTCGCTGAAAATATGACGAAGTATTGCGGCGGTGCAAAAATTTATTTGAAACGTGAAGATTTGAACCATACAGGAGCTCATAAAATTAACAATACAATCGGTCAGGCACTTCTTGCAGTACGAATGGGCAAGAAAAAAGTTGTCGCTGAAACAGGGGCAGGACAACACGGTGTTGCAACCGCTACTGTATGTGCTCTACTCGGATTAGAATGCGTCATCTTTATGGGAGAAGAAGATGTGAGACGTCAAAAATTAAATGTGTTCCGAATGGAATTACTCGGAGCGAAAGTAGAAAGCGTAGCAGCAGGTAGCGGCACATTAAAAGATGCGGTGAACGAGGCGCTTCGCTACTGGGTTTCACACGTGCATGATACACACTACATTATGGGATCTGTTCTCGGACCGCATCCATTCCCGCAAATTGTTCGTGATTTCCAAAGTGTAATTGGGAAAGAAACGAAAAAACAATATGAAGCGTTAGAAGGGAAGTTACCAGAAGCTGTCGTTGCTTGTATTGGCGGTGGTAGCAATGCGATGGGCATGTTTTATCCGTTCGTGCATGATGAAGAAGTTGCTCTTTACGGCGTAGAAGCAGCTGGAAAAGGCGTTCATACAGAAAAGCATGCAGCTACTTTAACGAAAGGAAGCGTTGGTGTTTTACACGGATCGATGATGTACCTTCTGCAAAATGAAGAAGGACAAATTCAAGAAGCTCACTCTATTTCAGCAGGACTTGATTATCCGGGTGTTGGGCCAGAACATAGTTTACTAAAAGATATTGGCCGCGTTTCTTATCATTCCATTACTGATGATGAGGCGTTAGAAGCATTTCAATTATTAACGAAAAAAGAAGGAATTATTCCAGCTTTAGAAAGCTCACATGCTGTCGCATATGCATTAAAATTAGCGCCGCAAATGAAGAAAGACGAAGGGCTTGTCATTTGTTTATCTGGCCGCGGAGATAAAGATGTAGAGAGTATAAAACGTTATATGGAAGAGGTATAAAAAATGGGAGTAGAAAAAATTAAAGCAGCGTTTGAAACTGGTAAGAAAGCATTTATTCCGTACGTAATGGGGGGAGATGGTGGCCTTGAAAAATTAAAAGAAAGAATTCGTTTTCTAGACGAAGCAGGAGCAAGCATCGTTGAAATTGGCATCCCGTTTTCAGATCCAGTTGCAGATGGTCCAACAATTCAAAGAGCAGGGAAACGAGCGCTAGATAGCGGTGTAACAGTAAATGGTATTTTTCAAGCATTAATAGAGGTAAGGAAAGAAGTACAAATTCCGTTTGTACTCATGACATATTTAAATCCAGTACTCGCATTCGGAAAAGAAAGATTCATCGAAAACTGTATAGAAGCAGGTGTAGACGGCATCATCGTTCCGGATTTACCGTATGAAGAACAAAATATTATTGCCCCGTTACTGCAAGAGGCAAACATAGCGCTAATTCCACTCGTTACCGTAACGAGCCCAATTGAGCGAATCGAAAAAATTACGAGTGAATCAGAAGGATTCGTCTACGCTGTTACAGTAGCGGGCGTAACAGGCGTACGTCAAAACTTTAAAGAGGAGATTCATAGTTACTTAGAAAAAGTAAAATCACATACGCATTTACCGGTAGTGGCAGGGTTCGGTATTTCGACGAAGGAACATGTAGAAGAAATGATTACAATATGTGACGGAGTTGTCGTTGGAAGTAAAGTCATTGAGCTGTTAGAAAACGAAAAACGAGAAGAAATATGTGAATTAATACAGGTAACAAAACAAAAAGAAGAGGCGTAAGTCTCTTCTTTTTGTTTTGTGTAATAAATGTTAAAATATACAGAAAATACATATGATTTAGAGGGTGAGATAGCATGCTAAGACGGAAACTACTATATCTTCTTTTAACTGTACCATTCTACGCTTGGCTCATTAGCATGACGAAAATAGAGTTGATGGCTCTATTTTTAGGATATGTATTCATCTTTTCCAACTTAAATCGTATTCAAGAGCAATCTATTTTAGAAATATGTATATTTTCGATTAGTATAGAACTATTTAGTATCGTTTCAATTGTATTATTAAATGAATTATTCCGATGGATCCATTCATTTGAATTCATGAAGTTTGGAAATGTTGTATTGCAAGTCATATGTGCTTATATTGTGTTTGTTCTGTTAGACAAAATGGTCGGACAGCAGACAGTTTTTCAGGATAATAGAAAATGGGAGTAATTAAAAAGGAGCCGGTCGGTTCCTTTTTTTTATCTGTTGCAAAAACAATTGAAATTTATGATATCTGTTATATAATAGTTAAAAATTGTATTTTTAATGAAAAGAGATGATAACATGGCCATATTGTTGGCACTTATCCCAATTATGATGATTTTCATTTGTTTATTTTTATTTAAACAAACGTCATTAAGGTCTTCTTTAATTGCTTACGTTGTGTCTGTTGGAATCGTTTTACTCTCGCCAACGTTTCAACTAGGGATAAGTGAAACTGTGCATGCAACGATTAAAGGTTGGTTAATTTGTTTTATTGTCGGGTACGTTTTATTTTTCGGTATTTTTTTATTTCACCTCATGAACAAAATGGGGTACATCGATCAAGTAGCACGTTTTCTAGAAGAAGTGACACACGATCGTTTATTACAAATGCTTCTTATGTGTTTTGGTATTTGCCCACTAATTGAATCAGTAAGTGGATTTGGAATTGGCTTTATGGTTGCAGCACCTATTCTTCTCTCATTAGGCTATAAACCGTTTCAAGCTGTACTGCTCTCGTTTATCGGTTTACTAGCTAGTTCATGGGGCGCAATGGCAACTGGTACGATTATCGGTTCGCAGCTTATAAACATGCCCCTTACAACACTTGGCACAAATACAGCACTACTAAGCATTCCGATGTTTGCTTATTTCGTCATCCTTTCTTTACACATTGTCGGTGGCTGGCTGGCCGTGATTGAAAAGTGGAAGGAAGGATTCGGTTTCTTTCTATTATTTTCTCTCGGAATCTACCTTTCTAACGCATATGTAAGTGTTGAACTTGCAGGTATATTAAGTTCTATCGTTACAATTACATTTGGCTTTATTATCGTTAAATTAAAAGGAAAAAGGGAGCAAAATCTAATAACAGAACATGCTGCAGCAACGGAAAGAGAAGCATCTATTATAAAAATTATTAGCCCTTATATATTCTTAACTGTTTGTATATTGCTTTCTCGCCTCGTGCCAGCATTATATGATTTGTTCAGATCATATGCAGTCTTAGATTTAAAATCATACTCTTATAAACTAGAGTTACTATATTCACCAGGATTTTGGCTCGGTATGACTTGCTTATTTACGATTATTTTCTTCCGTATTCCATCTCATATTATTAAACAATCGATCACGCAAACGATAAAACAATGGATTCCTTTTGCGATTACGACGACAATGTTTATCGCCATTTCAGAACTAATGGGTGCATCTGGCATGCATTCATTACTGGCAAAAACAGCCGGTGAAACGTTTGGAACGTTTTTCGTTTTCGTTGCTCCGTTTATCGGAGGAATCGGTGGATTCTTAACAGGTAGTAACGCAGGATCAAATGCGATGTTTATAAAACTACAAATGCAAACTGCGCAAAATGTAGCACTCCCGTGGCAATACGTTACAACACTGCAAAACACCGCATCATCAGTAGCGACAATCGCTTGCCCGTCACGTATTACACTTGGCGCTTACTTATGTAACATCCCATATCGTGAAAATGAACTATTAAAGAAGACGACGTTAATGATCTTTGGTGCGGTGTTGCTCGTAGTAGTAGAGGTTATTGTTTGGTATATGTTGAGAAATTAAAAATCCTCCTAACATAGGAGGATTTTTTTTATGATTGGATAATGTTTTAAATATGTAAAGCTTCTACTAAATGAATAGGAGATGAAATGTATGCCCCTAAAAAACTACGGCGTATTAAAAGGTACAGTTATACAATCGAAGATCGGAAAAGGGAAAACTCCTCATTATCAAGTTCATTTACAAGGTGAAGCAGAGGTAGATTATCGTATTGCAATTAACGTGAAATCGCAAAGTTATCCGTCAGAGGTTTTATATTTTGCGAGTAACAATATTCGGTCAGAGGCGATTCATATTTTACCAACATTACCGTTTGGTTTTACAGAAGTAAAAAACAATGAACCAAAAGTAGCTTTAGACTATGTGAGAGGTAATTTATTTGATTCAAAACAAATGATTCCTTTACCTGCTGAAAAAGTAGGAGTAGACAATGATTTAAATGAAAAAATAGAACATTATATAAAACGAGCGATAGAAGAAAAAGCGATTATTTACGCGTTCGGTGAAAGATGGGGACCAGAAGAAAATACACCCGATTCTTACTTCCATTTCGAACCAGGAAACGGTATACACGATATTCACATGAATCAAGGGAATGTAGAGAAATGGAAAGGCGATAATGGTATATGGCAAGACGGAGGCATACTCATTCACTTCGAAAAGGAAAAAGAATGGATCGGTATCTTTCTCGCCTTCCAGTCGCAGTCATGGTGTACGGATGAAGAAGGACATGCTCGTGTGCCGGTTGAGCAGTGTGATTATAAGGGGAATAATTGAGGAGAGGAGGGCGTTCAAAACGAACGCCCTCCTCTTATTTTATAAAACCCAAAACTAACAAGTGTAGAAATACAAGAAAATAGTAGTGCCACACTAGAAAATGCGATGAGGTACATATTATACTTCATCACTTTGCCAATGAGCTGGTTACTGTCGTACTGGAACAGTCCTGCGATTATGTTGAATAAAAATAATACGATAAACATGACGATTACACCATCTATTGATCCTTTAATGTCTGGTTGACTTAAAGCGATATGTGCAGAAATACAAATGGCGATAAATAAAAATAGCCAGAAAGAAGGATTCAATAAATTATTCAGTGTAAATAAGCTTTTCAATAATACAAACGTCGACAAGAGCATGTTTTGAACCATTTCTACATTAATAGAAGTAGAAGCGATTGTTTTTTCGAGAGTTGTATTAAATAAGAAATATGAATTTGGTACGAAATAGCGCATTAAAAGGATGAGTGCAGTAATACCGGAAATAATAGGGCCAATTCCAATGAAGAAGTTCCCAATTCGTTGATATACACTTTTTTGATTGTATTGATGTTGTACGTAGCCTAAAGCGCCCTGACTTGTATCTGTTGGGAAAAACTGCGTTGCTACAATTTTATGACGAAATAGTACGCACATAATGGCATGTCCAAGTTCGTGAATCGGAACGCCGATCCAAGCTGTTAAAAGGAATCCTTTTCTTCCGAAAGCTCTCGACCAATACATGCGTGTAAGAGATTCTAAATAACCGAATAGAAATCCAATTACAATGATAACGCCAATTAAGGAAAATAATTGGATTACGCTTGTAAGGAGTATTTGAAAAATTGAGTTTACCAATTCCATTGCCAGTCATCCAATCTGTTCAAAATGTTATTTGTTCTGTTTCATAATAGCATTATTTTTCAAGATTGCTAGCACATATATTTTCATTTGAAAGAAGGATTTCATAATCTTTTTCTTGTAGTCATGTTTTATGTACAAAGTCATATATTGAATTTGTAACACCCTATATGGTATCTGCTTAAGGGGGGAATGCGAGAATGAAATGTCCAGCGTGTCATACGGAAAATACAGCAGAGGCAAAATTTTGCGGGAATTGTGGACATTCGTTGACGGAGGAAGTAGTAGCGAGTGGTGCACAGGAGGAAGGTGAGCAACAAGCACGCGTAGCACCAGCAAAGGAAACTCGACCAAATGAAACGGTAGAGCAAGCGAAGCGGTTTGCAAGTGGCTATTTTCAGTTTTTTAAACACGCATTACAAGTACCGACAGCGATTATGAAAAGTGGAAAGGTTGAAGTACGAAATGGAATTGTAAGTCTTGTTCTTATTTGTTTTTTAGGGGCATGTATTTTTTATAGAATGACGAGTGCTGCAGCAGCTGTTACGAAAACATTTGCACCAGATATATCTACTTCTACATTCTTTTTGGACTCTGTAACGGTCTTTTTATTTTTACTCATTTTAACTTTATTTGTCGGATTTATTATTTTTGTCAGTGGGAGGATGATGAAATCATCTTTTTCGTTTCTTGAAGTATTCGGTATATGGGGAACGATAGCGACGCCAGCTCTTGCTATATTAGTTCTTTCTTTTCTTTTTAGTTTTTTATTAATCTTTTTCTTACCAATTTTATTAGGGCTGGCTACAACATATATGGCAATTAGTATAATTGTAGCTATAGTAAAACTAGATAACGGTGGATTAGATCTTGTTTACACTCTTTTTATCGCAAATATTTTCATTGGAATTGCAACGTTTATCGTGTTTTGGTCTTACATAAACACGATAATGCAAACCTTTACACAGGGATTAACTGGTCTCTAAAGAAAAGGTGGTTGAATGGATGAATGTATGTACAATGTGTGGGACCCAGCTTGAAGAAGGTGTGCAATTTTGTCAAAGCTGCGGTCAGAAGAGGGAGAGTCTGGCAGTAAAGAAGAAAATGAGCAGCGGTACAAAGGTTGGCATTACACTCTTAACATTACTTGCTGTAGTGATTATTGGACTGTATTTGTATGGATCATCGTATTATAAGCAGGCAGCACAAGTAGATCGGATCATTACTATTTTACAAGAGAGGAACGGGGAGAAGTTAGCTGAAATCGTCACGGCAGATGATCCATCAGTTACTATAACGAGAGAGAGTCTAATGCCACTAGTTTCGTATATAAAAGAAAATCCATCTTATGTGAATGAATTGAAAGAACAGTTGAGGATAGGTGAAAAACAAGGGAACGGAATCGAAAGAGTAGACTTTTCGTTAACAAAAGACGGAAAGTATTTCTTTTTATTTGATCGGTATAAATTGAAAGCGAAGACGTATTATACGACATTGCTTTCCAATGAAAAAGGTACATCTTTAAAAATGAATGGAAAAGAAATAGATAAAACGGATGACAAAGAGTTTGAGAAGCAATATGGACCGTTTCTTCCAGGGGCTCAAGTGTTTCAAGCAGAATATAAAAATGACTATGTGAAATTATCACGTGAAGAAAAGGTTGTACTTATGAAACAAGGACAAAATAACGTAACGATAGATTTAACGTTGCAAGGAAAATATATTACGGTTCAAACGAACGCGCCTGATGCGACATTGTACGTGAATAAAAAACCAGTTACAGCGCTAGCGGGAGAAGAAATTACGTGGGGACCGGTAGCAACTGATGGAAGTGCAATGATTTATTTAGAACGAAATGGAGAAAACGGAAGGGAAACGACGAAGGTAGAAACCGTAACGGCACTTCCTTCTTATCATCTTCCATTCCAAAAGAAAAGTACAGAAAAAACAGTTGTTTATAATGTTACTCCGCCATCTACCACTCCGGATGTATATAATGGTTTCATTTTCCCAGATAGTGATATTCGAAAACTAACGAGTATGGACTTAGCATATTTATCGAAAGAACAATTGAAAATAGCGAGAAACGAAATATATGCAAGACATGGACATATGTTTCAAACGAGAGATATGCAAGAGTATTTTTTAAAACAATCTTGGTATAGAGAAAATCCGTATTTTACAGGAAAGCTAACAGATATTGAAACTTATAATGTTGAATTGATTAAATCAAGAGAATAAACACGTGGAAAAGGTACAGTGCATAACTGTACCTTTTTTATGGTTATTTAGCTGGAATAGGATCTCTCGAGAAAAAGATATGAAAGAGGAAAGTGACTTTGCTTGCTCCACCTGATGTACGTGCTTGCACATCAGATAACGCGCTAGATGTTAAAGCAGCTTCAGAGCGAGGAGGAACGATTATTTTTAGAGCATCATCTGATTCTGAGGATATAGTAACTGTTATTGTATCCTCAGAAAAATTTAAAATTTTAACAGTACCAACTGGGAAGATGGACTTATTAGCGTGTGATGCGGAAGAGAAGCGAGAGGATTTCCAAATAGTTTGTGAGAAAGTGTCATTGTCAGATAACCAAGCACGAGCGCTGTATAAAGTTGTACTAATGGTAAACTCTTGCTCAAGTGGGAGGGCGGGTTTTGGTTCTCTTGGTTCTTCTGGGAGCTGGGCGAGAAGGCCGGCACACATGTATGTTTCACCTACTTTCGATTGTTACTGTAATAGCATATTAAACATGTTATTTATAAGACACGACGGCTACCTATTCAGGCATAGGTTTGTGCACCAAATTTGAAGATGAAATGCTCTTTCTTTACAATGGAAATAGGTGTTATTTCTGAAAAATATGGAAAACGTAAAGAGTATGTAGAAAAGAAGGAGTGGTAAAGTGAACTATGTCATTATTGGCGGAGATGCAGCTGGTATGAGTGCAGCTATGCAAATTGTTAGAAACGATGAAAATGCAAACGTTGTAACGTTAGAAAAAGGTGAAATTTATTCGTACGCGCAGTGTGGATTACCGTATGTCATTAGTGGTGCTATCGCTTCAACGGAAAAATTAGTCGCGCGCAATGTGAAGACGTTTCGTGATAAATACGGCATTGATGCGAAAGTACGACACGAAGTAACGAAAGTAAATACGGAAAAGAAAATCGTGTATGCAGAGCATACGAAGACGAAAGATATTTTTGAATTTCCGTACGATCGATTATTAATCGCGACTGGAGTACGGCCTGTTATGCCAGAATGGGAAGGTCGAGATTTGCAAGGTGTTCATCTTTTAAAAACAATTCCTGATGCTGAGCGCATATTAAAAACGTTAGAAACAAATAAAGTTGAAGATGTAACGATTATTGGCGGCGGTGCAATTGGACTAGAGATGGCAGAAACATTCGTCGAACTTGGTAAGAAAGTAAGGATGATTGAGCGAAATGATCATATCGGTACGATTTATGATGCGGATATGGCTGAGTATATACATAAAGAAGCAGATAAACATCATATTGAAATTTTAACGAATGAAAATGTAAAAGCATTTAAAGGAAATGAAAGAGTAGAACAAATTGAAACCGATAAAGGAACGTATAAAGCAGATCTTGTTTTAGTATCGGTTGGAGTGAAGCCGAATACTGATTTTCTTGAAGGAACAAATATACGTACAAATCATAAAGGGGCAATTGAAGTAAATGCATATATGCAAACGAATGTGGAGGACGTATATGCAGCTGGTGATTGCGCAACACATTACCACGTTATAAAGGAAATTCATGATCATATCCCACTCGGAACGACTGCGAATAAACAAGGCCGACTTGCAGGACTGAATATACTTGATAAACGAAGGGCCTTTAAAGGTACGTTAGGTACAGGTATTATTAAATTTATGGATTTAACGCTTGCAAGAACAGGTTTAAATGAAAAAGAGGCAAAAGGACTACATATTCCGTATAAAACGGTCAAAGTAGATTCTACAAATATGGCGGGTTATTATCCAAATGCGAAACCACTTTACTTGAAATTACTATATCGTTCTGACACGAAACAATTATTAGGCGGACAAGTAATTGGAGAAGAAGGTGTAGATAAACGGATTGATGTGATTGCAATGGCACTTTTCAATAAAATGAGCATTCACGATTTAGAAGATGTTGACTTAAGTTACGCACCACCATATAACAGCGTTTGGGATCCAATTCAGCAAGCGGCAAGGCGAGCAGAATAGCACTTTTTAAGTGCTATTTTTTTCGTTAAAGGGGAATCATCATTTTTGGCGAAAGAAGCGAATTGGAAATAGTTATATATAGGGAAGGGGATCATTAAAAATGTTTGTAACACTTCAAACAGTTCAAGAATCAGAAAAAGAAATATTACGTAATTTGTATGCACTATATCTTCATGACCTCTCTACATTCACACTTAATATAAAGATTGGGGCAAATGGATTTTTTGAATACGAAGATTTGTACATGTTTTGGGAAAATGACGGAATTACTCCGTATTTTATTAAAAGTAATAATGATATTGTAGGATTTTTATTACTATTGGAACGTCCATTTTTGAAAAAAGAAAATGACTTTTGTATTCATGACATTTTCATATTGAATCAGTACAAAGGAAAAGGAATCGGTAAACGAGTTATTGAGCATTTATTAAAAGAGAAACGAGGACAGTATGTCGTTATTGAACTTGTGAAAAATGTACCAGCTGTTTCTTTTTGGAAGAAAGTATATAGGGAACTAAACATTGAATTTGATGAGAAAACACAGTTAATCGATGATGAAGAATGTCTCGTTCAAACGTTTAAAATATAATGAAATGGATTCTTTTAGTATATTACTTTGAAATTTAACTTTATTTTGAATATATCTTTCACCCTTGAAAACATAGTACGTATCGCTTATATTGTCATATAGTATTTATTTTAAAACAAAGCAATGAACGAACCAGGGGGCGCAGTATGGCAATTAATATGAAAACAATCGAAGAATGGATTGCTGAATCAAACGCAAGACATGAAGAAGACTTTGGACACGTTATTGAAGAGATGAAAGAAGTATGTGTCGGACTTGATAATGCGACATTAATTTATACGAAAAATGTATTTTGTTTCGGTAAGAAAGTAGAAGTATTGTTCTTCTTCCAAGACCATGTCGTAATCGGACAAGAAAAAGAAGAGTATATTGAGATTGAAAAATTAAAGTATGATGCTATTACACATAGTAACTTAAAAACAAATGATAAAAATACAACGCTAGAATTAAAGTTTGCTAACGGACAATCTATCAATTTAGATAGTTTAAATGATAACTACGGTACGAAAAACTGGTTATTTGCGAGACAAATTAAGAGTATTTTTAAGTTAATCTAATGAAAAAGCAGACCTTAAAAGGTCTGCTTTTTACTTGTTTCCTATTACACAAAGGCATCCTCTTTCTTCGTAGCATTTCACGCTTGTAAAACCTGTTTTATAAAATAGGTTTATTAATTCTTCAGTCGTTTTATATTTCTCCATATGATATTGAATTTTGAAAATTTCAACCACTAATAAAAAGGATCCGTTCGGCTGTAGGACGCGAAATACTTCTTTTATATCTTGTTCCACATCAGGCCAGAAGTAGTGTGTTTGAAAAGCGGTAATGAGATCGAAGAAGTTTGTAGGATAGGGAATAGAAGAAACGCTTGCTTGTTGAACAATGACTTTTTGTTTTTGAACATCCTTTATATTCATCTGTATAGAATTTTTTACAGCTTGGTCGGAGTAATCAATTCCGTATATTTTCCCATGTGGAGTTCGTTTTGAAAGAGTGTGTATCGTTTTACCGCCGCCACAACCGATATCTAATATGATTGCATCTTTCTTTATATATACTTTCTGTAGTGCCCAATTGGTTAGTCTCGTATGTGCACTGTTCATAATACAAAGCATGGAAGAACCAATTGTCCCGCGAGGATTTTTTGCTTGCTGGATTAATCGTTGTAAAATGCTCAAGTTAAACTCTCCTTTTATGTAAGAATATATACTCATTTCGCTTTTTATAAATTAAGTCCTTTAAAAAAAGCACGCCGTACACCGGCGTGCTTCTAATTACGCAAATCCCCTTTTAACCAATTCCGCGCCCGATAAGCTCCAACAGGAATTTGAATGAGAGACGTTTCATTTCCAGTATTTATCCTGTACAACTGATCACATGAATTTGTATCAAAACTAAGTAAAGGATGCCCAGCCATTCCCATTGCGGTCGCTGCAAAAACGAGTTTATGAACGAGTATACCAGCTTCCATTTGGTGAATACGGTATCCTCTATAGTTTAATGTATTTGTATAGTAATCTTTCTTTCCGACTACATGTAGGCAAAGTGGTACTTGAAAAAGGTTTACATTATCCATCGTCATGCTAGATTGAAGGGGATAACGAAGGTCTCCATATCGAAGTGGTTGTATGGAATGCGTTTTACTGTTATATGAATAAGCACCGTTTTCTATATCTTTTACGTTATAAAAACACCCATATAATGAGACGCGTGCATTTTCATTTACATACTTACCGTCAAGGTCGTTGTAATAAGGGAAGGAGAGGCTCGCTTCTTGTAGTAAAGTAGCGAGCTCGGCTGCATCCCATTTCGTTAAAGTAAAGTCAGCATCAGGGGAATACCGTTGTTTACAAAGTTGTAAGAAATCGTATGATAATCGCTCTACTTTCGGTAGTTGTACAGCGTGTGCATGATGTTGATAGTGCTCTTCATGATGTAGTGTTTGGAAGTGCGCTGTCGATTCGATCATAGAAGCTTCATTTATTTTTGTTATCATCGGATATTCATTTACATGTTTTGAGCGAACGAAATGTTCATGTGCTAACGGCGGAATTTGCTGTAACAACTCATGGGAAGTAACGGTTTTATTTTCACGGTAATCATTGTGAAACCAATTCGTTTGCGGTTCTGTACTTAAAGGAACGACAGCATACACGCTTTCTTCGCCTTCTGACAGTCCGAGTAAATGATTGATTGCCCGGTCCAGAAACTGAAAATATACGCCATTTGTGTAACCGAATTGTTTGGCACATTCAAGTAATTGTCCGATGAGAACACCACTATCTAATCCTTGAAGTCGATATGAAAAGTTATTGTATTTAAAGTAGTTTTTCCAAAACATAGTGGATACGAATGCAGCGCCAAAACAAGACTGTATGTTACAACGATTGCCAAGTGCTTCTGTAATATAAGAATCGAAATTTCCTTCGCGAAGTAAAATAAGTCGGTGGTGCGCAGCGTCGTAATGGTAAATACCGTCTGGATAATCGTCAATCTTTAAATATATATACAATTCATTTGGATATAAAGCACCGCCTGAAGGGATAGATCTTCGGAATAAAATTTTCTCGCTATTTAGCTGACATAACTGTGTTAAACCAAATGAGATCCAAAGGTAATGACCAATCTCCTTTAAAGTAGGTGTAATAGAAGAGTTAGGTAAAGATAATGGGATTTCTAAAGAGAGTGGAATGATAGGTACATTTCGATATAGTTTATAAGGAAGCGGTGCATCTTCCCAGTCCACTTCCTGATTCGGCATAATTTCATCGATAGAAAAATGGAGATGATGTAAAAAAGTATCCAGCTGCATAGAATCCCCTCCTTTACTATGGAAACG
This sequence comes from Bacillus sp. MHSD_36, assembly GCF_030757775.1. Taxonomy (NCBI): domain Bacteria; kingdom Bacillati; phylum Bacillota; class Bacilli; order Caryophanales; family Bacillaceae; genus Bacillus; species Bacillus sp. MHSD_36. Next base: position 137,938 of record NZ_JAVBIS010000003.1, read on the forward strand.
GATGCGGATGTGGATTTAATTGTTCATTCGTTAAAGGTTCATTTGTATATCCAAGTGTCATCGGCACAGTATACACTCTATCCAGCCCTGTAACCCGAGTGAGATGGTGGCCGAATGTCATCGGTAGCATGCCTGGAATAATGACCTTTACACAATGTAATCCGTTTTTTTCTATAAGAGGTACTGTTTGATCTACAACGATTACGTCAAGTCCAGATTGCTCTAGACGGTTTAAAAGTTGATGAAGATCGGATGTTAAATCTAGATCAACTGGTTGTAATACATTCATTTCTTGGAACGATTGCACCGGAGCATCGTCACGTAAAAGGAAGTGAAGACGTTCTTCTGCTTCTTTTAATCCGTACAGCATACTATGGTCTCCCATTTGGCTAACGAGATAAGGGTCCTGTAAGCAGTTTTCGTAGTGCTCTCTTTTTTGTTCAAGCTCATCGTCTGTTATAAGTAACATGCCTGCTATTTCGTGAATGGCACTCTTTAAAGCGCGGACTGGGTCCAAATGAGAGCCTCCAGCGCAAACAACGTTCATTCCATTTTCACGCGTATTTTTCGCAATTACCCATAAGCTTGGGATGCCATGTTCCATCGTTGCGTTAAAAGCATGCAATTCATAACCGGTAATCGTGTACAGCCGCTGAATCATTAATTGTAATTCCGTATCATTTGCTGAACTAAGATCAAGACGGGGAAGAGGTAATTCGGCATACCAAGTGAGCAAAAAGGCGTCACGCTCTACAACTTCTAAAATGCCGTGAAAAATGGCTTCTTCTAAACTACCACCAATGGCACATCCATTTGATGTTTCATATACGTAAGCATCTCGATGACCGAGGCTATAATAAGCGATTGATTCAGGAACTAAAATTGGCCGGTTTTGTGACAATGAATATCCCCATACCCAGTTTTGTTCATAGTCAGGATCAAACGGTTTAAATGGAAAACCATCACGATTATAATGTTCATTTGTATGAACACCGAGCGTAAGGGGATTCAGTGCATAATCCTCTAAATCATGAAAACTACCATGCACATTCGTCTTTTTCCCTCGAGGTGACATACCACAATATCGTTCTAAACCTTCTAAAATAGCAGTTGCTTCACTTATTGCAAATGAAAGAGTTCGGCCTGCAACGCCTTCATTTCCAAACAGTAACGGCATGTTTATAATAACGTCAGCAAACGGTAATAAAGAATGTTGCATTTTTCCATTCAACATACCGACTCGGTAATCTAAATAATCTCTCGTTAAAAATGTGTTTAGTTCATGAATGGAGCGACAGCGATACGTTGCATCACTTGTTTTTAAGCTCGGTTGTAACGAGATCACTGCTGCATCTGCCGTGTCATCAGGTAAATTGCTACATACGGGGCAAAGCGGATCTGGAAGAAAAGAATGCCGCGTACATTGCAGTGTTTGTAAGTTTAGTAAAATGAGCTCATTTTCTAAAGAAGAATACTCATGAGCTAATATCTTCTCTGTTTCTGCGCAAATAAGATGGCACATTTGTAACATGCCATTTTGAGTGGCACGTACATCACGCCTTGTTACATTATCTGTCTTTAATGCATATTTCCGCTGTAGTTCCCACATTTCTTGTTGATCAAAGCCAGCGATAAACCGGCGTCCATCAGAACAATGGGAACAGCCAGTTGAAGAGGGATGAATGTAAGGGCCGATAATACCTTCACCAAATGAAGTAAACCCGCGTAGCCACGGAATATGATTCGACCGAAAAATAAGCTCAGCATCATGATGAATAGCAGAAGGAGAGCCATCATGTAATACGAGAGCGAATGCAATGTTTTCAGGGAGTTCGTCTGTAAGGCTATGTTGGCGAATGATAGAATATTGTTTGCATAGTTGATCATGTACATAGTTTGCCAGAAGGCCATCTCCTATAAGCAATATATTTTGAGTCATAGACTATCCTCCTTTGCAATTAATACCCCGTACACACCATTTAAGTTTTCTTTCAAAAATGATTCAATTGCTAAATCAAACACGAATGGATAATAATTATGTTCTTCTAAATGTTGTAAGGCAAGCTGTACAGATTGCGTGCTTGGAATTTCTTCTTCCGGTTGTATTTCTAATCTAAAAGAATCCGTGTCATATAAAATAATAGAGGATTCAGGCAAAATATTAGCTCTGTATGGAGTCTCTTCATTTTGAACGTGAAGAAGGGATAGTTGTAGTGCGTTTCGTAACGCTAACGTTGTATTAATATTAGATGCCCCGTACCATCGATCATGTATACCGACCCAAACGACTGGAAAGCTGAGAATCTCTTCACTTACTGCTATTTTAGGTGCTTCATGAATTGTAGCGAGAGCATCGTAATAAAATCTACAATGTTTATCATGAATTTCGGTTAAGTCGACCGTCGTAATTTCTTCTAGCATATATGACTGCCGCTCATACAATTTATTATTTAAATGTTGTTGTAGCGCCCGGTATACACCTTCTGTCATTGTTTCCCCAGCGCCAATACCGATATCGTTATGTTCAGGAATAAGGCGGTGCATAATTTCTGCTACATATGTTTCAATTCCTGTTAAACCAGCTTCTCGGCGCGCTTCATTATGAGTCAAACCACCACAAGTCATAAGAGGCAGGAGGGAAGCAGGACCATCTGATAGTGGAGTAGCTACTTGAATATGGCATTGTGATAAAGGTAATTGATGTAAATCTTCTTCATCCCATACGTGGAATATACCAGCTTCTTTAGAAGTTAATGAATCGAAAAAACGGAATAAATCAGTTGAAGTATGTTCGTTGGACCGATGCTCAAGTTGTGCAGAAAGGTTTTCTATTGTATCAATTGTAAAACTTTCATCGGTTGCGAGAGGATGTTTTATAAAAGGATGCCATGTCCCTTCGAGTGTTTCATAGTTTAATAAAAAGAATTGTGGATTCTTTTCTCGATGTGAATCATTAGCAACATGTTTAAATAATTCAAAAACGATTATATTTGCTAACATTGCAGATGTAACTGGTGAAAATGATGCTGATGAATGTTCCTCTTGTAAAGTTGTTTCATGTAGCCGGTGCCACGCGGATTCCCAGCATTCTTCTCGATTAGCTGTTACGACAGGACCAGCTATACCAAGTGTTGATAAACAGACGGCTGGTATGAAATTCTTTCCTATTTCTCTACAAATCGTATGAATTGCTCTTAAGCCTTCAATATCTCCATTTTGAGAAACGTACAAAATCCAGTCGAAAGGCTCGAACACTTCATGCAGAGGTCGATCAATGGTCGTATCTATTTCTTGAACAAGTACAGTATCATCAACTTCATGGGCAAGTTTTACTAGCTCATGAATACGGTCGTAATTTGTTTCCGTATAATCTGTCACAAGGTAATGAAAGGTCGGTAATCCGGATTCTAATAAAGAAGAAACTAAGGAAGTAAGCATATCACCAGAACCAATTATAAGAACATTTGCTGTGCGGTACGTTTCGAATTTTAGAGCACCTGAATGAGAATCTGCTTCTAAAAATTCAATTTGCGAAGCATATCTATCAAGTAATGCGCTGTTTAATTCATGAGGTGCATCTTGACTTACATCACGGACAAATCCATTTGTATATAAAATCTCTCCAATTTCAAGCACACGATTTTGATAGGGAAGAGGGAGACCATCTGTAATTTCTGCTAAAGAATAATTACCGTCAAACATCGGCATTAATTTTTCAATCCAGTTATAAATTCCGTCACCGTCCATACGAAATGAACTGGCGTTATTTCGAAAATAGACACCCCCGTTTGAGTCGGGGAGGAAGAAAGTATCCTTATTTGCTTTAAGTTTTGCATGAATTGGAAGGTTACTCATTTTAATCCTCCTTACGTTATAGGCATACATTATTAGCTTATGTCATGCAATTTGTCCCGTATGAACGCAATAAAAAAGGCTGTAGAATGATTATTCTACAGCCTGTAATAGATTATTAATCTATCAACCTTCTAATAATAATGATTTTGGATCTTCAAGCATATCTTTAACAGCAACAAGGAAGCTAACTGCTTCTTTACCATCAACGATACGGTGATCGTAAGATAAAGCGATGTACATCATTGGACGGTTTTCCATACGTTCTGCATCAATTGCAACAGGACGTACTTGGATTTTGTGCATTCCTAAAATACCAACTTGTGGGCTGTTTAGGATCGGTGTTGACATTAGAGAACCGAACACACCACCGTTTGTAATTGTGAATGTACCACCTTGTAGTTCTTTTAATGAAAGTTTGTTGTCACGTGCTTTTTTACCTAATTCACGAATTTCGCTTTCGATTTCAGCGAAGTTTAATTGGTTCGCATCGCGTACAACTGGAACAACTAATCCATCTGGAGCTGCTACTGCAATACCGATATCATAGAATTTTTTAATGATAAGCTCGTCGCCTTGAATTTCAGCATTTAATAATGGGAATTGTTTTAATGCTGCAACAACTGCTTTTGTGAAGAATGACATGAAACCAAGACGTACATCATGTTTTTTCTCGAAAGCGTCTTTACGCTCTTTACGTAATTCCATGATTGCAGTCATATCAACTTCGTTAAATGTTGTTAACATTGCAGATGTTTGTTGAACTTCTACAAGGCGTTTTGCAATTGTTTGACGGCGGCGGGACATTTTCACGCGCTCAACTGGTTTTTCAAATTCAGTTTTTGCAACTGGAGCAGGAGCTGGACTTTTTGGAGCAGCTGGTGCTTCTTTTGGTGCTGCAGCATGAGCTTGTACATCGTGTGGTCTCACACGTCCAAGTGGATCTGTGCTACGTACGTCGTTTAAGTCGATTCCTAATTCACGAGCCATTTTTCTAGCAGCTGGTGATGCAATAGGACGGTTTGTATTTGGTAAACCTTGTAGAGTTGCAGTTTGTTCAGCACTTGGTGCCGCAGCTTTTGGTGCTTCAGCCGTTTCTTGTTTTGGTTGCTCAGCAGCCGGTGCAGGTGTACTTACTGCAACTGGTGCTCCATTTGCATCTAAAATAGCGATAGTTGCGCCAACTTCAACTGTATCCCCAGGTTCGCCTAGTAACTTCGATACAATACCTGAATCTTCTGCAATGATTTCTACATTGACTTTATCAGTTTCAAGCTCAACAACGCTGCCACCTTTCTCAACTTTGTCGCCTACGTTGATAAGCCATTGTGAAATAGTTCCTTCTGTAATAGATTCTGCAAGCTCAGGTACTTTAATTTCGATCATTTTAAATGTCCTCCCCTTATTTGCCTAACGGTGTGTTTTTTCTTCTTTTGTCTTCGGTAATCTCCATTTGTTAGCCGCCCCCTGGGCAGAATATCTGCCCAGGGGAACAAGCTAGAAACCTTCATTGTTACTTTTTAGTTGCTGAAAACTTCAATTTCTAGTTTATCTTGACGGAAGTTATACTTCACGTCTAAAGCGTGAGCAACAATTAATTCTTGCTCAGCTTTGTGAGCGAATGGATCGCCACCAGATGGGCTAGAGCGATCTGGGCGTCCAATATAACCTGTTTTCACTTTATCTCCAGCTAGTTCGAACAGAATTGGAGCCATGTAATGCCATGCGCCCATATTACGAGGTTCTTCTTGAACCCAAATAATTTCTTCTAAGTTTTTAAAGCGTTTAATAATAGATTGAACTTTCTCAGCAGGGAATGGGTATAGCTGTTCAATACGAACGACATGAATTTCATCTAAGCTGTAGTCATGTTTACTAGACTCGATTTCTGCTGCTAAGTCAATCGCCATTTTACCTGTGCTTAAAACAAGGCGTTTTACTTTGTTTGGTTTCGTGCCAAGGTTTTCTTGTTCTAGAGCAGGTTGGAAACGTCCTTCGCTTAACTGACTAGCAGTTGAAAGCGTAAGTGGGTGACGTAATAAACTCTTCGGCGTCATCAGCACTAATGGTCGAACAGCTTCTGTTCCTAAGATAGATGCTTGACGACGTAAAATATGGAAGTATTGTGCCGCGCTCGTTAAGTTGGCAACTGTCCAGTTATTCTCAGCAGCTAACTGTAAGAAACGCTCTGGACGTGCACTAGAGTGCTCTGGTCCTTGGCCTTCATAACCGTGTGGTAATAGAAGAACTAAACCAGATTTTTGACCCCATTTTGCTCTTCCTGCTGAAACATATTGATCAAATAATGCTTGCGCAGTATTTGAGAAGTCACCATATTGCGCTTCCCACATAACAAGCGTTTCTGGAGCGAATACGTTATAACCATACTCGTAACCAACAACAGCAGCCTCTGATAACGGACTGTTATGAACAGAGAATGAAGCGTTAATGTTTGGTAAGCGATGTAATGGTGAATATGTTTCATTTGTATCAGTATCGTGTAATACGATGTGACGATGCGCGAATGTACCACGCTGTGAATCTTGACCAGTTAAACGAATTGGTGTACCTTCTTGTAAAATAGAAGCGAATGCTAATGACTCAGCAAGTGCCCATTCAATTTTACCGTTCTCTTCAAGAGCATCTTTACGACGTTCAAGAATTTTCTTCACTTTCGGATATACGTTAAAGCCTTCTGGCCAAGATAGTAGACCTTCATTAATTGCACGAAGTGAGTCAAGCTCAACACCAGTATCAATTGACTGAATGCCCTTTGCAACAACATCTGGCACTTTAACGTGAATTGTTGCATCGCTCGTATCAGCTGGTGGTACTTGTGCATAGTCAGATTTTAATTGTTCTTGTGTAAACTGAGTAATTGTTTCAATCTCATCTGCATTTAGAACACCAGCAGCTTGTAATTGATCTGCATAAATTGCTCTTACAGTTGGGTGATTTTTAATCTTTTTGTACACTTGTGGTTGTGTCACTGCTGGGTCATCCATTTCGTTATGACCGTAGCGGCGGTAACCAATTAAATCGATTAAGAAATCTTTTTTGAATAACATGCGATATTGAATCGCAAGATTAGCAGCTGCAAGACAAGCTTCCGGATCATCAGCGTTCACATGAACAATCGGAATATCGAAACCTTTTGCAAGGTCGCTTGAATATTTCGTAGAACGAGAATCATAGCTATCAGTCGTAAAACCAACTGCATTGTTTGCGATAACATGAATTGTTCCGCCCGTTTGGTATGCGTTCAATCTGCTTAAGTTCAACGTTTCAGATACAATACCTTGACCAGGGAATGCAGCATCACCATGAACTAAAATTACGAATGATTTTGAAGTATCTTGTTCTGGAAGACCAGACTTTTTACGATTTTCTTGAGCCGCACGTGCAAAACCTTCTACAACAGGATTAACGAACTCAAGGTGACTTGGGTTATTTGCTAATGTAACGCGAGTGCTAACTTCTTCGTTACTAACGACTTGTTCTCTACCTAAATGGTATTTCACGTCGCCAGTCCAGCCAGAGTTTGCCACTGCGCCTTCTATTTTTGCATGTTTGAATTCGGCAAACATGTGACTATATGGTTTTTCTAATACGTGTGCAAGTACGCTTAGGCGACCGCGGTGAGCCATACCAATCATGACATCCTCTACGCCATTTTTAGCACCTTCTAGCACAATCTCATCTAGAACAGGTACAAGCATATCAACGCCCTCAATAGAGAAACGCTTTTGCCCAACGAATGTTTTATGCAAGAATTGCTCGAAACCTTCAACAGCTGTTAAACGTTTTAAAAGAGCAGTTCGTTTTTTATTTGATAGTGGTTGACGCAATGAATTTGATTCCACCATTTGATGCAACCACGCGCGTTCTTCACTATCTTGTATATGAGAAAATTCATAAGCTAAAGTTTGTGTATACACTTCTTTTAATCTATGAATTACATCAAGTGCAGTGTGAATACCCTCTGGTGCATCTTGCCATACTGCCTTAGCTGGAATCGCTTTCAAGTCAGCATCGCTCAGTTCGTTCATTGCTTTCTCAAGAAGAGATTGTCCATTTGCAGCATCTTCCATCGGATTGATGTGAGCTAACGTATGCCCGAAAGAACGAATCTGTTCAACAAGCTGAACGACTTTAAGAATTTTTTCGATGTTCCCTGTGTTTTGAGGAGAAAAATGTGTTGCTGTGTTGTCCCCTGTTACGACATCATCTTGAAACGAAGGAGCTCCAAAAATTTCAAAAAGCTCTTGTAATTCCGGATCAACAGAACCTGCTCCAGTTACGTAAAGATCATACTGCTCAATAACATAACCAAGGTTCGGACCGTGGAACTTGGCCCAAGGGTTTGTCGTTGTATTCTTCCTCGTCATTTGTTTAAACCTCCCAATGCATATAATCCTTTTTCCATACAAAAAGGTGCATTTTGCTCTTTTCAATAATTGATGAACCAATAATCAATGTAAATGTTTTCTTTACTCTTATGTTATTACAATAATTTACATAATACCAAACACTATTACTTATCTGTTTTGTAAAAAAACATTCACAATAACTTATCACCCAAGTTAATCTTTCATGTTATAAAGTAATTTTACAGAAAAATGGGGTGGATATATTTGGTATACCTATACAAACGACTAAAATTGTTGCATGTAAATATAAGTATAATAGTTAGAATGTTTTGATAAAAATGAGTTCGAATTATGTATATTGAAATAATAAGCGCTTTCATTGATATTATACAACAATATAACGGGATATAGTATAAAAAATAAAAAATTATGAATTTAGAGTAAACTTTATTTAGATAGTGTTAAATATTGAAAGGAAAGTGAAGGATTTCTACAAAAAAAGTTGCTAAACATAAAAAATGCTTCATAAACAGTTAGTTTCTATAAATATGACGAAAAACACTGTAAAACCAATAATGCATTTCGTGGAATAAAGAGAGAAATGAAATGTTTTAAAAGGATAAAACAAATATGGAGATATTAAATTTAAAAAAAAGAGAGGAGGAGATATAGTAACAGTTATTTACATTGCTCCATGTTTCATTACAAAATAGACGTACTGAAATTCAAAAAGTTTCTTCTATATAAATAGCGTGAATAATAATTAAAATGAATGTAAAGGAAACTTGACGTAAAGGAAACTTGACGTAAAGTTTCCTTTACGTATATACTCGGTATAAGGGAGGAGGGAGAAAATTCCTTGGAAAATAAAATGGTCGAATACCGAAAAAAATTTGGACTATCTCAAGAAAAATTGGCTGAGAAACTTGGCGTTTCCAGACAAACCATCATTTCAATTGAAAAAGGAAAATACGATCCATCACTTCCGTTAGCATTTGAAATAGCAAAAACATTTCAGACAACGATAGAACATGTATTTATTTATGCAGGAAAAGAAGGGGAGGAGTAAAGATGAATTATTCACAAAAGTACTTCGTAATTATGGGGATTATTTTTCTATTTATGAGTGGATTTATGATACTAACAGGTGTAATGACGCATTCGGCACCACCAGAAGCAACTTATCCATTACTTGGTATGATGATTATGTGTTTTTGCCTAAGTTATTTACACCCACAATTTAAAGAAAAAGACGAGCGCATGAAACTTATTCGTTATAAAGGGATGTTCGTGACCTTTTTTGCATTAACAGCGTATTATCTTCTTTTCTCTATCGGCTTAAACTTAAAAATACTTACACTATCTGCTACTGAACTATTGAACATACTTATGGCACTTACGATGAGTACCGTCTTTATCTCATTTGTTGTTTTAGCGAAAAGATATTAAGATGGAAGAAAGAAAGGAAGATTAACATATGCAAATGTTGTATGCTTTTGGCATTGGGCTTGTATTATTTTTAGCCGTATTCTTATTTATTCGTAAAGACGTTCAAGGTGGGACGTTAACGAAAAGAGGCTTTTATAAAATGATCGGCTGTTTAGTTGTTATGTTTATAGCGATTATCGTCATGATCGTTTTAATAAATCGGTCACTATAGAATGTAAAAATGTAACCTTACTTGAGTAAGGTTTTTCCTTTTTATATAAAACCCTAAAAATTCTACTAAATCCATTTACTACATATATTGGGTATTATATAATTTGATAAAATGATAGTTAGGGAGCATATTATATGAATAAAAAAACTATCTTCTTTTTAGTAACATGTCTACTACTTGCTAGTATTACTTATATAATATGTAACAAACGAGAACAAGTGCCACCTATGTTAGTATGGGAGGGTCAGGAATACTACGTAACGAATGAACCTGCCGAAGCTGAAAAAGTCGGGCAAAGGATCGGAGAAGTTACAAAGAAAATTGAAACAAGTAAAAAGCCTATTAAAAATAGTGAATCCAACGTATTACAAGAAAAAACAGAAGTATTCATAATCATAGAAGAAGAAAAAAATCCTCACTCACCTTTAATCATAAAGGAGCCTCATAGTGACGAATATAGGGTAGTAAGACCGATGTTAAAGGTACTATAAAGTGAATAGGAGATTCATATGTAGATAGTAACTTCATATCCATGGTCGTTAAGAAAAATGTTTGTTTTTTTCCTTTGCTTCATCCTTTCGCCAATTGGTACGATGTATATTTTGATGAATAGAGAAGCACTACAAAAGAGAGATTTCATTTTATATGTATTATTTGCTGCTATTAATATATCGCTTATGATCTTTGAGCGGAATATGTGGATGGTAGCGGGGTATTATGTACTTGGAGCAATTGTAATTGTTTTTTCGAATATGAATAAGAGATAAACCAGCGACCTTAAAGTTGCTGGTTTTTATTTTGCTATTTATAATGAAGAAACAAATTTTTAATAGAGAGTAGTGGGCGTTATGAGATGGAAAGAGGGAACGTTTGAAAAAATAGAAATGAATGACTCATCTGTTGAGCAACTCATACATATATTCAAGGAGCAAAACGTAAATGGCGGAGCGGTTATAAGCTGTTTTAAAGTACATAATGAAAATTTTTTCAAAGAAATACCACATTCGAAAGAGGGACACGAACACTTCTTTAGAAGAATCGTTAACTCTTTAGATATAATACATAGCTTAGAAGAGCTAAAAATACATACGTCAGAAAAATATAAGTTTCGTTTTAAAGAGCAGCTGGCAGTCATGCTTGATGGTAGCATTGCCGCGCAAATTTTGTGGGGCGGAGCATATGAAGCGTTTAAGGAACGACCAGTTATCGCAAAGCAATTAGCAGTCAATGTATGCCAATATATGTTCCAAGATCGATACGAAGATATTAAAGTGTTCCAAAGCTACCGCCCTTGGACAGAATGGTTTTACGATGTTGCGTGGGATGTTACTTGGATGGTGTTAGATAGTAAGGAGCAGAAAATGTGGCTCATTTGTGCTACGGATACGGATTGATAGAGGAGGGCCTTGTAGGAATGCTGCAAGGCTCTTTATCTTTTGGGAATGAATAGAAAATGAATCATGTAAATGCTGTACTAAAAAATGTTTGTAATGCCAGTTTCATACTATTATATAGTGGTGACTTACTAGAAAAGATAAGAGGAGAATAAACGTGAAAAAGATACAGAAATTATCGCTGTTAATGATGGTAGTAGGATTAACAGTCGGTGTATTAGCAGGATGTGCAAATCCGAAAGATACAACGGAACAATTTTTAACTGCGATACAAAAAGGTGATGTTGAAAAGGCTCGTACATTTGTTGGGAGTGACAAGGAATTTAATAAACTAAATGAAAAAACAGATGATGCTGAGGCAAAAGCAATGCTGAGTGCAATTACGAAAAACTTTAAATTTGAAAAGCCTGAAGAAGTATCGAAAAAAGATGACAAAGCAGAAGTGAAAGTGAAAATTACATCTGCCGATCTATCCGTTGCTGTAACAAAAGCAGTGGGAGAAGTTATGCCAATGGCCTTTGCTAGTGCCTTTAGCGAAGACAAAGAGCAATCTGAAAAAGCAATCGAAAAAACAATGACATCAGCAATCGTCAAACACTTATCAGATAAAGATGCAATCATGGCAACTCGCGAAGTTACATTGAACTTAAAGAAAAACAAAGATGGCGACTATAAAATCGTTGCAGATGATAACTTGAAAGAAGTATTATTTGCCAATGCGAAGTCTTTGGAGAAGATGTTTGGTGGGAAGTGATTAGCTTAGATAAAAAAGAGAAACCATATCACGTAGAAGGTTGATATGGTTTCTCTTTTTTTTATGACCCCGGAGAGGCTCGAACTCACGACCTCCACCCTGTCAAGGTGGCGCTCTCCCTGCTGAGCTACGGGATCTTCAAAAATACTTATGTAATAGCATCTTTAATCATTATGTTAAAGCAATTATATATAATTAACCGAAAATTTACAATGTTTTTATAGTAATCTTTTGAAAGGAAAGAATTTGGAATCAAGTTAGTAGTGTATTAAGGAATATATAAGTAGAAAGTTTAATTAAAGGTGGATTCGAATAAAGCGGTTATATTATTTTTTTCGATACCAATCTAAAGGACCTTCATCACTCAAATCAACAAGAAAAGGTAATAAGAAGTGTAAAGGTAAGCTTAAAAGTTCTGGCATAGCGTTTATTGTTTTCTTTGATAGGTATTGCCTTCCGAAACAATACGGACAATCTTTTTCAAATGTCACGAGTATCGACCATACATCTTTTACTTTCCATTTCGTTTTACAATACGTACAGTGCGCCATGAAGTTCCTCCTCGGTTTTAGGTATTTTCTAATATATTCCATTTCGTTGTACTAAAGTCAAGTGTATTTCGTGTGATAAAATGTGAGTTTTTTATAAAGAGATAATAAAGCTATTACATTTCATCACCTAAAACAAGCATACCCCCGTTCTGAATTTAGGACGGGGGGATGCTTGCTTAATTTTGAATATAGTGTACTGCATTATGAATTTAAGGTTTATGCAATGATCACGCTCGATTGGTAAGGGCTGATTAAAGTTTCACTTTATGTCCGGCTGTTTACACATGGCCCATATAACTTCGCGTTAAGTTTGGGAGAATAATTTTTCCATTCTTACTGTATTTGTCGAATAACTCTGATAGGAGAAGAACAAAGTTTTTATACTCTTCATCATTTTTTTTCGGAGCATAGGAAGCTGATAGATTTCTTCCTAAAAAACCTTCATAATCAAAAAGTAAATCATTTTGATATTCTTTAAACTCGTACTTTCCATCTTTAAAAAAGCTGTTAAACATTTCTGGCGTTTCCTCAATTCCACCGCTAAATCCTTTGAAATTCGGGCAGGTTTTCTCGCAAATGTCTGCATTTTCTTTAATAATGGGACTAGTTACATCTCTACTATTCCAAACAAGAGCAACATTTGCTTTTTGTTTCAAAATTCGTTGGCATTCGATTTTGAAAGCTTCTTTATCAAACCAATGAAATGCTTGAGCAACAGTTACTAAATCTACACTATTTTCTTTTAAAGTGGTATGTTCGGCAGTTGCTTTTATGGATTGAAAACGAGGATATCGTTTTAACGATTGTTCTGCCATTTTTCTCATGTCATCATTTGGCTCAACTCCAATAACATGTAAACCACTTTCAAGTAGCTGACGGCTAAATATCCCCGTACCTGAACCAATATCGGCCACAATCTGATTCTCATTTAGTTCGTTAGCTGAAAGCAAATACTCAATATATTCATTGGGATAACTAGGTCGATATTTCGCATATATATCGGCCTTGTCAGTAAAATTTTCTGTTGTTTTCACCGTACTACCTTCTTTCCAGCAATATTATGTATAGAAATAGGAACCAAATAGTAATTTCCGCATCAGTCTCTAAGTCTACAACGTAAAAGTTCATCTAAATGGAGCTGCCTTAGTGCTCTTATTCAAATTATACTATTTTGCGTGATATCTTCCAAAAGAGCATAATTTTTTATTCATCTAAATGGTCTAATTGTTGAATACTATGACCATTTGTATATCGCACGAGGTTTATGGAGGATAAGAGATTTCTATGTTTAATGTCCAAATTGGCCAATATATCCTTTTTACAATTTACTTAAAATCATGTATAACAGAGATACAAGATTATTTTATAAATATTCAAGAGTAGAGGGAGAATTATTGTAATGGTTAGGAAAACGTTCAAGATGCGTGTATCTAGAAATAGAACGATTTCGATTAATGGATCAATTCTTGATGTGGATGTTACACATGATGAGTTTTTACACGAGTTTGTTGAGTGGGTTGATTCTAAAGGTTGGTCGTTTATGGGGATGACAGATGAGATTACACCTGAGGAAGCTAGTCAAAAATTAATAGATTCATTGATTGATGAGAAGGATAAGAAAGAATAATTCTTTCTTATTTTTTATTGTATATTTATGTCATCCATCGTAAAAATATGATATAGTAAAAAATAGTGAATATTCTTCCAATTTAATACAATTTACATATGGATTGGTAGATTCAGTTTTTAAGCTATGAGAGTATAGTGAAAAGGGAGAGTCATATGGTAAATTTAAAGAGAATTTTGGCTTTTATTACCGTTATTTATTTAATTTTTTTGACACCTATGACGTTACGTGCTGAGACGAATATTGGAGTAAATCCAGAACAAGTGGCACCACCACCTAAGGAAGGGCCAAATGTTTTTAGTCAGTTTGCAACTACGATTGATGCGAAAACAGGAGATATGTTGTATGACAAAAATGCACATCATCGCGCGTTTCCAGCTAGTATGACGAAGGTGTTAACGGCGATTTTACTTATGGAGCATACGAAGCCAGAGGATCAGTTTACGTTTTCACAATTAGCATTAGATCAAGAGAAGAGTAATTATCAAATTGAGTTTCAACCTGGTGAGACGATTAATAGAAATACTGCGCTTATGATTTTAATGGTGCTGAGTGCGAATGATGTGTCGTATGCGATTGCGGAGCGTATTGGTGGAAGTGTTGAGAATTTCGCTCATATGATGAATGAGAGAGCGAAACAATTAGGGGCTACAGATAGTCATTTTGTCACACCAAATGGATTGCATAATCCAAATCATTATACTACGCCATATGATATGGCGATGATTACGAGAGGTGTGCAAAAGTATCCTGAAATTCTGCAAGCAATGAATACGAAAAGAACGACAGTTACGACATCTAGACAGACGGTGTCTATTTTTAACAAGTCTACTTATTTTGAAAATCCATATAGTATTGGTGGGAAGACTGGTTTTACAAATGAAGCGCGCAATACACTCGTTTTATTAAATGAGAAGGATGGAAATCGTATTATAAATGTAGTAATGGCTTCTCAAAGACCCGAAATTTATGAAGATTTGAAGCAGATGGCGGACTATTCTTTCGGTCAATTTGTGAAGCAAACTGTACTAGATAAACATAGTTGGCATCAAAAGACAACATATTTAAATAAAGATATTGATAGCGAACTTGAGCAAAGTGCAGAACTTATGCTTAAGAAAGATGAAGGGAAAAATGTAAGGACGATTTTTCGTGCGGCTTCATTAGATAAAGATTCTTTATATCATAAAGGAATTCATCGTGGTGAGGTAGTTGGGGCAGTTGATATTACGAAAAATAATCAAACAATTGCGACGGTAAATGTTCTTTCAAAAGAGGATGTTACTTTTGCGATGCCTAAAAAAGATACGGCTACGCCTGAAGTAAACGAATCAAATGTGAAAATAATAAGCGCTGGGATAGGTGCTGCTGTACTATTTGGAGCCATTTTATTTGTAGTGCTACGCCGAAATACAACAGGAATGAAATCAGAAGAAAAATAAATTACTAGTAAAAAGGCTGTTCCGAGTGAACAGCCTTTTTATTTTTAAAATAACTAATAATTGTAAATATTATTATTGCATTTCTGATTTGTTCGTTATATTATTTAGTTGTGTTCTTGTTAAAGAACGTAAATGAATATTGCATACTTCAAATAATATAAAACAACGGAGAGGAAGAGATACGATGAAATTAATTTGGAAGGTGATTAGCAACGTTATCTCATTTGTTTTATTTGCGTTGATGGTTTGCTTAGCTTTTGTAGTTATTTCTTCAAAAGCGAGTGGTGGTGATCCAACAGTAATGGGATATCAATTTAAGAGTGTTCTTTCAGGATCGATGGAGCCAACATTTTTAACAGGATCAATCATTGCGATAGAGCCGACGAAAGATGGTTCTAAATATCAAAAAGGTGATGTTATTACTTTTAAAGAGAAAGATCAAAAAATTATCACTCACCGTATTATCGGTGTGAAAGATATAAATGGAAAAGTAATGTATGAAACAAAAGGGGATAACAACAACGGGCCAGATTTAGAACCAGTACTTGCGGAGAATGTCATTGGAAAATACGCGGATATTACAGTTCCTTATGCAGGGTATGCATTAAATTATGCGAATTCAAAAGCGGGAGCTGCTTTACTTCTTATTATTCCAGGAGTCTTTTTACTAGGATATTCCGCTATTACTATTTTTAGTGCTATTCGTAGCATAGACGGAGAAAAGAAAGAGAACAAGGTAGAACAATCCGTCTAGTTTATTTGGTTATACTTTCCGTTTAGGAAGTTGACAAATATATAAATCAAGGGGATATGGACATGACTTTAAAGAAAAAATTAGGAATGGGTATCGCATCGGCAGTATTAGGAGCAGCGTTAGTTGGCGGAGGAACGTTTGCATTTTTCAGTGATAAAGAAGTATCAAACAATACATTTGCGGCTGGTACGCTTGATTTAGCGTTAAATCCATCAACAGTTGTGAATGTGTCGAATTTAAAACCTGGTGATACAGTTGAAAAAGAATTTAAATTAGAAAATAAAGGAACATTAGATATTAAAAAAGTACTACTAAAAACAGATTATAATGTAGAAGATGTGAAGAAAGATAATAAAGATGATTTTGGTAAACATATTAAAGTAACATTCTTAAAAAATGTAGACAAGCATGAAACAATCGTCAAGGAAACAACGCTAGATAAATTGAAGAGTGAAACACTTACTGCGGTAAATAACGATTTAGCTGCTTGGTTCTGGGATGAAAAAGGTATTTCTGCAGGTAAATCCGATAAATTCAAAGTGAAATTTGAGTTCGTTGATAATAAAAAAGATCAAAATGAATTCCAGGGGGATAAGCTACAATTAACTTGGACGTTTGATGCACAACAAGGTGACGCTGAAGCAAAATAATAATGACAAGAAATAGAGACTATCAAAAATGATAGTCTCCTTTTCTGTTAAAAGGGAAATGTAAAAAGAAAGATAATTTTTTATATCATTTTATAATTCACTTTATTATAATAAAGGTATGGTTCTTGATAAAGAACAAGTTGTTCGATAGGAGAGATTAAAATGCTGAAGCCACCTCGCAATTTCAAAAAGATGCTTATATTGCCATGTTTGTGTTCGATTACTTTTTATTTAGGCTCTCAAATGATGACTTATACAGAAGCAGCTTTCGTTCATGAAACGAAAGTAACGGCTACTATTTCTACAGCAAGTATTTTTCCAAAAACAGTTGATCAATTAACAGAACAAGCTAAGCAACATAAGGAAGTTATTTTGCATGAGTATAAAGAGATGAAATCAAAAGTAACTGTTACCTCCGTTCAAGAGTTAGAACAGGCTCTTGTTACGTGGAAGCAAGGGCGTGAGAAAATAGTTGCTGAGAGAGAATCGTTACAAAAAGTGTATAACTCAATAGAAGAACCTTATAATCAAGTACAAGAAGAGTTAAAAGGAAATACAATTGAATCGAATAAGCAAGTATTCTCGTATGTGAATGCTGGCTTCCATATAGTGAAAGAAAACTGTGAGTATGTTGATAAAGAAGTTAATTTACAAGTGATTGATAAACAAATTCAAGATTTTGAGAAGTTACTAGTAGATGAAACAACAAAACAAGTGAGTGAGAGTAAGAAACAAGAAGAAGCGAAAAAGCTAGAAGAGAGTAAGAAACAAGAAGAAGCGAAAAAGTTAGAAGAGAGTAAGAAACAAGAAGAAGTGAAAAAATTAGAAGAGAGTAAGAAACAAGAAGAAGCGAAAAAATTAGAAGAGGGTAAGAAACAAGAGGAAGCGAAAAAATTAGAAGAGAGTAAGAAACAAGAGGAAACGAAAAAGTTAGAAGAGAGTAAGAAACAAGAGGAAGCGAAAAAATTAGAAGAGAGTAAGAAACAAGAAGAACAGAAAAATAAAGATAGCAAGTAAAATGTAGTAACATTCTAGAGTAGATAGGGATTATAAACGAATAGGTGAGGAGAGCACTATCACTCGCCTATTTTTTCGTGTCCTTTTTATTTTATTCAGCCACCTAAAGTTAATTAGATGGATGAAGGCTATTCATTAGTGGAGATAGGTCAAGACATTAACAAAATATTATTTTTATCTTTCTGTATTTTACTGAAAAGTCAAAATAATATTGAGAAATAAAAATGACTGAAAATATTAATAAATATTTGTTGTATTTATATAGGTTTGTTCGTTATAATGAACATAAGGTTTTTAAAAAAGAACAAATATTAGCTAATGCTAATATAGTTTTAGTTACATCTCTTATTTTAAATAAGAGATAGCAATAAAAATATAAAAAACAGCTAGGGGGAATTGATTGTGAGTCTGAAAAAGAAATTAGGTATGGGAGTTGCATCAGCAGCATTGGGGTTATCTTTAATTGGTGGAGGAACATTCGCATACTTTAGCGATAAAGAAGTATCGAATAATACATTTGCGGCTGGGACGTTAGATCTTACATTAGACCCTACAACGCTTGTAGATATTAAAGATTTAAAACCAGGGGATTCTGTTAAGAAAGAGTTCTTATTAAAGAATAGCGGTTCATTAACAATTAAAGACGTTAAACTAGCGACAAAGTATACTGTGAAAGATGCAAAAGGCGATAATGCTGGTGAAGACTTTGGTAAGCACATTAAAGTGAAATTCCTTTGGAACTGGGATAAACAAAGTGAGCCTGTATATGAAACAACTTTAGCAGACTTACAAAAAACTGATCCAGATCTTTTAGCTAAAGACATCTTTGCTCCTGAGTGGGGAGAAAAGGGTGGATTAGAAGCTGGTACAGAGGATTATTTATGGGTACAATTTGAATTTGTAGATGATGGAAAAGACCAAAATGTCTTCCAAGGTGATTCATTGAATTTAGAATGGACATTCAATGCTAACCAAGAAGCTGGCGAAGAAAAATAATAAAAAAGCGGGTATCCCCCGCTTTTTTTTATAAAGAAAAAAGAAGTGCCGGTTGTAAGCACTTCTTTCTATTTATTATTTTTGATCTTGCTTCCATTTTGTAAATTCAAGAAATTCACGAAATTGTTCTTTGGAGACACCAGAGTTCATTGCATCTTTGACGAGCTGTGTCCATTCGGAGTCTAGGTTAGCTTCCTTTGTTGTTTCATCATGAAGTAAAGTATCAACTGGAATTTGTAGAACTGCTGCGATCTTTTCAAGAAACTGAATGGAAGGGTTCTTTTGTAAATTTCGTTCTATAGAACTAATGTAAGATTTAGCAACACCAGCTTTTTCGGCAAGTTCAGTTAATGAAATACCTTTTTGTAAACGCAGGCGTTTTATACGTTCTCCAATCATATTTGCGCACCTTTCTATCAATATGTCGTCGTCTTATGATGTCATTATTATAACATAAACTTCGTTAAAAAGAACAAACCTATTGAGCCTGAGTGGATGGCTTCATACGTTGGAAAAAATGTTCGATATCTTGCAGGGCGATACCAGCGTCTAGAGCTTCAAGTATTAAATCAATCCATTCTTGGTCCAGTGCGTCAGTCTTATCTTTGTACAAATGTAATTCCTCCCTAATTATCGGTCATAATTGCTGCTACAGAATACGTGATAATACAATCAGATTTTGTATTTTTATGTAGTGAATTATCAAATATTTTGTAGATAAAACAAAGATAAAATCCCCATTAAATTCCCTCTATGGCGATTATAAAGTTTCTGACAAATATTTTCAATATTTTCAGAAAACATTGTTGAATTGTGATATATTCGTATGCTAACTATGGAATTTTTACAAATATATTAAAAACATTACATAATATGACTAAATATTGAAAAAATATTGAATTTTTAATAAAATTCAATTTGTAATACATATTATTTATTAGGGGAGGAAATAAGGGATGAACAAGAAACCGTTCAAAGTTTTATCATCAATTGCTTTGACAGCTGTATTAGGTCTTTCATTCGGAGCAGGTGGCCAGTCTGCATATGCTGAAACACCTGTAAATAAGACAGCTACGAGCCCAGTTGATGATCATTTAATTCCGGAAGAACGTTTAGCGGATGCGCTAAAAAAACGTGGGGTAATTGATTCGAAGGCTTCAGAGACAGAAACAAAGAAAGCTGTCGAAAAATACGTAGAGAACAAAAAAGGTGAAAATCCTGGGAAAGAAGTATCAAATGGGGACCCACTTACGAAAGAAGCATCTGACTTTTTAAAGAAAGTGAAAGATGCAAAAGCAGATACGAAAGAAAAGGTAGATAAACCAGCAACAGGAACACCTGCAGCGACAGGGCCAGTTAAAGGTGGTCTAAATGGTAAAGTACCAACATCTCCAGCAAAGCAAAAAGCGTACAACGGTGATGTTCGTAAAGATAAAGTACTCGTTTTACTTGTAGAGTACGCTGACTTTAAACATAACAATATCGATAAAGAACCTGGTTATATGTATTCGGAAGATTTTAACAAAGAACATTATGAAAAAATGTTATTCGGTAATGAGCCATTCACATTAGATGATGGAAGTAAAATCGAAACATTTAAACAATATTACGAAGAGCAATCTGGTGGTAGTTACACAGTAGATGGAACAGTTACAAAATGGTTAACAGTTCCTGGTAAAGCTGCTGATTACGGTGCAGATGCAGCAAGTGGCGGTCATGATAATAAAGGACCAAAAGGACCACGAGATTTAGTAAAAGATGCATTAAAAGCGGCTGTAGATAGCGGTATTGATTTATCAGAGTTCGACCAATTTGACCAATACGATGTAAATGGTGATGGAAATCAAAATCAACCGGACGGTTTAATCGATCACTTAATGATTATTCATGCAGGTGTTGGACAAGAAGCTGGTGGTGGTAAATTAGGTGACGATGCGATTTGGTCACACCGCTGGACTGTTGGACCGAAACCATTCCCAATCGAAGGCACACAAGCGAAAGTTCCGTATTGGGGCGGAAAGATAGCAGCATTTGACTACACAATTGAGCCAGAAGATGGCGCAGTTGGTGTATTCGCACATGAATACGGTCATGATTTAGGTCTTCCAGATGAGTATGATACGCAATATAGCGGTCAAGGTGAGCCGATTGAATCTTGGTCTATTATGAGTGGTGGTAGCTGGGCTGGTAAAATTGCAGGAACAACGCCAACAAGTTTCTCACCGCAAAATAAAGAGTTTTTCCAAAAAACAATCGGTGGTAACTGGGCAAATATCCTAGAAGTAGATTACGAGAAATTAAATAAAGGTATTGGTCTAGCAACATATTTAGACCAAAGTGTTACGAAATCAGAAAGACCAGGTATGATTCGTGTAAACTTACCTGATAAAGATGTAAAAACAATTGCTCCAGCATTTGGTAAACAGTATTACTACAGCACAAAAGGTGACGATCTTCATACGAAGATGGAAACACCACTGTTCGATTTAACGAATGCAACGACTGCAAAATTTGATTTCAAATCATTATATGAAATTGAAGCGGAGTATGACTTCCTTGAAGTACATGCTGTAACAGAAGATGGTAAACAAACATTAATTGAAAGACTTGGTGAGAAAGCTAATAGTGGAAATGCAGATTCGACAAATGGAAAATGGATTGACAAATCATATGACTTAAGCCAGTTCAAAGGTAAGAAAGTAAAATTAACATTTGATTACATTACTGATGGTGGTTTAGCATTAAATGGATTTGCTCTTGATAATGCTTCATTAACAGTAGATGGTAAAGTAGTATTCTCTGATGATGCAGAAGGTACACCACAATTAAAATTAGATGGCTTCGTTGTATCTAACGGAACTGAGAAGAAAAAACATAACTATTATGTAGAGTGGAGAAACTATGCTGGTGCAGATAACGCATTGAAATTTGCACGCGGTCCAGTATTTAACACTGGTATGGTTGTATGGTATGCGGACTCTGCTTACACAGATAACTGGGTTGGCGTACATCCAGGACACGGTTTCCTTGGCGTAGTTGATTCTCACCCAGAAGCGATTGTAGGAACTTTAAATGGTAAACCGACAGTTAAGAGTAGTACACGATTCCAAATTGCTGATGCTGCGTTCTCATTCGACAAAACGCCAGCTTGGAAAGTTGTATCTCCAACGCGTGGAACGTTTACGTATGATGGCTTAGCAGGTGTACCGAAGTTTGACGATTCAAAAACGTATATTAATCAACAGATTCCAGATGCAGGACGTATTTTACCGAATCTTGGCCTGAAGTTTGAAGTTGTAGGACAAGCTGATGATAATTCTGCAGGTGCTGTTCGTTTATATCGTTAACACAGTAAAACTACCGAGAGATTTTCTTTCGGTAGTTTTTTTGTGAGCAATGAATTTTATATAAAAGAAGAAATTATATATAATGTAACTTTACGAATAGAATTTTATTATATATGAAGTCTATATAAATAATGAAGGAATTGGATAAAAATAGTGGGAGAAGGTGAATGAATGAGTGTTTCTTCTATTGTAAATAAACAAAAGGCATATTTTTATAATGGCCATACGAGAAGTATAGAAGTGAGAAAGAATAATTTGAACAAGCTTTATGAAGGCATTCAGCGCTTTGAAGAAGAAATATTTCAGGCATTGAAATTAGATTTAAATAAATCAGCTCACGAGTCATTTACAACGGAAGTTGGATATGTATTAAAGGAAATTTCCTTTCAATTGAAGCATATTTCATCGTGGAGTAAACCGAAGCGAGTTCGAACAGCACTTACTCACTTTGGATCAAAGGGAAAAGTAGTGCCAGAACCGTACGGTGTGACACTTATTATTGCACCGTGGAATTATCCGTTTCAATTAGCAATTGCCCCACTTGTAGGAGCGCTGGCAGCTGGAAATACAATCGTTTTAAAGCCGTCAGAGTTAACGCCAAACGTTTCCAAAGTGCTAACAAGAATGTTAGGCGAATTATTCCAAGAAGAGCTTGTAGCGGTAGTAGAAGGCGGCGTTGAAGAGAGTACGGCTTTGCTGAAGGAACCATTTGATTATATTTTCTTTACAGGTAGTGTGGGCGTTGGGAAAGTTATCATGGAGGCAGCAGCAAAACAGTTGACGCCGCTTACGTTAGAACTTGGCGGAAAGAGTCCATGTATTGTACATAAAGATGCCAAAATAGACGTAACAGCAAGACGAATTGTTTGGGGGAAGTTTTTAAATGCAGGGCAAACGTGTGTAGCGCCTGATTATATGTATGTGCATGCTTCGGTGAAAGAACAGTTAATTGAAGCGTTGCGACATGAAATTGAGGAGCAGTATGGAAAAGAGCCACTGCACAATGATAATTATGTACGAATTGTGAGTGAACGTCATTTTGAACGTTTATGTACGTTTTTGAAAGATGGTAAAACTATAATTGGTGGGAACTATAAAAAAGAAACATTACATATAGAACCAACAGTGTTAACTAATGTTACATGGAAAAGTACTGTTATGGAAGACGAAATTTTTGGTCCGATTTTACCAATTATAGAATACGACAACATAGAAGAGGTAATTGACACGATTCAGCAACATCCAAAGCCGTTAGCGTTATATGTATTTTCTGAAGATAAAGAAGTGCAAAAGAAAGTAACGAGTAATATTTCATATGGTGGAGGCTGTATTAATGATGTTGTCTATCATCTTGCAACGCCATATCTACCTTTTGGTGGCGTCGGAAATAGTGGATTAGGGAGTTATCATGGGGAAGAAAGTTTTCGGACTTTTTCACATTATAAAAGCATTTTAGCCCAATCTACAGCATTCGATATGAAAATTCGCTACTCTTCTACAAAAAGTGCTTTAAAATTCATACGAAAGTTGTTAAAATGATGATGGTGTTTATCAGTAGGCGTAGCCGTATGATAATAGCCCCTTCGCAATGGAAGGGGTTTTTCTGTTCGACATTATGTATCATGCGAAAATGAATCAAACATACTACATAAAGAATAGAAGTGAACGCTTGCTAAATAACCATTTTTGTTTGGATCGAAACAAAAAATAGTCTATAGAACATAAATATTTATTCATGAATATAAAAATTAAAATTTAAGGTAGATTGGACGGGAAAATGAAAAAGATTATTAAAGTTGAAGCAGTAGAAAAACATTTTGGAAATCAAGTGATTATCCCACCGCTTTCTTTAGATATTAAAGAAGGGGAATTTTTAACGATTTTAGGGCCAAGTGGTTGCGGGAAAACGACGTTACTTCGTATGATCGCAGGATTTGAAACCCCAACTAAAGGGAATCTTTTATTAGATGATGAAAAGATTAACGATTTGCCACCATATAAACGTCATATGAACCTAGTGTTCCAACATTATGCGTTATTCCCACATATGAATGTGGAGAAAAATATTTGTTTCGGTATGAAAATGCAGAAAGTACCGGCAGCAGAGCAGAAAGAGCGTGCTGAAGAGGCAATGCGTTTAACGCAGTTACTTGAGTTCCGTAATCGTAAACCTGCAAAGCTTTCTGGTGGACAGCAACAGCGTGTGGCAATTGCGAGAGCGATTGTAAATAACCCGCGTGTATTATTACTAGATGAGCCACTTGGGGCGTTAGACTTTAAGTTAAGAAAAGACTTGCAACGTGAATTGAAAAACTTACAACGTAATTTAGGAATTACGTTCATATACGTAACGCACGATCAAGAAGAAGCGATGAGCATGAGTGATCGTATCGTTGTTATGAATAAAGGACATATTGAACAAATCGGAACGCCAAAAGAAATTTATAATAAGCCGAAAACATTGTTCGTTGCGACATTTATCGGTGAAAATAATATTGTGAAAAATGGGGAAGGCTATGTAGCAATTCGCCCTGAAAACGTAAAAGTGCGTTCGGTTGAAGAACCGATTTTAAAAGAATACCATCTTGGACATATTGAAGACATTGAGTTTGTTGGAAATATGGAAAAGCTTTATGTACGTGATGAGAAAACGTCAGAATTACTAATGGCATATCAAACTGCTGAAGAAGCAGCGCAGTGGAGCATTGGAGATAATGTATACGTAGGCTGGGAGCAAGAGGACGAGGTGACCTTAAATTGAAAAAAGGGAAATTACTCGCACTACCTACAGTCGCATGGCTGTTAATCTTCTTCCTAATTCCCCTTCTGTTTGTATTGGCATTTGCTTTCATGCAGCGCGGAGCATATGGGACAGTGGAAATGCAATTTACATTAGAGAACATAGCACGTGTATTTGATCCATTATATATGGGGACGTTATGGGAAACAGTAAAAATTGCGGTTATTACCACAGTAATATGTTTACTAATTGGTTATCCATTTGCGTATACAATTACAATTGTTGATCGTAAGTATCGTTCCATTCTTTTATTATTGGCAACGATCCCGTTTTGGATTAACTTCCTTGTTCGTTCATACGCATGGATTGTTATTTTACGTTCACAAGGTCTTGTAAACACATTGCTATTGAAGCTAGGTATTATTAGTGAACCGTTAAATTTACTATATAATACACCTTCTGTAATACTCGGAATGGTATATTCTTTATTACCATTTATGATTTTACCGGTGTATGCAGCGATTGAGCAGCTTGATAAGCGTAAGCTAGAAGCCGCTTATGATTTAGGGGCCACACCAGTAAAGGCATTTTGGAATGTAACAGTACCAATGACGTTGTCTGGGATTGCTACTGGTTCTATTTTAGTGTTTGTTTCTTCTATCGGAATGTTTGTTGTATCAGACGTTATGGGTGGATCGAAAGTAGCATTAATCGGAAACGTAATTCAAAATCAATTCTTAGGAGCGCGTGATTGGCCGTTTGGATCTGCGTTATCTATGATTGTTGTTCTATTCTCTGTTCTGTTAATTTACTTATATTATCGTGCAACGAAAGTATATAAATATGATGGGAACGGAGGGGAATAGGCAAAAATGAAGAAGTTTTTAGTTTCTTATTCTTGGTTAATTTTATTGTTCTTGTATTTTCCAATGATGGTTTTAATGGTATATTCCTTCAATGATTCTCGCATTAATGCGGAATGGGAAGGATTCACATTCCATTGGTATACAGATTTATTTCAAAAACAAGATGTTATTGATGCGTTTGTAAATAGTATGACGATTGCAATCGTAACGACGATTGTAACGACTGTTCTTGGTGTGATTTTCGCAATTGCATTACATCGTTATAAATATCGTTATGAAGGGGCCATTAACGGTCTTGTATATTTACCAATTTTAATTCCTGATATTTTAATGGGATTATCTTTACTTATTTTATTTAGTCAATTAGGTATGGAGCTTGGTAAAACAACAATTATTATTGCACACATTACATTTAGTATTTCATTTGTTGTCGTTATTTTAGCAGCACGT
Source organism: Bacillus sp. MHSD_36 (assembly GCF_030757775.1). Lineage (NCBI taxonomy): Bacteria > Bacillati > Bacillota > Bacilli > Caryophanales > Bacillaceae > Bacillus > Bacillus sp. MHSD_36. Next base: position 164,408 of record NZ_JAVBIS010000003.1, read on the forward strand.
CTTTCTGGTATGGGACGTGATTTAGAAGAGGCTGCGAATGATTTAGGAGCAACGCCGTGGCAAACATTTCGTTTTGTAACGTTTCCAGCAATTGCACCTGGAGTTATTTCAGCTGCATTATTAACATTCACATTATCAATTGATGATTTTGTAATTAGTTTCTTCGTATCAGGACCAGGATCAACAACATTGCCATTATACATTTACAGTATGGTTAAGCGTGGAGTATCACCAGAAATTAATGCACTTTCTACAATTTTAATTGTAGCTATCGTAGGATTAATGGTTCTATCTGAAATCTTCCGTAACAAAGGTGCAGATGGTGAAGAAAACTCTGGAGGACACCTTCCTTTATAATACGAATGATATAGAAAGTACGAGGGGGTAATAAACCGATGAAATTAATGAAAAGATTAGCCGGCGCAGCAATTAGCTTTAGCCTTGTTGCTGGTGTACTTGCTGGCTGTGGTGAAAAAAAAGAAGAGTTAAACATTTATAGCTGGGCTGACAATTTTGATGAGCAAGTGCTAAAAGATTTTGAAAAGAAATATAACGTGAAAATAAACTATGATAAGTATGCAAGTAATGAAGAAATGCTTGCGAAATTACAAGCTGGTGGCGCGAAGTATGATTTAATTCAGCCATCCGATTACATGGTTAAAACAATGGCGAAAATGGACTTATTAGCGCCGTTAGATAAAAAGAATATCCCGAATATCGAAAATATGATTTCTAATTTCAAAACACCGGCGTTTGATCCAGAGAATAAATATTCTTTAGTATATACTTGGGGCGTAACAGGTATAGCATACAATAAAAAGTATGTGAAAGAAGCACCTACAAGCTGGGCTGACTTATGGAATGAGAAATATAAAGGGCATGTAACTTTATTAAATGATTCTCGTGAAGTTTTAGGAATGGGACTTAAGAAGCATGGATTCTCAAACAGCACGAAAGACGATGCGCAGTTAAAGACTGCAGCAGATGATTTAAAAAAGTTGCTTCCAAACTTATTAGCATTTGATACAGATAATATTAAACAAAAATTCATTACAGAAGATGCTTGGATCGGAACAGTTTGGTCTGGAGATGCAGCATTTATCGCAAAAGATAATAAAGATGTAGAATACGTTGTGCCAAAAGAAGGCGGCACAATTTGGGCTGACACGTTAGCAATTCCAAAAGGCGCGAAAAACAAAGAGCTTGCAGAGAAATTTATGAACTACTTACTAGATGAGAAAGTAAGTGTGAAAAACTACGAGTCAATTGGATACAGTAATCCAAATGAAAAAGCTCATCCTCTTCATAGTAAAGAATATCGTGATAACCACATGATTTTCTTAACGAAGGAAGAATTAGATCGTACAGAATGGCTTGTTGATGTAGACGATAAGTTAAAAGACTATGATCGTTACTGGACAGAGCTAAAAACAAAAGGTAAATAAGTAAGAAAATGCGGTTTCTACAGTAGAAATCGCATTTTTTCATAGTAGGAGGAAATCGTTTGAAAAAGAAGTTACATCAATATGAGCTAGTATGTATCGCTTTATTACTTGTTGTATTTGGCATTGTTGCTTGGCGTGTACATGCGGGTGGCGTTACAGTGATGGATACATATGTCCGAGGATTAGTAAAAGGATTACAAACAGAAGGTTCGCTTACATTTTTCTCACACTATACAAAATTAGGATCTGCCATTGGAATTGTAACTACCCTCATTATAAGTTTACTTGTTTTTGGGAGAAAACGTTATTATGCTGCGATGATCGTATATCCAATGGGCATTTTAATAACACATCTTGTGAATAAAGGAATAAAAGAAATTATGAAAAGAGATCGTCCTTCGTTAAACGAAGCATTGGATGCACTTGGATATAGCTTTCCTAGTGGACATGCAATGTTATCTATTATGACATTCGGATTTCTTGCTTATATTATTGCGGCAAATTTGAAGGGTGTAACAGGGAAATATGTGATAACGATTTTGATGGGAATAGTCATTGTATCGATTGGATTAAGTAGGGTTATTTTAAATGTACATTATCCAACTGATATTTTAGCTGGTTATTGCGTAGGTGGTATTTTGTTAATTATGGCGATTTATTGCCATCGTTTACTTACTGAGAGACTTGGTCTTAATAAAGAGAGATAAAAAACGTCTGGAAACACTATCATTATAGTGTTTCCAGACGTTTTTTGTTTGTATGAAGATATGATACAGTATAAGTGACAATTGAAATATTTAAAGTAGGTGAAAATGTGTGAAAACAAATGTACATAAAGTAGATAAGTGGGGGAAATTAGGAGCTTTTTTGTATCAGTTTCGTTATACGGTAATTGTAGCATTACTATTGCTTGCGATAGCACTCGGTATTTTCGCTCCAAAGTTACCGGGAGTATTAGGTGGTGACGGTTTCCAAACAGAAGGAGACTATCAAAAAACGAAAGAAATTTTAGATAAAGATTTTAAGAGGTCTCAAGATACGCTGTTACTCGTTTTTGAAAAAAATAAAGGCATTTCACATGAGGAATTTCAAAAGCAAGTAGAGGGAATTGTAAAAAATGTACAAGAGAAAGAGACATATGAATCTTTCCATCACCCAGTGCAAAATAAAGAAATGTTACAAGATGATATCGGCTATGCGACAATTTTATTTTCCGGGAAAACAAATAAGGAACGAATGGAAAAGACGTTACAATTTGCTGATAAAATCGAAAAGGAAAGTAATGCAGCATTAAAAGTAACACCTACAGGATTTCCAAAGATTAATCAAGAGATCAATGAAAGAACGCAAAATGATTTAAAAGTAGCAGAAATGATTGGATTACCAATTGCATTTCTCGTATTACTATTTTCATTTGGTAGCCTTTTGGCATCTATTTTACCAATTGTAAATGGGGCACTTAGTGTTATTAGTACGATGGGCATACTATACTTTATAGGTGTCGATAAGGAACTATCTATCTTTGTGTTAAATGTTGCACCGATGATTGGACTTGCGTTATCTATTGATTTTGCACTATTATTTGTAAATCGATTTCGAGAGGAAGTTGCAAAGCGAACGGTAAAAGAAGCGATAGCAATTACATATCAGACAGCAGGGCGTGCAATCGTATTTTCAGGGTTATGTGTATTTGTTGGATTATCTGGTTTGTTCTTCTTTAAAATTGATTACATTCAGTCAGTCGCAATTAGCGGAATGATTGTTGTGATTATGAGTATCTTATTTTCACTCACACTCCTTCCAGCGCTACTATCTTTAATTGGTAAACGAATATTAAAAAAGAATCAAGTAGCACATACGCCGGCAAAGGCGTGGCGTACATTTGCACAATTTGTAATGAAACATCCAATTGCAATGATTATTGTTGTTACAACATTTATTGTGATTTGCTTATTACCATTACGTACGGCTAATTTACAGTTCCCTGATGTAGAAGCTTTACCTAAACAAAGTGATACAAGAATAGCATATGAGAAGTACGAAGAGGCATTTAATGAAACTGCAAAAACACATGCTGATGTTACGTTAGTGGTAGAGACGAAAAAAGATATGAAAGAAAAAGAAAGTTTACAAAAGGTAGAAGAAGTCGTTAAAAAGTTAAAAGATGATAAAAAAGTTCATGAAGTAAGAAGCTTATACGACGGGTTAACTGGAATGAAAGCAGATCAAGTTGCTGGAATATTAGCGTCGCCAGAAGCAGCAAAACTAGCTCCTATATTTGAAGTGTACGCGAAAGGGAATAAAACGACGATAGAAGTCTTTCTAAAAACAAAACCACGTGATGAAACTGCTAAACAGTGGGTTCGTGAATTTAAACAAAATTATAAAGAAACAGATGTGACGTATTATTTAGGCGGAATGACGACGTTCCAACAAGAGTTAGAAGATGAAATTAAAGATAAAGTTGCAATTGGGATGTCTGTTATATTTGGATCGACCTTCGTTATATTATTATTCGCATTCCGATCTATACTCATTCCAATTAAGGCAATTATTATGAATATACTTAGTTTAAGCGCAACAATTGGAATTGTTGTTTGGTTATTTGAAGGTGGGCATTTCGGTTTAGAAGCAAGTCCTGTTCTATTTGTCTTACCAATCTTCATTTTCGGTCTCGTATTTGGGCTTAGCATGGATTATGAAGTCTTTCTTATTTCACGTATCCATGAGTTATATGAAGAAACAGGAGATAACGATCAAGCGACGTTAGAAGGACTTGTGTCAACAAGTAGAATTATTACATCAGCTGCATTAATTATGATTGTTGTAACGGGTGCGTTCGCCTTTACTGATATTTTACCAGTACGGCAAATGGGGCTTGGTGTTGCATTAGCGATATTCCTTGATGCAACAATTATTCGTCTTATGCTTGTACCAAGTTTAATGAAATTGTTTGGAGACTGGAATTGGTGGTTACCATTTCGAAAGAAAAGAGAAAAATCATCATAAAAAATACTCATCTATAAGATGAGTATTTTTTTATGAATAGCAAGACCTATATTTTGCAAATAGTATGTGATAAGAACATTACATATAAGTAGGTGAAGGCAATGTTTCGTTATTTTAAGTTTAAGCTAAATGATACAGTACAGTTTGCAGAAAACGATGGGCATATGTATCGCATTGTCGGTTATCGGTTAGAAAAAGGGTTTTATCCAAAAGATGAATGGACTCATATCATTTATGAACTGCTTAGAGATTTTGATGGGTATACGATGGATGCGGAGGAAGAGGAACTTGTAAAAGTTATTCAAGTAGAGGATGAGTACTACAAAATACAAGAAGTATCGGGCTATCGTTATCCCGTAAAAATGAAGCAAAAACAGCAAGTGATGAAAGTAGAAAAGATGGATGACTTATTAGATACGTATAATGATTATAAAAGATTGGCGGATTTCTTTAAAGATTTATCGTATGAACAAAAAGCGGAAGAAGTATTGCAGGAAATGAAAAAGCGTAGAGCGTGAGGGACAGTCTATTATAAGACTGTCCTCTATTTTTGACGGTGCATCAAATTCTATTTTCCGTTACAATGAGAGAATCAATAGAAATAAGGTGATACAGTATGGAAACGAAGAAGAAGGGCGAATGGTGTGAAATGACTGTTCCAGCGAAATGGAATGGTATAAGCATTGAGTCATTATTAAAAATAGAATGGGAAATACCGAAAAAGTTGTTACATCAGCTTCGTATGGAAAAAGGTATTACTGTTAATGGAGAACAGAGAAGATGGAATGAGCTTCTAAAAGAGGGCGATAAGTTACAAGTTCATATGTTTATGGAGGAAGAGTACGATGTAGAGCCTGAGTATGGTGAATTACATGTAGTATATGAAGACGATCACGTACTCATCGTAAATAAGCCTGAGAAGATGGATACGCACCCTGCTGAAAAAGGTGGAATGGGAACACTTGCAAACCTTGTTGCCTTTCATTTTCAAATGCAAGGTTTAGAGACGAAAGTGCGTCATATTCATCGGTTAGATAAAGATACGACAGGTGGTGTCGTATTTGCTAAGCATAGAATTGCTGGTGCAATTATGGATCGTTTATTAATGGAACGAAAAATTAAAAGAACGTATGCGGCGCTTGTGGAAGGAAAAGTAAAAAAGAAGCAAGGGAAAATTGACGCAGCTATTGGAAGAGATCGCCATCATGCGACGAGACGACGTGTTTCTCCAAAGGGAGACCAAGCCATCACATATTATAAAGTGGAGAAGTATTTTAAAAACCAAAATGTTACGCTCGTAACGTTACAATTAGAAACGGGTAGAACTCATCAAATTCGTGTTCATATGAGCTATAATGGTAATCCCTTAATTGGAGATGTATTATATGGTGGACAAACGAAATATATGTCTAGGCAAGCATTACATGCGATGAAGATAAACTTCTTACATCCCATTACGAAAGAAGAGATCGAAGTGGATGTACCATTTCCTATGAAATTAAATAATACAATAAAAGAATTTCAAAGAATGAATGCATAAAGCATAAGTTTAAATTTGAGAAAAGTAGATTCTTGCAGGAATTTCTCTAAAAGAAGCGAAGCCGTTAAGAGAAAAGAGAGGTGAGAATCACTTGGTCAAATATAAATATATACTAGGAATATTTTTCGCTTGTCTTTTAGTTACTCTATGCCTTTATCCATATGTACCAAACCTTATGGCAGTGCATTGGAATGAAAATGGCGGGCCGAACGAGTTTATGAATAAACAAGTTGTTATAGCATTTATTCCTTTTCTTCTTATTTTTTTACATGGATTGATGTATATTATTTCACATAATATATATAAGTTTAATGAAGGCGAGCATGTCATTATAGGTGGATTTCTAAAGGTGATTACTTTATTCATGTTGTTTATCCATATGCTCATTCTCTTTATTAATTTTGGAAGTATGATATCCTTTCAAACAGGACTAACAATTGGGATTAGTATGTTTCTTTTTATGCTTAGTAAGTTGTTTAAACAAGTTCAGAGTACGGAAAAAGACCTAATCAAATTAAAAAAGATTCGTTTAGTGAGTAGGCGGATTTTTCAAGTGATGGCATGTGGCATATTGTTTTCATTGTTTTTGAACTTAAAATGGGGATTCTACATGTTACTTACTGTAATAAGTTGTGGCTCTATTTTGTTTATGTTCTACATATTGTACTCATACATAATAGAAAGTTATGAAACATAAAAAAGAGTCTTCTCATAATGAGAAGGCTCTTTTAATCTATTTATTTCGTAATAAATTGTTGTGTCCAGTAGTTGCCACTTTCTACATAACCAACACCGATATGAGTGAAGCCGTTATTTAAGATGTTTGCACGGTGCCCAGCACTGTTCATCCAAGCTTGTACTACTTCTTCAGGTGTACGTTGGCCTTGAGCGATGTTTTCACCTGCAGATGTATAAGAAATACCAAATTTCTTCATCATGTCAAACGGAGATCCGTAAGTAGGGCTGTTATGATCAAAGTAGTTGTTTTTTTGCATATCTTCAGATTTAATACGTGCTACTTTGCTTAATTCAGTGTCGATTTTTAAAGCTGGTAAACCTTGTTTTGCACGCTCAGCGTTTGTTAATTCAACAACACGTTGTTCGAACTCGCTTAAAGATTTTGCTTCTTCAGCAGGCTTTTGCTCAGCTGGTTTTTGCTCAGCTGGTTTTTGTTCAGCCGGTTTTTGAGCTTCTGGTTTTTGAACTTCTTCAGCAGGCTTTTGCTCAACTGGTTTTTGCTCAGCAGGCTTTTGAGTTTCTGGCTTAGCTGTTGGTTGCTCAGTTACAACATTTTCAGTAGGTTGTTGACCAGGAATATAGCAATTTGGTTGGAAGTTTCCTTGTTGCCATTGTGCTAATGATTCTACGCCCATAGATTGTAAGAATGCTTGTAATTCTTGTTGGCTCATTTGCTTCATCATCACTTTTGAATGCTGAATATTTTGAACCTTTATGTTAGATGGTTGTACTGTTGCAGCTTGTGCATCTAGAGAAGATACTCCTAAAGTAAGAGCTGTTGCAGCAGCTACAGATAATAAAACACGCTTTTTCATGATGTGTGTCCCCCTATGTAAAGTTTTAATTTGTTTTCACACGATTTGTTTTTGACAGCCTGTCTGTCTGACTGACAAATTCATCGTAGCATACAATTTGCGAGAAAAAAGATGGAAAAAAATTCATAGTCTTTAAAATTACCTAATTTATCCTAAGAGGGTAAAAGAGAAAAAATAAGAGAAACATAGAGTATAAAAGGAATTTTCAGCATTTTTATACTATGTTATAGAAGGGGGTTTTTGGATGAATTTACCTAAATAGAAAATGAAGAATCCTATTGTATCAATGGTTTGAGAGGCTTTTTGAGGAATATACTGGATTGTTTTTTACAAAACTGTAATGTTTCTGTTGTTCTTTTTTATAATAAAGTAACATATTTTTAATGTTGTAGAGGCCAAAAAAGCGGCTATCTCTTTACGTAGACGAAGGAGATAGCCGTTTTCTTATTATTACGTATGTTACGAGTTATTACGAGTTGGTTTCAATTGCTTCTAATAATAAATCTACAATGTGAATTCCTCTCATTTTATGAGAAAGACCTTCTCGCTCAATACCTAATTTCATTTGTAATAAACAACCTGGATTTGCGGTAACAATGGTCGCTGCGTCTGTTTCATGCACACGATCCATTTTGTAATCTAGAAATTCCATTGATAACTCTGAATGAACAATATTGTAAATACCAGCAGAACCACAGCAGCGATCCGCGTCTTTCATTTCACGGTATGTTGCGCCTTGAATTGCTTCTAGTAACATACGAGGTTCTGAAGATGTTCGCATAACATTGCGTAAATGACAAGAGTCTTGATACGTAATAATTTGCGGCGTGAGTCGTAAGTCAGTTCGCTTGTGGAAGTCTAGTTCTACTAGAATAGCGGTAATATCTTTAATTTTAGAAACAAACTGCTTCGCACGTTCAGCCCACTGTGGATCATCTTTTAAAAGATAATCGTAGTCTACGAGGTAAGCTCCGCAACCACCAGCATTCGTAATAATATAATCGATGTTTAAATCTTCGAATGCTTTTATATTGCGTTTCGCTAATTCTTTTGCTCCGCTTTTCTCACCAGCATGCCCATGTAATGCCCCGCAGCAACTTTGTGTTTTCGGAATAACGATATCACAACCAGCTAACTGAAGAAGTTTCATTGTTGCATTATTTGTTTCTAAAAACATCGTATCCATTAAACAACCTGTGAAGAATGCAACTTGTTTCTTTTTTGTACTTTCAGCATGTAAAAATTCAGGGCGATCTTTCATTGCTTTCATTTTAGGGACTTTTGGTAGAACGAGATCCATCGTTGCAAGTGTTTCAGGGAATAACTTCATAATTCCTGTTTTATGTGTTAGCGTTTGTAAACCAGAACGCTGATAAAATCCGATTAACCCTGTTAATGTTCTCATTCGATTTTGATGCGGGAAGAGTCCTTCAAAAACGACTTTACGAACAGCTCTCACTGGCACCGAGAACTTTTTGTTTTGATTTATAATATCACGAGTTTCTTCTAATAAATGTCCATAATTCACACCTGATGGACAAACAGGTTCACAAGCGCGGCAGCCAAGACAAACATTTAATGTGTTTTCAACATCTTCATCTGGCTCAATTAAACCGTCAACGACCGCTTTCATTAATGCGATACGTCCACGTGGTGAATGTGATTCTTTATATCCAGATTGAATATAAGTAGGACAAGTTGGTAAGCAGAAACCGCATCGCATACAGTTTAGTAGTTCATCTTCACTTAATCGTTCTTTAAATTCCTTTTGAATGTTTTCTTTATTCAATGTTGTCATCGCTCAACCACCACTCTTTTACGAGTGTCCTTCGCGAACATCTTTCCTGGATTCATAATGTTATTTGGATCGAAGGCTTGTTTAATTCCTTGCATAGCAGCAATACCTTCTTTACCTAATTTCATTTCTAAATACGGAGCTTTCATCGCACCAACACCATGTTCACCAGTAATCGTGCCGCCAAGTTCAATTGCTTTTGCAAATATTTCAGCAAAAGCTTGTTCAGCCCGGTGCATTTCTTCTTCATTACGAGCATCTGTCATACAAGTTGGATGTAAGTTACCATCACCAGCATGTCCAAATGTACAAATAGGAATATTATATTTTTTTGCAATGGCATTAATCGCTTCAACCATTGGAGCGATTTGTGAACGTGGTACTGTGGCATCTTCTAGTATTGTAGTAGGCTTTAATCTTGCAAGTGCTGATAGTGCGCTACGGCGAGCTGTTCGAAGCGCATCTGCTTCTTCTTCATCTTTTGCAACGCGAACATCGACTGCATTCATGGAGCGGCAAACGTTAGCCATTTTTTCAATATCTCGATTGACAACTTCAGGTGGACCATCTTGTTCAATTAATAAAATTGCTTTTACGTCAGTTGGTAAACCGATTTGTGCAAACTCTTCTACTACTTCAATTGTCGGTTGGTCTAAAAACTCAAGTGTCGCTGGAATGATTTTATTTGCAATAATAGAAGAAACAGCACGTGCAGCTTCGTTAATATCTTCATAGAGCGCAAGCATCGTTTTCTTCGTTTCAGGCATAGGAACAAGTTTTAATATCGCTTCTGTTACGACGCCAAGTGTTCCTTCAGAACCGATAAATAACCGAGTTAAATCGTAACCAGCTACATCTTTTGCTAATTTACCACCAGTGCGAATCATATCGCCATTTGGTAAGACAAGTTCAAGACCCATCACATAATCACGTGTTACGCCATATTTTAATCCGCGTAATCCACCTGAGTTTTCATTAATGTTACCGCCAATTGTAGAAATTTTCATCGAGCTTGGATCTGGTGGATAAAACAGACCTTTTTCTTCTACGGCTTTAATAATATCAAGTGTAATGACACCAGCTTGTACAGTAATTGTTAAATTCTCTTCATCAATTTCTAAAATGTTATTCATATGGCGGAAGATAAGAACAATACCGCCTTCAAGTGGACATGTCCCTGCGCAAAGGTTTGTTCCAGAACCACGAACATATACAGGAATTTTGTGAGTGTTACATACTTTTAACACTTCAGCTACTTCATTTGTATTACGAGGAGCAATGACTGCATCAGGCATTGCTTGGAAGTTTGGAGTGGCATCATAACTATACGTTAAACGCCCCATATTGGATGTATCTACATTATCTTCGCCAACAATGGATACGAATGAATGAATAATTTGCTTATCTAACATTGGAAATCCCCCTCAAACTGTTAACGTATTTAGTCATAATAAAAAACGTTGTAACAGTGCTTTCATTATAATGATAAAAAAGTTGGGGGATTCTTTCTATGTATAATCATCTAAACATTAATCTGTTTTATCATTCTTTTTTGTATGATTATCTAATAAGAGGAGAGAGAAGTATAAAATGTTTAAGTCTTTGAATTGTTTCGGGTCAAGGTCTGTATATTCCTCAATCTTTTTAAGTCTGTAATGCAATGTGTTAATGTGTATATGTAATTGTTCAGCTGTTTGTTTATAAGATTGGTTATAATCGATAAATAAACGTAAAGTGTGCATAAGTTCAGGTGATGATAATAAGTTTTCGATGGTGCGCCTTAGAAACTGTTCCCGCGTTTCAGCAGAAATATCTTGTAAGCACATTTCTAAACGTAAATCTTCATTAAATACAATTTTTTTCGTTTCAAGTGATACAGAAAGAGCTTGTAACGCTTGTTCGTACGATAAGTTCATATTGTTTGGCGTAACGGTTTGTCCAATCCCGATATATAAAGGAATAGAAAATAAAGTTTCACAGTCTTGTTTTAATCGTTTTAAAAATTGATACGTTTGCTCTTTGGAGTGCGTGGCTGTAAATAAAATAAATCGATCATTTCCCCAGCGAACAAATAGGTGCTCCTTTGTTAATAGATTGCGTACGTGTTGCCAAACTTTACGCTGAAGCATCGTGTCATTTTGATCGATAGCGAACAAAATAAGTTGTTTCTTCTTATATAAGTCAATACCAAGTGTTTTGGCGCGATCAAGAAAGCTTGGAGACCAGTCTGTATTTTGAAGCCAATCAAAGACAAATGCTTCATAAGAACGGTGTTCAAGTTCTAGTTGTTCTAAAAAGTAGTTTTCATGAATGAGTAGTTCGGTCATTTTACGTAATATTTCTCCGTATTGTGAAATATTTTCCGGTTCGCCTGTAATTCCAATGACACCAATTACTTCGTCATGGAATAGTAAGGGGAGGTTCATACCCGCCTTTACACCTTGCAAACGTCGTTCATCTTCTTTTGTAATAATGACAGTTTTCTTTTGTTTTGCACAGCGGAGTGCGCCTTCATGAAATTGACCAATTCTTTCTACATCTGTACTTGCGATAATAACGCCTTGTATATTAATGATAATAATATTTTCTTTAATTAGTCTGCGTACTTCTCGTACAATTTTATTTGCTAAATCAGGAAAAAGCATAATTTGCACACCTCAATTTCTATTTGTTGTACATTATATATGTAAATGATATAAGAAAGGGAAATTTCACACTTTCCACACATTTATTTGTTATTTTACAATTATAACGAAATCATCCGAAGATGGAGGGAATCTTTTGAGAAAGTATGTTTTTCTTCTCTGTTTTTTATTTCTATTAGTAGGGTGTCAAGGAAGTACATATACACCGATTGCTAAAGATAAAAGTGTTATTATAACCACGAATATAAAAGAAGGTAGCCTTAGTTTTGTTGATAAACAAACTAAAAAGTTAATTACGACATGGGAACTTAATGAACCGATGGCAGGAATTGCACTGCTTCCAAACGGTGAGGACATACTTGTATATGGTAAGCAGCTAGAGTACATGTATGTATATTCACTAGCAGAAGGAAGGCAAGTGGAAAAATATAAAACGGGAAAAGGTATTGTAAATGTGGTCGTATCAGAAGATAAAAAACAATTATTTGCTGCCGATCAAAATACTCAAAAGGTAAGGCTTTTTACGATAAAAGGAAAAGAGACAGGGAGTGTGTCAACCGGAAAAGGACCAATAACGATGGTAGAGCACGATAACCAGTTATCTGTATTAAATTTTTATGATACGAAGCTAACGACAATTGATACAAAGAAAAAAGAAGTGGTCCAATCCTTTATGATTCCCCCAGCGTCAACGGGAGCAACAATTAGTCCGGATGGTAAAGAGATATGGATTGGCGGACATGGTGATGGAAATCAAGTGAATGAGAAAGTATTAGTGTATTCTTTGCAGAATGGAGAAATGATACGTTCTTTACATGCCCCATTTATGCCTGTGAATATAACGAATGATAATAAGTATGTATATGCATTAAGTCACGGCTCGAATATGCTTAGAAAGTTTGATGTTAGCACGTATAAAGAGGTTGCTTCTGTAGAAGTAGGATCGAACCCATTTGCATTTTTGAAGAGCGGAGCAGAAGGCTACGTAGCAAGCTATGATAGTGATGAAGTGTGCGTCATGGATATGAAGAATTTGAAAATGAAACAAGCAATTAAAGTCGGAAAAGGGCCGTTTCAACTCATAGAGAGAGAAGGGAAGGACAATGAGTAAATATAGGGTGCTAGTTGTAGATGATGAAAGTGATATGAGACAGCTTGTTGGAATGTACTTAGATAATTTTGGGTACGAGTGGGGAGAAGCTGAAAATGGAAAAGAAGCGCTACAAAAATTAGAGAAGAATCATTATGATTTCGTTGTACTAGATATTATGATGCCAGAGATGGATGGACTTTCAGTTTGTAAAGAAATTAGAAAAACGTCAGATGTACCAATCATATTTTTAACAGCAAAAGGCGAAGAGTGGAATAGGGTGAACGGCTTACGTATGGGAGCAGATGATTATATTGTAAAGCCATTTAGTCCTGGAGAATTAATTGCTCGTATGGAAGCTGTGTTAAGACGTTATACAAAGCAAGAACAACAAGAGGAAGTTCAATTTGGACCAATCCTTATTAATGAAAAAAGTAGGAAGATTGAGGTAGATGGTGAACCGATTTCTCTTACAGTAAAAGAGTTTGATTTACTCTATTTTCTTTGCCAACATACGGGACAAGTATTTAGCCGAGAACAATTGCTGGAAAAGGTATGGGGATATGATTATGCCGGAAGTACAAGAACGGTAGATACGCACGTGAAAACGATGCGTTTGAAACTTGGAGAAAGTGGAAACTACATTCAAACTGTTTGGGGTGTAGGCTATAAATTTGAGGTGTAACGTATGTTTACGATGGTACAGAAGCTTTGGCTGACAGTAGTATGTGCAGTATTTGTAACAGTTTCTTTTCTCTATTTTGTATCTTTATACTCGTACGAAAAACTATACGTTGATAATTTAAAAGATTCATTAGTAACGGAGGGGAAGGGGCTTGCTGCGCAATATGATAAGGGTGAAGGTATATCTACTTTTGAAGAGAAAGTAAGAGCATTTGATCAAATATCTAGTTCAGACGTTCTTTTTGTATCGAACCCACGTGATTTAAGCGCATGCTTACCTTTTGATGTGCATCATCATTCTCTTATAAGTGAAGGGGACAGGCAAGCATTATTAGATGGGAAAACTGTGACAAAGATAGGATATGAGGAACATTTTGACCGTAATATTATGGGGGTTGTCATCCCTGTTTTAGAAAATAAAAAATTAGTAGGCATTATATATTCTTATATTCCTTTAAAAAGTATAAAAGACTTAATATATGATATGGGCCTTATTTTGGCACCGTTAGCACTTGCTATAACGTTACTAACAATATGGATTGGCAGAAAAATTATTATTGCTATTACGAGACCGCTTTCACAAATGGAACGAGTTGCGAATCATTTGGCTACGGGAGATTTCTCAGAACGGATTACAATTTCTTCTGAAGATGAAATTGGACGATTAGGAAAAGCATTTAATAAAATGGCAAATTCTTTAGAGACAGAAGACGTAAAGCGTAAGGAATTTTTAGCTAACGTTTCGCACGAACTAAGAACACCGCTTAGTTATATAAAAGGATATAGCGAGGCTATTTTAGATGGTGTAGCGAAGGGGCCACAGCAAGAAAAAGTAACACAGCTCATCCATAAAGAAGCAGATCGTATGCAGCGTCTCGTTCATGATTTATTAGATTTAGCACAATTAGAAGGTGAACATTTTCCGTTAAAGAAACAACCTATCGTTTTTTCGCAACTCATTGAAGATGTGCTAGATACGTATGAGCTTAAGTTTATAGAAAAGAAAATTCGTATTTCAACAAATTTAAACCCAGAAATCATTGTAATGATAGATGAGGATCGTATGCAACAAGTGCTTCATAACGTGTTAGATAATGCGATACGGTATACAAATCAAAATGGGGATATTATGATAACGCTTAGGCAGATAGATGATTATTGTGAATTAAGCATAAAAGATACGGGCATCGGTATTGATACAGAGCATTTAGAAAATCTTGGCCAACGTTTTTACCGCGTTGATAAAGCGAGAAGTCGTCAACATGGTGGAACGGGCTTAGGACTTGCAATTGTAAGACAAATTGTTCATATACATGACGGGCAATGGCGAATTGAAAGTGAAAAAGGAAATGGAACGACAGTTAGTATTAAATTGAAAGTACAGGATGAGGAGAGCATGTTCTAATTTTTAGGACATGCTTTTTTATCCCGCTATTTGCCGGGCAGTAAGATCCCCACCTCAAAATTCAGCGGAAGCAAAGAAGTTAGGTGGGGGTCGGGCTGCCCGTAAAAGCCCGATTGTTGAGGGCTGATAATCAGTGGGAGATAATAGTTATACAAAAAGGTATAAATTAATATGTAATAAATATCAGAAATTTGACGATTTTATGAACAAAACATTTGTACTTCTTACTAATTCGTTCTAAAATAGTTATGATGCAAAGTTTTTATAAATCGTTTCAATTGTTGTTTGGAAGATACTGAGGTGATTTAACTGGAGTACAAATCGATTAAACCGAAAAAAATTTACGAAGAAGTATCTGAAGCTATTTTAACAATGATTAAAAATGGTACGTTAAAACCTGGTGACAAACTACTTCCTGTACATCAATTAGCTGAGCAGTTTCAAGTTGGAAGATCTGCTGTTCGTGAAGCGCTAAGTGCGCTAAGAGCGATGGGCTTAATTGAGATGAAACAAGGAGAAGGTACATATGTGAAGAATTTCGATTCTTCTTCATTAACAAAATCATTAAACAATAGATTATTAATGAAGAAAGAAGATATTTTAAATTTATTAGAAGTACGAAAGGTGCTTGAAGTGGGGGCAGTTCGAGCAGCTGCGGCAAAACGTACGGAAGAGAATTTGAAAAATATGAAGCATTGGTTAGATGAAATGGCAAAGAGCATTGGAGATGAAAAAGCTGGTGAAAAAGCAGATTTTCAGTTCCATATGGGAATTGCGGAGTCTTCGCATAACAACATTTTGCTTGAACTCATGAATCATGTCTCAGAGATGATTGCTGAAACAATTGGTGAATCAAGACGCATTATTTTATATGGTGAACAAACAACATCAGAACGACTTATAGAAGAGCATCAAGTTATATATGATGCAGTGTTAAAGCAAGATGTAGAATTAGCGCAACAAGCAATGCTAGATCATTTAACAAATGTAGAACATATTGTCACAGGTATAAACGATATAAATTCGTAATTTAATCTTTTAAAAATCAAATTTTTTGATAAAATAGAGAGAGATTAAGTAAGCGTTTTCTTTAGAAGAGGGAGAGGATAGGCCGTGGTTGAGCCTACTTCTTCTTTTCTCAGTCATCTGATGACCATATGTTTGTTGGTGGAGTTGTAAAAAGGGGGAGTAATCATTATGAAAGTTACTTTATTTGTTACTTGTTTAGTCGATATGTTTGAAACAAACGTCGGCAAAGCAACAGTTGAGGTGTTGGAGCGTTTAGGTTGTGAAATTGAATTTCCAGAAGCACAAGTTTGTTGTGGGCAGCCTGCTTATAATAGCGGCCATGTAGAAGCAGCAAAAGAAGCGATGAAACATATGATTGAAACTTTTGAAGATGCAGAATATATCGTTACGCCATCTGGTTCTTGTGCGACAATGTTTCATGAGTATCCGCATGTTTTTAAAGATGATCCGAAGTGGGCTAAACGTGCACAAAAAGTTGCTGATAAAACATATGAATTTACACAATTTATTGTAGATGTTTTAAGGGTCACTGATGTTGGTGCAAGTTTACCAGGGGTCGCTACTATTCATAAATCATGTCATATGACACGTATGCTTGGAGTAAAAGAGGCACCAGGAATTTTATTATCAAACGTAAAAGGATTAACTGTGAGAGAGTTACCAAATGTGCAAAATTGTTGCGGATTTGGGGGAACGTTTTCAGTGAAGATGACTCCGATTTCTGAGCAAATGGTAGATGAAAAGGTAGATAGTGCAATGGAAACAGGCGCTGATTATTTAATCGGTGCAGATTGTGGGTGTTTGTTAAACATTGGCGGACGTATTGAGCGTTTAGGAAAAGAAATAAAAGTAATGCATATTGCTGAGGTACTGAATAGTCGCTCATGAAGGGGGAACATAAGCTATGTCTATGAAAATCAGTGAGAAAAAATTTAATGATCGCGTTGGCGATGGAATTCAAGATTCATTTATGCGCGGCGCTGTATCTTCTGCACAAACACGCTTATATACGAATCGTTTAAAAGCAGCGGATGAATTAGGAAACTGGGAAGAATGGCGTGAACTCGGTGAAGAAATTCGTCAACATACGTTAGAAAATCTTGATTATTACTTAATGCAGTTAAGTGAAAATGTATCAAAAAGAGGCGGACATGTGTACTTTGCGAAAACAAAAGAGGAAGCAGCAAAGTATATTCAAGACGTTGCAAAAAAGAAGCAGGCAAAAAAGGTAGTAAAATCAAAGTCGATGGTAACAGAAGAAATTAGTATGAACCATGCGCTTGAAGAAATCGGTTGTGAAGTGTTAGAAAGTGATTTAGGAGAGTATATTCTGCAAGTAGATAACGATCCACCTTCACATATTATTGCGCCTGCTCTTCATAAAAATAGAACGCAAATTCGTGATGTATTTAAAGAAAAGCTTGGCTATGAAAATTCTGATGATCCATACGAAATGACAAAGTTTGTTCGTAAACAACTTCGTGAAAAATTTATGGATGCAGAAATTGGTGTGACAGGTTGTAACTTCGCTGTTGCAAATACTGGTTCTCTTTGTTTAGTAACGAATGAAGGTAATGCCGATCTTGTTATGTCGATTCCGAAAACACAAATTGCAGTAATGGGTATGGAACGTATGGTTCCGACAATGGAAGAATTAGATGTTTTAGTTGGTTTACTATGTCGTAGTGCAGTAGGTCAAAAGTTAACAAGTTATGTAACTGTAGCGGGACCAATTCAAGAAGAGGAAGTAGATGGACCAGAAGAATTCCACTTAGTTGTTGTCGATAACGGTCGTTCTCAAATTCTTGGATCTGAGTTCCGTCAAGTGTTGCAATGTATTCGTTGTGCTGCTTGTGTGAACGTATGCCCTGTATATCGTCACGTTGGTGGACATTCATATGGGTCTATATATTCAGGACCAATTGGTGCGGTATTAACACCACTTTTAGGTGGATATGATGATTACAAGGAGCTTCCTTATGCCTCTAGTTTATGCGGGGCATGTACAGAAGCTTGTCCAGTAAAAATTCCATTGCATGATCTATTATTAAAACATCGTCAAGTTATCGTTGAGCAAGAAGGACGTGCTCCACTTGCAGAAAAATTAGCAATGAAAATGTTTAGTATGGGTGCATCTTCAGCAGCTTTATATAAAATGGGATCAAAAATGGCGCCAGCAGCGATGAGTCCATTTACATCTGGTAACCGTGTATCAAAAGGTATTGGGCCACTTAAAAACTGGACAGATATTCGTGAATTCCCGGCTCCAAGTAAAGAAAGATTCCGTGATTGGTATAAAGACCATAAGAAAGGCGGGGACAAATAATGACAGGATTAATTCAAAACCGTGAGTCCTTTCTAGACAATATTGCAAAAGAACTTGGACGTGCGCGTAAAACGGATGGTGTAAAACGTCCAGTGTGGAAAAATAATGTGAATAAAGAAACGTTAAAAGATTATTCACAAGAAGAATTGTTAGAAGTATTTAAAAATCAATGTACAAACATTCATACAACTGTTGTGGAAACGACAAACGACCGTTTACGTGAAGATATTCAAAAAGTAATCGTGGAAAACGGTGGGGGACCTATTCTATTATCGGCAGATGAACGTTTTGATTCGTATGGATTGACTTCTTTATTTAAAGAAGAGCTTCCAAAGCAAAATATTGAAGTGAATGTATGGGATCCTGAGAAAAAAGAAGAGAATATGCGCATCGCGGAAAGAGCGAATATTGGAATTGCATTTAGTGATTATACTTTAGCTGAATCTGGTACAATCGTTGTACAAAGTCATAAAGGCCAAGGTCGTTCTTTACACTTTTTACCGACTGTATACTTTGCTATTATTCCACGTGAAACACTTGTGCCTCGTATTACACAAGCAGTTGAGGATATGAACTCGCGTATAGAAAATGGTGAGAAAGTGTCATCTTGTATTAACTTTATTACAGGACCTAGTAACTCGGCAGATATTGAAATGAATCTTGTCGTCGGAGTACACGGACCATTAAAAGCAGTATATTTCATTGTATAAAAGAGGGGAAAGCAGGCCAGAAAATGGCCTGCTTTTTTAATAGAATAGAGATAATATGAAGTAGAAGTTCTCTCCTTTTTTTGCTATGTTCTTCTGGAAAGGAGAGGAAGGGATGTTCACTTATGTATATGCATTATTAGTGGGGATGGTGTTTGGTTCTTTTTATATGTTAATTGCGATGAGAGTTCCGCTAGGTGAGTCTATCATTGCCCCGCGTTCACATTGTCATTATTGTAAGTATGTGCTAAAGCCAAAAGAATTGATTCCAATCATTTCATTTTGTATACAAAGGGGACGGTGTACGAATTGTAAGAGAGAAATTCCAATTTTGTACGTAGTATTTGAACTTGTAACCGGAATGATATTTTTTCTTACTGTATATATGATTGGGGTGGAACAAGAACTTATTATCATTTTATCGCTTTTTTCATTACTTCTTATTATTTCAGTTACAGATTACATATATATGTTAATCCCAAATCGTATTTTAGCGTGGTTTGCCTGTTTACTTATTTTAGAATGTGCTTTCGTACCGTTAGTCACTTGGCTAGATAGTATAGTTGGTAGTGGTGTTATATTCGTTTTGTTATATTGCATGCAAAAGATATATCCAGAAGGGCTTGGGGGCGGTGATGTGAAATTACTTTCGCTACTTGGATTTATAGTGGGACTGAAAGGGATTTTTATCGTTTTATTTTTAGCATCTTGCTTTAGCCTTTGTTTCTTTGGAGTGGGTCTCGTATTAAAGCGGGTGAAAATGAGGACTCAAATTCCGTTTGGTCCTTTTATTAGTTTTGGAGCAATATGTTACATGTTAATCACGTATGCAAAATAGAAAGGAGGGTAGAACATGAATGTATATATGGATGATCAAAGAAGTTGTCCGTACGGATATGTGCTCGCAACTACAGTAGAACGTGCTTTGCAAATGGTTCGAGATTATGATGTGAATATTCTTTCCCTTGACTTTAATATGGGATGGGGAGAAAAAAGTGGATTAGATTTCGTAGAGGCTTTTTGTAAAGAGGGTTTATACGTAAATGAAATGCATCTTCATACGAATGATGTCATCGGTATGTACAAGATGAAACAGAGAATTGAAAAGGGAAAGGAAGAAGGAGAAATTAATCCTTATCTTGTTGTTAAATATGTGGGAAGCTAAAAACTCCAAAGTAAAACTTTGGAGTTTTTAATGTTTCAAATGCGCTTGCAACGGAATAATCTCTTCTTGTTGAGCTGCTACTAATTCAGTTTCTTCTTGTTTCACATCAGGTGCTTTCTTTGTTAAGTAATGGTATACCATACCAACAAATACAGACCCGCCAATAATATTACCGATTGTAACTGGAATTAAGTTATGAACAGCACCTGTAAAAGAAATTGTCTCCGGATGCGGTGAAACTAAAGATAAAGCAAATAGTGATAAGTTTGCAATGCTATGCTCGTAACCAGATAAGAAGAATGTAAAAACGAGTAGCATCATCATCATAATTTTTGCTGTATCACCTTTCACTTGAGAAGGTAAGAAACAAGCAAGACATACGAGCCAGTTACATAAAACCGCTTTAAAGAATAATTGAATTGTAGGTGTATTCATTTTTCCTTCTACTACTTTATTCATGAAATGACCGTGATCAATTGCTTCGAAAATTCCAGTTGCATAAAATAGTAAAGCAAAGAATAAAGCACCAGCTAAATTTCCTGCATAACAAGCGACCCAGTTACGAAGTGTATCGGAAATCGTTGTTTCTTTTCTTAAAGTTGCTACAGTGAAGTACATTGTGTTTCCAGTAAACAATTCAGCACCGCCATATATAATAAGGACGAGGGCAATTCCGAAAAACATAGAAGCCGCTAAATAAGTGGCTGGTGAATCTGCAATGTGAAAGAAGTTACCTAATTTAAAACATAGTACGATAATAAAACCAATATAAATACCCGCAAGTGCGGCACGAATGAAATATTGCATCGGGTTTATATCTAGCATTTGTTTTTTGCTCTTAGCCAGTTTGACAACATAATCTAATCCTTGTTCTAGCATGAGTAATACGCTCCTTTAGTACATCATCTATAAATACTCCTTATATAAATAAAGTACATGGATTCAATCATAGTTTCAATAAGTTTGTGCAATGTTTCACAAAAAGGACATACATGCACTAAGAAAACGTTTACAAAAGATAGTATAATAGAAATTTTTCTGGACATTGAGAGAGAGAAAGAGAAAGGAAAAAGAAAAAGCGCTATAATTACAGCGCTTTTTCGTCTAGATTTTTTTCGACTTTTGTTTCTACTTCTTTCGAGAAGAACCAGCCGCCAACTGCGATTCCAACTAATACAATCCAGAATGTAAGCTTCCAAGGTGTAGATTCTGGGAATGAATGTGGAATTACATTTAATGCAGGGTGTGCTAATGTGTAAACTGCTAGTTTCACACCAACCCAACCTACAATTAAGAATGCTGCAGTTTCAAGTCCTGGCTTACGTTTTAAAATTTGTACGAAAGCAGTTGCCGCAAATCGCATAATGATTAATCCGATAAGTCCACCTACAAAGATAACAACGAATTGCCCAGTATCAAGACTACCAATTGTACCTAATCCAGTTTTTGGTAAAGTCATTGCTAATGCAACGGCAGCTAAAATTGAATCAACTGCGAAGGCGATATCTGCAACTTCAACTTTAAATACAGTCCACCAAAAGTTCTCTTGTTTTTTCTTTGCTTCTTTTTCTTCTGTTTCTTCATCTGTATTCTTTTTAACATATGTTTTAAATAAGTGATTACCAGCGATAAACATAAGGTAAATGGCACCGATTGCTTGCACTTGCCATACGTCGACTAGGAACGAAATCATAAATAACGATCCGAAACGGAAAACAAATGCCCCCGCTAATCCATAAAATAGTGCTTTCTTTCTTTTTTCTTCTGGTAAATGTTTTACCATAATTGCAAGAACAAGAGCGTTATCAGCTGCTAAAATCCCCTCTAGTGCAATTAGGATAAGTAATACCCAACCATACTCCAATAATAATGATACATCCATGTACATTCTCCTCTCATTTCTATAAGTACTAAATAAGTGAAGAATTTCCCCACTATTTAGTTTCCCCATACTCCTGCCTATTAACTTTGGAAGAATTTGGAAATGAATGCAAAAAAGACCTCTGCCGTTAATAGGCAAAGGTCTTGCTAGACATATGTAATGAAAATGCCAACAAAGCCGGAAGAACTAAGTTCTACGTAATGACGACTTTGTTTCCAAGAAATATTCTTGGACGCTACTCCCCTTTGGAGATATGCTATTGTACTCTCATTATATGGATAATTTATACGGTTGTCAACCTGTTAAAATATCTTCGTTCGGATATTTTATTTTTCGGTTCTTTTTACGTGCAAATGAAAAAGCAAGTGTTAGAGGTCCCATTTTCCCGAAAAACATCATAAAGATAATAATAGCTTTTCCAATCATCGTTAAGTGCGGTGTGAAATTCATACTGAGACCGACAGTCCCAAATGCTGAAAATACTTCGAAAGCACTCATCAATAGAGGAACTCGCTCAGTAATACTCAAAATTAAAATAGCAAAAAAAATAAATGAAATAGAAATAATAGTGATGGTCAATGATTTGACAATAAGAGTATCTTTAATAGATTTTTTAAACACGACAATATCATCTCGTTCTTGTAAAAATTTAAATACCCCAAAAAACATGATTAAAAAGGTTGTTAATTTAATCCCACCGCCAGTTGAAGCACTACCGGCGCCGATAAACATTAGAAGCATCATTAATAAAAGGGAAGGCTTTGATAATGCAGAAATATCAACTGTATTAAACCCGGCAGTACGCGTTGAAATTGCTTGGAAATAAGCAGCCATGCCTTCTTCCAATGGAGTAAACCCCCTCATAGAGAGAGAATTGTGGAACTCGAATATAAAAATAAAAATAGTCGCAATAATATTGACGATTAGAGTAGAAGAGAGCATAAGTTTTGAGTGTAATGTAAGGTTTTTAAAATTTTTCTTTCTTTTTATATCAACGATTACTGTAAAACCAATCCCACCTAAAACAATGAGGGAGGAAATGACGAGATTGACCAGAATGCTATGAGAATGGGACATTAAATTATCGCTCCATACAGAAAAACCTGCATTGTTAAAAGCAGAGATGGAATGAAAAAAGCTATAATAGATTCCTTTAGCAATCCCATATTTCGGTACCCATTCAAAAGAAAGAATGAAAGTAGCGATACATTCGACTGTAAAGGAGAATAAAAATAATGCTTTGGCAAGACGGATGACACCGCCTATATTCGTTTGATTTAATGCTTGTTGCAGTAAAATTCGATTTTGAAGGCCAATTTTTCTGCCGAGCATAATCGCAATTAAAACGGCAAAGCTCATAATGCCAAGTCCGCCCACTTGTATAAGCGTTAAAATGACACATTGACCAAATAAAGTAAATACTTTTCCAGTGTCCACAACCCCTAGCCCTGTAACCGTACAAGCAGAAACTGTTGTAAATAAAGCATCGAGCCATGAAATAGACGTTGTTGTAGCGATTGGTAGTTTTAATAAGCATGTACCCATAATTGATAACATGATAAAAGACAAAGTAAGGACGCGGGGAGGACTCATGCGAATGTTAATCCGTTTCATGTTACATATCGTTCCTTTCTGTTTACTCTTACTAGTATGTGAAAAAGTACGTTTAGTATGTTGAAAATAGAAAGAGGCAGAGAATATCTGCCTCTAAGCCATATGTTATAGTGTTATCCGCGTAATTGTTGTTGAGCTAAAGAAACAAGACGTTTTGTTACTTCACCGCCAACGGATCCGTTAGAACGTGATGCAGTATTAGACCCTAAGCTTACGCCGAATTCTTGTGCAATTTCATATTTAAATTGATCAAGTGCTTGTTCAGCACCTGGAACTAGTAATTTGTTTGTTTTTGCCATGGTGATACACATCCTTATAAGTAGTCCAGTCCAGTTAAGTACTTATCTGAAATGGTACTGTTATTTTATGTGGAACCGGCGTGCTCATACGCGGAAGTAATCGGTGTGATTAGAAGTTATTGGATAGAAAAAAGAGTAGCAAATTTGCTACTCTTTTTTTAGTATTGTCGCTGTACCTTCCACGACAATATCATCCGATTGATTATATATATTTGTTTGCAACGTAATGATTTTTTTGTCGTCACGTTTTTTGATGACTTCTGCCACAACGCGAAGTGTATCGCCAATTTTGACAGGAGCACGGAATGAAACGTTTTGAGATAAATAAATCGTATTTTTTCCTGGAAGTTTCGTACCAAGGATGGTAGAAATAAAACTCGAAACGAGCATACCATGGGCAATACGTTCTTTAAACATTGTCGTTTTTGCAAAAGAGTCTAAAATATGAATAGGATTCACATCTCCAGTCAATTTTGCAAAATTGATAACGTCCTCATCCGTAATCGTTTTTGTAAGTGATGCTTGATCACCGACTTGAATCTCATCATAACGAAGCTCCGGGACGGTTTGTGCTTCTTGAAATGGATTCATTTTGTCCTCCTTCTTTTCCATATCGAAAAATGCCAGCCATCTTGATGTAGTAGGAGGAAGAAAGAGTTTTGTTTGTGCTGCAGTTAGCTCCCACATTTTTCTTACTTGATGGAAGTAAATAGATTTTTTGAGTTTTCCTCGAACTTTTTTGCGAGTTCCAACTGTTTTGACTTGAAATCTTCCAAAAAACCTTCTAACTGTTTTTGAGCCTCTTCACGTTGTAATTGTTGTTGTTCAATAAATTGCTTAGTTGTTTCTTCAAATTGACCGCTTGTTTGAGTAAGGATAGACAAAGATGTTTTTGTAGGAGAAACAGTTAGCTGTTGCATATGAGCAGAAAGTTCTTTCCACTTGTCTTGCCACTCGTTAATTTGATCATTTAAGGAGTTTCCAGTTAATTGCTTCACGTAATCTGTATATTGGTTATTGAATTGATTAGTGAATTGTTGCAGTTCTTTTTCTAGTTCATCTACTCCTGATGTTAATTTATGCAAAGCGTCTTGTTGTTGTTTTAATGTTTCTAAAGTAAGTTGCTCTAATTGTTTCCCAGCTGAAGAGAAAAGGGAAAGAGATTGAGACCAGTTTTTCCAAAATGCATCGACCAATTCGTATGGTTTAGTTTCCATTGTTTGACCCCCAAATGTTTTTTTGCATATTGTGAACGCAGATTACTCTGCTGTACCACCAGGTGAAGATGAAGAATCCTTTTCATCCTTTTCTGGAGAAGTGGCGAATGGAAAGAATGCGTTCGTATATAACGTGAAAAACGTTCGCAGCATATTTTGGTAATGCTCAAAAGAAGTTGCACATGTTGCTAAATATTTCTCTCCATATTCGGTTAAAGAATAAATTCTTTTTGCTGGCCCTCCTTCGCTTGTATCCCAAGTAGAAGAAATGAGGTTTTCTTTTTCTAATTTGCGTAGTGTTCTATAGACATTACCTTGGTCAACAGAAGAAAAGCCGATATCCATTAGCATTTGAATAAGTTTGTAACCATGAAGACTCCAGTCTTTTAGACATAGAAGTAAGAAGGGAACTAAGAAGTTTTTTGGCATGGAGTTTGGTTGTTTTGCTTGGTTGTTCTCCAAACTTTCGCGTTGTTCTGGTTCATTATGTAGCATGATTGTGCATCACCTCATGAATCAGTTAGATGGAATTTTTTGCTTATAAGTGCAATTTACACCTATCTGTTTTTAAAGTCAACACATTTGTTAGAAAATAGAAAAAAATAAAATATAGACTTGAAGTTTTATTCAGAATATTAGAAAATAATGAATAGGTTGAATTGTTTCAAAAACGAAAAAGGGAGTGTAGGTAAAGTGATTGATCAAAAATTCGATCCACTACAAGCATGGAAAAATGCTTATGAACAAACCGAAACATTTTGGGGAAAAGCGCTCAATGAAACAATTAAAACAGAAGAATATTCTGCTTGGATGGGCAGCGTTCTAGATTTGAATTTGTTTTATCAAAAAGCATTAAATGATACGACAAAAAATTATTTAGAGCAGGTGAATGTGCCTACGAAAGAGGATATCGCTAGAGTGGCTACGCTTGTTATTAACTTAGAAAATAAAGTGGATAACATTGAGGAGTTTCTAGAAGAAAAGGTAGAGTCAGTAGGACAAGCTCCTACATTAAAGCGCGATGTTACGAAAGTAAAACAAGATATTCGCACGCTAGAAACGAAAGTTGATCAAATTTTAGAATTGCTAGAAAAGCAAAATGCAGTACTAGCGAAACTACAAGAACCTGTAAAAGAAGAAGTAAAACCTACGAATAAGCCAGAAAACAAAAAGTGATAATAGCGCTTGTTTATAACAGGTAAAAGAGAGGGGAGAATCTTTTTTACATGTATAAACAGCGAAACATAATTATATAGGGACTCTATAGTATGAGTACCAAAATGATTCATAATAATCGTTCACAAATTCATTTAAGGGGGAAAAGAAATGGTTCAATTAAATGGCAAAGTAGCAATCGTAACAGGTGGAGCAAAAGGAATTGGAAAAGCGATTACAGTAGCGTTAGCACAAGAGGGAGCAAAAGTTGTTATTAACTATAACAGCAGTAAAGAAGCAGCTGAAAACTTAGTAAATGAATTAGGACAAGAAGGACATGACGTTTATGCAGTTCAAGCGGATGTTTCTAAAGTAGAAGATGCAAACCGACTTGTAGAAGAAGCAGTGAATCATTTTGGTAAAGTTGATATTCTTGTTAATAATGCTGGTATTACAAGAGATCGTACATTTAAAAAGTTAAATCGTGAAGATTGGGAACGCGTAATTGACGTGAACTTAAGCAGTGTGTTTAATACGACAAGCGCGGTACTTCCATACATAACGGAAGCAGAAGAAGGAAGAATTATTAGCATTTCTTCTATCATTGGACAAGCTGGTGGATTTGGACAAACAAACTATTCAGCAGCAAAAGCAGGTATGCTAGGATTTACTAAGTCATTAGCATTAGAGCTTGCAAAAACAAATGTAACTGTAAATGCTATTTGCCCAGGGTTTATTGATACTGAAATGGTAGCAGAAGTACCAGAAGAAGTACGCCAAAAAATCGTTGCGAAAATCCCGAAAAAACGTTTTGGTCAAGCGGATGAAATTGCAAAAGGTGTAGTATACCTATGCCGTGACGGTGCTTATATCACTGGTCAGCAATTAAACATTAACGGCGGATTATATATGTAATGAAGTAAGAAAAAAGTGCATATCCATAGCAGGAATGCACTTCTTTTTTTAGAAGGAAATCGACCAAAAAGGAGATAGAAAAATGACTACATTCGTAACAGAATGGGAAAAGCAATTAGAGCTATACCCAGAAGAGTACCGAAAAGCGTACCGCCGTGTGAAAAGGGCGAGTGAAATTTTATTACGTGAACCAGAGCCGCAAGTAGGATTAACGCCGAAAGAGGTTATTTGGACGAAAAATAAGACGAAGCTTTATCGCTACATTCCAAAACAAGAAAAAACACAAAGAGTTCCAATTCTATTAATATATGCTCTTATTAATAAACCGTATATTATGGATTTAACTCCTGGAAATAGTTTAGTGGAATATCTAGTGGACCGTGGTTTTGATGTGTATATGCTTGATTGGGGCACATTTGGTTTAGAAGATAGTCATTTGAAATTTGATGATTTCGTGTTTGATTATATTGCAAAAGCAGTGAAAAAAGTAATGAGAACTGCAAAATCGGACGAGATTTCTTTACTTGGTTATTGTATGGGTGGAACGCTAACTTCTATTTATGCGGCACTTCATCCACACATGCCAATTCGTAACCTAATCTTTATGACAAGTCCTTTTGATTTCTCTGAAACAGGATTATATGGTCCGCTATTAGATGAGAAATACTTCAATCTAGATAAAGCGGTTGATACATTTGGAAATATTCCGCCAGAAATGATTGATTTCGGAAACAAAATGTTAAAACCAATTACGAACTTTGTTGGTCCATATGTTGCTTTAGTGGATCGTTCAGAGAATGAGCGCTTCGTTGAAAGTTGGAGGTTAGTTCAAAAGTGGGTTGGTGATGGCATTCCGTTCCCAGGTGAATCATACAGACAGTGGATTCGTGATTTTTATCAAAACAATAAACTAGTTAAGGGTGAACTCGTTATTCGTGGACAAAAGGTAGACCTTGCAAATATTAAGGCGAATGTCTTAAATATCTCAGGGAAACGTGATCATATCGCCCTGCCATGCCAAGTAGAAGCGTTGCTAGATCATATTTCTAGCACAGATAAACAATATGTATGTTTACCAACGGGACATATGTCGATTGTTTACGGTGGAACAGCAATCAAACAAACGTATCCGACGATTGGAGATTGGCTTGACGAGCGTTCGAAGTAAAAATAAAAAAGTCCAACTAGCATATGTTAGTTGGATTTTTTTATGAAAAATAACAAAACATAGAAAGGAGAAATTTATATTTTAGGAGTATAATTATGAAACTTATGACTGGTAAGTTGTTTTGGAATACAGGAGTTTCTATACCTTGTTATCCGTCGTTAGAAAATGATATGATATGTGATGTGCTTGTAGTCGGAAGCGGTGAAGCAGGTGCTCATATAGCGTACTCGCTATCTACAATTGGAATGCACGTTACGCTCATTGAAAAACGAGAAATCGCTTGCGGCAGTACAGCTGCTAATACAGGTTTACTACAATTTTTGCATGATAAATCGTTAACCTCACTTATCCATACATTTGGTGAAGAAAAAGGGGTACGAGCATATAAGCTTTGTTACGAAGCGTTACGAACGATGGAGAAAGTTGTACCAACTCTCGATATTGATCCCCAGTTTATTCCGCGAAAAAGTCTATATTATGCAAGTAAAAGTGAGGATGTCCCATTTTTACAAAAGGAGTACAATACGTTACAGAATTATGGATTTCCGGTTGAGTATTTTACAGAATCTGATGTGAAAGAACGCTATCCTTTTACAAAACAAGCGGCATTATACACACACGGTGATGCCGAGGTGAATCCGTATTTATTAACGCATAGCCTTTTGCATAAAGCAAATCAAATGGGGGCTACTATATATGAACATACAGAGGCCATACATATAAAAAAATGCCAAAATGACTTAATTTGTTATACGAAAACAGGAAATCAAATTGTAGCAAAGAATATTATTATGGCGACAGGTTACGAAGAACTTTTCGGAAAGAAAGAGAAAAATACAACAGTGGAAACATCTTATGCAGTTGTGACAAATAAGGTAGATTCATTTGAAGGTTGGCACGAACGATCATTAATTTGGGAAACAGCAAGGCCTTATTTGTATTTTCGTACGTATGGAAACCGTATTATTGTAGGCGGATTAGATGAAGCGATACAAATTCAAACAATCGGTGATACGAAATTATTGCATAAGCGTGATATCCTTATTAACATTGTAAAAGAGATGTTCCCCAAGTATAAGAATATACAGGCAGAGTACTATTGGGCAGCGGCATTTGGCAGTAGTCAAGACGGTCTCCCGATTTTAAAAGAAGACAAAAAGATACATAATTTATTTTACGCATTGCCCTTTGGAGGTAATGGAACTGTGTATGGAATGGTATTTGCCAAAATATTTGAGCAGTTATTTACAAATAAAGAAAGTAAAGATTTTTCTTTATTTAATCGATAGAAAAAGGTAGCGAAGTGATGGAATGAAAGATATAAAAAAGTTTTTACAAAAATTACGACCTGTTCAACTCATTGTTTTGTTTTATTTATTAGCAGTAGTTGTATCGGTGATATTGCTTAGTTTACCGTTTGTTACGAAGTCTGGTGTAAAATGGACATTTATTGATGCTCTCTTTACAGCTGTTAGTGCGGTAAGTGTTACGGGACTGTCTGTTGTTACGATTTCAGATACGTTTACTACGGCAGGAATTATTATTTTAGCCCTTATTTTACAATTAGGTGGCTTAGGAATTATGGCACTTGGTACATTCGTTTGGATTATAACGGGGAAAAAGATTGGTTTGCAGAGAAGAAGACTCATTATGGCAGACCATAATCAAGGGAATTTATCAGGTCTTGTAGAATTAATGCGTTCTATTTTAATTGTAATTATTTCGATAGAACTTATTGGAGCAATATTATTAGGTACAAGATTCCTACTTTATTTTCCATCTTGGCAAGAAGCTTATTTTCACGGTTTCTTTGCGGCTGTTAGTGCAACTACGAACGGCGGATTTGATTTAACAGGGCAATCGCTAATTCCGTATAAAAAAGATTACATTGTTCAAATGATTCATATGTTACTTATTATTTTAGGAGCGATTGGTTTCCCTGTGTTAATGGAAGTAAAACAATTCCTTAGTAAAAGGAGACAGCAATTATTTCGTTTTTCGTTATTTACAAAATTGACGACAACAACATTTTTTGCGCTCGTTGTCGTTGGAACGATTATGATTTTTTTACTAGAACGAAATCATTTTTTAGCAGGAAAGTCATGGCATGAAACAGTTTTCTATACATTATTCCAATCTGTGACGACGCGAAGCGGTGGTCTTGCTACAATGGATATACTTGAATTGTCACAACCGACGCTTTTATTTATGAGTATATTAATGTTTATAGGGGCATCTCCAAGTTCGGTTGGAGGCGGAATACGTACAACAACATTTGCTGTTAGTATATTATCGCTATACACTTTTGCCAGAGGCGGGAGAACGGTTAGAGTCTTCAAACGTCAGCTACATGAAGAGGACGTGCTGAAAGCATCTGTCGTTATGACGATGGGGATTTTATTATGTGCCACGGCACTATTTATCTTATCTATTACGGAAAATGTACCGCTTATGAGTTTAATTGTTGAAGTGTGTTCTGCTTTTGGGACAACAGGACTATCGACAGGTATTACGCCTGATTTAACAACTGTTGGTAAGCTTGTACTCATTGTACTTATGTTTATCGGGCGTGTCGGGATTTTAACATTTATACTAGCAAGTGGCGGAAGAGAACAGCCACCTCGTTATAAATACCCGAAAGAGAGAATTATTATTGGATAGTATGAAACCATTCTACCTATGTGAGGTAGAATGGTTTTTTAGTCGTTAATGCCAAATTGCGGATGCATAAAAGCATCATTCTTATTATCTACTTCTTTTTTTAGCAACTCTTGATTTTCTTCTGAAATCCACCCAATATCATTTGTAGGATGGATCCATTCTTCTCCAGCCATAATGGCAGGGTCTACATCATCACTCCAATTGTGAAGTGGACTGTTCTCGGAATCATATTTACTGTCTCCGATTATGACGTCATATTGATTGATGAAAGGTTGTTGCATCTTCTTTCCTGTTCCTTTAAAAGATGGAAAATTCATTTGATGCGGGAGCGTTTCATCTAAAATGGGTGACTGAATCTTATCTTTCTTCTTCAAAATAATCGCTCCTTTTTATAATAATTTCTTCATAGGTAGTATTTCCATCTAGCGGCTCTTATGTACTTGTTAACACTTGCCAGTAATAATTATGTCGGCTTGCTTCAAACTAGAATAGAAAGTGAATTCTTGAGAGCAGGTGAATGTATTGGTAAAAAGAAAAGTGAAACAAAATGCGGCAATCAATAATAATAAAACTCCGAAAGAAAGCTTACCAGATGCAGAATTTGCATTAGAGTATGAAGGAGAGAATAGCGCGAAGTATGCAAATCGTAATTCAAAAAAAGGTAAACAAAAATGAGGCGTTTTTTACAAACGCCTCATTTTTTTGTGGGATTATAAAGGTTTTTTTAATTATTTGTAAATTTAGGGTTCATTATTAGCAGAAAAATGCGAAAAAACATAGAAGTAGCAACGTATTACACAAAAACAAACAACAAACAAAAGATTAATGTTGGTTTAATACTGCTTTTACACTAGTTGTTTATATTTGAATTGTACATAAGATTTGTAAAAGGAGAGAGAGACAGTGAAAAAAACAATCTTTAAAGCTGTAGCAACTGGAATGGTATTTTCGTTATTAATGGGGTGTGGTGCAAAGAAAGAAGAAAGTGCTGGGGCAAAAGTGAAAGATGATAAATTATCTGGATCATTGACTGTTTACACAGCGATTGAAGAAGAACTTGTACCAATTTATCTTGATTCTTTTAAAAAGAAGTATCCAGATGTAAAACTGAACATTGTTCGTGATTCAACTGGAGTTATTACAGCGAAATTGCTAGCTGAAGGAAAAAATACACAAGCAGATGTTGTATGGGGAACAGCAGCGTCTAGTCTATTAGCTTTAGATAAAAAAGATATGTTAAAAGGATACTCTCCAAAAGGAGCAGATCGTGTTCTTCCGCAATTTAAAGATGATAAGCAACCAGAAAAATGGGTAGGTAATACGGCATTTATGACGGGGATTGCTATAAATAAAGAAGAATTAAAGAAGAAAAATTTACCGATGCCAGAATCATACGAAGACTTAACGAAACCAGAATATAAAGGAACGCTTGTTATGCCACATCCGGCTTCTTCTGGAACAGGATTTTTAACAGTTTCTGCATGGTTACAAATTATGGGTGAAGATAAAGGCTGGGATTACATGAAGAAACTTCATGAGAATATGGCAACTTATACTCATTCAGGTTCAAAACCAGCGAAATTAGCAGGCGCAGGTGAATATCCAGTTGGTGTATCAATGGTTTATAGTGCTTTAAAAGAGAAACAAAAAGGTGCACCAGTTGAAGTAGTATTACCGAAGGAAGGATTAGGTTGGGAAGTAGAAGCGAACGCACTTATTAAAAAAGATAACGCAAAAAATGAAAAATTAGCGCAAGCATTTTTAGACTGGGCAATTACTGATGATGTAATGAAGTTATACTTTGAGAAAAATGGATTTGCGACAATTAAAAACGATTATAAACTTCCAGATGGATTCCCTAAAGACGTAACAGAAAAGTTATACAAAAAGAATGACTTTAAGTGGGCAGCAGAAAATCGTGACAAAATTTTAGAAAAATGGGAAAAAGAGTTTGGCCAAAAAGCAGAACCGAAAAAGTAAGTGAGTGGGAGAGAGAAAAAATGAGCGAATATTTATCAATTCAACACATTCAAAAGCAGTTTGATGCATTTACAGCGTTAAAAGATATTTCTTTTACTGTGAAAAAAAATGAGTTTGTATGTTTATTAGGACCAAGTGGCTGTGGGAAAACAACATTGCTTCGGATTTTAGCAGGGCTAGAAGAGGCAACAACAGGTAGTATAGCTGTGGATGGAAAAGATATTACAGCATTACCTCCTGGAAAGAGGAACTTCGGAATGGTGTTTCAATCGTATGCATTATTTCCGAACTTAACAGCACTTGAAAACATTGAATATGGCTTAAAGACAAAAAAATATGGAAAAGCAGAAGTAAAAGAGAAGGCGCTAGAGGTGTTAGAACTTGTAGATTTGCTGAATGTAAAAGATAAATATCCTGCTCAAATGTCTGGTGGACAGCAGCAGCGAGTGGCACTTGCACGTGCGCTCGCTCTGTCTCCGGATATTCTATTACTTGATGAGCCGTTATCTGCTTTAGATGCAAAAGTACGTGAAAAGTTACGTAGAGAAATGCGTGATTTGCAAGAAAAAGTAGGAGTAACAACTATTATGGTCACGCATGATCAAGAAGAGGCATTAACGATGGCTGATAAAATTGTTGTAATGAATCATGCGGAAATCATGCAGATTGGCACACCAGAGGAAATTTATCAAAGACCAGCTAATCCGTTTGTGGCAGATTTTATTGGTTCTATTAATTTCTTTTCGGAAAATAATGAAGAATATGCCATTCGTCCGGAACATGTAATAGTTGTACAAAACGGTGGTATTAAAACGGTTGTAGAAAGTATGGAATTTCGCGGATCTGTATATCGGACAGAAGTGAGAGTTGTAGAAGAAAAAACACATCTGTATAACGAGAAAATTGTAGTGGATATATTGGCATCAGAAGTAGAAAAAACCGCTATTAGAAAAGGAAAGCCGATTCAAATCTCTTTCTCAGAAAATCATATGTTGTCATATGGAAAGAAGGTCATTGTATAGATGGAGATGTTAGAAAATTTAGAGGTAGAAAGAACGAAAAAAAAGGTTAAGAGACGTATTGGTAAAGAAGAGTGGATACAAAGACTATTAATTATTGGTATGCTTCTCGCGTTTTTGATTATGCTTGTATTACCGCTATTACAATTGTTTACACAAGCTTTTTACGATAAAGATGGAGCATTCATTGGTGTTGCGAATTTTAGTAAATATTTCACAACCCCAACGCTAGTTCAATCATTACAAAATACGATATGGATTTCGGGTGCGACGACAATTATTGCAGTGACACTCGCTTTCGCTTACGCCTATGCAATTGCTCGTACGAATGTGTTTGGGAAGCGTGTATTTCAATATATTGCGTTGTTACCATTATTCGCACCAACGATGATGCATGGAATTGCACTTACATATTTATTTGGCAATCAAGGGTTAGTAACGAAAGGGATGTTTGGTTTATTTGAAGGGATACAAATCCCTTTATATGGACCAGTAGGAATTGTAATGGCTGAAGTCATGTATACATTTCCGCAAGCATTTCTTATATTATTAATTGCTTTTCAAGGCTCGGATTATCGTTTATATGAAGCTTCTAATATGTTAGGGGCGAGTAAAATAAAGCAATTTTTCACTGTTACTTTACCTAGTGTAAAGTACGGATTAATTAGTGCGATGTTTGTTGTATTCACACTTAGTTTCACTGATTTTGGGGCGCCAAAAATTGTTGGTGGGCAATATAATGTACTTGCTACTGACGTATATAAGCAAGTAATTGGGCAGCAAAATATGCCGATGGGTGCAACTGTAGGAATGATTTTATTAATCCCAGCTATATTTGCGTTTGCAGTTGATCGTATTACGCAAAGAAAGCAGGCAAATCTCTTGTCTTCTAAAGCAGTACCTTACAGAATAATAAATAATAAGAAACGAGATGTTATTTCATTCGTATATTGTAGCGTAGTAACGCTTATGATCATTCTATTATTTGTGGCAGTTGGTATTGCTGCAAGTGTGAAAGTATGGCCGTATAATATGAGTTTTACATTCGAGCATTTTAATTTTTCTAGTTTAACAGGAGATGGACTTGAAGCGTTTAAAAATAGCGTAATTGTTTCAGCAATCACAGCGGCTATTGGAGCAGTTTTAACATTTATGTTCGCTTATGCAATAGAAAAAATAAATCAGCTACAATTTTTCCAAAAAGCAGGTTACTTTTTCTCTATCGTCCCTTTAGCGATACCAGGTTTAGTACTAGGGTTAGGCTACGTTTTCTTCTTTAGTCAACCAACAATACAAATCTTTGGATTTTCCGTAACGAACCCGTTTCATTCTCTATACGGAACAATCGCTGTGTTAGTACTAGTTAATATCATTCATTTTTATTCTGTAACATTTGTTACGGCAACGACAGCTTTAAAGAAATTGGACCGAGAGTTTGAACTTGTTTCACAGTCAATGGGCATCCCGTTTTATAAAACATTCTTTCGAGTAACAGTGCCGATGTGTTTACCGGCAATTTTAGAAATGGTAATGTACTATTTCGTAAATTCAATGGTAACTGTCTCGGCAGTTGTATTCTTATACGCGGCTGACTTTAAACTAGCGGCTGTATCGATTGTAAATATGGATGATGCAGGAAATGTAGCGCCAGCAGCTGCAATGAGTGTGCTTATTGTTGTTACAAATATTGTAGTAAGAGTTGTATATGAATGGGGAACGAAAGCACTTCGTAACCGAACGTCACAATGGCAAAAAAGATAAAGTGAAACTTTAATCAGTGGGGGTGTTCCTCCCCCACTGATTATTAGTTGAACCAATCGGGCGTTTACGGGCAGTTGATCTCCCACTTAACTTTTTTGCTCCAGCCGAATTTTGAGGGGGAAGTCTTACTGCCCGTTAACGCGGGATAAATAAGAAGGGTGATGGATTAAATGAAAATAGAAGCAGTTATTTTTGATTGGGCAGGTACGACAGTTGATTACGGATGTTTTGCACCACTGGAAGTATTTATGGAGATCTTCCATAAACGCGGTGTTGAAATTACAGCAGAAGAAGCTCGTAAGCCAATGGGGTTATTAAAAATAGATCATGTAAGGGCACTTACAGAGATGCCTCGTATTGCGAGTGAGTGGAATCGTGTCTTCCGTCAATTACCAACAGAGGCAGACATTCAGGAGATGTATGAAGAATTCGAAGAGATTCTCTTCGCTATTTTACCGCGCTATGCGTCCCCGATTAATGGGGTAAAAGAAGTCATTGCTTCTTTACGTGAAAAAGGAATTAAAATTGGTTCAACGACTGGTTATACGAGAGAAATGATGGATATTGTAGCAAAAGAAGCAGCATTACAAGGATATAAACCTGATTTCCTTGTAACGCCAGATGATGTTCCAGCGGGTCGTCCATATCCGTGGATGTGCTATAAAAATGCGATGGAATTAGGTGTCTATCCAATGAATCGTATGATAAAAGTTGGAGACACGGTATCGGATATGAAAGAGGGAAGAAATGCTGGAATGTGGACAGTAGGGGTAATTCTTGGCAGTAGTGAACTCGGGTTAACCGAAGAGGAAGTGGAGAGTATGGATCCAGTAGAGCTTCGTGAAAAAATAGAAGTAGTTCGTAAACGCTTTGTTGAAAATGGAGCGCACTTTACGATTGAAACGATGCAGGAACTTGAAAACGTAATGGAACATATTGAGAAACAAGAACTTATTATTTTATAAAAGGGGAATAGGATTATGGCTGAAAATCACTACTTATTATTAACGCCAGGACCATTAACGACAACAAAAACGGTAAAAGAAGTTATGTTATACGATTGGTGTACGTGGGATGTTGAATATAACACGATGGTGCAAGATGTAAGAGCTAAACTTGTATCGTTAGCAACGAAAGAAAAAGAGAAATATACGACTGTTCTTATGCAAGGAAGCGGTACGTTTTCAGTTGAAGCAGTAATCGGTTCTGTTATTCCTAAAAATGGAAAGCTACTTGTTTGTACGAATGGTGCGTACGGTAAGCGAATTGTACAAATGGCAGAGATGTTACATATAGATGTGGTAGTTAGTCAAACGGAAGAATGGGAGCCTACTAATATTGCAGAAGTAGAAAAGATATTACAACAAGATAAAGAAATTACACACATTGCGGTTGTTCATTGTGAAACAACAACAGGTATTATCAATCCAATTGTAGATGTATGTAAATTAGGAAAGCAATATGGAAAAGTAACACTAGTTGATGCGATGAGTAGTTTTGGTGGTATTGAAATAGATATCGCTGAGTTGCAAATTGACTTTTTAATTAGTAGTGCGAATAAATGTATTCAAGGTGTTCCGGGATTCGGATTTGTTATTGCAAAGCGCGATGAATTATTGAAATGTAAAGGGCAGGCACGTTCATTATCATTAGATCTATACGATCAATGGGAAACGATGGAAAATCAAAATGGAAAATGGCGTTTTACGTCACCTACACATGTTGTACACGCTTTTTACCAAGCACTACTTGAATTAGAAAAAGAGGGTGGAGTAAAAGCGCGTTACAATCGATATGATAACAATCAAAAATTATTAGTGAATCGAATGAGAGAAATCGGATTTAAGCCACTAGTAGATGAAAAATATCAATCGCCTATTATTACATCCTTTATTTATCCAGAAGAATGGTTCGATTTTGAGCAATTATACAATGAATTAAAGCATGATGGATTTGTTATATATCCGGGTAAAATTTCAAAAGTAGATACATTCCGCATTGGAAATATCGGTGATGTACATGAGGCAGATATTAATCGCTTAGTTGATAGTATTGCTAAAGGGGTTGTAATCGGTTGAAAGTATTTTGCTTAGGTGGAGCAGGCAAAATTTGTCGTGAAGCAATTTTAGATTTAGTGCAATTTTCATCTTTTGAGACGATTACAGTAGCGGATTTTAATGAAGAAGAGGGCTTGAAAGTAGTAGAATGGCTCAACGATCCTCGCGTAGACTTTGTGAAAGTAGACGTAACGAATCACGAGGATACGGTTGCAAAAATGAAAGGCTATGACATTGTAATGGACGGTACGACAATTAAGCTAAATGGCTTGTCTACTCGATGTATTGCAGAAGCAGGTTGTCACGGTGTGAATTTGAATGGATTTGGTAAAGAAAATGATTCGCATTCTATATTTGTTCAAAATAGAAAAACATGTTTACCTGGTTTTGGTATGACGCCAGGTGTAACGCAAATGATGGCAATGCATGCAGCAAATCAGCTAGATACTGTAGAATCAGTTCGTGTAAGTCACGGTTCATATCGTCCCATTGCTTTTTCTGCATCCATTACAGAAACGACGACATATGAATATGATCCACATTTACCATCGCGTACAGTGTATGAAGATGGTGAGTTTAAGCAAGTACCTCCGTTTGCGCGTCCGAGAGAAATTGAATTACCGGCGCCTTATGGTAAAGCAACGCAGTATATAATTCCGCATTCTGAAACGGTTACGTTAGCAAAAGCGCTAGAACATAAAGGCGTCAAACTGATAGAGACGAGAGGAACTTGGCCAAAGCAGAATATGCAGCTCGTACGTGCATTATATGATTACGGCATATTGCGTAATGAGCAAGTTGAAATAAATGGGGAAGAAATCGGCATTATGGATTGTATTTCGAAGTATTTATTACAATCGACAGAAGGACAAGAAACAGAGGTTTATGGTTATGCACTTCATGTAGAAGTAATAGGTACGAAAAATAATGAAAAACAAAGGCACGTCTTATATCATACACACCCGTTATCTGATGGATCTGTTGTAGGATGGGAAAACTTAAGAGCTTATACGAGAAACGTTGGTATTCCATTTGGGATTGCTACAGAGTTAATGGCAAAAGGAAATGTAAATCGAATTGGTGTTGTGACACCAGAGGAAGCTTTTATAAATCCACAAATTATTTTTGATGAACTAAAAAAGCGTGGTATTGATATTCATGAAGAAGTTTCTACATACAAAGAAAGTTATAACTTTGTATAAGCAAGGCAGTTTATGAGGTAGAAATCAATGGGGTGAGGTTATGTCTGTAGTAGGTGAAGAAAGAAAGCGAACCATTCTTGAGAAGGTAGAATTTAAAGGGAAAGTAAAAGTTTCAGAGTTAGCGAGAGAGTTTGCTGTATCAACAGAGACGATCCGCCGTTATTTAGAAGAATTGGATCGTGAAAAGAAGTTGAAGAAAGTGTACGGTGGAGCCGTCCAGCTTCCTGGAGCTGGAATAGAGGCACCAATGTTAGAACGAGAGATGCTGCATATAGAAGAGAAGAAGCGAATTGGGTATAAAGCAGCAACATTTGTGGAAGATGGTGATGTTATTGCGATTGATGACGGAAGTACACCACTTCAAATGGTGCCATATCTTGTTCATCGTAAAAATTTAACGATTGTAACAAGTTCATTTCCAGTAGCAACACAATTAATTTCTTCTATTAATAAAAAGATGTTTCATGGTGAAGTTTTATTTATTGGTGGAAAAGTATCTCCAAAGCATTCACGTGTATCAGGGTCTATTTCGCAGCAAGTAATCCAGCAATTTCATTTTCATAAAGCATTCGTTTCGATTGATGGGTTGTTACCTGGTTTTGGGGTTTCTAGTTTTGAATTAGAAAAGGCAAAACTGTCGGAAGCGATGATGAAATTGGCAGAAAAAACATATATTCTATGTGATCATACAAAGGTAGGCGTAAAAGGGAATTACCGAATAGCAGCATTTTCCCGTATTCAGCATGTTATTTGCGATAAAAAAATGCCCTATAGTTTTGATGAGGAAGTTAAAAGACATAATATTCAATGGACAATTTGCTAAATACATGGAACTCCCACCTGGTTGTAAGGTGGGAGTTTTACTGCCTGAAAATAGCGGGATAAAAGATTTGTATTTATGCAAAAAAAGTGGACACATTTTCGCATCTCTTTCATATAATTTACCAATACAAAAAAAGTTGGTCGAAGGAAAGAAGGGAAAGTATGTCAGAACGGATATATAATAAACTTGTATTGTATGCAAATATTTTGCAAAAAATTGGTGTTATTAATGAAAAAGAAAAAAGTGAAATTCTGCATACGATAAGTAAAAAGGCCCTCTAAATAAAGGGCCTTTTTATTTTGTATCCCGCATTAACGGGCAGTAAGATCCCACCTCAAAATTCAGCGGAAGCAAAGAAGTTAGGTGGGGGTCGGGCTGCCCGTAAAAGCCCGATTGGTGAGGGCTGATTAAAGTTTCAATTTATCTTTGAAAATATAATTTTTATGTAATATTCTAATTGGTAAAGATAATGGGATTCATTATCGTTTATTCGTAGTTAATTGATAAAATTTATTAATTATAAAATTATATATGATAGGGGACATTATTTTGAAAAAATATATATGAAGGTGTTAGTAGTAGCAACAACATTAGCAATTCCATTTGCTGCATATTCTACTCCAGCATTTAAGAGAAATTGTTAATAAAAAAGTATTTAATAGAAAAGATTAAAATACACCTATTACGAAAGAAGAGTTATTACAAGTAAAGAACCTGTTTTTTAATACGAATGAGATTCTTGATTATAGTGCATTAAAATATATGCTAAATTTAAAATCTTTAACAGTTGCGAATGCGAAGATAACAGATCCGTCTTTCTTTGCGTGGTAATGAATTTTCAGCTGTAACGCCACTTGTTCAGATGGAGTATTAACTCGATACGAAATGTCTGTAGTATTATATAAAGTATTTCAGTTAAAAGAAGATGGAAATAATAAAGAGAGCTTTAAAGATGTACCAAACACGTGAACAATATGCACAGTTCTTATATAACGCAATAACGAAATAAAAGATGAGAAAATACGTTATTCTTTAATTTAAAAAGAATAGCGTATTTTTTATGTATAAAATGAAATAGTCAATAGATAGGAGTATAGACATATGAATGGCCCATTTTAAAGAAGGGCTATGAAACTATATTGACAAAAAAGCGTTCTCATGTGATAATTCAATTAAATTTTTAGAATAATCAAAAAATATTCCTTTTACATAGAAAGGATTCGAACATTATATGAATATTACGCCGGGGGTGACGAAATGTTATTTTTTCTAAAGAAATGGAATGAATTAAAAGATGTGAAATCTGAGTTGGCACTTCGTGATTGGTTTTATGGTACAAAGATTAGTTTATCACTCTGTACGTCAAAAGAGCCGTTAACTTTTTTAGTAAACGTTGAGGGAAGAGATAAAGGGCTATTTTCAGAAGAGGATTTTATTGTTGTAAATTGTATGTGTGAGCCAGTATTTGAAAATGAAGAAAAACCAGCTGCCGAATCATTTATGCATGCGGATATTTATAAAAAAAGTAGTGCAGAATGTATTTTACAAGTGCAAACTGTAGATAGTCATTTAATATCAGAGTTGTATGGAGAAACAGGAGAAGTAACATTTGATAAGCGTAGCGTGGAACGTGTTTTTGGAA
Source organism: Bacillus sp. MHSD_36 (assembly GCF_030757775.1). Lineage (NCBI taxonomy): Bacteria > Bacillati > Bacillota > Bacilli > Caryophanales > Bacillaceae > Bacillus > Bacillus sp. MHSD_36. The sequence goes on from NZ_JAVBIS010000003.1 coordinate 206,196, forward strand.
AAGAAGGTATAACAGAAATGACCATTCCTATTGTAGAAGATGAGAAAAAATTCGCTAATTTATTAGAAAATAATGTACCTAATTTTATTGAAGGTGGAGGCGTAGTTCTCGTTCATAATTATGGCATGATCGTGTGGGGGAAAACGCCAGAAGAAGCGAAAAAATGGCTAGAGGGTATAGAGTATTTAATGAATTACCATGTAAAATTGTTAATGATAAAAGGTGCTAAGAGCTCTGTTATATAAAATGTTTATGATGCTGTTACGAGTTAATAAATAATTGAAAGCGTTTTAAAAATAAATTTACTCATAAAATATAGGTCTCCTTATTATATATAGATTACAGGTTGACATGTAAGGAGGAACATATTTTGCGAGTTAAATATCATTTTCTGCCAAAACCGCAAGTAACATTTTGCAAAATGAACGATTCAGGTGAAAAGGCTCTGCAAATTATGAATGAAACGGGATTTCGAGCAATCCCTGTATTAGCAGAAGATGAAAAGAAATTCATGGGGATTATTTATAAAGTAGACCTTCTAGAAAAGAAGTGTAATGGCGGATTAGAAAAATTAAGTATGGATCATATGCTGGAAGATTCCTCTGCTTTTATTTTTGAAAAGGATTCTTTTTTTAGGGCATTTTATGCTATTCGTCGCCTTCCATTTTTAGCTGTACTGAATGATTATAATGAATTTGTCGGTATCTTAACCCATTCCAATATATTTGATGTTATTGAAGATTCATTCGGTATGCGGACGGGTGGTTATATATTAACAATTGCAACACAAGATTGTAAGGGAACGATTAAAGAACTTGGAACACTATTGAAAGCATTTAATATCGGTGGACTGTTTACACTAGATAATGGCGATCAATATATTCGCCGCGTTATTGTAAATATAGCAGATGAGTTAAATGAAAAAAGATTAAAGCAATTAATCGAAAAAATAGAGAAAAAAGGATTCAGGGTGAGTCATGTAGATTATATTTAAGGTGAAAAGGAAAGAGAACAATTTGCTATATGCAGATCGTTCTCTTTTTTAGTTTGAGTAATGAATCTTATTTGGAAACAGGAGGTGGAGATAATGCTAAATCCGATAAAAAGATAAAGTCTGCATGTTGGCGAATGTTAGGAATAGAAGTTTCTATAACACGTGATGTAATTTCACCTGGAGGCCCAACATGTCCGATAGCTACCATAATCGGTTTTTCTTGAAGTTTTTTTATGAGTAATTGAGCTTGTTTTGAAATATGTGCCGCTGTGTATACATCATCAAAAAATAATTGATTTTCAATAATGGGTACTCCTAATTCTTTCCCGATTTTTGGAACAACACTTTTAGGATTTGTTTTGCTATCTAAATAAAATAAACCATGTTTTTTACAAGCTGCAAGTATAAGTCGTACAATCCTTTCGTCCGCGGTCACTTTCGATCCCATATGATTGTTCATCCCAATTGCATGTGGTACTTCTTGAATCGCTTGTTCGAGTCGAGTATTTATTTCTTCGTCGCTTAAATCAGTTGTAATTGCTTTTGGTCCAAGCCATTCTTTTTTACCTTTAATAGGTTCCATTGGCATATGTATAATAACTTCGTGCCCTTTCTTATGAGCTGCTATCGCATCTTCCTTTGTGGAAGGGAGAAAAGGCATAACGGCAACAGTAAGTGGAATAGGAAGTGATAACATTTTATCAGTCCCCTTCATATTATTGCCGAAGTCATCGATGACAATAGCTACTTTGTTTGTGTGTGCCTGTGCTTGAATAGGAAACAAGAAGGTTGGTAAGAACAGAGTAAACATAAGCAATGCAATCGTATATTTGCGCATATAAATATTTCCTTTCTATATTATCAATTATCATTATGGTTTGCGTTTTTGTATAAATTAAACAAAAAATGTCGAAGAAAAGTATAGAGAAAATAGAGAATCCGCTATTTAATTGATGTTTGTAAAAAAAGAAGATGAAAAAAATGTCTATTATTGCGAATGTATTTACAAAGATAGAATAATTTGTAATAATTCTCAAAGTGAGGGTAAAGATTTGTAAATTACAGGGAGAAAATGTTAAATTTTCTGATTCTTCAAATTCAAATATGATTAAGTAGTTAAAAGGCCAATGGAGAAATGAAGTCGAGAGCATGGAAGTATAATAAGGGGGATATGAATGTTTACTGTAAAAAGGAAGTATACATTAGAAAAGCTTTCACGTGATATTCATATGAAACGTGAAGAGATGATTCAATTAGGTTTAACAAGTGGATTAAATAGTATGGAGACAATTCAAGTTAGTCAAGAATTGGACAAGCTTATTTTACAGTACCAGTGTTATAAAGAAAAACAAACGCCAAAATGGTTATCAATTATAAAAGTACCAATTTTTCAAATTGGGTATGAAGGGAAGTCGAGTAATTTTTGGCGAATGCTTGTTGCTGGTCTTATGAAATAAGTATAATTACCCTTTTGAGATAAGGATAATTATACTGTGTGTAACGGAATTTCGATATGAACTGTCGTTCCTTCGTTTTCTATACTGTCAATAAAAATATGCCCATTGTACATCTCTATAATTCGTTTACATATGACAAGTCCAAGACCTGTTCCAGTATCTTTATTAGTAAAGAACGGATGAAAGAGGTGTTTTTGAATATGTTTTGGAATCCCTTTTCCAGTGTCTATAATTTGCAATTGTGCGTGTGTGTCATTGTTTGTTACGAAAATAGCCAGTGTGTCACCAGAAGTCATGGCTTCAATTGCATTTTTTGTAACGTTTAAAACCACTTGTTTCATATGGTCTTTTGAGCAACGAATATGAACAGGATGGTCTGGCAAATGTAAATTGAATATAATGTTATATAGATTCGCCTCAGATTGAATAATTAATGCAACCTCATTTAGAATGGTTCTCACATCATATGTTTGTTCAATTATAGCAGTTGGCTTTCCAAGAATAAGAAATTCGCTGACAATTTCATTAATCCGTTCTACTTCTTGTTCGATGATGGAAAAATAGAACTGATCTTGTTCATCTTTATATTTCTCTTTTAATAGAGCGACGAGCCCTTTAATTCCAGTAAGAGGATTACGGATTTCGTGGGCTGTACTAGCTGCAAAAGTTCCAACTAATTCAATTTTTTGTAGTTCATTTTGTTGTCTTTCCAGTTTCGTTTGACGTTTTAACAACATATATTGAGCTAGTAAAAATAAAATAGACATTAAAAATAAAGTAGCTATACATTCTATTGCAACCCACTGGTATAAAGTTTTGTGATGGATCGGCAATGGAGAAACAGAGACCTTCCAATTTAATCTTTTGAGTGGCGTAGTAAGCATATTAGAATGTGCATCACTTGTTTTGTTATTATCATCATTTAGAAAAACTACATCATGTTTATCAGTTACTTCAAAATGGTATTGCGGCTTAATGGCATTTAAAGATGATGAAATGTAATCAAAGCGTAAACTTGCTAACAATAAGCCTGAGACTTTCTTCTGTTTATTGAAGATGGGAGAAGCAATGATGATAGCTTGATGTCCAAGAACACGATCTGTAATGACTGATGATACAGTTGTTTTCTTCGTTTTTAATACATCTTGAATATATTTCCGATCTGAGACATCAACAGGTGGTCGGTCACCTTCGGATGCAATTGTAATGATGCCTTCTAGAGTAGCGTAATATAGACCAGAAAAGCGTGCATCGTTTTTGTCTGTATCATGTACAATTTCTTTAATTCCATTTATATTTCCAGTCTCGGTTTCAACGACCTTTGCAAGCATTTCTAATGCGGAAATTGCTTCGCCAAGGTGATAATCTAAATAGTCTCTATATAAGAAGAGAACCGTGTGAGCAGATAGTTTGTTTTCCTGTTTCATTTTATACGAATGATATGAATAAAATGTAGCACCAATCCCTATCGTTGGTAGGATAACAAGTAATATATATAAAACTATGCTGTGGAATTTGACTTTCAAAATTGGTACTCCTTCTTTTTTATTATCATTATATATAAACTATGTTAAAATTGTCATGTTTTTATTCAAGAATCATTCATAATATATTTGGGGAGAGGTAATGAATGAGTGAATACTCATTCGGAATTTACATGCAGTACTATTTTTCTTTTTATTACTGAGAATTTAAGTGAAGGGTTGAAAGTTGTATGACATCAAATAATGGACGAGAAGAAATTTCTCAATCTTTAAAAGTATTTATTGCATTATCTCGTGTACATCGTTCTGTTATGGATACTACAAATAAATCTATACAAAGTAACGGGTTAAATCCAACTGAATTTGCTGTATTAGAACTGCTATATCATAAAGGTGGTCAACCACTTCAGCAAATTGGTGAGCGTATTTTAATAGCTAGTGGCAGCATTACATATGTTGTAGATAAGCTAGAGAAAAAGGGACTAGTAAAGAGAATTCCGTGCCCGAATGATAGACGTGTTATTTATGCACAATTAACTGAGGCTGGAGAGAGGTTTATTGCTTCTATTTTTCCAGGGCATGAGCAAGTTATACATCAGTCTTTTGAAATGTTAACGAAAGAGGAAAAGGACGAATTACTTGATCTATTAAAAAAAATTGGAAAGTATGAAAAGTAATAACGTGTTCCAAAAGAGCTTTGGATAAAGAAACCCAAAGCTTTTTTGTTTACATGTGATGATGGCAGTATATGCCGTAATTTGCTGAAGAATAAGAGGAGATTTGTAAGTAAGCATTGAATTATAGTAAGGATGCATATAATGGAGAGGAGGCTCGTTCATGTCATTTAAAGACTATGAATATAAACGGCCAAATATTGAAGAATTAAAAGAGAAGTTTACTATTGCTTTAGAGAAGTTTGATAACGCAAAAACCGCGGAAGAACAAAAACAAGTTATTCATTCAATTAACGAAATTCGCAACGATTTTGGTACAATGGGGAATCTTTGTTACATTCGTCATTCTGTTGATACGACAGATACTTTTTATAAGGAAGAACAAGATTTCTTTGATGAATTCTCTCCAGTTGTACAAGGGTATGGTACAAAGTATTATAATGCGTTAATTCATTCTCCATTCCGTGAAGAATTAGAGGCGTATTATGGGAAGCAATTATTTGCTCTTGCAGAGTGTGATTTAAAAACATATTCTGATGAAGTCGTGAAAGATTTACAATTAGAGAATAAATTGTCTTCACAATATACACAGTTATTAGCATCTGCAAAGATTGACTTTGCAGGAGAAGAAAGAACGTTATCACAGCTTATTCCATTTATGCAAGGAAAAGAGAGAAGTGAACGTAAAGCAGCGAGTGAAGCATACTACGGATTTTTAGCTGAGAATGAGGAAGAGTTAGATCGTATTTATGATGAGCTTGTTAAAGTGAGAACGAAAATCGCAAAATCTTTAGGTTTCAAAAACTTTGTTGAACTGGGATATGCACGAATGTACCGTACAGATTATAATGCGGAAATGGTGGCGAATTATCGTCAGCAAGTGCTAGATTATATCGTTCCCGTTACAACGGAATTAAGAAAACGCCAACAAGCACGTATCGGTGTAGAGAAGTTAGCGTATTACGACGAAAACTTTGAATTTCCTACAGGTAATCCAACTCCAAAAGGAGATGCGAATTGGATTGTTAATCATGGGAAAACGATGTATAAAGAGTTATCGGCTGAAACAGATGAATTTTTCAATTTCATGTTAGATAATGATTTATTAGATTTAGTTGCGAAAAAAGGAAAAGCTGGCGGTGGATATTGTACATATATTGAGAATTATAAAGCGCCGTTTATCTTCTCGAACTTTAACGGAACGTCTGGTGATATTGACGTATTAACACATGAAGCGGGCCATGCTTTCCAAGTATACGAAAGTCGTAAATTTGAAATTCCAGAATATAATTGGCCAACATATGAAGCGTGTGAAATTCACTCTATGAGTATGGAATTCTTCACATGGCCATGGATGACGCTATTCTTTGAAGAAGATGCTGATAAATATTACTTCTCTCACTTAAGTTCAGCACTTCTGTTTTTACCGTATGGTGTATCTGTTGATGAGTATCAACATTATGTATATGAAAATCCTGAAGCATCACCAGAAGAGCGTAAGACAGCATGGCGTAATATAGAGAAAAAGTATTTACCGCATCGTTATTATGAAGATAATGATTATTTAGAGCGCGGTGGATTCTGGCAACGTCAAGGGCACATATATAGCTCACCGTTCTACTATATCGACTACACGTTAGCTCAAATTTGTGCACTGCAATTTTGGAAACGTGCAAGAGATAATAGGCAAGAGGCGTGGGAAGATTATGTGAATCTGTGCCAACAAGGTGGAAGTAAATCATTCTTGGAATTAGTAGAAGTTGCAAATTTAACATCTCCATTTGCTGAGGGCTGTGTGAAAAGTGTTATTACAGAAATTGAAGCATGGCTATATGCAATTGACGACACAAAATTGTAAAAAACATGCGCTTTTTTTCACATATTTAACATCGACATAAAGAGAAAATAATGAGATAATAAAAGAAAATTCAGAATACTGAAGAGGTGTTTCTAATAAGGAGCACCTCTTTTGACCAACAAAAAGGGGGGGAAGAAGTATGCTTCAATCTAATATGGATGTGAGTTTAGAAAGTTTGGTGAACTCATTACAGTCTACCCGAAGCACGCTATTATCAGAAATTGAAATGTTAAATGATACAGAAGTGAATGTAAAGCCACGCCGCGATAAATGGAGTATTATTCAAATTTTGCATCACTTGCATTTAGTTGAACAATCTGTCACGTCTGCCCTTGTATATGCTTTACAAAAAAATGAAAGAAACATGACTCCATTTAAAGACCTCCAACTTACACTTAATCGCACACATAAACGGGAAGCTCCTCAGCAGATGAAACCAACAGAAACGTTAATGAAAAAACAGCAAGGAATTCAATTACTAGAACATTCACGACAAGAACTATTACACGCGCTTCATAGTGTGATAGATGAAAAAGATTTACTTGAAAATGGATTAAAGCATCCTATTTTTAATGATCTAAATTTGTATCAGTGGGTTCAATTTCTTGATTTGCATGAACAAAGACATCTTACGCAGTTAAAAGAGGCGAAACATGCAATTTTACAGCGATAATTAGGAAGAAGTGGGAGACCACTTCTTTTTCATATGTGCATAGTTTTTCTTCTTATTTTGGAATACTACATAGAGAAAGAAAAGAAGGAGTTGAAAAGTATGTCCAAGAAAAAGAAAGAAGAAGAGCGCGCTTGGAAAGCACGTAAAGAAAATCAAAAACCACATGGAAAAGTGAAAGCTTTTGCTGAATTAGTTGAAGGAACAGAAAAAACGTGATGAGTATTTCATCACGTTTTTTGTATGAGTGGAAAAGTTAATAAGAAGGTTGTACCTGTACCTTTTTCACTTATAATATCAATTTTTCCGTTCATAGCTTGCACAACACTGAATACGACCATCATTCCAAGACCAGTACCTTTTTCTTTCGTTGAGTAGAAAGGGGACCCAAGTCGTTTTACTTGTTCTTGATCCATGCCAACTCCTGTATCTTTTATATATAATTGAATATGCTTATGATCAGGAACTAATGTGAAATAAAGGTCACCGCCTTTTGGCATGGCCTCAATGCAGTTTTTTAAAATATTTAACAAACATTGATTTAGTTTTTGTTTTTCTCCCGCGATAAAAAAAGAAGTGCTTTGCTTTATATAATGTGTACGCACATTTGTTAAATTAGCAAGCGGTGTAATTAGCGATAATGCATGTAATAGTTCGTCTTCTAACTGTAATCTTTGTTCTTTTTCAATACTTGGTTTTGCAAAGGTTAAATAATCTGTAAGAACGTGGTTTGCTTGTTCGATTCCGTTGATAGCTATGTCGATATATAATTTTCGCTCTTGCTCAGTGCATGTATCTGATTGTAAAAGTTGCAAAAATCCTTTTGTTGAAGTTAATGGGTTGCGAATTTCATGAGAGATAGATGCTGCCATTTCACCAATTAAATGAAATTTTTCAGCATTCATAAGTTCATTTTGTAGACGGACTTGAGTTTGTAATATGTGTAGTAAATATAAAATAAGGATTGTACCAAGTATCGTACATAACTCATACACAATAATATGTGGTATATAATCAGCCTTGTTTGTAACCTTTGAAAGGAAGAAAGGTATCCAACTAAATCCGTATGTCAAACTGTAGATAATAGCAAGTATTATTTTTATACGATTAGAAGTTCGATTGAAAAATTTGTATGTAAATAGTAGAACAATATATAGGAGGATAGAACCGATAAGCGATGGGAAAACACCTATTCCTCCTAATAAAAAGCGATATATATTTAATACAACTAATATTGATCCACCAGCAATAGGACCTCCGGTTAATGTACCGACAACTAATACGATATGACGCATATCAAATTGAAACCCATAATTTGTTTTTGCTGCGAAAGTGATACATAGTATAGTAACGAGGCAGCATAATACAATAAATATAGCTGAATTTAATTTAGGAGAGCGTTTCCCTTTTTGATTCCAAAATAAATGGTATACGAGCATTGTAACAAGGATGAATAATATATTTAGAAAGAGATAAATAATAAAGGATTTCAGTGGGATGCCTCCTCTCTTCTTATATTAAATTAATCATACTATAAAATGAAAGAAATGAAATGAGAAATAGCGGAAAAATCAGAAATTTTTTCTGGTAGTATACAATATGTTACAATAAGCTTTGTCAATGAAAGAAGGAATTCCGTGCAATACGCGGGAGAGGTTCGCGAACTCCCTCTATAAAAAACTATGGAAACAACAATATCTCTAGGTATTGTTTTGTTTTTTTATTGTGACAGTTCAAGAACGTTCTTTCTTCTTATTCGTAGTAGAGAAGGAGAATGAGTGAAATGAAAAAAGAAAAGGCAGTTGTTGTTTTTAGTGGAGGACAAGATAGTACGACGTGTTTATTTTGGGCAATAGAGCAGTTTGCAGAAGTAGAGGCTGTAACGTTTAATTACAATCAACGTCACAAGCTAGAAATTGATTGTGCAGCGGAAATTGCAAAAGAGCTAGGAATTAAACATACAGTACTAGATATGAGTCTATTAAATCAACTTGCTCCAAATGCGTTAACGAGAACGGATATGGAGATTACACATGAAGAAGGTGAATTGCCATCGACGTTTGTAGATGGACGAAATTTACTATTCTTATCATTTGCTGCTGTATTAGCAAAACAAGTTGGAGCACGTCATATTGTAACGGGTGTATGTGAAACTGATTTTAGTGGTTATCCAGATTGCCGTGACGTGTTTGTGAAATCGTTAAACGTTACTTTAAATTTATCTATGGATTATCCGTTTGTAATTCATACACCACTTATGTGGATTGATAAAGCGGAAACATGGAAATTATCAGATGAACTTGGAGCATTCGAGTTTGTTCGAGAAAAAACATTAACATGTTATAACGGAATCATTGGTGATGGTTGCGGTGAATGTCCAGCATGTCAACTTCGTAAAGCAGGATTAGATACGTACCTACAAGAACGCGAAGGAGCGAGTAACTAATGGAGAATTTCTTTGGATTTCGCATCGTAGAAAATTTGCAAAAAATGGACAAGGATATTCAGCGTAAACAGCTCAAATATCATAATAAACGAGTAATGGTCAGCAAGGAATTTACTTTTGATGCAGCACACCATTTACACTGTTATGAAGGAAAATGTAAAAACTTACATGGTCACACATATAAAGTGGTATTTGGGATTAGTGGATATGTAAATGAAATAGGTCTTGCAATTGACTTTGGAGATATAAAAGAAATTTGGAAGAATGAAATAGAAATTTATTTAGACCATCGTTATTTAAACGAAACGTTACCAGCGATGAATACAACTGCTGAAAATATGGTCGTTTGGATTTATGAAAAGATGGCAGAAGCGTTAACAAAAGATAATCGTGTGAACGAATATAAAGGAGCTCGTGTTGAATTTGTTCGTCTATTTGAGACTCCGACTAGTTATGCAGAAGTAAGACGGGAGTGGATGCTCGATGAGTAAAATCCCTGTCTTAGAAATATTTGGTCCGACTATTCAAGGTGAAGGAATGGTTGTAGGACAAAAGACGATGTTTATCCGTACAGCTGGCTGTGATTATAGCTGCGCTTGGTGTGATTCTGCTTTTACGTGGGATGGATCTGCTAAAGATCAAATTAGACAGATGACAGCAGAAGACGTTTGGCATGAGCTTGTAGAAATTGGTGGCGAAAATTTTTCTCATGTTACGATTTCAGGTGGAAATCCGGCATTGCTGAAAAATATTGAGTTTCTTCTTTCTATATTAAAAGAGAACGGAATGCGAACGGCAATCGAAACGCAAGGGAGCAAATGGCAAGATTGGTTACTTGAAATTGATGAAATAACGATTTCTCCAAAACCACCGAGTTCGACGATGAATACTGATTTTCAGAAGTTAGATGATGTGATTCAGAAGCTAGCAGGAAAAGACATTAGCTTAAAGGTAGTAGTATTTGACGATTATGACTTTGAGTATGCAGTTAAGATGCACGAACGTTATCCAGATGTACCATTTTTCTTACAAGTAGGAAATGATGATACAAAAACTGTGGATGATGCGATGTTGATTAAAAAGCTATTAGATAAGTATGAGTGGCTTATTGAAAAAGCGGTTAACTGCAAAGAAATGAATAATGCAAAAGTATTGCCGCAGCTTCATGCGTTAGTATGGGGAAATAAACGCGGAGTATAATGAGAAGGGATGTTTAAAATGGCAGGAAGATTAGATGAAGATTTAAAAGATGTAACATTATTAGGAAATCAAAATACAAAATATTTATTTGAATATAGCCCAGAAATTTTAGAGGTTTTTGATAATAATCATCCAAACCGTGATTATTTTGTAAAATTCAATTGTCCTGAATTTACAAGCTTATGTCCGAAAACAGGCCAACCAGATTTTGCGACAATTTATATTAGCTACATTCCAGAACAAAGAATGGTAGAAAGTAAATCTTTAAAGCTATATTTATTTAGTTTCCGCAATCATGGTGACTTCCACGAAGATTGCATGAACGTTATTATGAATGACTTAATTAAATTAATGGATCCACGTTACATTGAGGTATGGGGTAAATTCACACCACGTGGAGGGATTTCAATTGATCCTTACTGCAACTACGGTCGCCCAGGAACGAAGTATGAACAAATGGCTGACTACCGCATGATGAACCATGATCTATATCCAGAAACAATTGATAATCGTTAATATATAATAGAAAGAAAGGATCTGTATAACATACAGATCCTTTCTTTCTATTATATTATGCATTTTGATTAATGACAGTATAGTTTTTATGACTTACAACTGTAAGAGGTTCCATATCTAGTTCTCTAAAATTTTCCATAATTGTTATATCTACAATAACGGAGTTTTGATTTACTTTTTGAACACGGCCTTGCATTCCACCTTTAAATTCAATGATATCTCCAGTTTCTGCGATCTGCATAAGCAACTCTCCTTGTTACAGTTTTCCCAAAAAAGAATAATTTTGGTTTTTTTATTTCCTCTTATTTTGAACCATATTGTCCACTTTGTAAATGTTTCCAAAGTAAAAATTCGAAAAATATTCACTTTTTGTAAGAAAATATGCAAAAATGTCATGTTATTAGAAAAAAAGAAAGGTTTAAATGCAGACATCTTTATATAGGGGTATAATAAAAATGGACAATAACCTACTAAAGTGGGAGAAATTAGAGGCGGTAAAATGATGTTTGAATTTGTGGGGAGTGTTATAGCATTAACTTTATTTGTATTTTCTTATATAAATTTAAAAAAGATTCGTCATCATGAAACGACTACATATTTTGATGGGATGGATGGGATACATGCTTCGATTTCACATGAGATTGGCGGGGATATGTAAAGGTGTACACCTTTCTTTTTTGCGTGGTATGATATTAAAAAATAGTACATAATAGAGTTCATAAGTGATGAATGGAGAGTGGAAAGAATGAAGATTTCTTTTATTCGTCATGGTCGCTTAAATCGTACTATAGAACCAATGACGGTTACATCCTTTCATGAATGGATGAAAGGATATGACTTACATACTATAACAGAAAAAGCACCTATACCAATGGAAACAAGAGAAGCGGTTGAGGCAGCCAAATTGATTGTATCAAGTGATCAAAGGTGTGCTATACAATCAGCAGCTGAATTAGTGGATTCTTTATCTTTTATCCAAAATTCTCTTTTTAGGGAAGCTGAAATTCCGACGAGTTTTTATGCTCCAAAATGGTTGAAGTGTAAACCTAACGTATGGATGTTTATCGGACGAACAGTATGGATACTTGGTTACCATAAAGATGTTGAGTCTTATAAGGAAGCAAGAGAGAGGGCAAAGCAAGCGGCTTACGTATTACACCGTTACGCTCTCGTACATGGAAGTGTTGCTCTTGTAGGTCATAATTATGTGAATGTAATGATTGGTGCGGAACTGAGAGCGATAGGATGGTCTGGTACGCCTATTTTGCACAGAGAGCCATGGGGATGTACAACATATACGTTCCACGAAGCGATGAATGGAAATGTATTGAATACGAATTTAACATAAAAGCACACGATTTATATAAATCGTGTGCTTTTTTTAAGATATAGAAATTTTGATGTTTAATGGCTTTATGAGATGTGCATAAGGTTCGCCTACAAGCATGACGATTTGATCTTTTTTATAACCTAGTTTTTCGTATAGTGAATAGGCGCGTTTGTTTTCTAAATTAACAAGTAATGCGATTTTTTCATACTCCTTTTCAGTTGCATGGATTTCAGCAGCTTCAATTAATTTAGAACCAATTCCTTTTCCGCCATGTGCACTTGAAACGGATAAAGTATCAATGTAATATTCATCAAGCTCGGCTTCTTTTTCTAACGTAATCGATTCATCTTTATGTAATTCTCTTAAGTGACGTACAATTGGTTCATCAAGCTTTGTTGCTTCACTACCGTGATAAGCGACAATAACTCCAACTGCACCCCCGTCTTGCTCATATACAAAACAGTTTTCATAGCTCAGTCGATTTCTCTCTTTTGAGAACCATGTTTCAAGTCCTAGTAATACTTCTGTCTCAACTGTGCTACCTGTAATTTTTTCAGCAATTTCGTGCAGAGCGTTATATAATAAAGGCGCTACTAGCTTCGCGTCTGTCTTTTTTGCTTTCCGAATCATAGTATCCCTCCTAGTTCTATTTATATATTGTAGCATAGTGGTATGGAACTTTGCATAATGGAATGATGAAATGATTGATATAGAGAAGTAGCTATGTTAGTATATGATATTTAGTGGACATATACTAAAGAGATCTTTTTTGAAAAATAATGAAAATGAAATAAAGGTATAGTACCTGGATAATTTTACAGTTGTTGACTTATAAAATATACGATAAAATAAAATATTGCATAGAGGTGAAATACATGGATAAAGAATTAGCAAATACAATTTTGGATCAGCTGAAAAATGGTGAAATAAAGGAGTATGTTGTTACGAAAGATGTATTTTATACGTTCAGAGAAGTTTTAGTAAGTCGAGAAGACTTTAAACATTTCATTGGTAACGCACAGCGCGGCGGACAAGTAATTTATACATATTCAGAAACGCCACGTTCGTAACTAGAAGAATATAGGGAGGAGAATTATGGGCGATTTTAAACAAGGCATATTACCGCATTGGGATTATATGTGGAAAGATAGAGCCGGTAATAGGTTTATGGGGATGGTCATGTATCCAGAGAAGCGAAAGTGTTCGGCAAAAATGCTTCAGAAAATAAAAAGAGCATATGAAGAGGCTGTAGAAATTAAAGTAACGGTACAAGTTCAACATACATATCAGTACGTAGAAGGAATGATTGTATACTTTGATGAAGAAGCTCCAGTATGTACAATGATTGATAAAGATGAAAATCCGCATCATATATTTGTAAAAGATATTTTGCGTATTGAGCACTCTGCATAATCTTTTCATAAATAAGTTGAATTTCCATAATAATAATCTTTTTCTATAATAATTATCTTTTAGTATGTAACGCGAACCGAAAGTATATGTATAATATTTAATAAAGTAAAACTGATAAATGTAATCGTTTTTTAGAACAGATTATCGTTTCATGTCTGTTCTTTTTTGCGTGATGCTGGAGAAATATATTCCTCCAGCATTTGCCGTTTTATGACAAAATATATTGTTAACTTTTTTTAAAATAAGGTTAAATTCGTTGACAACTTTTTTGAAAAGCACTTTATTGACATGAGTTTTAGAATGTTGTTTCATAGTCATTGTATTGAAAAAAATCGACTGTCTTGTCGAAAAGTAAAAGTTAAAAAAAGAAAGAATTTATACATATATCTTGTGTCTTATTTTGAAACGTAATACAATATATAGAGAAATCAAGAAAGAACATACAGAGAGTATAGATTGAAAAGGGAGGGTCGGAAATGTTAGTTGCATATGATTCTATGACAGGAAACGTGAAGCGTTTCATTCACAAATTAAATATGCCGGCCGTTCAAATTGGTGAAGATCTAGTAATAGATGAAGACTTTATTTTAATTACGTATACAACAGGTTTTGGCAATGTACCAGAACGTGTTTTAGAATTTTTAGAGCGCAATAATGAAAAATTAAAAGGCGTATCTGCAAGTGGCAATCGTAACTGGGGAGACATGTTCGGTGCAAGTGCTGACAAAATTTCTGCTAAATATGAAGTGCCTATTGTATCAAAATTTGAGTTATCAGGAACAAATAACGATGTAGAATATTTTAAGGAAAGGGTGCGGGAGATTGCGACACATTGAACTGAATAATGAAATCACGCAAATGCAGGACGGTTTTTATCAGCTTCATAAAGATAAAGAGGCATTAGAAGTCTTTATGGAAGAAGCTAGAGAGAATACCGTTCATTTTAATAGCGTGGCAGAGCGAATGGAGTATATGAAAGAACATGATTACTATTACAACGTTCTGGACGAGTATAACTTGGAGGAAGTAGAAGAGGTATATAACATCGCTTATGGTGAAAACTTCGAGTTCCAATCTTATATGGCAGCATCTAAGTTCTACAAAGATTATGCGTTAAAAACAAATGATCAAAAACAATACTTAGAAAGCTATGAAGATCGTGTAGCAATTGTGTCATTATACTTAGGACGCGGTGATGTTGCGAAGGCAAAACAATTCGCAAGCATGATTGTCAAACAAAACTACCAACCAGCGACACCAACCTTTTTAAATGCGGGAAGAAGCAGAAGAGGAGAAATGGTGTCTTGTTTCTTGTTAGAGATGGATGATAGCTTAAATTCAATCGGCTTTAACATTAATACTGCAATGCAATTATCAAAAATCGGCGGAGGAGTAGCTTTAAACTTATCTAAGCTACGCGCACGTGGTGAGCAAATTAAAGGTATCGACAATGCTGCAAGTGGTGTAGTACCTGTTATGAAGTTACTTGAAGATTCGTTTTCATATGCGAATCAGCTTGGCCAACGAAAAGGTGCCGGCGCAGTATACTTAAACATTTTCCATTGGGATATTATTGAATTCCTGGATTAATTGGTAGTCCCTCTACACAGTAATGTGTATGAGAAAACCTTGTGAACCTAACCAATAGGGTGTCGCATTAGCGGCTAACGGTATCAGTTGAATAAGGGGTAAAAGAAAAAGAACCCGCGAAGAAGCTGACTAAGAGAGCCTACGGTCCATGCAAGTGGATAGCAGGTAATACCGTGCCAAGCTTGAAAGAAATATTACTTGGGTGAAGTGGAATCTTATATTCACCGGAGGCGAGATTCCATGACCTGTGGAATTTATTTGATAATTAATAAGGAAAACAGGAAGTTTTATATTGGTAGTTCTAATAATCTCCCTAATTATCAATACTTTCAAGAAGGTGTAGAGACTATCGAACGCGCGTCATTAGACGAAAGCTAGTAGAGTAGGCTGGAAATAGGTACCAGTCGAAGTGCAAGGCAACCAGTTACAGGTTGATGATATAGTCCAACCTTCATAGAAATATGAAGACGAGTTGACCAAAAAAATAAATGCCGATGAGAAGAGCCGTATTCAGTCTCTATCAATCGGAATTATCGTTCCAAGTAAGTTCTTTGAGCTTGCTGAGAAAAACGAACCTTTCCATGTTTTCGCGCCTTATACGGTGTATAAAGAATACGGAAAGCATTTAGATGACATTGATATCGATGAAATGTACGATGAATTAATGAGCAATCCAAAAGTGAAGAAGAAGCCGCTAGATATTAGTGCACGTGATATGCTTATTAAAATTGCTATGATTCAGCTTGAGTCTGGTTATCCGTACTTAATGTTTAAATCAAATGCAAATAACCAACATCCATTGAAGGATATTGGAACTGTGAAGATGTCCAACTTGTGTACAGAAATCTTCCAGCTACAAGAAACTTCTGAAATTAACGATTACGGTACAGATGACATTATTCGTCGTGATATTAACTGTAACTTAGGATCTTTAAACATTGTAAACGTAATGGAAAATAAAGAAATTCGTGAAGCAGTTCATGCGGGGATGGAAGCTTTAACAGCTGTTTCTGATATGACGATCATTCCGAATGCACCAACTGTGAAAAAAGCAAATGATGAGCTTCATTCAGTTGGGCTTGGTGCAATGAACTTACACGGATATTTAGCAAAAAATAAAATCGCTTATGAAAGTGCAGAAGCGAAAGAGTTCGCTCGTACATTCTTTATGATGTTAAATTACTACTCTATTGAGAAAAGTATGGAAATCGCTAAAGAAAAAGGCGAAACATTTAAAGACTTCGATAAATCTGATTATGCGAATGGGACATACTTTGAAAAGTATGAAACGACAGATTACAGCCCAGTAACTGAAAAAGTTCAGCAATTATTTGAAGGAATTCATATTCCAACAAAAGAAGATTGGACAAGTTTAAAAGAGCAAGTGCAGAAGAATGGTTTATACAACTCATATCGTCTTGCTATCGCTCCCACACAATCAATCAGTTACGTTCAAAATGCAACTTCAAGCGTAATGCCGATTGTAAGTCAAATCGAATCAAGAACGTATGCGAATGCGACAACATATTATCCAATGCCGTATTTATCAAAAGATACGTTCTGGTACTATAAATCTTCTTACGATATGAATCAGTTTAAATTAATTGATTTAATCGCAGAAATTCAAGAACATATTGACCAAGGTATTAGTACAATTCTTTACGTTAATAGTGATATTTCAACACGTGAATTAGCACGTTATTACATCTATGCACATAAAAAAGGCTTAAAGAGTCTGTATTATACGAGAACACGTAAATTAAGCGTGGAAGAGTGTGTGGCTTGTACTGTTTAATATAAAAAGCGAGACATGATGAGCAGGGTTTTCTGAACCCTGCTCATGCTTAGTTATCATATTTAGAGAAGGGGCGATTGAATGCGTGCGGTAAACTGGAACAAAAAAGAAGATGATTTTAGTTTAATGTTTTGGAAGCAAAACATCGCTCAGTTTTGGACAGAAGAAGAAATCGCGGTGTCTTCTGACAAAAATACTTGGGTGCAATTATCGAAAGAAGAGCAAATTGCTTATAAGCGTGTATTAGGTGGTTTAACACTTTTAGATACGAAACAAGGCGGCGAAGGGATGCCACTTGTACTTGTTCATCTTGAAAATTTACAAGCGAAAAGTGTATTAGCTTTCATGGGTGCTATGGAAGAAGTACATGCCAAGAGTTACAGTCATATCTTTACAACATTAGCTACTGAAGAAGAAATCGATGAGATTTTTGACTGGGTAGATACTCATCCGTTACTTGAGAAAAAGGCTGGTATTATTACAAGTTACTATCGTCGTTTATTAAAACCTGAAGTGACGAAAAAAGAGTTATACATGGCAATGGTAGCAAGTGTGTTCTTAGAAAGTTACTTATTCTATAGTGGATTCTTCTATCCACTTTACTTAGCTGGTCAAGGAAAACTAACGGCAAGTGGTGAGATTATTAACTTAATAATTCGTGATGAGTCCATTCACGGCGTATTCGTCGGTATTTTAGCACAACAAATCTTCGCGGAACTTTCTGCAGAAGATCAACAAGAAGTGCAAAAAGAAACGCAAGAGTTATTAATGGAACTATATGAAATTGAAATGGCATACACAGAAGAAATTTACACTTCTATCGGTCTTGTAGAAGATGTAAATCGTTTCGTTCGTTACAATGCGAATAAAGGACTTATGAACTTAGGACTTGAGCCAAAGTTTGAAGAAGAAGAAATTAACCCAATCGTTTTAAATGGTTTACGTACAGATACGAAAAACCATGATTTCTTCTCTGTAAAAGGAAATGGTTACGTAAAAGCAACGAATGTTGAAAAGTTATCTGATGATGACTTTGTGTTTAATTTTTAATATATGATTATAAAGAAAAGCTGTCTTATTCATTAATAAGACAGCTTTTCTTTATAATTTTGTTTACATAACACTATTATTTTTGTATAACGATTTTTGTTTGGAAAGTTCTATCCGGCTAATGGATAGAACTTTTTTTGTAATTAAATGGGTATTTACAATCTTTTTGTATCAGTGTATTATTTAACTAGTACACCGATACAAAAGGAGGGAAGAAATGAAAATAGAGTTTTCTCCAAATACACCAATTTATATTCAGGTAATGGAATACATAAAAAAAGAAATCGTAACAGGATATTTATTGCCTGGTGATAAAATTCCCTCTGTACGTGAATTAGCAAGTGAATTACAAGTAAATCCAAATACGATTCAGCGTACATTTCAAGAGCTAGAACGGGATGGAGTTGTTGTAACACGTAGAGGAATGGGACGATATGTAACGAATGAAGGGGAGAAAATTATGGAGCTACGAAAAGAGATGGCGAAAGAATTACTTCACTCTTTTATAGATGGAATGGGCAATTTAGGTTTTTCAGAAGAAGAAATTCTTACAATCCTTCGTTCTTCATTACATGAGAAAAGGGAGGAGAGCGAATGACAGAGTTATTAAAAATAGAAAACTTATGGAAGAGATACGGGTTAAAAGCAGTGATTCGTGACTTAAACATAGAGATTACGGAAGGGAAAATTATAGGGCTTGTTGGAGATAACGGGAGCGGGAAAACGACGTTATTGAAAATGATTGCTGGTCTGCAGCACCCTTCTGAAGGTAGCATTACAATCGCTGGTCAAAAGGTAGGATTAGAAACGAAAGAAATTGTTTCTTTTATGTCGGATAAACCAGTATTTGATGATTGGATGACGGTAAAAGATTTTTTATTTTTCTACCGAGATTTTTATAAAGACTTCGATATTCAAAAAGCGGTAGATACGGTTGCGGAATTTAAAATACCGTTAGAAGAAAAAATTACAGCTTTATCAAAAGGGATGGTTGAAAAGCTACAAATTATTTTAACATTTTCGAGGAAAGCGAAGTTATACGTGCTAGATGAACCACTGGGCGGAATTGATCTCGTTTCTAGGGAACACGTATTGGAACTTATTTTACAGTTTTATCGCGAAGATTGTACCATTTTAATTGCAACGCATTTAATTGGAGAAGTGGAAAACATTTTTGACGAAGTAATCTTTTTAAAAGATGGTGAAAGTGTACTTCATGAAAATGTAGAGGAGTTACGCTTTCAGCGAGGAAAAGCTGTTACGGATTTGTTTAAGGAGGTGTTTAGTAGATGAAGGCCAGTTTAATATATATGTACAATGCGAATAAAAAACAAATTTTTATTTCGTTATTGTCATTCATATTTATTGTAGCTGTCGCTTTTGTAAGTATGGGGAATTATATTAAACAAGAATCAGGAGAAGTAAGGCAAATGATTATTATTGCTTTAGTATTCTTAGTTTATATGATTTTTGCAGTATTAGTATTTCTGCAGGCGATATCTGCGTTCGGGAAAATGACCGAAAGTACATTATTTCGATTAACACCGATATCTGGTAAAAAAATTATTTTAGCAATATTGTCATATGCGGCAATTAGCTTTATGTGTTTTGAAGTAATAGGTACTATGTTTGTCTATAGTATTTCGATGAAAGTAATAAAAGGTACAGAACTCTATGGAATGTTATTTACGGAAAGTACAATTGAGCTAGATATAGTAAAACAATTATTTAGTAGTGTGTTATATGTATTTAATTTATCAAGTATATTGTTAGTTTTACTTTTTACAGTAGCTGGTGTGAAAGTATTTTCTTTGAAAAAGAAAAAAATGGAGTATGTAATTATTTTCTTCTTATTTTTACTAGTAACGAAAGTAATCAACCTGATATATGAAATGCTGGGTCGACTTGCGCCTACACCTAATTTTATTAAAAAATCAGTTTATATAGATGAATCAGTGGATATAAATCTCATACTATATCCAGAAAGTCTTATGAATTTATATAGTATTACTTTTTCAATCAGTATATTTGTTTTACTTGTTTATATAACAGGTCGCATAATCGATAAAAAATTAGAAGTCTAAAGGAGGAATCGGCATTGGGAAACGTAGTAGTAAAGTTAGAGAATGTTCGAAAAAAAATTGGTGGAACGGAAATTATCCGTGGTTTATCATTTGAAGTTCGTGAAGGGGAAGTGTACGGGTTCCTTGGACCGAACGGTAGCGGTAAGACAACGACGATCCGTATGATGACAGGTCTTATTTCAATGACAGGGGGCGATATTACAATTTGTGGTCATAGTATTCGCACGGAGCGTGAAAAGGCACTAGAGAAAATTGGAGCGATTGTAGAAAATCCTGAATTATATGATTATATGACTGGAATGCAAAACTTAAAGCATTTTGCGAACATGGCAATTACACCAATTAGTAACGAGCGCATTGCTGAAATTGTAAAGCTAGTTGAGTTAGAGCATGCGATTCATAAAAAAGTGAAAACATATTCACTTGGTATGAAACAGCGTTTAGGAATTGCACAGGCATTACTTCATCAGCCGAAAATCTTAATTTTAGATGAGCCGACAAATGGATTAGATCCAGCTGGTATTCGCCAAATTCGTGATTATTTACAACGTCTAGCGAAAGAAGAGAATATTGCTGTAATCGTATCAAGTCACTTATTAAGTGAAATTGAACTCATGTGTGATCGCGTCGTTATTATTAAGCAAGGTGAGTTTGTACAAGAGTACAACTTACATGAACAAGCAAAACATGATGAGACAGTCGTTGTAGCGTTTGAAGTAGATCAAGTACAGAAAGCAAATGAAATCATGAAAGGTAAGGCGCAAGGAAATGTCATTGTAGTATCTGTAACGAAAGAAGAAATTCCACAACTTGTAAAGAAACTTGTGAATGAAGATGTGCTTGTATACGGAGTTACTGTTCAAAATAAAACGTTAGAGGACGAGTTCTTAGCGATTACAGGGGGAGTGAAAGCGTAATGTTTAAATTAATTCAAAATGAATTTTTAAAGCTGCATGCGAAAAAAGGAATGTATATTTTAATTGGTGTTATTGCAGTATTGGAGATTTTGGGAGTTTTAGTGATGTTGAAATGGGGAGACGGGACTGAATTTAAAGGAT
Organism: Bacillus sp. MHSD_36; assembly: GCF_030757775.1. Lineage (NCBI taxonomy): Bacteria > Bacillati > Bacillota > Bacilli > Caryophanales > Bacillaceae > Bacillus > Bacillus sp. MHSD_36. The sequence continues at coordinate 227,815 of NZ_JAVBIS010000003.1, forward strand.
CATATTTAGATTTTGCAAGTTCAGATATTGTTTTAATTACTTTGTTTGCGACGATATTTGGAATTACGATTGCTTCTCGTATGATTACTGATGAGTTCCAAAAAGGTACAATTAAGCAGTTATTAATCCGTCCAAGAAAACGAATGACAGTTTTATTCTCTAAATATATTACAGTGTTACTTACTATAGTATTTATCATATTTGCTAGCACGTTCATTGCAATGATTATTGGCGGAATTGTAATGGATGGTAGCAAAACAGAATTAACGGTAGGAATCGTAATGAAATCTACTTTATATCAAGTACTTTCACCGTTCTTCTTTGCGACGCTTGCATTTTTCTTAGCAAATGTATTTAGAAAATCTGTATTGCCATTAATTATTACATTGTTCTTCTTTTTCCTACAACAGCCAATTAAGATGATGCTTATGATGTTTGCAAAAGGCTCCGCAAAATTTGTTGTGTTGTTCCATTTTAATTTAAATGTTTACGATGGCAATAAATTAATTAATCGTGGTGCAGAACCACCGTTCACAGAATTTACGTTTACAACTTCATTATTACTTGTGATTACGTATATTGTTGTATTACTTATAGCATCAGGCGCATTATTCCAGAAACGTGACGTATTATAATAAAAGAAATCCCCGCTTGTAAAAACGGGGATTTTTATTACATAACTTTCTTGTATATTTCAACTGGAAGAAAAGAATGATTACTATATATATTGTTCGAAATTATTTGAGAAAAATAGGAAGAATTTCAACTATATTCATATTATAATTTAGTTATCACACCATTTACTTTTACTATCTTTGGAGGTGTTCTATATGCACTATGCATTTTCACGTATAAGACTACGTAGCTTTTTTGGATGGATGATTATAGGGTTGTTCCTTACGATGATTCCATTAAGTCTATCAAATGTTTCTGAGAATACGGTGGAGGTTGTTTCACAAATAACTTTATTTTTTGTATTTCCGTTATTTTGGTTATACATAAAAACAAATAAAAATAATGTTGTATTTAACAGCTTCTTTGATAAGCCAGGACGTTTGTCGTGGGGGTTAATTGGGTTAGCAACGATAATGGGAATGATTTTTTCAGTTGGTATATCTCATATTCAATTTTACATATTAGCACATACGTTACCGAATTTCTTAGTTACTATGTTAGAAGATGGAAATGTTATTAATACAAGTAACGTATATATGACGATATTTACTTTCATTTCAGCATGCGTATTAGCACCTATTATGGAAGAGGTTATTTTTAGGGGCTTCTTTTTACAGCGAATGGCTTATAAATGGGGGATTAAAAAAGCTGTTATTATATCTTCACTTATTTTTGGCTTAGGGCATTTTGATGTTATTGGTGCGTTCATGTTTGGTGTTGTGATGTGTCTTTTATACATAAAAACGAAAAATATATGGACGAATATAGCTGTACACGCTTTAAATAATTTAATTGCAACAAGTATGCAATTTGTCGGTGGAGAAGAGGGTAGTGCCATTTCAATTCCTGAATTACAAGCGCAAAGTAATTTATGGATCGGTATCGGTCTTACAGTTGTTGGATTACTTTGGTTAATTCCTTACGTTTGGAAACAATGGCGTACAGTAAAAGAAGTGGGTGTGCCACCAGTGCGCTTTATAAATGAGGAAAAAGTAGTGAGTGCATTACAAGAAAATGAAGAGTATACTCAAGTGTTCGTAACAGATAGACTGATGGCTGTAGAGTTACCAGATGAGGCTGTGAATAAGCTTCGGTTAGAAGAAAATGATTATGTAACAGTATCTGTAGAAGAGGATAAAATTGTAATAAAGAAAGCACATGATAGATAATTAAAAAGTAGCTCCTTAAGAGCTACTTTTTAATTTGTAATAATTTCTACACGAAAATTATTACCGTTCTTTACATATTTAATATCTGTAACAGTGCGGACTGTTTTTAAAATCTCAACTTTTTCACCAATTCGAGGGATAGTCGGAACATTATCCCAAATGCCAAGCAAGCCATCTAATTGTGCCGTTTTTTCATAAAACCAGATTTTCAATGTAAAGCCCCTTTCTCGAACTTTATGTATTTTAATACATAATATATTATTTTTATTCTTATTGTAAGGGGTTTTTGTATATTTTATGAATAAAAATTAATTAATCTTCTGGGAAGATATGTTCAATATCAGGAGTAAGAGATACTTCTGATAATACGATATGAGAAACAGTCGTTGCATATGAGGAAACATCATTGATAAATTCTTCAAGTTCAACGAGTGAAGGAACAGAAATTTTTACAATGTAGCATAAGCTTCCTGTTACTCGGTAACAAAAACTTGCAGATGGATAGGACTGAATAAATTGTTGCATACGTGTTGTGTCCCCATTTTTTAAAGTGATTTCTAAAATACAATCTAAAACAAGTCCTGCTTTTTTATAATCGATATCGATTGTGTACTTTTGGATCACGCCTTCACTTTCGAGTTTACGAACACGTTCTGCAGTAGACGGAGCAGATAAGTTTACTCGTTTCGCCAATTCACGCATGGAAAGGCGACTATCATTATATAATTCATTTAAAATTTTTCGATCAACACGGTCTAGTTGCATTTGTAAATATACCTCCAGTAAAATAATGATTTTTGTAAAGGAAAAATATAAATTAAGATTCATATGAAATGTAAAGTGAACTTTATTTATTTTACAATAAAACAGAAGGAAATAGGAGGGGAAATGATGGAGAGAATTTCATTATCAAATGTAGGAGATACAAAGTTTCAAAAGTTATTAGGGCATAATCCAGAGTTATTACATTCATGGAGTATGGTAGAGAATACATTGTATAGTAAAGGAACTCTCTCGGCAGAGCTGAAAGAGCAAGTAAGAAGAACATTAGCTTACGGGAATGAATGTCCGTACTGTATGGCAAAGGGAAGGCCTGATGATATGCAAAAGGTAGAAGAAATTGGGGTAGCAGTTACTTTTGCGCATACATTTGTTCATGACAAAAAGGCGATAGATGATAATATGTTCCATGTATTGCAACAATATTGGACGGAAAAAGAAATTGTAGAGCTTTGCGCTTATATTTGTTTTATTACTGCGTCGCAACAACTTGGTTTTCTATTTCAATTACAGCCAAATGAAGGAGAAAATGATAATGAATCAAATAGCACTTATCATAATTGATGTACAAAAGGCGTTTCAATTACCATACTGGGGTGAGAGAAATAATCCTTTTGCTGAAGAAAATATGAGAATTTTGTTAGCAGAATGGAGAAAAAGGAAACGACCAGTTTTTCATATTCAACATGTAAATAAAGAAAATGAACATTCGATGTTTTATGAGGGAGCAGAAACAGTCAACTTTAAAGAAGAAGTGAAACCACTGTCAGGTGAAGTGGTTATTCAGAAAGCCGTTAACAGCGCGTTCATTGGAACAAATTTAGAAGAGCAATTAAGAGAAAACAAATGTAATGCAGTAGTGATTGTAGGGTTAACGACAAATCATTGTGTGGAGACTACGACACGAATGGCAGGAAATTTTGGATTTACAACATATTTAGTGAGTGATGCAACGGCTACTTTTAATCGTAAAGGTCTAGATGGTAAAGAGTATAGTGCAGAAGATATTCACAATATGACACTTGTAAATTTACATGAAGAGTTTGCTACGATTGTGACGACAAAAGAAGTATTAAAATTATTTTAAGAAAATAATTGCGAATTATGTAGAAAAAAATAAGAATATTTCGTATAATCTAAGTACAATCATTTTGAAAATAGGGGTGGCATCATATGGAGCAAATTCCGGTAAAGAGAATAGAAGAAGTACTTGTTGTAGCAGGGAATGATAAACAGAAGCAAAAGGAATTTTATGAATTGCTCTTATCTACTGAGTTTTATGTTGCTGGTTCACTAGAAGCAGAGGACGGGGCAACAGAAGGAATACTTCGTTTGCGTCATTTCCAAGGAGAGGGTAGATGGATCGTTCCGTTCTTTACACAAATGGAATTTGTAAAAGACGTGTTGCCAGAAGGAACGCCCCTTATTACGATACGTGGGAAAGAGTTATTTGGTAGCATTGAGAAAGATGCTACAGCAGTATTAAATGTTGGCACTGATATTAGTAAAACATTTATTCCAGAAGAAATTGCAGATATCGCATCTGGACGAATTTTTAATTATTATAAATAAAAGGAAAAGCTGAATCGCTTTTCCTTTTTTAATTTGAAAACGGAGTGGCTACGCCAGAGGAAATAGAGAGTGTTTTATTATTTGTATTTATTGTCGCTGTAGCTCCAAGAGGAATCCCGATGTTTGGGCTTATATGACCGATCGGCAAACCGAATAGAACAGGTATATGATAGGGTGCGAAATATTCATATAATATTGTTTGCAATGATTGAGATGGTTTAGAAGGAGTGCAGTCGTGACAACTTGTAAAAATAACACCACTACATTCATTAAACTTTCCAGATAAAAGTAGCTGATTTAACATACGGTCAATACGATATGGTTCTTCTCCAATGTCTTCAAGCAACAAAAGTTTATTAGCCGTATTTATCTCATAGGATGAGCCAATTATACTCGTTAATACAGTTAAATTTCCTCCTATTAACGTGCCTGTAACTGCACAGGAAGGGGTAGGTACGATACATTCTGAAGCAGATAAGATGGTGGAGTACGGATGGAATAGTTGATTGAAAGAAGATAAAGAAAGAGAATCTATACCTTTTCCTAACTCTTCAACCATTGGCCCATGAAAAGTAACGAGCTTTGCATAACGTGAAAAGGCCGTATGTAAAGCTGTAATATCGCTATATCCCCAAAAGATTTTTGGGTTTTGCCTAATGACTTCATATTGAATGTGAGGGAGGAGACGAGCACTTCCGTAACCACCTCGTGCACAGAAAATGGCCTTTACTTCATGATTTGAAAAAGCTTCATGTATATCATCGAGCCGAACTTGATCACTTCCAGCTAAATATCCGTACTTCTCATAAACACTCTTCCCGATTACTACAGATAAACCTATTTCTTGTAGTACGTTTACACCTTTTAATACATTTTCAATTGTTGGTGGGCCGGACGGTGCAATAATCATTACTGTATCACCTTGTTGTAACGCATTTGGATATATCATTGTTTTCAGCCTCCTTCACTTTCAATATATTCGCTTCATAGGAAGTTCAACCCTTGTAAAAGAAGGGGAAAGTTTGTCAAATAAAGAAGATATAAGGGGAATAGGAGGAGAAATGATGTTTACAAGTCGAGTTATAGATACATTACAAATTAAGTATCCAATCATTCAAGCGGGTATGGCAGGTGCAATTACGACGCCTGAGCTTGTTGCAGCTGTAAGTAATAGCGGAGGATTAGGAACGCTTGGAGCGGGCTATATGAGCCCTGAACAAATTCGTGGTGCAATTTATAAAATAAGGCAACAAACGGATAAGCCTTTCGGTGTGAATTTACTGTTAACGAAAGAGATACAAATAGAAGAAGAGAAGATAAACTTGGCCAAGGGATTACTTAGCGGAGTGAATAGAGAATTCGGTATAGAGGAAGAAGAGCAGTTAAAGCTTCCCAAAAGTTATAAAGAACAATTACAAGTGTTAGTAGAAGAAAACGTGCCAGTCGTTAGCTTTGCATTTCAAACGTTAGAAAAAGAAGAAATAGATGAATTGAAAAGAAGAGGAATTAAAGTCATCGGAACAGCTACTCATGTGGCAGAGGCGAAAGTACTTGCTGAATTAGGAGTAGACATTATTGTCGGTCAAGGTAGCGAGGCAGGAGGGCATAGAGGAACGTTTATTGGGAAAGAACAGGACGCTATGATTGGGACGTTCGCATTAATTCCGCAGTTAGTAGCAGCTGTCCCTCACATCCCGATTGTTGCAGCAGGTGGTGTAATGAACGGACAAGGGCTTGTTGCGGCATTTACACTGGGGGCAGAAGCTGTTCAAATGGGATCAGCCTTTTTAACGAGTGAAGAAAGTATTACGCCTGATGTATATAAACAAGCGGTTTTACGTAGTACAGATACAAGTACAACTGTGACTCGTGCGTTTTCCGGAAAATATGCACGAGGTATTCGTAATGAATTTATAGAGAAGCATGAAGGGAAAGAAGAAGGGCTTCCGATGTATCCAGTGCAAAATGTATTAACCTCTAAAATACGCCAAGAAGCAGCAAAACGTAATAAAAGAGAATATATGTCGCTTTGGGCAGGACAAGCGTCATCATTAGCACGAATAGAATCAGCTCAGCATGTAGTGGAGCGAGTGATGAAAGAAGCAGATAACGTAATCGAACAATTGCAAAATGTATATAGAAAAAGACCACTTGAATAATTCAAGCGGTCTTTTCTTTAGTTTGCTTTATAAAATTGTTGGATGGCTTCATCGATATAAACCCAGCCTTTCCAACCTAAGTGCATGTGATCTTTTAAGAAGTATTTATCATACTCATGATTTGAGAAGTCGGCAATTGGATAGCCAGCTTTCTCAATTTGCTCATGAACTTTCTTATAGTACAATTCTCGGCGTTCTTTCGGGAAGCCAGCGTAATCGTACCAAGGACCTTTTACAGGAACAGAAATGAAGAGTGGTTTTGCACCAGATTGTTTTAATAAATCAAGTACAATTTGTAAATCTTCATATTCTGGCGATTGATCATAAGCATCATTTTTTAAGTAGCCTTCACGTTGCTTTAATTTCTTCTTGATTTTGCTGTTGAAGTAACCATCTTCGATACCATATTCGTTAGATCCAGATTCCGCTGCACCTGTTTGATCTGCATGTTTACGAGCTTCATCCCAGTTCATTTGTTTTAATGAAGGGTCAAGTTTTTCTTTATGCGGTTTAATATCAAACATTGCTGTAAATAAATCTTTGCGATCTAAAATGTTACGATAAATATAAGCGAAAGGTTTAGCAGCAAGTGCTTTTACTTTATGCTTTGTATCATCGTAAACGATACCTTCAAGCGAAATTTTAAGTAAAGTTTCTTTCTTAACAATCTCAAAGTTTAATAAACGTTTTGCAATTTGCTTTTTCATTTCAGGTTTTACATCATCGTTGAAAATGAAGTGGTAACCTTGTTGTTTTGAAAAGTTAGGTGCAAAGTGTGTTTCATCAATACCTTGTGGCACAAACCATTGCGGAGAAAGAACGAATACCATTTTCTTATCCTTCAATTGATCCATTGTAGATGCAAAGTTTAATACATGTACAAGGTCTTGTGTTCCACCGCGTCCAAGTAGGAATGGTGTGAAGCCTTCAGGCTTTACTTTGAAATAATTTGATGGATGGTAAGCATCCATACGTGCGAATTCTGATGATCCATACATCGGAAGGTATTTCGAGTCTGCTAACATCTTTTGCTGTAAAATCATACTTTGAATCTTTTCTTCTTTTAAAGAAGTGGCAGCTTGTTCTACTTTTTCATCACTTAAAAGTGGAAGTAGGAAGCGCGTTGGAATAAGTAAGAATACAGCAAAAAGGGCCAATGCTAAAAGCATCGGACCAAATTTTGCTTTGTTCATCGGATTTCTTCCAACTTCTTAATAACCATGTTTGGAGTAGCCCACTCGTCACGGTCAAAATCAGAAATAGAAACTTCAATATCTAAACGCTCTTGGAATTCAACTAATAAAGATACTACAGCGAAAGAATCAAGAATACCTTCTTCAAATAATTGAACATCTAAGTTTTCTTTCACAATATCGTTTTCACATACTTCTTCTAAAATATCTAATACTTGCTCTTTGAATTCTGCCATTTTTAAAATCTCCTTTATATCCGAAATATATTATATGTGCAACTTCTTACTAGTTATAAGAAGGGTGCATTAAAAGTATCTGTTAAGGTGTCCAGAGAAAATTAGGAAACCGAAACATACAACGTGGAACGTAATTACAATCGCAAGGACGTGTGTAAATTTATTGTTTGGCCAAAACTTATGCTTCTTGTTTTTTCGTTCGAAAATATCGAATAAAATGAACAGTGCGGCATGATAGAGACCATAAATAACATATTGTGCAACAGCGCTTCCTTGGATGTGCCAAATTCCCATAATGAAGAAGTTTAAAAATGCACCGATATACGAAATTGTGTAACGGTTCTTAATTAACTTTTTCTTCGTTGCAAAAAAGACGAAACGCATGTAGATGAAATCACGGAACCAGAATGATAAACTCATGTGCCAGCGGTTCCAGAAGTCTTTAATATTACGACTAAGGAATGGCTTATTAAAGTTTTCTGGCGTTTTAATTCCCATCATGTAACTGATACCAATTACGAACGCACTATAACCTGCAAAGTCAAAGAATAATTGCATGCTAGTAGCGTACATAAAAATCACATTAGATAAAAGTGTATCTTGATTGGCGAATACTGCCTTTACAAGGTATGTTGTTATCAAGTGCGCGATTATAAACTTATACAGAAAACCTTGGAAAATACGGTTAAGCCCTGTATATAGTAAATTTTGATATTCCTCAGCACTAGGTGGCTTTTGGATATCTTTTTGGAATCTACGATAACGATCGATAGGTCCACTTGAAATCGCAGGGAAGAATAAAACGAATTCCCAGAAATTAAAGAAGGAAAGTTCTTTAATTAAATTATCACGAACTTCAAAGACCATTTGTACAGCTCTAAATGTTACGTAAGACATACCTGCGAAAACAATAAAATGTAATTCAGGTACAAATGGTGCGATTTTTGCCAAAATAAGTGGCAAAATCGATAAAATAACAGCTATACAAAACGTGAATGTACTATTATTTTGTTTTCTTAAAATTAAATAGCCTTTAATTAGGGCATATTGCCAAATAATAAATGCGGCTAACATAATCGCTTGCTTCGGTTTATCTGAGAAGATAATAGCAATCATGACTAATGTTAATACTGCATTATATTTACGCAACATTTTACCTTTTAATCCAGCTATGATAGTAGGTATTAATAAAATGCCCACTATAGCGAAAAAATAAAATGATCCATATGCGGTCATGCTGTAACCTCACTCAATAATTTTTTGCGATCTACCTTTCCATTTGGTGTCATTGGAATAGAAGATTGATACATGAATTTACGTGGAATCATGTAGTTTGGTAATCGCTCATTGAGTTCTTTTTTGATTGCAGATGTTAATTTGAATTCTTTTTCAAATGAATGTTCTCCAGGAACAACAACCGCTAATAAATAATCGTATTTTTCACCTTTTTTAATTGGAACGATAACTGCACCTTCTACGTAAGAACACGCACGAAGGTGATGCTCAATTTCTTCTAATTCCATTCGATAACCATGCAGCTTAATTTGGAAATCAAGACGACCATTATAGAATAGAAGACCATTTTCAACATAGCCAGCATCGCCTGTTTTATAGGCGCGCTCACCGTCAATCATAGTAAATGCTTTTTCTGTTAATTCAGGGCTTCCTAAATATCCAACGCTTACGCTTGGACCGACAATTACGATTTCACCTTTTTCACCATCGGGTGCAACCGTACCATCTTCTTTCATAATAAGAAGGCGGCAGTCTGATTTACAGTAGCCAACTGGAAGTGATTTGTATTGATCAAGCACTTCTTTTGTAACGTGAATACCAGTTACAGCGACAGTAGCTTCTGTTGGACCGTACGTATTCATAATTGTTGCTTTCGGGAAACGCTCAATTAATTTTCTAGCTACTTCATTTGGTAACACTTCACCGCAGAATAAGAATGTTTTCATGTTTGGTAGCATACTCTCAGAGAAAGATGCTTCCATTAAACACATCTCTGCGAAAGATGGTGTTGAAGTCCATACTTGTATATCCGATTGCTCTAAAGAAGCAAACAAGTCTTTTGGACGTGCAATCATATCTTTATCGATTGCCCAAAGTGTACCACCTGTTACTAATGATGGGTAAATATCCATGACAGATAAATCGAATGAGAAAGGTGCTTGGTTTAAGAATACTTGCCCTGTTTGTAAGTTGAAATCTTCTACAGCCCATTTTGTAAAGCTTACAAGGCAGTTATAAGTAATCTGAACCCCTTTCGGATTACCTGTGCTTCCTGAAGTGTAAATAATGTAGAAGTTCTCATCACCTTTTACCGCATGTTCAGGATTTGGAGTGTTCCCTTTATGAGTAAAGAAAATATCTTTTAAGTTGTCCTCACTTACAATGCGAACTGGTAAATCAGTTACAGTTACTGCTGCTGCTGATAAAAGTAGTTTCGCACCAGAATTTTCAGCGATACGTTGTACACGATCAGCTGGGATAGATAAATCTACAGGAATATAAGCATGTCCAGCTTTTACACATCCTAAAAAGTTAATAATCATTTCAGGTTGCATATGGCCATACACCATAATTGGTGAACGATCATCTGGATACTCAGAAGAAATCCAATGTGCTAACGCATCAGAATCTTCCTTTAATTGTTTGTACGTAATTTTCGCATCTCGCCAAACAAAAGCAGTTTGATCAGGCGTTTCAATAGCCCACTTTTCAATTTGTTCTAATAACTTCATAACGTTCCCACCCTAGAATTCATTGTAAATAAATGTACTTGTGTTTGTATCATGGAATCCATACAACCAAAGTAATGCAAATAAAATTGCAAGGTAATAAACCGTCTTTGCAACCCATTGTGTGAGTGGTCGAGACCATATCTCTTTTAATCTTTCCATGTCTTTCCCTCTCTTAATGAAATAATAGCTCTTTGTAGGTATCATGTCCTACATTATTGTGAAAAAAACAAAATTCCACATTTTAGGTAAAAATAAGTCAAAAGGCTCTTTTCTGATATTAGCACTAAATACTAAAAAAGAAAATCCCTAACTTAGCAATTATATTACATTCAGCATCAATTTGTAATGGATTTGATATGTAAATAAAAAGTGGACTGTATGAATGTAGAGAAATACAATATTTGTTTGTATTTCTTCATAATTAATATATGAATTGCTAAAGTCTCTTAAAAGGGGGAGTATCTGATGGAGAGTGTGTGGAAAAATCTAATTTCGGAAGAAAATATTGTGAAATGGAGACGACATTTTCACAAGTATCCGGAATTATCATTTCATGAAAAAGAAACTTCGCAATTTATATATGATACACTATGCTCATTTTCTTCTTATGAAGTAACGAGACCGACGAAGTATAGTGTACTAGCGATTAAAAGAGGAACGGAACAAGGGAAAGTGATTGCGATTCGAGCTGATATAGATGCTTTGCCAATTCAAGAGGAGACAAGTAAATCTTATACATCTGTAAATAAAGGAGTGATGCATGCATGTGGGCATGATGCTCACGCCGCTATTTTGTTAAGTACAGCAGAGGCACTATCAAATATAAAGGAAGATTTTGCAGGTGAAATTCGTCTATTCTTTCAGCACGCGGAAGAGGTGTATCCTGGCGGGGGGAAAGAAATGGTTGAGGCAGGCGTGATGGACGGTGTTGATTATGTAATAGGTTTACATGTTATGTCAGGACTTGAGAGCGGGAAGATTGGAATTGCGTACGGTCCGATGATGGCGGCACCAGACGTATTTACAGTTGAAATTCAAGGGAAAGGGGGACATGCGGCGAGACCAGAAGAAACGATAGATCCTATTGCTATCGGAGCACAGATTATTACAAATTTACAACATATCGTATCAAGAAATACAAATGCTTTCATGCAAAGAGTCGTTTCAGTTACGCAGTTTCATGGGGGAATGGCTGATAATATCATCCCTAGTGTAGCAACTTTAATGGGAACTGTTCGTTCATTTAATCAAGCATTGAGAGTAGAAGCAGAAGAGAAAATTGAGAAAATCGTGAAAGGAATTACAAAAGCACATGGGGGAGAGTATACATATACGTATCGATATGGATATGATCCGGTTATTAATGATGAATATATTACGAAAGTAGTAGAAGAAAGTGCACTACATTTATTTGGAAATGAGCGTGTTGTGAAGCTTAAACCTTCTATGGGAGGAGAAGATTTTTCAGCATATTTAAGAAAAGCACCTGGTTGTTTCATTAAACTAGGAACAGGGAATGAAATGATAGATACTTGCTACCCGCATCATCATCCAAAGTTTGATGTAGATGAATCAGCGCTAATTTATGGAGTGGAACTATTTTTAGAGACAGCGATAAGACTACTAAAATCATAGAAAAGTATAAAAAAAGGCAACTGCGCTCTATCGCAGTTGCTTTTATTTCTTTCCGTCAGAGAGGGCTGAGAAAGAACTATGCTCATTTATAGTATATGAATAGCTAACGGACAAGCTTGTACATTTTAATCATTTTTTTAAAAATAGTTGTTGACAGTGATAATCAATGTCAATTAATCTAAAAGTAGTTGAAATTGATAATTATTATCAATAGGGTGGATGCGACATGTTAATGAGAAAAAAATTTCACCTTCTGCGGAGGGGATTAAAAGATAAAAATAAAGAAGTTGATCAGCATATGGAATGGCAACGAAATGTAATTCGTTCCGAATATGTAGATGAGAAGAAGAGCATTCAGACAGAAAAAGAGATACAAAGTAAAGGGAGAGGTTCAGTTGAGTAAGTTAGTAATGATTTTTGCAAGTATGAGTGGAAATACAGAGGAAATGGCTGATCATATTGCCGGCGTGATTCGTGAAACAGAAAATGAAATTGAAGTGATTGATATTATGGATTCACCAGAAGCTTCTATACTAGAACAGTATGATGGAATTATTTTAGGTGCATACACTTGGGGAGATGGTGACCTTCCTGATGATTTCTTAGATTTTTATGACGCAATGGATTCTATTGATTTAACTGGGAAAAAAGCGGCAGTCTTCGGATCATGTGATTCTGCTTATCCGAAGTACGGCGTAGCGGTTGACATTTTAATAGAAAAGCTACAAGAACGCGGAGCTACAGTTGTGATAGAAGGACTAAAAGTAGAATTAACGCCAGAAGATGAAGATGTAGAAAAATGTTTACAGTTTGGAGCTGAATTTGTAAAACACCTTTCTTAATGGCAGAAGGGAGATGAAGAGCAAGTGCACGAGAAAATCGCAATCAAAACGATGACAGATTATCATTTGTATGATTTTATGCGTTGTCCGCATAAATTTTATTTTCGTCATATAAAAAGAAGAGAACCTTCTTCGTTTGAATGGCAACAAATCGCACAAATGATTGTGAATCGAATTATTAACGAATATTACACACTACCTGCGGGCCAACAAACGAAAATTGTACTTTTAATATTAATAGAAAAGTATTGGAAAAAAGTAAGGGTTAATATGTTTGCTTCGAAGGCGGAGTATTATATTGTGTTAGCGAAGCTAACAGATCACTTATTACAGTTTGTTGAAAGAGAGGATAGTCAGACACCGCCGTTATTTTTGTATGAAAAATTTCAAACATATATGGAAGAGTTAGGTGTCCACATGTCATTGACATTAGAAGTTGGTGAGTGGAGTACTAAGTCGTTTGTAATTAAAAAGTATGTTGTCGATGCAGATGAGGAAATGCTTGCTCTTTGTCAAAAGTTAATGACAGTATTTAGTTGTAAAGCTTTCGGCATTCTTCCAGGAAAAATTGAAGTAATTAATTTAATAGAAGGAACCAAGTATGAGTACATTCCGAAACAGGAAGATATTATAACTGGAATGGCTGATTTATCTAGAATGAAAGAAATGTTGCAGCAACCGGAGCATTATATAGAGCGTCAGTTTCGTTCTGAGTGTATAAGTTGTGCATTTCGTAGCGAATGCCAAGGGGAAGAAGTAAAGAAAGAAGCGGAGCAGAAGAAAAATATCGTACATTAAAGGATGCAATGTTGCATCCTTTTTTTGTATTGACATGAAAAGCTTTTCATCATTTACCGTATATTTGTAGCAGATTTTAATAAAGGGAGGAATAATTAATGAAAGATGAAACGCAAGTATTTCAATGGTTAAAAGAACAGAATGCCCCTTTTGGAATTCAACTGCAAATTTTACAGGCATTTCAACTGTATAAAGTCATTGTTGAAATGGATAAAAGGTTAATGTTGTATGAGGAGAGAGAGCAGAGGGAGAGAATGTAATCTCATCCCTGCAGTATTATTTTCAGTTGTTCTATACCCGATATGAATGCAAGTTCATTCTTATTTTCAAAGTTATAAATTATATTATGTAGTAAAGGGCTGTATTGATAAAAGGTAGTGATGCGGTGAATGAGTAATGGATCATGGTGTGAAATAAGCATGCTATATTGTTCATATACTGATGTAGTAAATTCATGTCCAAAATCATAATATAGCCCAGCAAAGTCAAAGGCGGGATCTCCCATTTGAGCATCACCAAAATCGATAATCCCTGAAATGGTTTTATTTTGTTTATCAAATAAAATGTGATGATGTGTAAAGTCAGCATGAATAATGGTATTTTGAAAAGTGGATGTATCGATACATGTAAAGAAATTTTCAAATAACCGATTTAAAGATGAATGCTGTAACGAAGTAAGACGGTTAGTAACATACTGATTTAACTTAGTTTGTAGCTCTTTCCAGTAGGTAAGTGTTTTTTCAACAGGGAACCCTAACGTTGTGCCTTGTTTTACAGGAATACTATGTAGAGTTGCAAGGAAGGTAGCTAATTGTGTAATAATAGTTTTCAGTTCTTTATCCTCAAGCTTGGTAACTGTGTCTGTTTTTAATGGTTCACCATGAATGAGCGTGTAGTAACTACAAAGTGGAACCGCATCAGCATCATTTCTATATAATAGGTGATAGTGTGGAACCTTAATTTCATGTAGTGAATAAGAGAGAAGTCTACATAGTTCTTTTTCTACCGGAATGCGCATTGCATATTCCTGTTTTCGCGGGAAACGAAACAGTAGTTCATCATTTACTATAATCGCTACGTTATCCCATCCTTCTTCATTTTGTTGATAGGAATGTATAGAAAGATTAGGCAAAGCTTCTTTTATATATTGTTTGTAAGAGTCCATAAATGTTCCTCGTTTCTAGGTTAAGTTATTCCACTTTATGATATCAGAATTTTCTTTCTATATGTTAAAATATAACTATCATTATAAATAAGGGTGGGAGTATTACGAAGAAAAGACTATTAATCGCTTCTCTATGTATTGCTTTTGGATTGTTTTGGTCATATAAACAGCAGGTTTTTGCAGCCTTTAAACCGATTGATCAATATGGATTAAATGAGGAACTGAAGAATAAAAGTATAGAAACTTTAACTCATAATGAAATGAAAAAGGTAGGAGAACATTTTGTGACAGAGCAACTATCAGTGTTTGAGTTTCATAATAAAGAAGATGTGAAACGAAAAGGTGAAGAAATATTTGTAAATAGAGGGTATGAGCAATTAATGAAAAATTATTATCCAAATCGTTTTCAGGATTTAGAGTATAAATTTATAAACGAGGAGATACGTGAAGTGATGAATGAAGGTTTTCTCTATAAAACTGTAGCATACGTTGCGGGTACTGAAAATGGTAAGAGAAGCGAAATGAAATTGAATTATGAAATGAACATCGTAAAGGTTAATAATATATTTAAAGTGTTAGAACAAAAACAGTACGTACAATAAAGGGAAACATGAACCAGTACTATAAATAGCGGTATAAAAAAATCCCCCAGTTCTTTGAGGGATTCTAAAGGTTTTCATTTTGTTGACCAATTTCTTTTTGAGCAATATATAAATTGCCTTGCTCGACTTGTTTCTGAGTAAGAACAGAATCACCTGCATACCCTTTTTCTGTTTTTACAGTTCGTTTTGAACGATTGGAATCTTGTTTCTTCATATAATAAATCACCTTCCATCAAAAATAAACGAAAATGATAAGCACAAGCAATACAGCAGCAAAAATGGTAATACCCATTAAAAACGAAGTGTTTTTATATTTAGGTTGTTTATGTACATCTTGCCGATATCCAGGTGAAATTTCAGGGGCGAATTCTTCGTCGAATGATTGCTTTTTTTCTTTTTCGTCCATATGTATCCACCTTTCTTTTTCATTATGTTATACGTTTAAAGAAAAAATATGCATAAAGAAAACCGCCCTCTATCGTGAGCGGCGGTCTTCTGTTGTGTATTTTTTTTGAACTTGAAAGAGACGGACAAGCAGGAAGGTTGCTCCAAATGCTAGACCGATAATAAGGCCAATCCAATATCCTTTTGCTGCCCAATCAGTATAGGTTGCTAATATGTAACCGAGAGGGAGACCAATTACCCAATAGGCGATCAATGTCATAATTAAGGCGACATTTACATCTTTATAACCACGTAGTGCCCCTTGTACAGGAGTTGCAATTGCATCTGAAATTTGAAATAAAATCGCAAATATAAGGAATTCTTTTGCTAAATGATGAACTTGTATATCTGTCGTATAAATCGAAGCAATTTCATCATCAAAGAAGTAAAGAAGAATGGAATATAATAGGGCGAATGCAAGTGCTAAGCCAATCCCGATAAATCCATATTGTTTTGCGTTATTATATCGTTTCGCTCCAACTTCAAATCCAACAGAGATGGTCATGGCCATTGCTAAACTTAAAGGAGTCATATATAGCAAGGAAGCGAAGTTCATAGCCGCTTGATGAGCTGCGATTGTTGTCGTACTAAAATTACTCATCATAAGTGTTACCGCAGCGAAAATACTCGTTTCAAAAAAGATAGCAAATCCGATAGGGACGCCAAGTTTTAAGAATTCTTTCCAACTCGAAAGAGAAGGGCGATATAATTGTTTAAAGATATGGAAAGATGCAAAAGGCTCTTTCGTACGAATAATCATAACGGTAATAATTAAAATGCACCAATAGGTTGCTGCAGAAGCAATTGCTGCTCCGACACCACCGAGTTTTGGAAAACCGAAATGACCGAAAATTAATACATAATTTAATACTATGTTAATAGGTAATGATAGTAACGTAATAATCATCGTTGTGCGAGTTTTTCCTAATGCATCAATAAATCCACGTAAAACAGTGTAAGTAAATAAAGGAATAATTCCAATTGCGATAATACTTAAAAATTGTGCTGCAATACGTTCCACCGGTTCTTCTAATCGCATGCCATTTAAAATGGGTGTAACAGCGAAGAATCCAATAAGGATAACGACGAAGCTAGCGCAAATTGCTAAATAGACTGCTTGTATGACGACTTGGGGGACATCCTCTTTTTTCTTAGATCCAACGAGTTGTGCAACAATTGGAGTCGTAGCCATCAAAATTCCTGTTAATCCCGTACTAACTGGAATCCATATACTTGTTCCGATAGCAACACCTGCTAAATCAATAGGGCTTGCATGTCCTGACATTGTCGTATCGAAAAAACTCATTGCAAATAATGACATTTGCGTAACGAAAATCGGGAAAAATAGTAATACAAATTGTTTTAATTTTTGTGATAATGAATTAGTTTCTTTCATAAAATCCCCTTTCCGCTAAAAAACAAACTCTAACTATCATACAATTTAATCAAAAAATAGAAAAGAAATACGCGTATACAATATGCACAATCAATAAAAAAAGGATGCACTTTAAAAGGGGATAAGGTATTATGATAAGGTGTGAAAAATTACATATTTGTTATTAAGGAGGCACTACTCGTGGCTGATTGGTTAATTGGAATAATCATGGGTGCTGTTGAAGGTTTAACAGAGTTTTTACCAGTTTCATCAACAGGACATATGATTTTAACAGGTCATTTACTTGGATTCGACGACGAGAGAGCGAAAGTTTTCGAAGTTGTTATCCAATTGGGATCGATTTTAGCAGTTGTAGTTATATTTTGGAAGCGTCTATGGTCTTTAGTAGGTATAGGAAAAGTAACAGATGGACCATCGTTGAATTTATTACATATTATTATCGGAATGATTCCTGCCGGCATATTAGGTGTATTATTCCATAGTGCAATTAAAAAGGTTTTATTTGGTCCAGGACCAGTTGTCATTAGTTTAGTAGCCGGTGGTATTTTAATGATTGTTGCTGAGAAGTTTTCGAAACCAAGTACAGCAAGAACATTAGATGAAATCACATATAAGCAAGCATTTACAATCGGAATGTTCCAATGTTTAGCGCTTTGGCCAGGATTTTCTCGTTCTGGTTCTACAATAAGTGGTGGTTTATTAGCTCGCGTGTCACATACAGCGGCAGCTGAATATACATTCATCTTAGCAGTACCAATGATGGTAGCAGCAAGTGGCTTAGATTTAATTAAAAGCTGGGATATATTAAGTGCGGCTGATATACCGTTATTTGCAACAGGATTTATTACAGCGTTCGTTGTTGCAATGCTTGCAATTGTTTCATTCTTAAAATTATTATCTCGCGTAAAACTAACACCGTTTGCTTACTACCGTTTCATTTTAGCTGCGGTATTCTATTTCTTCATTATGTAATAAAAAAACTGCCGAGTTCGGCAGTTTTTTTATTTTACTACTTTTTCCATCATACTTTTCATTACATGTTCCCAAAGAGAAGTATCATCCGCTAATGTAGCACGGAAATTAGCGTACATTTCTTTTTGTTTCTCTTCGAATGTTGGATCTTCTTTTTCAGGTAATGTAGCGCGCATCGAAGTTACTAACTCTTGTACTTTTGGAGCACGTGGTCCCCAAACGGCTTGTTCGTTTCCATCTTTATCAATGAAAATAAAGATTGGAATCGCACGTGCTGTTCCATTTGTTAAATATTGATCCATTAATTCTAAGTTTTCATCGCGAATTAATAATGACATATCAATATTTGCAACTTCAGAAATTCGTTTCATAACAGGTACGCATAAAAGAGCATCACCACACCAATCAGCTGTTAATACGATAACACGCCAGCCGTCATTTTGACGTTCTTCTAATACAGGAAGTAATTCATTTGGAATTAAAAAATTATTGTAAATGTGAAGTAACTCGTATTGATTTACTTTCATTTCATTTACATATGTATCAAAGGACATACCTTTATCAGCCCATTGTTGTAAGTTCATAAGTAACACCTCTTTAGTATGATTTGCTTTCATTGTACCAATTTTTATATAGAAAAGCTTGTATTCTTACTCTTTCTTGTCACTTAATAATTTATTTAATAGGAAAAGGAATAGTACGACACATAATTCAGCTATGTTGGACAGTTGTACGCTCTCTATCCAATCGTCAGCGGTATGAATGACGAACCAATCTAGCGTAATTTCAATGATTGCGAAAAGGGTAATAGAAAGCCAATTTGGCATGTTTTGTGTCATTGGATATAGCAGTGCCTTGAAGAAACTGAAGATGAAAAATATAATATCGTCTAAGAAAGTAATTAATAAAAAAAATAGAAGTAAGGCAGTGCGCGACCTATACTCTACACCAGTAATATGAAAGATTCCTACATATACAAAAAATATAAATGCAAAAATTATAATGAGGAACAGAATAATAAAACCAATAATCAAAATTTTATCTTTTAGATTAAAATTAGAAAATTTGTCTTCTTCGCCCACTATTCTAACTCCTTTTTTTGGAAAATCAACTTCATTTTATCATGAAATGTCTATTAAAAAACTACGAATTATGGGAAAATAAGATGACAAAAAGTAAGATTTCATGTAAGATTATTAATAAGGTTTTTATTTAACTAAATGAAATAAAAGGAGCTGTCAAAGTTGTCTCAAAATCGAGAGCAATTAATGGAAGAACTATCGACAAATGTTTTTGCTATGTTCCGCACGTTGCGTAATGATATTGGAAAAATATTTGGTGGTTACATACCGTGGAATGAGTTCATCGTCCTTAGAATATTGAATCGCACGAATAAAGAAATGGTATCACGTGTAGCGAATGAGTTAAATGTGTCGAATAGTCATATTACAGCTGTTACAGAAAAATTAATTAATAAAGGTTTTGTAACTCGTTCACGTTCTACGTCAGATCGCCGAGTTGTATATTTAGAAATCACAGAACAAGGCAAAGATTTAGTTGCGAAAATGGAAGGCGCGAAAAAACAATATTTACAAGAAAGATTCTCTATGCTTTCAGAAGAAGAAATGAATATAATGATAGCTATTTCTAAAAAACTTATTTAATTCATTATAAGTAAGAAAACGCTTACGCAGTAAAGGAGAAGCCCTTCCTTATATGAGGAAGGGCTTCTTTCGTATGTAAAAGATTATAAAAAAGAAAATATGTAACATACTACTAGTAAAGGAAAGGGGGCAAAAATATGACAAATCGAAATGGTAGTAAAGGGAGCGGAAATCAAGGCTCACCGAGATCAGGGCAATTTCAGCAAGAGTTTAGTGCTGAATTTGAGACTGGTAATGATAACAAAGGAAAAGAATATCGTTCGAAAAAAGGAAGTAAATCAAAAAAGGAGTGAATCATTTCACTCCTTTTTTGATTTAAGATGCGGCAGATTGATCCGTATTATATTTTTCTTCTGATTTTGCGACAATCATTGCGCAAATTGCATCACCAGAAATATTTACAGCTGTTCTTGACATATCTAGAATGCGGTCAATACCGATAATTAAGGCAATACCTTCTACTGGTAGATTTACTTGATTTAAAACCATCGTCAGCATTACAAGCCCAACACCTGGTACACCAGCAGTACCGATACTTGCTAGTACAGCAGTTAATACGACTACAGCTAACTGGGAGATAGTAAGTTCAACGCCGTATACTTGAGCGATAAATACAGTTGCTACACCTTGCATAATGGCAGTACCGTCCATATTAATCGTTGCACCTAGTGGTTGTACAAAAGAGCTGATTGCTTTTGGAACTCCAAGCTTCTCTTGTGCGGTTTTCATTGCAAATGGAAGAGATGCATTAGAGCTAGATGTACTAAATCCAATCGCCATTACAGGTCCGAAATGTTTAAAGAAACGGACAATACTTTCTTTTGCTAATACCTTTAATAAGCCGCCATATACGAAGACACCGTGAATAATAAGTACTAGCATAACGACAATCATATACTTGAACATCGCAGCGACGCCTGCAAGACCCATTTTACCAACGGATGAAGCGAGCAAGCCAAATGTTCCGATTGGAGCCAATTTCATAACGAGATTAACGAGATACATCATTAATTCGTTGCCTTGTTCAAGTAATGAATGGATACCTTGAACTCGTTTTCCTAAAATAGCTATACCGAGTCCGATCAATACGGCGAAGGCAATAATTTGTAACATGTTTCCGTCAGCCATCGCTTTTGCTGGATTATCTGGTACGATATTTAGCAATGTATCAACGAAAGATGTTTCGGTTTTTGCCCCCTCATATTTAAGCCCTTCGGTTTTAAAGTTACCGCCAGATCCTGGTTTTATAATAAGTGCAAATGTAACAGCGATAGAGATGGCAACAGCTGTTGTTACGAGGAAGAATGAAATTGATTTTAAACCAATTCTTCCAAGTTGCTTCGGATCTCCAAGACCAGCAGCTCCAAGCACGATAGAAATAAATACGACAGGAACAACTAGCATTTTAATGAGTCGAATAAACAATTGACCAAGTGGATTGAATACATATTGATTTAATGGATCAAAAATGGATGGAGCAGCTAAATTTAAAGTAAGTCCGACAACTAAACCGAGAAATAATGCAATTAAGATTGCTTTTGTTTGTTTCAATAAAATCCCCCCTTATTTTTTGTAAAATAGCTTTCTGCATTAATTGTACCGAAAAAATACCTATTTTGACAATATTTTCTGAATATTTTGTATAAAAAATTATTTTAATGTAGAGAGGATTACATTTTGTATAAAAAAAACAAAATAGGTCATCACATTGGATGACCTAGGGAAGGGGACAATTTATGTCAATTTAATTAGGGATGGAAGTTGTTCAAGACACTGGGGAATGTCTTATAAATTAGGGAGGAACAACTTCGATACATATACTATAAAAGGTGAGTGTGACCTTGATGTGAACATAGAGTGAAAGAGAGAGGGAGTTTTAAATAGAAGATAGAGAGACAAAAAATAAGACCATCACATATGATGGCCTAAGGAAGGGGACAATTTATGTCAATTTAATTAGGGATGGAAGTTGTTCAAGACACTGGGGAATGTCTTATAAATTAGGGAGGAACAACTTCGATACATATACTATAAAAGGTGAGTGTGACCTTGATGTGAACATAGAGTGAAAGAGAGAGGGAGTTTTAAATAGAAGATAGAGAGACAAAAAATAAGACCATCACATATGATGGCCTAAGGAAGGGGACAATTTATGTCAATTTAATTAGGGATGGAAAGCTGTTCAAAGACACTGGGGAATGTCTTATAAATTAGGGAGGAACAGCTCCGATACATATACTATAAAAGATAGATGTGACCCCTATGTGAACATAGAGTGAAAGGTATGAGGATTTAAGAAATGATACATATAAAATGATTGTTGCGAGAGTTGTAGAGTAAGGATAAATATAATAGAAAGAGTCTTGTCATAAAATGAAGTGAAGTTCGTGTATAAATAAAAGTTGAAAACTATGAAAAAAAGGATTATGCTCAACTATATTATAAGAATATAAGGTTTATCCCGCTATTTAAGGTTTTTTATAAGCCTTTAGTTATGAGGGAAAAAGGGAGTTAGTGAATATGGAAGTAACAAAAAGACAAAGGCTGTATAATCGTTTTATACGATTAAATCCACCACAAATATTAGCATTAGGTTTTTTCTGCTTAATTGTGGTTGGCGGTTTGTTATTAAAGTTACCATTCGCAACGAAAGTACATATTAGTTGGGTAGATGCTTTCTTTACGGCAACGTCAGCAGCAACTGTAACAGGATTAGGAGTAGTAGATACCGCAAGTACATTTACGATGTTTGGCGAAATTGTAATTATGTTTTTAATTCAAACAGGTGGTCTAGGTCTTATGACGATAGCCATTTTAATTGTTTGGGTATTAGGTAAAAAAATCGGATTACGCCATCGCTTATTAATTGGGGAGGCATTTAATCAGACGAATATAGGTGGTCTCGTAAAATTAGTAAAACGTGTCTTTATATTTTCAATTTGTATTGAGTTGATTGGAATTATCTTTTTATCATTTCGCTTTATTCCAGAGTTTGGCTTTGGAAAAGGTGTATACTATAGTATTTTTCACGTAATCGCATCTTATAATAATGCCGGATTTGCACTATGGCCAGATAATTTAACGAGGTATGTAGGCGATCCTATTATTAATATTGGGATCTGCTCTTTAATCGTAATAGGTGGTCTCGGATTTACCGTATTAATTGATATATGGTATAGCCGGAGTTTTCGAAAACTATCGCTTCATTCCAAAATAATGATTGTTGGAACGGTAGCGCTAAATGTGATAGCGATGATCGTGATTTTTGTATTGGAATATAATAATGTGAAGACGTTAGGGAATTTACCTTTAAATGAAAAGTTATGGGCTTCTTTCTTCCAAGGTATTACTCCTCGTACTGCTGGATTTAATACAGTTGACTACGGGGGGATGGAAGAATCATCTATATTATTTACGATGGCTTTAATGTTTATTGGTGCAGGAAGTGTATCAACAGGTGGAGGGATTAAATTAACAACGTTTGTTATTTTAGTTACATCTGTCCTTTCTTTCTTTAGAAAGAAAGAGGAAATTGTATTATTTCAGCGCACAATAAAAATGTCGACAGTAACGAGAGCGTTAGCCATTGCCGTTGCCAGTCAAATCCTCATTTTTGCAGCAGTATTTGTGTTAATGCTTACAGAAAACTTTAGTTTTATTCAGTTACTATTTGAAACAATTTCAGCGTTTGGAACGGTAGGATTAACAATGGGGATTACTGCAAAGTTATCAGCGTTTGGAAAATGTATTATTATGTTTGTTATGTTTTGCGGATTAATTGGACCGTTAACACTTGTCTTTTCTTTAGCGCGACCAGCAAAACAAAAAATTAAGTATCCATCGGAAGATGTATTTACAGGATAAGGTATCCCGCGTAAGCGAGATACCTTTTTTTTCTTTTTAAAAAAGGGAGAACAATAATCCGATAAGTGCTACTCGGAATAAAATTGCAATGAGTGCTGCAATTCCGCCGACTATCGCAGCGATACCACCAGTTACAGTAGCTCCGCGATTATAAGCGTAAATACCTAGTAATACAGAAACAAGACCAAATAATGTTGGGAAGGTAAAGAGTGATAAGATAGATAAGGCAAGAGCGATAAAGCCAGCAGTTGATCCAGCGGCCGACGATCTCACATCATCTTTATGATCCTTCTCGTCGTAATCATAATCAATGCGCTGTGGTGCAACCTCAGCTGCATATTCTTCTTTATAGTCACTATAATCACTATCTATTCTATCTCTTTTTTTGTACTCATCAAATTTCTCAGTCAAAGTCATGACTCCTTTCATAACAAGGTTCAATAGTAGTATGTATCTCTTTTTCCTTTTTATCCGAGTATGTACAGGGAGTCATATCCATTTAAAAAGTGGAGATTGTTTTTTTGAAATAGTAAAAGTTAGTATGACTTCCTCTATTTTGGAAAGTATAAAAAAGAATAATGAGGAAAGGGTGCAATACATAATGGAACATCCAATTGAAAATTTAATGAAAACAGCAATGACAAATTTAAAAGAGATGGTAGATGTAAATACAATTGTTGGCAGCCCGGTTTCAACAGCTGACGGAAATGTAGTATTAACAGTATCTCAAGTAGCTTTCGGTTTTGGAGCTGGCGGAAGTGATTTTAAAGGTGATTTTATTTCCGAAAAACATAAGAACGGGCAAGGGCAACATAAAGAGCACAAACAAAGTCATCCATTTGGAGGCGGGAGCGGGGCTGGGGTTTCTATTAGCCCAGTTGCTTTTTTAGTAGTTGGTTCTAACGGTGTGCAAGTATTGCACCTCAATAGTAGTACACATTTAATTGAGAAGGCTTTAAATACTGTACCAAGCACTGTAGATAAATTTGTAAATAACCGTCAAAAGTGAACTTGCATTTTTTAGGAATTATGATATATTAGAACAAGTGTGCTTTAGGATGATCGGTATAAATGAACTGTAAATATATATGATGTGTGGAATAAGGGAGAGGAATTTATGATTAATATCAAAAACTTAGTAGTTGGCTTATGTATGTTAGTAAGCGGCTTTGTTGTATATGTAATAAAAGAAAAAGCTCCATTCTAAAACAGACAAACCGCTACTGTCTGTTTTTAATTTGTAAAAAATGTTGACAAGTTATTGTATTGATGTTAAAATTTCAATTCGTGTCTCGGTTACAGCTAGTGTAAAGTAAATAAATCTTATAAATATAATACGAAAAGTTTGCGAAAGATCGGGTAATCTTACCAACAACTTTTGTGAACAAACCCTATAAATTATAATTATAGGCTTTATAGGTATACTAGTGAATCAAGGAGCGGTCAGTGGAACCGTAATGATGAGAGAGAGGTAGGGCTTTCATCCAGTATATGTTACTTTCCCGTTAGGTGAATATAAAAAAGAGGACTCCTTTTCAAAAGGAGTCCTCTTTCTTTTTGTAAAATAAATTTAAATACGGCTCTCAACTTGCTGACAAATTTCATCCGTTGTTAAACCATGAGCTGTAATTACCGATCCTTTAATTGATGTATCTGCAATCCCCATCATATTGGAATCTTGCCCAGTTACCACACAACAATCGCAGCCTTGTGCATCCTGTTCAGAGTTAAGGGTAACAACTTCATATCCTTGTTGCTGAAGAGCTTGCTGAACATCTGTTAATGAGTTTTCAACACCGATTCTAGCCATAATTCTCACCTCCTACCATCTAGTTACTAGTATGCTCAAGTACATCGCATATATTTATGCAAAGATGGTAGGAAACATATATTTATCTGCTATTTACCGGTAGTTTGATTAAAGTCCGATTGGTGAAGGCTAATAATCAGTGGAGGATGAAGAAAACCCCGACTGATTAAAGTTTCACTTTATTCAGTCGTTATATACACCAGTAAGCATTTGGCTTACGAATTGATCGTTTAAAGTATCTTGTGCGGAAGAAGTATTTGAATGGATGTCGATTGAAGCAATAAAATTATTATGTTCTTTATGATTTGGTTCTACCTCTACATAATTATCGAATTTACAAAAACCTTTCGTATTCATTAGATCAAATAGTTGAAGCATTTCTACTACCTCTTGTCTCGTTCCTTTAATTTGTACACACGCCATATTGTTTTCCTCCTTCATTTTGACAAATTGTTTTTTAAAAATAGGATTATGATTCCGAAATGAAAAATATGAATGTTAATTTTAGACAGCGTTATTTTTATTATTTTCCTCCTTTTTCAGCAAAAGTCGTTATATATTCCCGAATTTATAAAAACGGACGTCCGTTTATTGAATACAATAGATTCGTATCAATTGATGAAAATCCTTCTTTTAAACAAATATTTTTTTAGTGGAAATTGGCGAAAAAAATTTTTGACTTTTTTGTAAACGTTAACAATGTTGTTAAATCAATATAATTAAAGATGTACGTACGAATAAAAATTATAAATTTTCTAAAAATTCACTTGATTTATTTAGAAAGGAGAGTAAACTAGGAAACAATAAAAAATTCATAGAACATAGGAGGCGCTTTCCAGTGAACGAGCAATGGATTTTCTTAAATGGAGAATTTGTTCCAAAAGACGAGGCAAAAGTATCAGTATATGATCATGGTTATTTATATGGAGATGGAGTATTTGAAGGAATTAGAGTCTATAGCGGTAATGTTTTCCGTTTGAGAGAGCATCTTGTCCGGTTATATGAATCAGCAAAATCCATCATGTTAGAAATTCCATATTCTTTAGATGAAGTAACGAATATTGTTGTTGAGACGATTCGACAAAATAAATTATCTAATGGATACATTCGCCTAGTTGTATCGAGAGGAGCAGGAAACCTTGGATTAGATCCTGATTCTTGTAACAAACCGAATGTAGTAGTAATTGCAGAGCAACTATCTTTATTCCCGCAAGAATATTATGAAAAAGGGATTCCAGTTGTAACAGTTGCAACGCGTCGAAACCGTCCAGATGTATTGTCGCCTCAAGTAAAATCTTTAAATTACTTAAACAATATTTTAGTTCGCATCGAAGCGAAATTGGCTGGAGTACAAGAAGCGCTTATGTTAAATGATCAAGGATACGTAGCTGAAGGCTCAGGAGATAATGTATTTATTGTAAAAGGAAATAAATTAATTACACCACCAAGTTCTGCTGGAGCGTTAGAAGGTATTACACGAAACGCTATTTTAGAAATTGGTGAAAAACTTGGATATGACGTTAGAGAAGAGTTATTTACAAGACATGACGTATATGTAGCTGATGAAGTATTTTTAACAGGAACAGCAGCTGAAGTAATTGCTGTTACGACAGTAGATGGTAGAACGATTGGTTTAGGGCAAACGGGTCCACATACGAATCGTTTATTAGAGGAATTCCGAAAGTTAGTTATAGAAGATGGAGAGAAAATTTACGAAGAAAATAAAGTTGGATAACAACTCTTTATAACATAAGAAAGCGTTGATAGGGAGGAGTAGTTGATTGTGAAGCCTCACAGAGAGTCGGTGGTTGCTGGAAACCGATGGTTCACGTCGACGAACATCGCCCTTGAGTGCTAAGCTGAAGCATTTGTCTAGGCTTAGACGGTAGCTCCGTTATTAGCTAGACTCATTTATGGGTCACTGAGGCAAGAGTATTCTTGCAAAGAAGGGTGGTACCGCGAAATCTTTCGTCCCTTCAGCACATAGCTGGAGTGTGGACGTAGGATTTTTTTTATTGATAAAAGTTTTTAAAAGGGGGCTTATAAGAACAATGTCTTCAAAAACGGAAGAGAAACTGGCAACTGGTGCACAGCTATTGTTAGAAGCGCTAGAAAAGGAAGGAGTAGAAGTGATTTTCGGTTATCCTGGTGGTGCTGTTTTACCTCTTTATGATGCACTCTATGACTGTGAAATTCCACATATTTTAACAAGGCATGAACAAGGTGCTATTCACGCTGCTGAAGGGTATGCCAGAATTACTGGCAATCCAGGGGTTGTCATTGCAACGAGTGGACCAGGTGCTACAAATGTGATTACGGGTCTAGCAGATGCGATGATTGATTCATTACCACTTGTAGTATTTACAGGGCAAGTAGCAACAACGTTAATTGGAAGTGATGCTTTTCAAGAAGCGGATATTATGGGGCTTACGATGCCTGTGACAAAACATAATTATCAAGTGCGAAAGGCTTCAGATTTACCTCGAATTATTAAAGAAGCATTTCATATTGCGAGAACAGGAAGACCAGGCCCAGTCGTTATTGACCTTCCGAAAGATATGGTGGTAGAGCAAGGCGAACGATGTAGTGATGTGCAAATGGATTTACCAGGATACAACCCTAATTATGAACCGAATCTACTTCAAATAAACAAATTATTACAAGCAATTAGTTTTGCAAGCAAGCCATTAATTTTAGCTGGAGCAGGTGTATTGCATGCGAAAGCTTCGAAAGAATTAACAAGTTTTGCTCGTAAATATGAAATTCCTGTTGTGCATACATTACTTGGTCTTGGTGGCTTTCCGCCAGATGATGAACTTTTTCTAGGCATGGGAGGGATGCATGGTTCTTACACAGCTAATATGGCGTTATATGAATGCGACTTACTCATTAATATAGGTGCGAGATTCGATGATCGTCTTACTGGAAATTTAGCTTATTTTGCGCAAGGGGCGACTGTCGCGCATATTGATATTGATCCAGCAGAAATCGGAAAAAATGTGCCGACTGAAATTCCTATTGTTGCAAGTGCTAAGCAAGCGCTCCAAGTATTACTTCAACCAGAAGGAAGGAAAGAAAATCATCATGAATGGATCTCCTTATTAAAGAGTAGAAAAGAAGAATATCCATTCTCTTATAAACGAAACTCTGAACGTATTAAGCCTCAATACGCAATTGATATGTTATATGAAATTACGAAGGGAGAAGCGATTGTAACAACAGATGTTGGGCAACATCAAATGTGGGCAGCCCAATATTATCCGCTGAAAAATCCAGATAAATGGGTAACTTCAGGAGGATTAGGGACGATGGGGTTCGGATTTCCAGCAGCAATTGGTGCGCAAATTGCAAAGCCTGAAGAACTAGTTATTGCAATTGTCGGTGACGCTGGATTTCAAATGACTCTGCAAGAATTAAGTGTGTTAAAAGAACACTCTTTACCTGTTAAAGTATTTATTTTAAATAATGAAGCTTTAGGAATGGTAAGACAATGGCAAGATGAATTTTATAACAAAAGATATTCGCACTCTTTACTATCGTGTCAACCAGATTTCGTCGCTCTTGCGAATGCGTATGGCATAAAAGGAGTTCGCATAGATGATCCATTTCTTGCAAAGAAACAATTACAGCAGGCGATTGAATTACAAGAACCGGTCGTAATTGATTGCCGTGTACTTCAATCAGAAAAGGTAATGCCGATGGTTGCGCCAGGGAAAGGTGTTCACCAAATGGAGGGAGTGGAAAAAAGGTGAAGAGAATTGTTACAGCAACAGTTCGAAATCAAAGTGGTGTGTTAAACCGAATTACAGGTGTTATGACACGAAGACATTTTAATATTGAAAGTATTTCAGTAGGTCATACGGAATCGTCGGACATATCGCGTATGACGATTGTTGTACACGTTGAAAATGAACAGCAAGTTGAGCAGTTAATTAAACAACTCCATAAGCAAATTGATGTTTTGAAAGTATCAGATATTACAGAAGAAGCGATGATCGCAAGAGAACTTGCACTTATTAAAGTAGCAACTTCAGTAGCGAGGGCGGAATTATATAGTTTAATTGAACCGTTTCGAGCCGCTGTAATAGATGTTGGGAAGGATTCCATAGTGGTACAGGTAACAGGTACGCAGGAGAAAGTAGAAGCGTTAATTGAATTGCTTCGTCCATACGGTTTGAAAGAAATTGCAAGAACAGGGGTAACAGCCTTTACGCGTAGTATGAAAAAACAAGATAAGCAAGTTATGTTAATTCAATAATCATTTAAATATAGGGGGAAATGAAAATGGCTAAAGTTTATTATGAGAAAGATGTAACGGTAAATGTATTAAAGGAAAAGAAAGTAGCAATCATTGGATATGGCTCGCAAGGTCATGCACATGCGCAAAATTTACGTGATAACGGATTTGATGTAGTAGTAGGGCTGAGAAAAGGGAAGTCTTGGGATAAAGCGAAAGAAGATGGATTTTCTGTATATACAGTAGCAGAAGCAGCAAAGCAGGCTGATGTAGTAATGATTTTGCTACCGGATGAACTGCAACCAGAAGTATATGAAGCGGAAATTGCGCCAAATTTACAGGCAGGAAATTCTCTCGTTTTTGCACACGGATTTAATGTTCACTTTGATCAAGTGAAACCACCAGCGAATGTAGATGTATTTCTAGTAGCGCCAAAAGGTCCAGGACATCTTGTACGCCGTACATTTGTTGAAGGCGGAGCTGTTCCTGCATTATTTGCAGTATACCAAGATGCAACAGGAGTTGCGACTGAAAAGGCACTTTCTTATGCTGATGGAATTGGAGCGACGAGAGCTGGTGTATTAGAAACGACATTTAAAGAAGAAACGGAAACAGATTTATTTGGAGAGCAAGCTGTACTTTGCGGCGGAGTAACTGCGCTGGTGAAAGCTGGATTTGAAACGTTAGTTGATGCCGGATATCAGCCGGAACTTGCATATTTTGAATGTTTACATGAACTGAAACTTATTGTTGACCTTATGTATGAAGGTGGACTTGAAAATATGAGATATTCAGTTTCAGATACAGCGCAGTGGGGCGACTTCGTATCAGGACCACGCGTTGTAACGGAAGATACGAAGAAGGCGATGGGAGCAGTGCTAGCAGAAATTCAAGATGGTACATTTGCAAGAGGTTGGATTGCAGAGCATAAAGCAGGAAGACCGAATTTCCATGCGACAAATGAGAAAGAGAATGAACACGAAATCGAAGTAGTTGGACGTAAATTACGTGAAATGATGCCTTTCGTACAGCCGCGAGTAAAGGTAGGGATGAAATAATATGAAGCAGATTTTGTTCATGGATACGACGCTACGTGATGGCGAACAATCACCAGGAGTGAATTTAAATGAACAAGAGAAATTGCAAATTGCAAGGCAATTAGAGAGACTAGGGATTCATGTTATGGAAGCTGGCTTTGCAGCAGCTTCCGAAGGGGATTTTCAATCGGTAAAACGTATCGCGAATACAATTCAAAATGCTACAGTTATGAGTTTAGCTAGAGCAAAAGAAAGCGACATTCGACGAGCATATGAAGCTGTGAAAGGTGCGGTATCTCCTCGTTTACACGTATTTTTAGCTACGAGTGATATTCATATGAAATATAAACTTTGTATGTCAAAAGAGGATGTGTTAGATAGTATTCATCGTTCTGTTACACTTGGAAAATCATTATTTCCAACAGTACAATTTTCAGCAGAAGATGCGACAAGAACAGCAAGAGATTTTTTAGCTGAGGCAGTAGAAGTTGCGATTCGTGCAGGAGCGAATGTAATTAATATTCCAGATACAGTTGGATATACGAATCCAGAAGAATATTATTCTCTTTTTAAGTACTTACAAGAATCCGTTCCTTCATATGAAAAAGCAATTTTCTCTTGTCATTGTCACGATGATCTTGGGATGGCTGTAGCAAATTCGCTAGCTGCAGTTGAAGGGGGAGCATTGCAAGTAGAGGGAACAATTAATGGAATTGGTGAAAGAGCAGGGAATGCGGCATTAGAAGAAGTCGCAGTTGCTCTTCATATTAGAAAAGATTTCTATCAAGCAGAGCCTTCTATGACGCTAAAAGAAATTAAAGCGACAAGTACATTAGTAAGCAGATTAACAGGTATGGTTGTACCGAAAAATAAAGCGATCGTTGGAGCGAATGCATTTGCTCATGAATCAGGAATTCATCAAGATGGTGTATTAAAAGAAGTGACAACATATGAAATTATTGAACCAGCGCTAGTAGGTGAATCTCAAAACCTATTTGTACTTGGGAAACATTCTGGACGTCATGCGTTTACAGAAAAAATGAAAGAGCTTGGTTATGAATTTACAACGGAAGAACGAGATGCGGTGTTTGAAGCGTTTAAAAAATTAGCTGATCGTAAGAAGGAAATTACTGAGGAAGATTTACGAGCACTTATGCTTGGTGAAGCGGCATTTGCGGCTCAGCAATATAACATTACGCAATTGCAAGTACATTTCGTATCAAATAGTACACAATGCGCGACAGTTGTACTAAAAGATGAGGAAGGAAATGTATTCGAAGATGCAGCTACTGGCTCTGGTAGTATTGAAGCGATTTATAATGCAATTCAAAGAATTTTAGGATTAGAATGTGAATTGGCAGATTATCGCATACAATCTATTACACAAGGTCAAGATGCACTGGCTCATGTTCATGTTGAATTAAAAGAAGGAACACATCAAGTATCAGGTTTTGGTGTTGCGCAAGACGTATTGGAAGCGTCGGCAAGAGCATATGTCCACGCAGCGGGGAAATTGAAATCTTTTATCCAGCTTGTGAAATAAGTGTTTGATAGGTGAGAGGAGTTATTCTCGCCTATCAAATCAAAGTTCTGAAAATTCAATTAAAAGGAGTGTTGAAATTGGAAAAACGTATTGTTTGTTTAGCTGGTGACGGTGTTGGCCCGGAAGTTATGGAAAGTGCGAAGGAAGTATTGCATATGGTAGAGAGGTTATATGGGCATCATTTTCATTTACAAGATGAGTACTTCGGCGGGAGTGCTATTGATTTAAATGGGCAACCATTACCACAACGAACGCTTGCCGCCTGTTTAGCAAGTGATGCGGTTTTACTAGGAGCAGTTGGTGGACCAAGGTGGGATAGTGCGAAAGAAAGGCCAGAGAAAGGATTATTAGCTCTAAGAAAAGGACTTGGTGTATTTGCGAACGTTCGTCCTGTAACGGTAGAAAGTGCAACGGCACATTTATCGCCATTAAAAAAGGCTGACGAAATTGATTTCGTTGTCGTTCGTGAATTAACAGGGGGAATTTATTTTTCTTATCCGAAAGAACGAACGGACGAAGTAGCAACAGATACCCTTACGTATCATCGCCATGAAATTGAACGTATCGTTTCTTATGCTTTTCAATTAGCGAGTAAGCGGAAGAAGAAAGTAACATCTATTGATAAGGCGAATGTTTTAGAATCTAGTAAACTATGGAGAACTGTGACAGAAGAAGTAGCACTTCGTTATCCAGACGTTGAACTAGAACATATTTTAGTAGATGCCGCTGCTATGGAGTTAATTCGAAATCCAGGACGATTTGATGTAATTGTAACGGAAAATTTATTTGGAGATATTTTAAGTGACGAGGCTTCCGTATTAGCTGGATCATTAGGAATGCTTCCGTCAGCAAGTCATGCGGAAAAGGGACCTTCATTATACGAGCCTATTCACGGATCAGCGCCGGATATTGCCGGGAAAAATAAGGCGAATCCAATTGCCATGATGCGCTCTGTTGCCATGATGCTTGGGCAATCGTTCGGATTGACGAGAGAAGGGTGTGCAATTGAAGAAGCAATTTCTGCAGTCCTTACATTAGGGAAATGTACAGCAGATATCGGGGGGACTGAAACGACAACTTCATTTACGAAGGCAGTTATGCAAGAAATGGAAGAACAAGCATTGGTAGGGAGAGGAAGATAATGGGGAAAAGGTTGCTAGATAAACTTTGGGAAAGACACGTAGTTACGACAAACGAAAATGGATTGGATTTATTATATATCGATCTGCATCTTGTTCACGAAGTAACGTCACCGCAAGCCTTTGAAGGCTTGCGGCTTACAAATCGAACGGTTCGCAGACCAGATTTAACATTCGCAACGATGGATCATAATATCCCAACGAAAGATGTTTGGAATATTACCGATCGCATTGCGAAGCAGCAACTAGACACGCTTCGGGAAAATTGTAAACAATTTCAGGTGCCATTAGCGGATATTGGAGATGAAGAGCAAGGGATTGTTCATGTTATCGGACCAGAGCTAGGGCTCACGCAGCCAGGGAAAACAATTGTTTGTGGTGATAGTCATACAGCAACGCATGGTGCGTTTGGCGCGCTAGCATTTGGCATTGGTACGAGTGAAGTGGAACATGTATTGGCAACGCAAACGTTGTGGCAAAGAAAACCGAAAGCGATGGGCATTGAATTAAAAGGAAAATTACAGAAAGGTGTTTACGCAAAAGATATTATTTTGCATCTCCTTTCAAAGTACGGAGTAGCAGTTGGAACTGGATACGTAATGGAATTTTACGGAGAGACCATTGGGGCTATGGAGATGGAAGAGAGAATGACGCTTTGTAATATGGCAATTGAAGGAGGCGCAAAAGCGGGTATTATCGCGCCAGATGAAAAAACCTTTGCTTACGTAAAAGGGCGTAAATATGCACCGAAAGACTATGAAACTTTCGAGGAGAAATGGTCTGAACTTTATACAGATGCAGATGCAATGTATGACTTACATATTTCAATTGATGTTACGGATTTAGCACCGTACGTTACGTGGGGAACCAATCCGAGTATGGGTGTTCGTATTGATGAAAAGTTACCGGAAAAGCATGATGCAAATGACGAAAGAGCATTTTCTTATATGGGATTAAGCCCTGGGCAAAGTATGTATGACATTCCAGTTCAGCATGTTTTCATTGGATCATGTACGAATTCTAGACTTTCTGACTTAGAAATTGCTGCATCTGTTGTGAAAGGGAGAAAGGTAAAAGAAGGTGTGCGAGCGCTCGTTGTGCCTGGATCAAAAAGAGTAAGAGAAGCTGCAATGAAAAAAGGACTACATCACATATTTGAAGAAGCTGGGTTTGAATGGAGAGAACCTGGATGTTCCATGTGTCTTGGAATGAATCCAGATCAAGTACCTGAAGGAGAACATTGTGCTTCAACTTCAAATCGTAATTTTGAAGGAAGACAAGGAAAAGGAGCACGAACACATTTAGTTAGCCCAGCAATGGCGGCAGCAGCTGCGTTATATGGTCATTTTGTTGATACTAGAAAGGAGAGTTATGATGGAGCCGTTTCGTATTCATAAAGGTACCGTGGCAGTACTGATGAATGATAACATTGATACAGATCAAATTATTCCGAAGCAATATTTAAAGAGAATTGAAAGGACGGGATTTGGAAAATATTTATTTGATGAGTGGCGTTATGATAATAACCGTCATGAAAATCCTAATTTTTCGCTTAATGCACAAGATAGAAAAGGGGCAAGTATATTAATTACAGGAGATAATTTTGGTTGCGGTTCTTCAAGAGAACATGCACCTTGGGCACTTGCTGATTATGGTTTCCGTGCTATTATCGCTGGAGGGTTTGCAGATATTTTTTATATGAATTGTATGAAAAATGGTATGTTACCAATTGTAATGGATAAAGAAATGCGTGAACAACTTTCCCAAACGGATGCGAGAGAGCAAATAGAAGTAGATTTAGAGAATGAAGTCATTACAACAAGTACACACAGGTTTCATTTTACAATCGAAAAAATGTGGAAAGAGAAATTACTAAATGGTTTAGATGAAATTAGTATTACAATGCAGTATGAACAAGAAATAAAAGAGTATGAAAGAAGGGCAGCTGTATATTAAGAGATAACGGAATATTTAAAATGTATTTACATTCAGAATTATGTGTTATATACTATGTAAAAATTAGAGGAGAAAGGGAGTAAGTATAATGAAAACAATGCAATCTATTAAAATGCTTACACAACTACATCATCATACGTAAAGCCCTTGAACCTAACGTGAAAACGTGTAGGTGCAAGGGTTATTCCCGTTGTACCTACACGCTATTAAAGAGCCTTGTAGGTATATTTTATCTACAAGGCTCTTTTTATTTTCGGTTTAGGTGCATGAAATAAGCATACATTAGAAAGGGAAAGGTGTGAGAATTTAGATGACAAAATGGAAACGGGCAAACCCAAATGGAACGAGAGATTATTTATTCGAAGAATGTACGTTAATTGAAGAAGTGGAGCAAAAATTAAGGCGTACTTTTTTAGAGAGAGGTTATGAAGAAATAAGGACACCAACAATTGAATTTTATGATGTGTTCGCCTTTCAAAATAGACCGATAGATGAAGAAAAGATGTATAAATTTTTTGATGAAAAGGGGCGGATTATCGTATTGCGTCCAGATATGACAATTCCTTTAGCGAGAGTGGTGGGAACGCAGAGGTGTGATACGCCACTTAAAGTGACGTATAGCGGAAATGTATTTCGAGCGAATGAGTCTCTTACTGGAAAATATAATGAGATTGTACAAAGTGGTATTGAAGTTATCGGTATTGATAATGTAAGAGCTGAAATTGAATGTGTTATAAGCGTCATTCAATCACTTCAAAAGTTGAAGGTGCAATCTTTTACAATAGAGATTGGGCAAGTACAGTTATATAAATGTATTGTCAAAAAGCTCTCCATTCATGAGGAAGAAGAGAAAGTTCTTAGAACATATATTGAAAGTAAAAATTATGCCGCTCTATCAAATTTTATTAGAGAAAAGAAATTAGAGCGATGTGATGAAACAGTAAGGTTACTGGAGAAATTACCAAGGTTATTTGGGAATTTAGAAGTGATTGAGGAAGCAGAAAAACTCGCATCAAGTAATGAAATGAAAATGGCCATCGCAAGAGTGAAAGAAATATATGAAGCAATTGACAAGCTAGGCTATGGATCGTACATATCAATTGATTTAGGTATGATTCAACATTTGGATTATTATACAGGTGTTATTTTCAAAGGGTATATATATGAAATTGGAGAAGAAATTGTTAGTGGTGGAAGATATGATGAGTTAATTGGAAATTTTGGAGAAATGTTGCCGGCTGTTGGACTCGCGGTGCAAGTTAATCAAATTGTGAAGGCGCTGCAGGAGCAGCAAGAACCGTATGAACGAAAGAGAATAGATATTATGATTCATTATGAGTTAAATAGATTAGCAGAAGCGGAACGGTTACGAAATTTACTTCAAAAGGACGGGAAAAAAGTAGAGATATCTTTATGTTCTAATTTAAATGACACCTTTCAATTTGCAAGAAAAAATCAAATAGTAACGGTCGTTGAGGCAAAGAACGAATCGTTAGTGGAATATGTATGGAACGAGAAATGGATAGTCCAGAAAGAAGGAGAAACTTCATGCGTAACATTCAAATTGCGTTAACGAAAGGAAGGTTAGAAAAACATGTGATTCCACTCTTTGAGCAGATTGGAATCGATTGTTCAGAGCTTAAAAATAAAGGACGAAAGCTTGTCTTTCAAAGTAAAAATACAGATATCTCATTTATTTTGGTGAAAGCAGTAGATGTTGCTACTTATGTAGAACATGGAGTAGCGGATATCGGGGTCGTTGGAAAAGACATTTTAATGGAAAACGAAAAAGATATTTATGAAATGTTGGATTTAGGAGTAGGTGTGTGTAAGTTTTGTGTTGCTTCTATTCCTACTTATAATCCGAAGAGCTACCGGAAGAAACGTATTGCGACGAAATATCCACATATTACTTCTAACTATTTTCATGATAAAGGAGAGGATGTAGAAATCATAAAAATAGAAGGGTCTGTAGAAATCGCTCCTATTCTTGGATTGGTAGATGCGATTGTTGATATTGTTGAAACAGGAAAAACATTACAAGAAAATGGACTCATTGTATTTGAGGAAATGTATTCTATATCTGCTCGAATGATTGTGAATAAGGCTGCATTAAAAACTAAAAAAGACGAAATATTCAGTATTATAAATATGATGGAGCAAGAAATTTTGTCAGGAAAATAGGGGGACTTGTAATGGAGATCGTTTTTGAAGATTTTCAAAAGGCGTTATCGAAAATAAAATTGCTACGAGAAAACGCTAATATAATAGAAGAAACTGTTCAAAGAAATGTAAGCGAAATCGTTCGAAATGTAAGGGAGAGTAGGGATGAGGCCCTATCTTTTTATACAAAAAAGTTTGATGGTGTAAAGATGAAAGAGTTTCGTGTAAGTGAAGAAGAAATAAAACGAGCGAGTATGTTTGTAGAAAATTCATTTTTAGAAGCGTTACAAGAGGCGAAGAAAAACATTATTTCGTATCACGAAAAGCAAAAAAGGCAATCTATATTCGATTGCGAGAGTAAAGGTATCGTTAGAGGACAAATCATTCGGCCGTTAGAAAATGTAGGAGTATATGTGCCAGGCGGAACGGCTTCGTATCCTTCGTCAGTATTAATGAATGTATTGCCAGCAAAACTCGCTGGTGTGCA
Source organism: Bacillus sp. MHSD_36 (assembly GCF_030757775.1). NCBI lineage: Bacteria > Bacillati > Bacillota > Bacilli > Caryophanales > Bacillaceae > Bacillus > Bacillus sp. MHSD_36. The sequence goes on from NZ_JAVBIS010000003.1 coordinate 266,100, forward strand.
AAAGATTGTAATGGTAACACCGCCGAGAGAAGGAGGAATTGATCCACATATTTTAGTTGCTGCAAGTCTTGCAGGGGTAGATGAAATTTATACGATAGGTGGTGCGCAAGCAATTGCAGCTTTAGCATACGGAACGGAATCGATTCCGAAAGTGGATAAAATAGTTGGACCTGGAAATTTGTACGTCGCTCTAGCAAAACGAGAAGTATATGGAATAGTAAATATCGATATGATTGCCGGACCATCAGAAATTGTAGTTATCGCTGATGAAACCGGTAATGCAAAATATATCGCTGCTGATTTATTATCACAAGCAGAACATGACGAGAGAGCGACAGCAATTTGTATTACAACGAATATAGAGTTAGCAAAAAAAGTAGAAAAAGAGATAGAAAGACAGTTAGAAACATTACCGAGAAGCGAAATTGCACGTGAATCGATAAATAGAAATGGAGCTATTTGTATCGTTCCTTCTTTAGATGAGGCGCTCCAATTATCGAATGAAATTGCCCCGGAACATTTAGAGTTACATATAAAAGAACCGATGAATGCTTTAGCTTATGTGAAACACGCAGGATCTATCTTTCTTGGACCATATGCACCGGAACCGCTCGGTGATTATGTAGCAGGGCCGAATCACGTGTTACCGACAAGTGGAACGGCAAGGTTTTTCTCACCGTTATCAGTCGATGATTTCGTGAAAAAATCAAGCTTTTTGTCTTATACGGAGGAAGCATTAAGAGATGTCCAACATCATATTGTAGAGCTTGCCAATAAAGAAGGATTACATGCGCATGCGAGAGCAATTCAAATAAGATTTGAGGAGGAAGTATAATGCGTGAGTCTAGTCAAATACGTGAGACGACAGAGACAAAAATAAAATTAAGTTTACAGCTTGATGATGGGAAGAACGTTTCTGTACGAACGGGAGTTGGTTTTTTTGATCATATGTTAACTTTATTTGCAAGGCATGGAAGATTCGGTTTGCAAGTGGAGGCAGAAGGGGATGTATTCGTTGATGCGCATCATACAGTTGAGGATGTTGGGATTGTACTCGGAAATTGTTTGAAAGAAGCATTGCACAGTAAAGAGGGGATTAACAGATACGGCTCAGCATATGTACCGATGGATGAGTCTTTAGGCTTTGTCGCAATTGATATAAGTGGACGCTCATATATTGTATTTCAAGGAGAATTAACGAATCCGAAGCTTGGGGATTTTGATACAGAACTAACGGAAGAATTTTTTAGAGCAGTTGCTCATGCTGCCAATATTACATTACATGCTCGTATTTTATACGGAAGTAATACACATCACAAAATTGAAGCGTTATTTAAAGCGTTTGGTAGAGCGCTTAGAGAAGCAGTCGAAAGAAATGCCAACATTACTGGTGTAAATTCAACGAAAGGGATGTTGTAATTGATTGCCATTATAGATTATGGAATGGGAAATATTCGTAGTGTAGAACAAGCATTAAAGTATATTGGAGCAGCGTACATTGTAACGAGTGATAAAGAAGAGATTTTTAGAAGTGATGGAGTGATTTTACCAGGAGTAGGTGCATTTCCAAAAGCGATGGATGTATTGGAAGAAAAAGATTTAGTGCGTGTGTTACAAGAAATCGGGCGTTCAAGAAAACCACTTCTAGGTATTTGCCTAGGAATGCAGCTTTTATTTGAAAAAAGTGAGGAACTACAAGACTGTAACGGGCTAAGTTTATTGCCAGGCGTTATTCGAAAGTTAAAGGTTCCTTATAAAATTCCTCATATGGGATGGAATGAGTTAAAGAAGGAAGGAGAAATAGCGCTTTGGAATGGAGTAGAGGACGGTTCTTTCGTATATTATGTCCACTCTTATTACGCAGATTGTCCAAATGAAATTGTGTATGGAATAAGTGATTATGGAGTGAAAGTACCTGGTTTTGTAGCAAAAGGAAGTATATATGGCGCACAGTTTCATCCTGAAAAAAGTGGTGACATAGGAATGAAAATGTTGAAAAATTTTAAAGGAGTGGTAGAATCATGGAAATCTTCCCAGCTATCGATTTGAAAAAGGGACGATGCGTTAGACTGTATCAAGGAGAATTTAGTAAAGAAACAGTAATGAATGAAGATCCGGTTGCACAAGCGATTATATTTGAAACATTTGGAGCGAAACGGTTGCACATTGTTGATTTAGATGGTGCAGTTGCTGGTGAGTCGTTAAATTTGTCCGTCATTGAAAGAATTTGCAAGGCAGTACGTATTCCAGTGCAAGTTGGAGGAGGAATTCGATCACTTGTAGCCGTAGAGAAGTTATTTTCAGTAGGGGTAGATAAAGTGATTTTAGGAACAGCTGCTCTTTATGATAAGCCATTTTTAGAAGAAGCAGTTTTTCTATATAAAGAAAAAATCATCGTCGGAATTGATGCGAAAAATGGTTTCGTAGCAACGAGAGGCTGGCTTGATGTATCTGAAATTTCTTACATTGATTTAGCAAAACAAATGGAGAATGTAGGTGTTCAAACGATTGTATTTACAGACATTTCGAAAGACGGGACACTTGCAGGACCGAATATAGAACAATTGGAGTTACTACAAAAAAGCGTTTCTACTCGACTTATTGCTTCTGGAGGAGTTGCATCTATTCAAGATGTGAAAAAGTTAAATGATATGAACATATACGGCGTCATAATTGGTAAGGCTCTTTACGAGAAAACGATAGATTTAGAAGAAGTGCTAGAGGTAACAAAGTTATGTTAGCAAAACGCATTATTCCATGTCTAGATGTGAAAGAAGGGCGAGTCGTAAAGGGTGTCAATTTTATAGGATTACAAGATGTCGGGGATCCTGTTGAAATAGCAGCTTTATATAATGATGCGGGAGCAGATGAAATAGTATTTTTAGATATTACAGCAACTCATGAAGGACGAAAAACGATTATAGATGTTGTAGAAAAAACGGCTTCAAAAGTATTTATTCCTCTTACAGTTGGCGGAGGAATTTCAAGTGTGAAAGATATGTACAATTTACTAAGAGCTGGAGCAGATAAAGTTTCAATTAACTCAGCAGCAGTGCGAAATCCTAAATTAATTGAAGAAGGGGCAGAGCATTTTGGCTCACAATGTATTGTTGTAGCAATTGATGCTAGAAAAGTAGCGGAGGGTAAGTGGAATGTATATGTGAACGGCGGAAGAGTTGATACGGGAATGGATGCAATCAGGTGGGCAAAGCGTGTTACAGAGCTAGGCGCAGGCGAAATTTTATTAACGAGTATGGATGCAGACGGAACGAAAAACGGATATGACCTTCGTTTAACAGAAGAAATTTCAAAAAGTGTTTCCGTACCTGTCATCGCGTCAGGCGGGTGCGGTCATGCTGATCACATTATAGAAGTGTTTCAAAAGACAACAGTTGATGCAGCATTAGCGGCATCAATCTTTCATTACGGTGAGGCGACAATAGGGGACGTAAAGAGAAAGTTAAGAAATGCAAATGTTGAGGTGCGGCTATGAAACCTAACTTTTCAAAAGGACTATTACCAGCAGTTGTAATTGAAGAAGATACAAAAGAAGTTTTAATGCTAGCTTATATGAATGAAGAGGCATATGAAAAAACAATAGAAACGAAAAGAACATGGTTTTATTCTCGTTCAAGAAGGTCGTTATGGAATAAAGGAGAAACATCAGGTAATGTCCAACATGTGCAATCTCTTTATTTAGATTGTGATCAAGATTCAATCGTTGTTGTCGTAAAGCAAGTGGGACCTGCATGTCATACGGGAGAAAAAACATGTTTTCATTACAAAATTATATAGGGGGATACATATGAAAAACGCCTTTACATTATTATTTGAAACAATTGAAGAACGAAAGAGAAATCCACTTTCTGAATCATATACAAATTACTTGTTTTCAAAAGGAGAAGATAAAATTTTAAAGAAAATTGGTGAGGAATGTACGGAAGTAATTATTGCATCCAAAAATAATGATAACGAAGAGCTAGTGAAAGAAATGGTTGATGTAATGTATCACTGCTTCGTGTTATTAGCCGAAAAAAATATATCATTAGAAGATATTATGGAGGAAGTGAAAGAAAGAAATGGGAAGCTTTCGAGAGTAGGGGACAGAAGAGAAATAGATACATTATAGGGGGAGTATGTATGAAGGTGGATTATCACATTCATTTAGAAGAAGGGCCATATTCAATAGGATGGCTAGCTAAAATAAATGAATCATTACAACATTATGAACCGCTAAAAGAAGAAAAACATTCTATGGAATGGCTTGTGAAAACACAAGAACGCCTGCAAAGACGTGTGAATGAAGGGCCATTTACAACGAAATGGATTAATTTATATTTAGAAGCAGCTTTGCGAAACGGGATAAAAGAAGTTGGTATTGTCGATCATTTATACCGTTTTTATGAAGCGAAAGAATACTATGAAAAATATGTTGATATTAGTGATTCGGGGCTTGGACGTTTACAAAAGGAATGGTTAGACCAAGTAAGGGTAGCTTCACTACATGATTTTACAAAGGCAATTGAAGAGGCGAAAGAACGGTGGAGTAAAAGAGGTGTTACGCTTAAACTTGGAATTGAAGCAGATTATTTTATTGGTGGTGAACAACAATTACAATCTTTACTTGCATTAGGAGATTTTGATTATGTAATTGGTTCTGTTCATTTTTTAAATGGCTGGGGATTTGATAATCCAGATACGAAAGAATATTTTAAGGAACATGACTTATATGCTTTATATGATACGTTTTTCAAAACGGTTGAGTGCGCAGTTCGTTCTGAGTTATTTGATATTATTGCTCATCTTGACAACATAAAAGTATTTAATTATCGGTTAGATGAGAATGAACAAATTTCTTATTATAAGAAAATTGCGCGTGCATTAGTAGAAACAAATACAGCAACGGAAATAAATGCGGGATTGTACTATCGCTATCCTGTGCGCGAGATGTGCCCGAGTCCACTATATTTACAAGTATTAGCTAAGCATGGAGTCCCGATTACACTTTCCTCAGATGCTCATTATCCGCATGATTTAGGAAAATATGTGGAAGAGAATATAAAGACGTTACGAAATCATGATATTTCGCATTTAGCTACATTTACGAAACGAGTAAGAACGATGAAATTGCTGGAAGGAGAAGTTACAATCTTAAAATGATCACGATTTTTTGATGAAAACCCACCTTTTTGTTCAAAATAAGAAAGAATAAAAAGGAGGGTAAAGAAATGGCGAAACAACAAAATAAACAAAATGTACAAGGTGCACAGCAACAAGCGTATACTTCTGAAACGAATGCTACATCTCAATCCGTTATTGAGGAACAAATTAGTGATACAGTTGCAGAAGGAACGATTGATGTGAAGCTTGGAAAACAATCGCAAGAAAAAGCATAAGAAGAGGGGGAGATTTGCATCTCCTCTTTTTTGTGGAAAATTGTCGATTTTTAAAACTATAATCAAATTCCTTGGTTTTTATATATGGATTTCTTACAATGAGAGATAAGAGATATCTTATTTTCTATAGAAGAGGTGTTAGTAGTGGCAAAAATATTAGTAGCAGGGAAAATTCCAGCAATCGGATTAGAACTATTAAAGGATCATGATGTAGAAATGTACGATAAAGAGGCGTTAATTTCTTTAGATGAATTAACAGAGCGTGTAAAAGACAAAGATGCATTGTTAAGCCTACTTTCTACAAAGGTGACAAAAGAAGTGATTGATGCGGCACCTAATTTGAAGATTGTTGCAAACTATGGTGCTGGTTACGACAATATTGATTACACGTATGCGGGTGAAAAAGGAATTGTAGTATCGAATACACCGAAAGTATCAACTGAAGCTACTGCAGAACTAACATTTGCACTTCTTTTAGCAGCGGCACGTAGAATTCCTGAAGGTGATACGCTATGTCGTACAACTGGATTCAACGGATGGGCACCATTATTTTTCTTAGGCCGCGAAGTACACGGTAAAACAATTGGAATTATTGGCCTTGGAGAAATCGGAAAGGCAGTTGCAAAGCGTGCGAAAGCGTTTGGAATGAATGTTTTATATACAGGACCAAATCGAAAGCCTGAAGCTGAAAGTGAACTGGAAGCAACATATGTAACATTGGAAGAATTATTACAAACAGCAGACTTTATTACAATTAACTGTGCGTATAATCCGAAATTGCACCATATGATTGATGAAGAACAATTTAAAATGATGAAGAAAACTGCGTATATTATAAATGCTTCACGTGGACCAATCATGCATGAAGCAGCACTCGCTCATGCATTAAAAACGAATGAAATTGAAGGGGCGGCTCTTGACGTGTTTGAGTTTGAACCGAAAATTACTGAAGAGCTAAAAGGGTTAAAGAATGTAGTACTTGCTCCTCACGTAGGAAATGCAACATTCGAAACGCGTGATGCGATGGCTGAAATGGCAGTAAGAAATATTTTAGCAGTATTAAACGGTGAAGAGCCTGTAACACCTGTAAATCAAAAAGTATTCGTTACAAAATAAAAAGAAACCTTCCGGAACCGGAAGGTTTTTTTATTTGTCTTTATTTGCTCTTTTAGATGGTCTTTGTCTAATAAATTGAGATAGCATATACAAAATGTATAGTGGAATAGCAATGAATAAGAAAACGGAAAAATTACCGAACCCTGTTTGGTACATTGTGATAATGATTCCAACTAAAAATAGTGTAATAATGATGCTATATCGTGGAATTGGTACATCTTTTAAACTTGGGATACGAATGCGGCTCACCATTAAAAATGCGAACGTTACAAATACTGTAATAAGAACGATTTTTGGAATGGTATGTGAAAATAATGTTAAGAAAGCAACAAGCCCTCCCGCTGCTGTAATCGGTACCCCAGTGAAATATTTCATTGAAGTAGAAGATGGTGTAACATTAAATCGAGCTAAACGATATGCTCCGAAAAGAGGGAATAGTCCCGCTATGTAAAGTCCGATGATTCCATAATTGGAGAAAGATGTGTAATACATGAGAACAGCAGGTGCTGCACCAAATGTTACGACATCTGCAAGCGAGTCAAGCTCTTTTCCCATTTGTGAATCAACGCGTAATAAACGAGCAACACGCCCATCAAGACTATCTAACATCATCCCGATAAGTACTAAAATAGCAGCTGATTTATAATATCCTAAAGATGCATAGCCGATTGACAAGAATCCACTATATAAATTTCCGAGCGTAAATAAGTTTGGAATAGCTGCTCTATACAAAATCTGATCCCTTGCTTTCTGTAATAAATTCTTAATTAGTGTATGAAAGTTTACTTATTTTATCATACCATAAATTTCTTCCTCATACGAAAAAAATTCCCAATTTGTGAAAGATTTCATAGAAGAATGATTTGAAAAATAAGTAAAAAAAGAAGCAACTTTTATAAAGTTGCTCCTTGTATTATTCAAATTTCGTTGTCATCGTTCCAGTCTTATACCGATTGTTAGGGTCGAAACGTAATAAATCTCCATAAATGAGTTTGTCGGAGAGTTTCAATTCAGTTTTTGCTTTTTCAATATTTGGTTGACATAATGAAATGTCCGCTTCTTCACCTGTATTTCGTTTATAACACATGTTTTTTGTATACACATAATCTTCCGAGACGAAGCTGCCATCACGCATTACCATAAGTGGGTCTTTTTCTTTAATAAATAAGTCAGTTCCAAATTCAACTGATTGATTTGTTTTAATACCAAGTAAATGAAGTAGCGTTGGTTTAATATCAATTTGACCAGATACTTTAGAAATGACTTTTCCTTCTTGACCAGGCACGTGAATAATGAGAGGGACGCGTTGTAGTTGCATAGAATCAAACGGTGTAATAGCGTCTTTCCCAAGGAACTGGGCCATGGCTGCGTTATGGTTTTCAGAAATACCGTAATGATCTCCGTAAATGACAATAACGGTATTATCATACAGTCCTTCTTCTTTTAATTGTTGAATAAATCGTTTAAGAGCTTCATCCGTGTAACGAACAGTTGGGAAGTAACGGTTTACAACACCACTTTCTGAATTAAACTCATCAACATATTGATCTTCTGGATTTAGAAGAAATGGAAAATGGTTTGTTAAAGTAATGAACTTCGTATAGAACGGTTGTGGTAAAGATTTTAGCTTTGGAATAGATTGTTCAAAGAACTCTTTATCTTTTAATCCCCAACCGACAGACATTTGTTCTGTGCCTACGTAATCATTCAAATTAAAGTAACGATCATATCCAAGTGCAGGATACATTACATCACGATTCCAAAACGCTTTATCGTTTGAATGGAATACAGCAGAAGAATATCCGTATTTCTTTAATTGTTCTGGTGTAGCTGTATATTCATTTGTTGCATGAGTAAAGAATACAGAACCACGATCTAGCGGATAAAGTGAGTTTTCAACGATAAATTCAGCATCAGAAGTTTTACCTTGTCCTGTTTGATGATAGAAGTTATCGAAATAAAAACTATCTTTAATAAATTCATTTAAAAATGGTGTAATTTCTTTTCCATTTATTTTTTTATTTATAACAAAACTTTGTGTAGATTCCATTGAAATCAAAATCACATTTTTACCTTTTGCAGCTCCAAATAAGTTTTTATCAGCTTGCTTATCTTTTGAGTCTGTATAGTTTTTAATTTCAGAGAACCCGTCGCCGCTTGCAAATACACGTTCAGCTGAAGATTTTGATTGAAGTGTAATATCAAATAGATGATATGTGTATAAACCTAAATTTTTCACGACAGTTTGACGGTCAAATGAGCGTGAGAACATTTGTGGTTTATAAATAACAGAAACAACAATTTGTAGTGCTAATAGAGCTGTTACACCGCTAAAGAAAGTTCGCTTCTCAGAGCGAGAAAGCGGCGTCTTGTCACAAAATGCAGGGAATTTACGCGAAAGAAACATTAAAATAATTGCATCTGCAAATAAAAGTAATGTTTTGTACGTAAAGAGTTCTTTTATACTCGTCCCTAAATCAGCCATATTATTTGTTTGAAATAACACTGGGAATGTAACGAAATCGTTATAAAACCCATAAAACATTGCATTTCCAAATAAAATGAATGATAGTATAAAACTAATTCCAACTATAACGCGGTTTCGGTGTTTAGATGCAAATAAAGCAAAACCGAAAAATAAAAGTAACGCAGCTAGTGGATTAATAAAAAGCATAAATTCTTCAAAGAAATTATCAATTTTAATATCGAATGCTAGCTTGTACACAATATATGTTTTTATCCATAATAAAACGACTGCAACGAGTGCAAATCGCAGTTTTGGAAACAGACGTTGTAGCATAATATACTCCTCTCCTAAAAAGCATGACAGTTCTTGTGAGTCGATTTGATTAGCGCCTCATTTTATATATACGAACAGTCCTTTGTTATTATGTTTATTATACTATGAGTATCATTATACGAAAATAAAAGAGAGTTGTGGACTTTTTTATAATAATTGAGTAGAAAAAGGGCAGCAGGAGACAATAAAACGGAGTTTCTATATATGATTATTGTCGTGCGCAGAAAGAATCGTGTAAGGAGGTTATAATGCGAAAGTTATTGTATTTTATAGTATGTAGTAGTGTTATACTTTTTGCTTCACCGAGTGTGTCGGTAGCCCAGTATGATGCACCTCTTATGGAAGATGCCCTTTATTCTGTTTTATTTCCGAAAATAAATAAAGCAATTGAAAAACAATATGGGAGCTTGAAGCCGTATGAATGTCCTAAAATTATTAGTTTAAAAAAAGTGTATAGCGGTACATATTTATTTCAAGCAAGTATTGAAGTAACGAAATATGAACGAGTTGCGGGGAAAATTGCTCCACCATTTGAGAAGGTAACGATTACATTTAATAATGAAGAAGGCGAATGGGAAGTGACGAAGGTTTTAGTAAAGCGCTTACCAAACGATACGAAACTAAACTGTAAAAAAACAATATAAAAAATTGTTTGACAAATAAAATGGTCCTTTGGTATTGTTAATAGCAACAATTAGATGTTTGAAAATTAAATAGACTTACCTCATCTACTCTCAAAGGTAGAGGCCGCGATAGGAAAGAGTAAACTATGGGAGATTTAATGGAATCTGTGATCATAGGTTGAAAGGGACTATTGCCGAAATATAAGAATAACCATCTTATTCATATATTGGGACTGCGTTGAATAAATGTAGTACTGTCATAAGATTTATTTTATGGAGAGCTATTTGGAGATGTTGATGCGGTTTCTTATTTTGAGGAGATAACAACTCGTTTATTTTTTCAATATATATTTTTCCTAATAAGAAACGCGTGTGAACATTGTTCCGCGCGTTTTTTGTCTATCTAAAAGCGTGCTGCAATGAATAGAAGATTGGGGTTATGAGTTTTAGAGGAAATAAGGGAGGAATTCAAATGTATTTACACGGCACAAGCCGAATCAATGGGCAAGGACACTTAGAAATTGGAGGGTGCGATACGACGCAGCTAGCAAAACAATATGGAACACCACTTTATGTATACGATGAAGAGTCAATTCGAGGAAAGTGCCGCGCGTTTCATCGTGCTTTTAAAGAAAGTGGTTTCTCTTATCAAGTAGCATATGCAAGCAAGGCGTTCTTGTGCATGGAGATGTGCCGAGTAGCTCGTGAAGAGAATATGTCATTAGATGTTGTTTCTGGAGGGGAATTATATACTGCACTTCAAGCAGGATTTCCGGCATCGCGCATTCATTTTCACGGCAATAACAAAACAGATGAAGAAATTGAGATGGCTCTTCAGGCGAATATTGGTTGTTTTGTCGTAGATAACTTCTTAGAATTAGAAATTTTGCATGATTTAGCAGTGCGACATGGGAAATTTGTGAACATATTAATTCGTGTAACGCCTGGGGTAGAGGCGCACACACATGAATATATTACAACAGGTCAAGATGATTCAAAATTTGGATTTGGCGTGTCAAATGGTCAAGCGATGCAAGCAATTGAGCTTGCTTTACAAAAATCAAATTATAACGTGTTAGGAATTCATTCACATATCGGATCACAAATATTTGAAACGGCCGGCTTTGTGCGAGCGATTGAAGTTCTTCATCAATTTTTAGAAAAATTGAGAGAGCGAACAAATTATGTAGTAAAAGTGCTAAATGTGGGCGGAGGATTCGGAATACGCTATACAGAGTCAGATACGCCATTAACTCTTAAGACGTATGTGCGAGCTGTAACCAGTGCAGTGAGAGAGCAATTTACAGTATGTAATTATCCCTTGCCAGAAATATGGATTGAACCAGGCCGTAGTATTGTAGGTGATGCTGGAACGACACTTTATACAGTTGGATCTGTAAAAGACATTCCTGGTATTCGGAAATATGTATCAGTCGATGGTGGGATGACTGATAATTTAAGGCCTGCTTTATATAACGCTCGTTATGAAGCGATGTTAGCGAATCGAGGGAATGATGAGAACGAGGAAGTTGTTTCGATTGCAGGGAAATGCTGTGAGAGTGGAGATATGTTAATTTGGGATATTACCCTACCAAAAGTTGCTTCTGCTGATTTACTAGCAATTTCTTGTACGGGGGCATACGGGTACTCGATGGCGAATAATTATAATCGGATTCGTAGACCAGCTGTCGTCTTCGCGAAAGGTGGTACATCACAAATTGTTGTAGAGCGCGAAACATATGAAAATATTATTGGGAACGATCGCATACGTATTAAAGAACTTGTTTAAATGAAGAAAAAGGAGTTGTTCGGAGGGGCAATTCCTTTTTTATAAAATAAAATAATTAAAATATATCGGAAAACTAGGATTGAAAAAAATCAGAATTGTGATAAAATACAAATACAAAGCTTATCAAGAGAAGCGGAGGGAACTGGCCCGGCGAAGCTCGGCAACCTGCTTATAGAAAGCAAGGTGCTAAATCCAGCAAAATGGAATCCATTTTGAAAGATAAGGTAAAATATATTACCGAACAGTCTTTTCGAAATGGGAAAGATTTTTTTTATGAATAAAAAGGGGGGCTGTTCGCGTGAGTGTACGGGAACATTTTGAGGAAGTATCTGAGAAAATTGAAGCGATGCTTGCTGATATGAAATATGGTTCAATTACAATTGTTGTGCAAGATGGAAAAGTCATTCAATTAGAGAAAAGTGAAAAAGTACGTTTAAAGTAAAAAGCGCTGACTAGAAAAACTAGAGGCGGTTTTAACCTATTTTGATTAGGTTAAAACCGTCTTTTTGCTTTTACAGGGGGAAAAAACATGTTGACGTATGAAACGTGGGAAGAAAATGATGTTTCATTTTCAGAAGAAGATAAAACGAAAGGCGCGTTATCTGTATTAAGTTGGGCTTATAAAGAATATAAAAGTGAAATTGTATACGCATGTAGCTTCGGAGTGGAAGGGATGGTATTGCTGCATCTTATAAACCAAGTAAATCCATCTGCTAAAGTTGTATTTTTAGATACAAATGTTCATTTTCAAGAAACGTATGAATTAATTCAAAAAGTGCGGAGGCGATTTCCTTCATTAAATATTATAGAAAAACAACCGGAACTTACGCTTGACGAACAAGCGAAGTTGCATGGTGAGAAATTATGGGAAAGTAATCCGAATCTTTGTTGTAAGATTAGAAAAATTTTACCGTTAGAAAAATCATTAGCAGCGGAAAAAGCGTGGATATCGGGCTTAAGGAGGGAACAATCAGAAACCCGTAAGCATACAAAGTTTATAAATCAAGATCATCGCTTTCGATCTATTAAAGTTTGTCCGCTCATTCATTGGACGTGGAAAGAGGTATGGCGATATGTATACAAACATAGTTTGCCGTATAACCCATTACATGACATTGGATATCCAAGTATTGGGTGTGAGAAGTGTACGTTACCTGTAGGAGAGGGTGGCGATTCGAGAGATGGTAGATGGGCTGGGAAAGTGAAAACTGAATGTGGTCTTCATTATCAATAAGATGAATCTTGAAATAAAACTAAGAGGGGATATAGAAAATGAGTACAGTAAACGAATTAGTAAATCGTGTAGACGAGACATACGACGTATCACAAATTGAAAAAGAAATTGGGCTAGACAACATTGCATTAAGTGATTTAGAACTATTAGCGACAGGGGGATATAGCCCGCTTACTGGTTTTTTAGGAAAGAAAGATTATGATTCGGTTGTAGAAACGCTTCGTTTAAATAATGGAAGTGTTTGGAGTATACCAATTACATTACCAGTAACAGAAGAGGTAGCAGAGACGCTAAAAGTTGGAGAGGAAGTAAAACTTGTTAACGGTGGAAATGTATATGGTGTCATTCAAATAGAAGATATTTTTGTGCCTGATAAGGAAAAAGAAGCGTTACTAGTGTATAAAACGACGGATGAGGCTCATCCTGGAGTGAAAAAATTATACGAACGACCGAACGTTTACGTCGGAGGAGCTATTGTTTTGACGAAACGTTTTGAAAATAATCCGTTTCCTTCTTATCATTTAGATCCAATTGAAACGAGAGAGGAATTTAAAAAACGTGGTTGGAAAACAGTAGTTGGATTCCAGACGAGAAATCCGGTACATCGTGCTCATGAATATATTCAAAAATCTGCTCTTGAAATTGTAGATGGCCTCTTTTTAAATCCGCTCGTTGGGGAAACGAAGTCGGATGATATTCCTGCTGATGTAAGAATGGAAAGTTATGAAGTATTACTTCAAAACTACTATCCGAAAGATCGTGTCTTTTTAGGTGTATTTCCTGCAGCGATGCGTTACGCAGGGCCGAGGGAAGCGATATTTCATGCACTAGTCAGAAAGAATTTTGGATGTACCCACTTTATTGTAGGGCGAGATCATGCAGGGGTAGGAGATTATTACGGTACTTATGAAGCGCAAGAAATTTTTACAAACTTTACAGTAGAAGAATTAGGGATTACACCGCTATTTTTTGAACATAGTTTTTATTGCACGAAATGTGAAGCGATGGCTTCGACGAAAACATGCCCGCACGGAAAAGAAGATCATGTCATTTTATCGGGTACGAAAGTAAGAGAATTATTAAGAAACGGTGAGGTTCCGCCAAGTACATTTAGTCGTAAAGAAGTAGTGGAAGTGCTAATTAAAGGCTTGAAAAAAGCAGTAGTAACAGAATAGGGAGAGAACGAGATGGATACGAATATTACTTGGCATACAGCTTCGGTTTCAAAAGATGAGAGAAGAGTGAAGAATGGACATCACAGTTTTGTAATTTGGTTTACTGGTTTATCTGCTTCGGGTAAATCTACAGTAGCAAATGCGGTCGCTCGTAAACTGTTTGAAAAGAATATTGGAAATTATGTGCTGGATGGGGATAACATTCGTCACGGTTTAAATAAAGACTTAGGTTTCTCTGAAAGTGATCGTATGGAAAATATAAGGCGAATTGGCGAAGTAGCGAAGCTATTTGTAGATCAAGGGACTGTTGTTCTTACAGCGTTTATTTCACCGTTTCGAGTAGACCGAAAACAAGTTAGAGATCTATTAGCTACAGATGAATTTATAGAAGTGTTTGTAAAATGTCCAATTGAAGAGTGTGAGAAACGTGATCCGAAAGGGCTTTATAAAAAAGCAAGAAAAGGTGATATTAAAGACTTTACAGGTATCGATTCACCGTATGAGGAACCAGAGAAAGCGGAATTAGTTGTAGAAACGCACAAGTATTCTATTGAAGAATGTGCAGAACAAATCGTGACATACTTACAAGAGCGTAGTTTTATATAGGGGGATAAAAAATGAGTTATGAAAAAGTATGGGCTAACAATGAAAAATTAAATCAAACTGAGAAAAATAAATTAAAAAAAGATGGCTTGGAGATCTTTAATGATATTCCTTACTATGCAGAGAATGGCTTCGAATCTATTCCGAAAGAAGAGTGGGACTCATTCAAATGGGCAGGGTTGTATTTACAAAGACCGAAAGAAGCTGGTTATTTTATGATGCGTGTAAATATTCCTTCTGGGATTATTACGAATGCACAGGCAGAAGTGCTTGCTTCTATCGCTGAGGATTATGGACGTGACGTAATAGATATTACGACAAGACAGGCAATTCAGTTTCATTGGTTAGAAATTCATCAAATTCCAGATATTTTTAAAAGATTAGCAAGAGTTGGGTTATCTTCAGCTGGGGCGTGTGGTGATATAACGCGTAATATTACAGGAAATCCACTTGCTGGCATTGATGCAAATGAACTGTTTGATACAACTGGCATTGTAAAAGAGGTATATGACTATTTCCAACATAATGAAGAGTTTTCTAACTTACCACGTAAATTTAAAATGTCTATTAGTTCTAACATTTATAATTCAGCAAACGCAGAGATTAACTGTGTTGCATTTACACCTGCAACGAAAGAGATAGGCGGTGAGAAAAAAGTTGGTTTTCATATAAAAGTAGGCGGTGGATTATCAGCTCGTCCATATTTAGCGGATGAATTAGATGTATTCGTTTTACCAGAAGAAGTGAAGGCGGTAGCAATTGCGATTGCTACGATATTCCGTGATTTTGGATATCGCGAAAAACGTCATTTAGCCCGTTTGAAGTTTCTTGTTGCAGACTGGGGAGCAGAGAAGTTCAAAGAGAAACTAATAGAGTATACAGGACCATTGCAAAGTAAAGGGGAAAGTGCTCTCAAAGGCTGGAATGCGGGATACTTTTATGGAGTTCAAGATCAAAAACAAGACGGACTAAAATATGTAGGTTTTAATGTGCCAGTAGGACGCCTACATGCAGAAGAAATGTTTGAGATTGCAAGAATTGCTAAACAGTATGGGAATGGACAAATTCGTACATGTAATTCACAAAACTTTATTATTCCGAATGTTCCGCCAGAAAATGTGGAGGGTTTACTAAATGAGCCATTATTTGAAGCGATATCAGCAAGTCCGAAATCGTTTATTGGTCATGCGGTTTCTTGCACTGGTATTGAATATTGCAATCTTGCTTTAGTAGAAACGAAAGAAAGATTGCGAAAAATTGCCGAATACTTAGATACACAAATTGCACTCGATGTTCCGGTTCGTATTCATATGGTAGGGTGCCCGAATTCATGTGGTCAACGTCAAATTGCTGACATTGGATTACAAGGGGTGAAAATGAAAACGAAGGAAAAAGGAATTGTTGAAGCATTTGAAATATATGTAGGTGGAACGCTGTTAGATGGTGGTGCTTATAACCAAAAGTTAAAAGGAAAAATAGATGGCGAGGATCTACCTGATGTACTCGCATCATTTATACGTTATTTCGAAGAAAATAAATTACCAGCTGAAACGTTTTATGATTTTGTAGGCCGCGTTGGTGTAGAGACATTACAAATAGCCTTAAATAACATACTAGAAGAAGTAATAGCGTCTTAGGAGGGACAATATGGATTTATATCGATTTGAAGCTGTGTTAGTAAATAGTATTGTTCCTATTGTTGTCGTTGCTCAAAGTGAAGAACAGGCGTTTAAGCTTGCGGAGATGGAGCTTGAAAAGCATTTTTTACCGCTGCCAGAAGTAAAGGAGATTTCCTTATTTGAAAAAAAGAAGATTCGAAAAGGTGCGGCATTTGTTATTCATGAGTAGGGAATAAAAAATAATGAAAACTTCCATTCGTATATAAGGATGGAAGTTTCACTTTAATAGTAGAAATGAGGAGAGATGATGGGGAAGGTTTATATCGTGGGAGCGGGTCCTGGTGATCCAGATTTAATTACTGTAAAAGGATTGAAATGTATTGAGAAAGCAGATGTTATTTTATACGACCGTCTCGTGAATAAAGAATTGCTTTCTTATGCAAAGCCTGAAGCGGATTTAATTTATTGCGGAAAACTACCAAATTATCACACGATGAAGCAAGAGACAATTAACACGTTTCTTATTAAATATGCGAAAAAGGGAAAAGTTGTAACGAGGCTAAAAGGTGGGGATCCATTTGTATTTGGTAGGGGAGGAGAAGAAGCTGAAGCGTTAGCAAAGCAAGGTGTACCGTTTGAAATCGTTCCTGGTATTTCAGCTGGAATAGCTGCTCCTGCTTATGCTGGTATCCCAGTGACACATCGTGATGCAAGTGCAAGTTTTGCTATTGTAACGGGGCATAGAAAAGAAGATGCCGAAGAAGAAGTGAAGTGGGAAAATTTAGCGAAAGGTGTAGAAACTTTAGCTGTATATATGGGGGTTAGCAATTTACCCTACATATGTGAGCAACTGATGAAGTATGGAAAAGATAAAAGTACACCCGTTGCTATTATTGAGCGAGGAACGACATCTATGCAGCGTACAGTTGTTGGAACGTTAGGAACAATTGTAGATGTTGCAAAAACAGAACAAATTCAAAATCCGAGCATGATTGTAATTGGAGAAGTGGTCCGTTTTCGAGAAAAAATCCATTGGTTTGAGAAACAGACAGAAAGTACGTATCAAGTAAGTGGAGTATTATAAAATGAAAGCCATCTTATATATATGCCATGGAAGTCGTTTGAAAGCAGCTAAAGAAGAAGCTATTGGGTTTATTACGTCATGCATGAACCATGTAGAGGCAAATATTCAAGAAGTTTGTTTTTTAGAGTTAGCGAGTCCGACTATTGATGAAGGGTTCCGTACATGTGTGAAGCGTGGTGCTACAGAGATTATTGTTATTCCAGTTTTTTTATTAGCGGCAGGTCATGTGAAAAAAGATATCCCGTTTGAATTGGAAAAGTTAAATAATCAATTTTCGAATGTTAAAGTGACTTATGGTAATCCGTTTGGTGTATCAGAAACACTTGTTAAATCGGTATATAGCGGGAGTGGTATTGAACAGGAAGATAAAAATGAAGTGACGCTACTTCTTGTTGCAAGAGGGAGCAGTGACCCTGAAGTATTACGAGATATAAACTGGATTGCTTCTTTATTTCAAACGGAAGAGAAGATTGAGAAAGTAGAAGTTTGTTATTTAGCGGCTGCCGAGCCGAAATTTGAGGAGACGTTAAAGGAAGTTGTAGAACGAAAAGAAAAGAATATCGTTGTACTGCCTTACTTGTTATTTACAGGTTTGCTTATGAAGCATATTGAAAAAGAAGTACGCCAATATGAGTTGGATGATATAAAAATAAGTCCGTATTTAGGGAAGAATGAAGCGTTTCAGTATATGTTAATTCAGAAAACGAAAAAATTATTGAAAGGAGATCAATATGTATCCACTTACAGTGCGAGTTGAGAAGAAACGTGTTGTTGTCATTGGTGGAGGGAAAGTTGCGGGGTTTAAAATTATTCCTTTACTAAAACAAGGTGCGGATATAGTTGTGATAAGTCCTGAATTGGATGCAAATTTAGTGAAACTTGTAGAAGAAAAGAAAATTCGTTGGTATCAAAGGGAGTATGAGAAAAGTGACATTAAAGACGCTTTTTTAGTTGTTGCAGCGAGTAGTGATGCCGTATTAAATGAACAAATTGCTGAAGATAGCGCAGAAAATCAATTAGTAAATGTTATTACGAACCCGGAAAGTGGTAATGTTCATTTTCCGGCGGCGATTCATCGTGGATTACTGAATGTGGCTGTTTCTACTGGGGGAGCGAGCCCAAAACTTGCAAAAAAAATTCGTGATGATATTGCAAATAAATATGATGAGGCGTATGAGTCGTACCTTAATTTTTTATACGAAGTTAGAATAAAAGTGAAAGAATTACAAATAGAGAAAAGACAGAGAAATATATTGTTGCAAGAAGTATTAAAGTCGATATATGTTCAAAATGAACAAAAAAGAGAATTGTTTTTACAAGAATTAGAGAGAAGAGTTCATATAGGATAATGAATAAATTGTACTTTACAACTATAAAAATATAATTTATAATCACAAGTAACTTCAATAGATGAAATCGATGAGCAAGAAGAGTATGTATATTTGATACGTTCAGAGAGCTGGGGTAAGGTGTGAGCCCGGTACGATAAAATATACAGAATGGGCTTGCGAGAGGTATGTTGAACATTGTAGTAGGCAACCCGGGTTCCGCCGTTAAAAGGATAGAGTATCGGAGTTTTTCCTGTACTTGAACAAGTGGGATTTATCAATCCAATTGAGGTGGTACCACGGTATTTACATTACATATATCGTCCTCTACATGCATATTTGCGTGTAGGGGACTTTTTTATTTTCTAAAGGAGGTGTGCGAGTATGAAATGAAAGTGTATAATTAACAAAAGTTTAAATATTCAGAAAAGGAGAAATTATAATGAAAGAAACACAGCAATGGACGTCGAAAATAGGCTTTGTACTCGCAGCAGCTGGAGCCGCAGTAGGTCTTGGTGCGATATGGAAATTTCCATATGTTGCAGGTAATGGTGGGGGAGGCGCATTCTTCCTTGTATTTTTACTATTAACTTTATTTATAGGTATGCCGCTTCTTATAGCTGAATTTGTTATTGGACGTAGTACACAAAAAGAGGCAGTTACTGCATATAAAGTATTAGTGCCAAATAGCAAGTTATATCCTTGGATTGGTCGTATGGGAGTTGTTACTTGTTTTAGTGTACTATCTTTTTATAGTGTTGTAGGTGGATGGATTTTACTTTACTTATACTATAGTGTGACAGGAAGTTTCTGGAATGGAGTGACTGATTATGGGCAATTATTCGGTGAGACGATTTCAAATCCAGTAAGCGCGATTGGAGCGCAATTTATCTTTATGCTTTGTACGATTTTTGTTGTAAGTAAAGGTGTAGAGAAAGGGATAGAAAAGGCAAGTAAGTATATGATGCCGCTATTATTTATTTTATTTATTGCGATTATTGTTCGTGCGTTAACACTTGATGGTGCTATGGCTGGGGTAGAGTTCTTCTTAAAACCAGATTTTTCAAAGCTAACAGCAGATACGATTTTATATGCGATGGGACAATCGTTCTTCTCGCTAACAGTTGGTGCCTCAGTAATGGTAACGTATAGTTCCTATTTGAAGAAAGAAGAACATTTAGCGAAATCAGCAACATCTATTGTAAGTTTAACTGTTTTTGTTACAGTACTTGCAGGATTAGCGATTTTCCCGGCGATTTTCGCGTTAGGTGTTAAGCCGACTGAAGGGCCAGGGTTACTATTTATCGTCCTTCCAGCAGTATTTGCGAAAATACCATTTGGGCAATTTTTCTTCATTATGTTTTTAGTGCTATTCTTCTTTGCGACGTTAACATCTGCGATTTCCATGCTTGAAATTGTAGTAGCATCTGTTGCGAAGGGGAATGAGAAGAAGCGTCCGTCAGCATCATTGTTAATTGGTATTCTAATTTTTGCAGTTGGAATTCCGTCAGCTCTATCGTTTGGAATTATGAGTGATGTGAAAATATTTGAGAAAACATTCTTTGACTTAGTCGATTTCTCGGTAAGTAACGTATTATTACCGTTAGGGGTACTAGCCATTTCGCTATTCGTACCAAATAAAATGAGTAAAGAAATGTTAATGAAAGAATTAGAAGTTACGGAAACAAAAGGGAAAACATTATTTAATATTTGGTTCTTCTTACTTCGTTATGTTATCCCAGTAACGGTAATTATTGTATTTTTAAATGCGATAGGCGTATTTAAAATGTTTGTATAATAAAAAGACGGAGATTTCTCCGTCTTTTTATTATGTTGGAGGTGTATTTAATAAGCGATGATATGCTTTGTAGGCTGTGATGACTGCGAGGAACGATCCGATTAAAAATAACGCTGAACCGCCAAACGTAAACAACCGACCAATATACGTTTCTCTAGCTTCTTCTATTTCTTGTAGCAATTGTGTATTCATAGTTGATCACCCCGTAAACTATAGGCATTTAGTTTAGTCTATGTAGAAAGCCTATATTGTGTGAAGTGGAAATAAAAAACTCGGTATGCACCGAGTTTTTTATAATCCGATATAAGGAGATGGATCAACTGCGTTTGTCTTACCGACATTCCATTCTCCAAGGTGAAGTTCGAAGTGTAAATGTTGTCCGTATGATTGGCCAGTATTCCCCATAAAACCAAGTTGAGTGCCTTGTTTTACAGTTTGTCCATTTGATACAGAACGGCTACTCATATGAGCATATACTGTTGTGTATGTTTTTCCGTTAATACGGTGAGATAAGTACACAACATTTCCGTAACTAGATGATAATTCTGAGCGAATAACAACGCCATCTGCAGCGGCAATAATGGGAACGGTTCCTGAAGCAGCGATATCGATTCCTTTATGGTTATCTATAGAGCGCACGCCAAAACCAGAAGTTTTTGATCCAGCTGCTGGTTTAATAAATCCACCGATGTTTGTATCGTGTGGTGTTGGAGCCGCTTGAGCAGTTTGAGCAGATGTAGTAGCTTGTTTACGAGTTTCTTCTGCCTTGCGAGCTTCCTCGGCTTTACGAGCTTCTTCCGCGCGTTTTTCTTCTTCAATTGCCTTTTGAACAGCTTGACGCTGATTTTCTAAAATGCCTTTAGATTCTTCTAATCCTTCAATCTCTGAATCTACTTTTGTTACTTTCGTATGTAGATCGCTAATAAGAGTTTGTTGCTGTTGTTGGTTATTTTGTAATTCTTGTTGTTTTTGTTCTAATTTTTGCTCAGATTCTTTCAGTTGTTGTTCTTTTTTTTCAACAGCCTCTTTTTCTTTCGTCACAGCATCTTGGTCAGTTGTTTGTTTTTTCACAATATCAGTATCGTTGTTTAAAATTAAACTGACAGAGTACATATTATCAACAAGATCAGCAATGTTTGCAGAATTTGTTAATACTTCTGTAATGATATTTGTGCGAGGTTTTTCTTGCATAGATTGCAGTCGTTGTTTAATAACTTCCTGACGTGTATCTATGTTTGTTTGTAATTGCTCTATATGTTTCTTTTTCTCAATAATTACTTGTTGTGTTTTACTAATTTCTTTTTTTGTATCGTTTAACTCAGCTTCGTTTTTATTAATAGAAGTAGTTAAGTCATCGATTTTCTTTTGTAATTCTTGAATTTCTTTTTCTATTTGTTCTTTCTCAGCTGATTTATTTTGTAAGTCATTTTGTTTTCCTTCTAATTCAGATTGAATATTAGATAATTTATCTTGATTCGTTTCAGCATATACAGGTGAAAGTAACGGAGAAACAAAAATCGTTCCTGCTGCTAAAACACTAAACGCTGCAAATTTCTTTTTCATTGTTGTCTAGCTCCTTTCCCTATGAATGTTATATCTCATAAGAAGAAGAGTGTCTATCGTTGTAATCATAATGTAAAGAAAATTTTATAAAGTTGCTAAGTTTTGTCGGAATTTAGCATTTTTCAACAGTAATTGTAATGGTGATTTTATTTTTTAGTTTGCGTAACAAAGGTGTATTCTAGATTTTATCTGTGAAATAAAGGGAAAAGTTGCGGTTTTATATAGTGAAATTTAAGTTGAAAAAACACTAAAATACTAGTAGGGAATCGTTCTCATGTTAGGTTTTCTGACATGGGATTTCTTTTTGTCAAGAAAATTATTTGTGTTCAGGAAAAGTTATTTTGTTGTCAGATTTTAAATTTTGATTTATGATTTTTAACAGGGACAAAATGTATTGAATTGTCGAATAATATGTAATACTCTTAATTTCGAGTTTTATAGAGATAGAATGAGAGATAGAGTGACACATCGAAGAGGGGGTTACAACAAATATGAAAAGAATAGGACTTGCATGGCAAATATTAATTGGTCTTGCGCTAGGTATTGCAGTTGGGGCGATTTTCTTTGGCAATCCGGCAGTGGTGAGTTATTTACAACCAATTGGTGATATTTTTATCCGATTAATTAAAATGATCGTTGTACCGATTGTTGTAGCAAGTATTGTTGTTGGGGTTGCTGGTGTTGGCGATGTTAAAAAATTAGGTCGACTAGGCGGAAAAACAATTCTTTACTTTGAAATTATTACAACAATTGCAATTATTGTCGGTCTATTAATTGCGAATATTTTCCAACCAGGAAAAGGCGTAAATATGGAGCAGTTAACAAAGACAGATATTTCGAAATATACACATACGACAGAGCAAGTACAAAGTCATTCATTTGCAGATACATTTGTAAATATTGTTCCAACAAACATTGTGAAGTCATTAGCTGACGGAGATATGCTTGCTATTATCTTCTTCTCTGTATTATTTGGTTTAGGTGTAGCGGCAATTGGTGAAAGAGGAAGACCGGTTCTTCAATTTTTCCAAGGTGTAGCTGATGCAATGTTTTACGTAACAAACCAAGTTATGAAATTTGCACCATTTGGTGTGTTTGCACTAATTGGAGTTACAGTTTCTACATTTGGTCTTGCTTCATTAATTCCATTAGGGAAATTATTAATTGTAGTATACGGGGCAATGATTTTCTTCGTGGTGGTCGTATTAGGGATTACAGCGAAAATATTTGGGATTAACATTTTCCAATTCTTCAAGATTTTAAAAGACGAGCTGATCTTAGCATATTCTACAGCGAGTTCAGAAACAGTTTTACCGAAAATCATGGAGAAAATGGAGAAGTTCGGTTGTCCGAAAGCAATAACATCTTTCGTTATTCCGACAGGTTATTCATTTAACTTAGATGGATCAACTTTATATCAAGCAATTGCGGCTATTTTCTTAGCGCAAATGTACGGTATTGATTTATCTATTACACAACAAATTACATTATTACTTGTATTAATGGTTACATCAAAAGGTATCGCAGGTGTACCGGGCGTATCGTTCGTTGTATTATTAGCGACACTTGGTACAGTAGGTATTCCACCTGAAGGTTTAGCGTTTATTGCAGGTATTGACCGTATTCTAGATATGGCTCGTACAGCAGTTAACGTTGTAGGTAACTCTTTAGCAGCTGTAGTTATGTCTAAATGGGAAGGTCAATATGACGCTGAAAAAGGACAAGCCTATTTGAAAGAAATTTCTAATAAACAAGCAGCTTAATTATAATTTGAACAAGCTCTCACATAATATGTGGGGGCTTTTCTATATAGAAGGGAAGCGGACGTAATGAAACGTAAATATGGTGACGGTTCTTCGTGGAAGCGATTAATAGAAAAAGATTATACGGTTAAGCAAATAGAAGAGGGAATGCTAGGAATACTGGAAATAAAAAAGGTGAGAGAACCTAGTTGTAAAGAATATGATGATAAGGAGCTTTGTATTGCTGGTAATCAGTATACGTGGATTCAATATTTCATAGACGGGAAAAACTTTGCGATTACTGCTATGTTAGATGATCAGAAAAAATTAGTGCAATATTATATCGATGTGGCGAAAGAATATGGAATAGACGACCGTGGTTTACCATATTTTGATGATTTATATTTAGATGTAGTGTTATTACCGAATGGTAAAATGTATATATTGGATGAAGATGAGCTAGAGGATGCTTATAAAAGTGGCGATGTTACAAAAGAAGAGTATGAGTTAGCATGGTACACTACGAAATGGATCATAGCTGCAATAAAAAATAGTGAATTTTATTGGATTTCAATATTGGAAGAAGAAATCGAAAAGTTAAAATGAGTGTTGTATTCAAATTTTTGTATAATTACCAAAAAAATCTATACAAAAAATAATTGACTTTTGTTTTGTAAGCGAGTAAAGTTAGGGAAGAAATTATTATTAAAAAGTAAATATGAAACCTTCTTATAAAGAGAGGCGGAGGGACTGGCCCTACGATGCCTCGGCAGCGGACTCGATTTCAGAGTGCTGTGCCAAATCCAGCAAGCATATGCTTGAAAGATGAGAAGAGCGTTTCTTATAGATGTATAAGACCTCTTCTTGTTGGAAGAGGTCTTTTGTTATTCATTAGAAAAAGGTTGAAACTAGGGAGAGATGGTACTTTGAAAGAAACGAGAGGAAATGGTTTGGCATTATTACCACTTGGGATATTTTTGGCGCTATTTATTGGTTCTGGAATTATTACAGGTGATTTCTATAAATTGCCGATACTTGTAGCAATTTCAATTGCTGTAGGAGTCGCTTTAGCGATGAATCGTAAAGAAAGTTTTCATGTAAAAGTGGAACGATTTGCTAAAGGTGCAGGGAACCCAGATATTATGATTATGGTTCTAATTTTTGTACTGGCAGGAGCGTTTTCTGAAACAGCAAAAGGAATGGGCGGCGTTGATTCTACAGTTAACTTAGCGCTATCCATTTTACCGCAAGGATTTATCGTAGCTGGTATTTTTGTTATAGGGGCATTTATTTCATTAGCGATGGGAACTTCAATGGGAACAATTGCCGCATTAGCACCGATTGCTGTAGGTATTAGTGGGCAAACTGATATCTCAATTGCGCTTGCGATGGCTACCGTTGTTGGCGGGGCGATGTTTGGTGATAATTTATCATTTATTTCAGATACAACAATCGCAGCTGTACGTTCACAAGGAACAGAAATGAAAGATAAGTTTAAAACGAACTTTTTAATTGTATTACCAGCGGCTATTATTACAATTGTACTATTAGTAATTCTTACTTTAGGAAGCGACACGCAAGTTAAAGCGCATAGCTTTGACTGGATAAAGATTTTACCGTATGCGGGAGTACTTATTACAGCGCTACTTGGCTGGAATGTACTTATTGTATTAACTGGTGGAACTGTACTATCTGGGGTTATCGGTCTTTTAGATGGCAGTTACACGTTAGAGAGTTTCTTTAAAAGTGTAACGACTGGAATGGGCGGTATGATGGAGTTAGTATTACTTGCTATTTTAATTGGCGGTATGGTCGAATTGATTCAATATAATGGTGGCATTCAATATTTAATGAATATTTTAACGCGTAACATTCGTTCAAAAAAAGGAGCGGAGTTCGGTATCGCTGGTTTAGTAGGTATGACGAATATGTGTACAGCGAATAATACAATTTCTATTATATTTACAGGTCCGCTTGCGAAAAACATTGCAGATCAATATGAAATTGATCCTCGAAAATCAGCGAGTGTATTAGATCTTTTCTCATGCTGTGTGCAAGGATTAATTCCGTATGGTGCGCAAATGTTAACAGCAGCAGGATTTGCGGCGTTATCTCCGATTGAATTGTTACCATATGCGTTTTATCCGATTTTAGTTGGAGTATGTGGAATCAGTTCTATATTAATTGGTTTCCCGCGGTTTTCTAAAGTAGCGGAAAAGAAAGAGCATCATAAAACAGCATAATGAAAATGAATTTTATGAATCGTAACGAAAGCCGTACAGAGAATGTTCTCTGTGCGGCTTTTTATGTGCGGAAAAAGAGTGAATGATCCTATCCTACCGTATGTTTTTACAAAAGGCTGAATGCAACTCGGTCTTAAGTCTGAGTCGAAAACGGTTCTTAAGCTCGTTATGGAAAAAAGAAAAAATAGTTAAGATAAGAGTATCAAATCGAAGGGAGGCAAGCACAAGATGAAACAATTTCTAGCGTTTATCGCGGCTGGTATTTTAGCTTTAATTGCTCTTGGCAGTCTTGCTGGTATTATAGGATTCGCAATTGGAGCAGGAGTTGTGTACTGGAGCTATAGATCATTTGTGCGAGCACAATCATTTTTTGGAAAGTTAGCTTGGGGTATTGTTGGTTTAATCGGCTTGTCCATCGCCCTTTCTCATTCCCCAGCATTAATCGGTATTGCAGCATTAGTAGTTTTATACTACGGATACCGTGAGTGGAAAAAAGAAAAAGATGTAGTTGTTGATTCTGCTCCAGAAAGTTCTAAACCATATAGCAACTTTGAAGATGAGTGGAACAAGTTAATGAAAAACTAATATAAAATAAATCAAATTTATAAAGTAGAAGAGAGGAAGATTATAATGAAACAATCTTTATTCGGACGTGTACGCGATGCCATTTTAGCAGATTTTCATAATGTGTTAGATGAGAAAGAAAGAAAAAATCCAATCGCTATGTTAAACCAATATTTACGCGATAGTGAGCGTGAAATAACAAAAATTGAGAAGTTAATTCAGCGTCATAAAACATTAAAATCTAATTTTGCTCGTGAACTTGAGCAAGCGCGATATTTCGTTAATAAAAGATCAAAGCAAGCAATCATTGCTCAAGAAGCAGGTGAACTACAACTACATGAGCGTGCTTTAGAGGAAGTAGCTTATTATGAAGGGCAAGTAACTCGATTAGAAGAAATGTATGCAGGTGTTGTAGAGCAAATTGATGAGTTAGAGCGTCGTCTTTCTGAAATGAAAAATAAATTAAAAGAAATGCACGCAAAGCGTATGGAATTAATGGCACGTGAAAATATGGCGCATGCAAATCGCCGTATGAATACTGCGATGCATAAAATGGATGAAAATAATCCTTTCTTACGATTTGAAGAAATTGAGGATCATATTCGCGACTTAGAAACTCGTATGAATGAGGAACATGAACGTGACACATTTGATATGAAGATTGCAAAGCTTGAGCGTGAAATGAAGGAAAAGAATGATGTATCGTTAACGAAAGAGTTAACAAAATAATAGTAGTATATTATAAAACAGGCTTATGATATAGTGATAGGAGAAAAGGTATTGGAAAGCAATGCCTTTTCTTCTATGTATATGTGACAAGAAGGGGGGAGCTGAAATGAAGAAACATTTTTCAAAAACACAATTAATGGGGATGCTCCTCATCATATTTGGATTTGGTCTTTTTCTTGATATGATACTTGGACATTTTGAACCAGGTGGTCTCATTTTTGCATTTATTATGCTTATGTTTGGAAGGCATTATCGTAAAAAGAATCGTTATGTACGGGGAAATGTATTTTTATTTGTTGGTGGTATCGTATTTTTATTCTTCTTATTTTCATCAGCAGCATTTGTTCTTGTCGTATTCGCTTGTTTAGCTTTAATTGGTTATCAATTGATTCAACAAGGGCATAAGCAAAAGGCAATGAAGGTTGAAATTAAAGAAAAAGGGATTATAGACGAAGAAAAGCAAATATATCGTACAGAACCATATTTGAAAAATATGTTTGTAGGTAATGTACGAATGATGGATCATATTTATGAACTTGAAGATATAAATGTTCAATATGGTGCTTGCGATGTGGAAATAGATTTAACAACTGCTATGATTCCTGAAGGAGAAACTGTAATTGTTATTCGAGGTGTCGTTGGTAATATTCGTTTATATGTGCCATATGATATTGAACTTTCTTTAAATCATTCTGTTATTGTCGGACGGGTGCTCTTGCCAGGACATGAAGAGACAGGGTTTAACCGCAATGTTACATTTAGAACAGAGCAGTATAAAGAGGCTCCTCGTCGTATTAAAATTATTTCTTCGCTTGTCGTAGGCGATACGGAAGTGAGGAAAGTATAATGAAGAAACAAAAAAATATTTCGTGGATGTATATTCGTTATTCTATGTTGTCCTCTGTTAGTATCGCACTCATTTGTACAATTGTATATGTATGGAAGAGCGAGCAACAAGTGTATGATTTACTATGGAAGGAATCCATTGCTTCTGTTCCAATTGGCTTGTTTATTATGACTACAAGTTTACTTATCGGGGGAATTGTAGGATATGCAATCGGTTACTATATAGAGCAGCGTATACAAGGGTTAAATACGTTTCTATTTGAAGTAGAGCGAGGGAATTTTCCGAGCGATGTTTCGTTTACTGCAGATGATGAATTTCATGAAGTGGAACGAAAAGTAATCGGCCTTGCTCGTCGATTAGAGGAGCAAGCTGGACTTTTTCAAAAAGTAACGAATGAACGAGCTCATTGGAATGAAGAGATGAGACAAGAAGCGATTTCCCAAGAAAGGCATCGATTGGCGAGGGAGCTGCATGATTCTGTAAGTCAGCAGCTTTTTGCAATGTCGATGATGATGTCGGCTATTAATGAACAAGTAGCTGAATTTCCAGAAACGACGAAAAAGCAGTTGCAGCTCGTTGAAAATATGGTTGTAAATGCACAATCAGAAATGAGAGCATTGCTTCTTCATTTACGCCCAGTACAGTTAGAAGGTAAGAAGCTAACAGAGGGGATAGAAGAGTTATTAACAGAACTTTCTAGAAAGCAACATATGAAAATTGAATGGTTAATTGAGCCAATAGAATTGAAAAAAGGTGTAGAAGATCATTTATTCCGCATTGTACAAGAGGCGCTGTCTAATACTTTACGGCATGCGAAGGCAAAGAAAACAGAAGTGCGTCTTCGAAAAATTGATCAATATGCAATTCTAAAAATAATTGATGATGGCGTTGGATTTGAAGTGGGAGTTAATAAAGCTGGTTCATATGGTTTAAGATCAATGCAAGAGCGTGTTCATGAAATTGGAGGGACATTAAAAGTGCTTAGTTTTCCAGCTAAAGGTACGCAAATAGAAGTGAAAGTACCGATTATGATTGAGAGAGGGGGAGAATCATGATAAAAGTATTACTAGTGGATGATCATGAAATGGTTCGAATGGGTGTATCAGCATATTTATCAACACAGCCAGATATTGAAGTGGTTGGAGAAGCTGAAAATGGAAGAAAGGGTGCAGAGTTAGCTTTGCAATTAAGACCGGATATTATTTTGATGGACCTTGTCATGGATGAGATGGATGGGGTTGAAGCAACACGGGCTATTATTCAGGAATGGCCAGAAGCAAAAATTGTAGTTGTAACGAGTTTTTTAGATGATGAGAAGTTGTACCCTGTAATTGAGGCCGGAGCGACAAGTTATTTATTAAAAACATCAAGAGCGAGTGATATAGCAGACGCTGTACGAGCAACTTATGACGGAGAAACGGTATTAGAGCCAAAAGTTACTGGTAAAATGATGTCTCGTATGCGTCAGAAGAAAGAACAACCTTTGCATGAGGAGTTAACAGAAAGAGAGTCTGAAATTTTGTTATTAATTGCAGAGGGGAAAAGTAATCAAGAGATTGCAGATGAATTGTTTATTGCTCTCAAAACAGTAAAGACACATGTGAGTAATATATTAAATAAGCTTAATGTAAGTGATCGTACACAGGCGGTTATTTATGCATTTAGACATCAATTGACGAAATGATAAAGTGAAACTAATAATCAGTGGGGTTATCCCCACTGATTATTAGTTTGTAACGAATCTTTTTATTGACGTTAATAAATGTAAGCGTTATCATTGAGTTGTTAACAGTACATACAAAGGGGAGAATGTATATGTTAGTTCAAACTATATTTGGCATGGATAAGTCTAAAAACCTAGGGGATTATGTGAACGCATTACAAGCGCTTTGTGAACAATATAATGTTGAAACAGATAAAATTGCAATTGTTGAGGCGACAGAAGAGTACTATTTATTTTTAGTAAAGCAAGAAGAGTGCTATGATGTTGTCAAAGTAGAAACGGTGGATACAAATATCGACTATTATACGAAAGCTTATAAAATAAGTAGCTTTAATCATACTGCTTATCAAATGTAAAAAAACTCCCATTCGGGAGTTTTTTTAGGATGCTTTTACTTTGTGAGATTCGTTTAGTAAAGGAACTTTTTTTGCACCGCTTAGCTTAGCGATTGTAAGGCCAATAAGCGCTCCGGCTAGTGCAGGTATTAGCCAGCCAATTCCTTCATTATATAAAGGGATAAACTCAAAATATGGTGTGATAAATGAAATGGAAATACCACCTTGTTTTAATCCATCAAATACGCTTACAATTGCTGCTCCAATTAAAGCACCTACATAAACAGAGCGATACCCACCGAAATATTTATGAAGCAACGATAGTAGAACAAGTACAATTGCAATTGGATATACGACAAGTAGAATTGGAACAGAGATAGCAATAATTTTTGTTAAACCTAAGTTGGCAACTAATAATCCTAATGCGCAAATGATGCTAGCGAACGTTTTGTATGAAAATGTAGTCAATAATGTTGAGAAGTATTGACTACATGCAGATACAAGTCCAACACATGTTGTTAAGCAAGCGAGTGTAACGATAAGAGATAATAGAAGCAAACCGTATGGACCGAATAACTGTTGTACGATGACAGTAAGTAATTGTCCGCCATTTTTTGCGTATCCGAGAGAGACACTAGTTGCACCGAGCCAGCCAAGTGCACCATATACAAGTACGAGACCGGTAGCGGCAATAAGCCCTGCTTTTGCTGTTGCGATGGCAATGGATTTACGATCCTGTACACCTTTAGAACGAATGGCATTTACAACGATAATTCCAAATGCAAGTGCCGAAATGGTATCCATCGTTAAGTATCCTTCCATAAAGCCTTTGAAGATTGGAGAAGTTTGATACTCTTGCATTGCTGGTCCTGATTGCCCGAGTGGTGTAAATACACTTTTAACAAATAACAAGAAAATAGAGAGTAATAAAATAGGTGTTAAAATATTTCCGATGCGATCGACAAGTTTAGATGGATTTAAACTAAGCCAAAATACGATAGCGAAGAAAATGACCGTGTATAAAAATAGTGCTAGGCTACTAGAGCGAATTGTTTCTGGTAAGAAAGAACTAACACCCATTTCATAAGCGACATTTGCAACGCGTGGAATTCCCATAGAAGGACCGATTGCGATATATACAACTACAGTAAAGAAAATTCCGAATAATGGGTGAACATGACTTGCAAGTTGTTGCATACCATTTCCTGATAAAGAAATTGCAATAACAGTTAGTAATGGTAAACCGACTCCTGTTAGTAAAAAACCAATCATTGCCGGCCAAAAGTTTTCACCTGCATTTTGTCCAAGCATGGGAGGGAAAATTAAATTACCTGCCCCAAAAAATAAAGAAAATAGCATAAGACCCGTGAAAAAAATATGTTTTTTTGATACAGTGTTCATTGTTTTTCCTCCTTTTTAAATTCATTTGTAAGAACACAAAAAACTCGTCCCTAAAGAAAGGGACGAGTTATATTTACCCGCGATACCACCCTAATTTATACATGTAGAAATGAGTCTATATGTATACGGCTTTACAACGTACAACATGATACGTGTTCCTTGTAACGGGGGACAGCCGGTAAGAACTTACTGTAACATTCGGTTCTACTTCTCGGAGATGATTTTCGGCTACGCACTGAACGTTGGCTTTCAGCAAATCGCCAACTCTCTGGGGGACAGTCCTATAACGTACTCGTTCTCGTCAATGAATTTTTATTCAAGTATTCTGACAGTATTGTCACATGTTTTTTTTTGAAAGTCAACATTTTTTTGAAAGGTACATTTACATACAGAAATATAGAATGTGATTTTCGTTGTTGTAAAAGGAATGGAGAATTGTAAAACGGGAGTAAAATTTTGTGGAGAATTGTAAAATGTATAGAGAAAGTTGATATTTATAGGAGTAAAGAAGGGATTGTTTGAATTTACAGAGAATAATACAACAATCCACTTGCTGGAAAGAACAAACCAAAAGAGGTGACTGAAATGCTTGCGATGGGAGTATTATTTGGCATTATTGCTATAATTGGTTTTATGTGGTTATATTATTCGCGTTCGTTTAAACAAGCAGAAGTTTTACTCTTTCAAAAAGGTAGTTTGTTGACAAATCAGTCTAGATATTTAGTATGTCCGAAGTGTGGAAGTGCACAGGCCAGAAGTGGAGGATATCAAGAGTGTTGCAAAATTAGATTATGAAAGAAGGAAGCCTCACATTATTTTGTGAGGCTTCCTTCCTTACTATTTCATGGCGCTCCAAATCGTCCACCGATCTCTTTCGATAATAGGAGATACGTTTTGCAAGGCAGTCTGTACTTGTTGTAGAAGTTGAGAAAGTTCATGATCTGTTAATTCGAATAGAATAGATCGACCTGTTCGAGGTGATAAATCGTGTAGCAATGCTTCTACAGAATCATGTGTTTTTCGTACTTCCCATTGTGTTTGAGTGGGGAATACGTGAAGAAAATATTTTTGTAATTCTTGTTGTATCGTGGTGGTTTTTGGACGTCTTTTGGATTCAACTTCAATGAGTTTTGGAAAGATAGAGAAAAAATATCCACGGATGTGTTCGGGGCTTCCAGGAATTGTACAATCTTCAATGGTTCGGTCTTGTACAATAAGTACACCGTTTTTCTTTAATATACGAGAAGCTTCACGTAGAAATGTAGGAATGTCGTGTAAATGATGAATAACTGCGCGCGAAATAACAATGTCGAATGTATCATTAGGATATGGGACGTTATGTGCATCACCGTGAATGAATGAAATATTTGAAAAACCGCTACAATTTTCTTTTGCAGCTTGTAATATTTCTTTTGAAAAATCAAGTCCAACAACACTTTCTGCTCCCATAAGAGCAAGTTCTTTCGTATAAATTCCGCCACCACAGCCGATATCAATAATTTGCTTGTTTTGTATATTTGTAATACTTTTTATCATTTCTCCCCAAGAACTATGGGCGTTTCGCTGTGCGTATGTGTATTTATTATTTGCATCGTGAAAATTAATGGACATGAAAAAGACCTCCTTTCAATGCTTAGTATAGCGTATTTTATAGTGTGTCACGTTTTTGTTTTTTGTATGAAGATTATAAGGATTTCTTATTATAAAAGGAGGATTCAATTGAAAAGGAAATATGTATTGTTAATGGTTGCTATGTTACTAGCATCTTGTAGTCCAACTGAGCCCAAAAAAGAAACAGAAAAAATAGAAGAGACGGTGAATGAAGTGAAAGAAACGATAGGGGTAACCGTTATACAAAAAAAACATAAAGAGAAAAAGTTACAGGAATCAGAAGCAAAGTTAGTAATAGACATTATGGATAAAGCTGAGAAACAAGAAATAACAGGAAGCTTCGGTGAACCTGAATATGAAATACAAATTAGTAGAGATGGGAGGAAAGAAACATATTATGCATGGCTGAGAGGGGAAGATAGACGAGGGTGGATACAACATAAGAAAGCTATGTATATGCTGAATAAAAAAGATACAGAAAAGCTCTTGGCTATCTTTCCAAATGTTTCAGAACAAATAGAAGATGAGAAGCAGGTAGATCCTTTAACGGAAGTAACAAAAAAAGATTTGCAGATTACCGCGTTTCATATTAAAGCAGGAGATCAAAAAGTGAATTATATGGTACGGTATACGATTTCACAATCACTATACAACAAGTTAGAGAAGGGACAAGAGTATTATTTGCAAGTCATTTATCCGGAAAAAGTTCAAAAATTAATTGGAGCAAAAGAAAGTGAGGAAGTTTCAGGTGAAAAGGTAAAGGAAGGGTATAAACAGTATGAATTACATGCTACTGTTCCGGTGAAAGATGCTTCAGAATCACAATTAAAGTCATTAGAAACATATTATGAAAATTATGATTTGAAAATATTAAATAGTAAAAAAGAAAAAATAGGTGTTTTTCAAAATATCATTCAAATTGTTAAAGAGTATGGTGAAAAAATGAATTTGCAAAGATAAAATGAAACTTTAATTAGCCCTTACGGATTGGTATAAATGTAAATTCGTAATGGTTATATGGCCTTTCCTAGGAAATGATAATAAAGAGGGGAGGCCCCCCCTCTCTATTACTTTGCTTTTGCAGATGGCTCATTCATTGATTTTCGTGTAATAAGAAAAGAAATCATAAGAGCAGAAAGGACGATAAGAGCAATAAATACGTGATTTGGCAACAAATCTAATAATAATACGTAACTAGCGGTATAAAAAATAAGAGTTGAAGCTAAAAACGATAGAGCGCCTATTATGAGAGATTGTAAATTCATTCGTAAACACCTCCTTTTATTTATATTTTTGGCTAAAAATGGATTATATAAACATTATTTCTAACAATAGAAAAAAATATTTCATAATAGAGAAAAGAACAAGCTTTGATGAATATGATTCGTTAATGAGAGATAAAGGAGAAGGATATGAAAAATAATAAAAAAGGATTATGGGGAATTATTGTTGCAATAGGGCTATTTTTACTTTCTAAGTTAAAGTGGGTATTTGCAATTTTTAAATTAGCAAAATTTTCAACGGTATTTAGTATGTTACTATCACTTGGTGCATACGCAGCTATATATGGTTGGAAATTTGGGGTAGCGCTCATTTATTTGTTGTTTATTCATGAAATGGGCCATTTATGGGCTGCGAAAAGAAAAGGTATACCAACATCGCCAGCAATATTTATTCCATTTATGGGCGCTCTTATTGGGATGAAAGAGATGCCGAAAAATGCGAAAGATGAAGCTTACATCGCCTATATGGGGCCTCTTTTCGGATTGTTGTCATTTTTACCTGCAATTCCACTTTATATAATAACGAAAGAGCCATTTTGGGCATTAATTATTTTACTTGGAAGTATGATTAATTTCTTTAACTTGATTCCAGTTTCTCCATTAGATGGTGGGCGGATTATCTCAGTTGTAAGTACAAAAATTTGGGGAGCGGGCCTTATTGTATTGCTCGGTTATTCCATTTACTTTAAAAGTATTTTGGGAGGATTTATTTTTATTATCGGTTGTATGGAATTATATAGAGTATTAAAGCGAGATGAGCCAATAAAGGAATTAGGATATAGAATTGATGGAATGAAAGGATATGTTGCAAGGCTTAAAGAGGAGTTAATAGAAACTGGTGGAGTACATCGAAATATATATATGATGCAACATGAAATAAATGTATTAAGGCAAAAAGAACGAGAGAAAGAATTAAAAACAGGAGAACTTCAAAAGATTGAAGTGTTAGAGTATCTTTTACGAAAGTTTGAGCCACTTGATTACGTCCCATATGAAGATGAAAAAGAAACACATACCATTCATATAAGAGAAGCATTTGAAATGTCAGAAAGAAAGTTACAGGAATGGGATGCGGAAAAGAGACAACAGGAAAACTATTACAAAGTGGATATGAAAACGAAATGGACGGTATGTGCTTGTTATATCGGATTAATGGCTATACTCGGTTATACAGCTTATGAAGGATATGTTATTTTACAAGAGCATTTGCCAACGAGAAATGCATAGAAAAATATTGTCGAAATGATAGGAAGGATTTATACAGGAATTAGATTTCTACGAGAGAATGTTACAAGTATAGTACTACATTGTAATATCTTTAATAGAGAAGGAGTTCTGTATATGAAGAAATTGTTACGTGTATTCGGGATTATTATCGTGATGATCATTGCGAGCTATAGTCTTATGAAAGTGCTGCTACATTATGCGAATAAGCCTGCTGAGGTAAATACAATAGCTCAAATAGAAGATGTGCAAGAAGAGACAAAAGTGCTAGATTTTATTCGTATGACACATGAAAGCTATAATAATTTCTTAAATTATGGTAAAGCAGAGAATTATACAGACGGGGACTGGAACCAATTTAAACAATGGTTTCAACAACAAGAATCGTCTTTAAAAAATATACATACAGAAATAAAGAATGAAAAAATAAAACGAGATGTAAATAGAAGCTATGAAATTGCAAAAAAAGGTGTGGAACTTCAAAAGATTGAGTATGTAGTTTACGCACATCGTGTATACCATGACTTAGATATTATCGTAAATAAATATAGAGGTGAGACGAACATCTGGGGTTATACAGAATTTGGAGATGGGAAAGATATAAAGGTAATTGAACAAGCTATTCAGTCTAAATAATAAGCTAGCTAGAAATTCTAGTTGGCTTATTTTTTTTGTAAGTGTAATGTTCATATATTTTTCACAAAAACAATGTGTTAATAGTGATTAAAATCACAATCCGTATTATACAATTCAGTTAAACTAAAAACAGTTAAGGAAATAGAGGAGTGGGATACAATGTTAAGTGAAAAAACAATTGAAATCGTAAAGTCAACAGTACCATTATTACAAGAAAAAGGCGTTGAAATTACAACGAGATTTTATGAAATTTTATTTTCGGAACATCCGGAGTTATTGAATATTTTTAACCATACAAATCAGAAAAAAGGAAGGCAACAACAAGCGTTAGCGAATGCCGTTTATGCAGCTGCAACGTACATTGATAATTTAGAAGTTATTATTCCAGTTGTAAAACAAATTGGTCATAAGCATAGAAGTTTAGGTATTAAAGCAGAGCATTATCCAATTGTAGGTACATGTTTACTACGTGCGATTAAAGAGGTCGCAGGCGCACCTGATGAAGTGTTAAACGCATGGGGAGAAGCTTATGGTGTCATTGCTGATGCATTCATTAGCATTGAAGCAGAGATGTATGAAGAAGCGGCACATAAAGAGGGCGGATGGAAAGATTTCCGTAACTTTGTAGTTGTTAAAAAAGTGAAGGAAAGCGATGTTATTACGTCATTTTATTTAAAACCTGAAGATGGAGGGAAAGTTTCTTCATTCATCCCAGGACAATATGTAACGGTTCAAATAAAAATTGAAGGTGAAACATATACACATAATCGTCAATATAGCTTATCAGATGCCCCTGGAAAAGAATATTATCGAATTAGTGTAAAGAAAGAAAAAGGTGTAGATACACCGGACGGTAAAGTATCAAATTACTTACATGATCATGTAAAAGAAGGCGATATGTTACCGGTAAGTGCACCTGCAGGAGATTTCGTGTTAAATATGGATTCAACATTACCAGTTGTACTAATTAGTGGTGGGGTAGGTATTACACCAATGATGAGTATGCTAAATACGTTAATTGAACAAGATTCAAAACGTAATGTATGTTTTGTTCATGCAGCATTGAATAGCAATACACATGCAATGAAAGAACACGTTGAGGCAGTAGATAATGAATACGAACAAGTTAAAGCATACACTTGCTATTCGGCACCAACTGAAAAAGATCTGGAAATGAAAAACTTTGATAAAGAAGGTTTCATTGAAGCTGAATGGTTGCAAACGATTATTCCGACAACGGAAGCGGAATTTTATTTCTGTGGCCCCGTACCATTTATGAAACATATAAATGCTGCACTAACTGATTTAGTTGTGAAACAAGAGCATATTCACTATGAATTTTTCGGTCCAGCAGCAAGCTTACAATAGATATAATTTGAATAAGCAAAAAAACGAGGTATTATTTTACCT
This sequence comes from Bacillus sp. MHSD_36, assembly GCF_030757775.1. Taxonomy (NCBI): domain Bacteria; kingdom Bacillati; phylum Bacillota; class Bacilli; order Caryophanales; family Bacillaceae; genus Bacillus; species Bacillus sp. MHSD_36. The sequence continues at coordinate 303,976 of NZ_JAVBIS010000003.1, forward strand.
CGTTTTTTATTTGTTCTCGCAATAGTCGATTTACCGTTTCACGGCGTATACCAATGAGCTGACCAATTTCAGTTTGCGTTAATATTTCATATATAGGAATGTCACCTAAATATAGTGTGAACCATTCTTGTAAGCGATGAAGACGTTCTTTTGGAGAGACGGTCGTCAATTGATCGATACGCTGCTGCATCATTCTTAATTTTGATTGTAATTGCATAGCGATATTTGCATACGATGCAGGATTCGCTTGAAGTTGATCGTACCACTCGTTACTATTTATAGGTTCAACTTCTGTTTTCATTAAAGCAATTGCTGTACCGTGATATTCCTTCGGTGAAATTAAAGAATGATGAGGTATTGTTTCTCCTGGAACGATAATGTTGAATAGAAATGGTGTTCCATCTTCTTCTATTCTTACCACTTTTAATAAACCTGTTTTTATAAAATATAAAGGACCATCCTCGCCTTGACGGAATAGTACATCTCCTTTGTGTAGAATCAATGTTAGCCCCCCATTTAAACATTTCTATTACTTTTATTTTAGCGTATATGTATACAGACGATATGTTTTTTAACAGCAATTTCATTGACGAAATATATGCTATTACAGTAGTATACTATTTAGTGTGTAATAGTACTAGCAATGAATACGCTGTAGGGGGTTTAGTATATTGTTAGATGCGATAAAAATGACGGATATGAGAATTCCGGCGAATGCTATCATTCATGTAGAAGAGATGAAGGGTGGAGTCGTGTTATCCGTTGAAGTGGACGGCCAAATTATTTATACGATGGCTTATGATGAAGAAACAGATAGTTATGCTGAATTATATGATCGAAACGATAAGAGGGCGTGCCAAGTACATGAGGATTTTATGGGATGGTCACTTCTTCACTAAAAAGATGTCAATATGACATCTTTTTTTATTAAACCGATAGAATATACAAAGAAATGAAATATAAGGATAAAATTTGTAATAAATGATTTTGCATTGTTAGCACTTTGTAACTGCAAGTAAACTATTTTTTCGCTATCATAAAGATAACAGTCGCAGTTATAGGAGTGGTCAACGTGAAGAAAGTACATATTTCTAATTACATGCTATTATGTGTTTGTTTCATTTTATTTGTTCTCTTAGGAGGATTTTTATATTCATGTGTGTAAGAAAAAACGCATTCTAAAAAGAACACGTTATAAAAAAGAAGTAATGATTAATCTAGTTCCGAGAATAATTAATGTGATGCGTAATAAATTAATTACGGCGTTACCGCTTAATTTTGTATTAATATACGCCCCGATTTTTCCGCCAATCCATGCACCAGGAATAAGAATTAATGCGTAAATCCAGCTGACATTTCCAAGGGATATGTGAGTTGCAGAACTTACAATTGCTGATAGAAATACGATGAACATCGAAGTTGCTACAGCAATATGTGCTGGGAATGCAAAAAGTAGCATCATTGCTGGAACAAGTAAGGCACCGCCACCAATTCCGAATAAACCAGATATAAAACCAACTATAAAGGCGATAAAGATAGCGAGAAGCGGTGGGAATTGATAGTGAACAGTGTTTCCTTCGTTATCTGTAAAAGAGCGCTTAATTACAGTCATATTTGATAAAGAAAGGGGTTTTAATTTGTCTCGTAACATAAGAAGAATGGAGACAAAAATAAGGAAAATCCCAAAATATAAAGAAAATGTATCTTGGTTTAAAAATTTATTTGCCCACGAGCCGATGATACCACCAGGGCCACTCCCGATAAATAAAATAAGTCCACTTTTGTAATCTACTCGTTTATGCTTCATATAAGTAAGGGTGGAAGATAGTCCTGTAAAAACGACTGTTACCATTGAAGTTCCTACTGCAAGTTGTGGTGATAGGCTGTGTAATCCGATTAATAACGGAACAATAATAATTCCGCCGCCAAGTCCGACTAGACTTCCTACTGTCCCGGCGATTAGTCCGATGAAAAGTAACATGATGTATTCCAAAATTGCCAACTCCTCTATATAACTTATCCACCAATTATTATACACGCTTTTTCATGGGAAAAAGCTTTGTTCACAAAAAAGTCGTCTTCCTAGAAAAATAAGGAAGACGACTTTTAATTAAAAGATTAAGTGCAATAAAGAGTAAAATAAAGCAGCTAAAGAAGCTGAAATAGGAAGTGTAATAACCCAAGTAATTAACATGCGTTTTGCAGTTCCCCATTTTACACCTTTCACACGATGAGAAGCACCAACCCCTAAAATAGAAGAAGAGATAACGTGCGTCGTACTAACTGGTAAGTGAATGAATGTTGCCCCGAAAATAACAAGAGATGATGATAAATCGGCAGCTACACCATTTACAGGACGAATTTTCATAATTTGTCCACCGACAGTTTTAATAATTTTCCATCCACCGACAGAAGTACCAAGACCCATTGCAATCGCACAAGATAATTGTACCCAGAACGGGATGTCGCTAGAAGTATGGTAGCTATTAGCCATAAGAGCCATCGTAATAATTCCCATTGCTTTTTGCGCATCATTCGTACCGTGTGTATAAGCTTGTAATGCAGCAGTGAAAATCTGGAACAAACGGAAATTTTTGTTCGTCTTCGTTAGATTGAAGTTTTTAAAGACGACTTTAAAAATACTGTATACAATATAACCGATAACAAAAGCGATAATCGGTGAAATGATTAAAGCCTCAAGAATTTTTATGAAACCTTTAAAGTTTAATGAACTAAAACCAGCAGCAGCGATAGCTGCACCTGCGATCGAGCCAATGATTGCATGCGAAGAACTACTTGGAATACCGTAGTACCAAGTAATTAAATTCCATGCTATTGCCGCAAGTAAAGCAGCTAAAATTACAAGAGAACCATTTGGTAAAGCGAATGGATCAACGATATCTTTTGTAATCGTTTTTGCTACACCTGTAAATGTCATTGCACCTAAAAAGTTCATAATAGCTGCCATAACAATTGCATGTCTAGGCTTTAGAGCTTTCGTTGAAACAGCCGTTGCAATAGCGTTTGCTGTATCGTGAAATCCATTGATAAAGTCAAAAGCTAAAGCGCAAATGACTACTAAAACGGTCAGTATCAAGAGTGTATCCATGATCAAACTCCTTACGCGTTCTTCATAATAATTGTTTCTAGTACGTTTGCAACGCTTTGGCAGCTATCCGCTACTTCTTCAAGCTCTTCGTAAATCTCTTTGTATTGAATAATCTTAATCGGATCTTTTTCACGAGAGAATAAGTGTTTAATCGCATGACGGCGAATATCATCACATTGTGATTCGTAATCCTTAATCTTAATCGCATTTGTACGAATGTCGACTAATTTTTTGTTAGACATTAATTCAACAGAGTTTGCAATTTCAATCGCACATTGATTAATTGCTTCTACGAATTTAATCATGTATTCATCAGCTTCTGTAATAGAATACATTTCGAATAGACCAGCACTATGATCTAATCCGTCTAATACATCATCCATACTCATTGCAAGTTGTAGGATGTCCTCACGTTCAATAGGAGTAATAAACGCTTTGTTTAGCTCCATAATGATTTCGTGAATAAATGAGTCACCTTTTGACTCATACTCTTTCATGCGCATAGAAAACTCTTTTAAATCGCTAGCATTTTTAATTTTATACTCCACGAAAAACTGCGCGCCTTCTTTTAAATTTTCGGAAACATTCATTAACATTTCAGAAAATTTATCTTTTTTTGATTTAAAGACCATTATTAGTTACCCCCACAAAAGTAATATATGTAAAATATATTGGCTAGTCAATTCTAACAAAAAACTGTCGTTTTTTAAAACATTTTATCGAAAAGTTTACAAAAACTTAACATAACTCTTATTGTTGTATTAATAATATTAATAATCAATATTGAATATCTTACTTGTAGAATGTCCTTTTCTTGCAAAAAGTATGAATGTGAAAGAAAAGCTTTACACTACAGGAAAGACTACGTTATTATAATAAATTTAAAAGGAGGTATATTCTTCCTTTTGAAAAGAAGAGTGTAAACAAACGAAGGAAGTGAACGAATGAAATTGAAGAACACTCATTTTAAAAAAATGCAGGAGTGGTTCAATAAGAGAAAGAAACTTCGTAATTCATTAATTGTATTAGGAAGTTTACTTGCTACTCTATTTATTGCTATAAATATAATAATTTCCATTCAAGACATATCTGAATTAAAACAAGCTGTTCCGCAACCGACCTTAATTTATGATGCAAATAATGAAGTTGCGACTAAATTAGCTTCTTCTAAAACAGAAGGCGTTAAAAGGAAAGATATTCCTGACGTTATGGTTCAGGCAATTGTTGCAGTAGAAGATAAGGAATTTTTTAACCATCATGGTATTTATTACAGTGGAATTATAAGTGCAGTTTTTAAAAATATTACAGCAGGAGAAGTTGTAGCGGGGGGGAGTACAATTACACAACAACTTGCGAAAAATGTATTTCTAACACAAGACCGCACATACTCTCGAAAAATAAAGGAATATTTTTTAACAAAAAAAATAGAGCGTACGTATACGAAAGATGAAATTATTGAAATGTATATGAACCAAATTTATTTTGGTGAAGGTGCTTGGGGGATAAAAAGGGCAGCTAAATCTTACTTTGATAAAGAGGTAAAAGATTTAACAATTTCAGAAGCGGCAACGATTGCAGGATTAATTAAAGCACCATCTGCGTATTCACCTTATAAAAACTTTAACAAGTCAATTGAAAGACGTAATGTCGTATTAAGTTTAATGAAAGAGCAAGGGTATATTTCTGACGAACAGTATAATAAAGAAAAAGAGAGCGGTCTTGTATTAAAACGTGGTGTGGATGATAAATACAAGGGAAAATACTCTCAATATGTAGACTATATTGTTAGAGAAGCGATGGACAAGTACGAATTAACACAAAATGAAATTTTAGCGGGTGGTTATCGTATTTATACAGAGCTTGATCCGAAAAAACAACAGGCTGTAGAAGATGTTGTGAATAATGATAGTTATTTCAAGGATAGTGGCTCAGACCAACTGATGCAAACGGGTGTAGTTCTTATGAACCCAAAAACAGGTGGTGTACCAGCTTTAGTTGGAGGAAGAGGGCCGTATCAATTTTTACAGTTTAACCATGCAACCCAATTAAAAAGACAGCCTGGCTCAACTTTAAAGCCCCTAGCCGTATATGTACCGGCGTTAGAGCAAGGGTATGAAGTATACGATATATTGAAAGATGAACCATTTAATATTAAAGAATATAAACCACAGAATAGTGATCATACTTTTCACGGTGATGTGACAATGTATGAAGCTGTGGCAAAGTCGTACAATGTTTCGGCTGTTTGGCTATTAGAACAAATTGGATTAGATAAAGGATTGAAATCTTTAGAGCGATTTGGTATTCCATTAGTGCCAGAAGATCGTACGTATCCGATCGCTTTAGGCGGTATGCATGTGGGGACATCTCCATTTGTAATGGCTCAAGCGTATAGTACATTTGCAAATGATGGTGTCCAAGTGGAAGCTCACGCGATTAGAGAGATACAAAATGCTGAAGGAGAAACGATTGGAAAGTGGTATAAGAAAGAGACACGAGTGACAAGTGAGAAAATTTCTCAAAAGATGACATATTTATTAAAAGGTGTTGTCGAAAAGGGAACGGGCGAAAAGGCGAAAGTTAATAACGTTGATACGGCAGGTAAGACAGGTACTACTCAAATTGTAAATGGACCAAGCACTGGTGCAAAGGATTCATGGTTTGTAGGATACACACCAGATTTAGTAGGTGCGATTTGGGTAGGATATGATAAAACAGATAGCGATCATTATATTCCAGGGGGCAGTCAAATTACGACAACAATGTTCCGGGATATTATGAAAAAAGCGAATGCCAATCCAGCTCAAAAAGCATTCCAGTTATCGCTCATATCTGAGGCGGATTATAAAAAACAATTGAATACAATAGACGAGGAAAAACGAAGAAAAGAAGAAGAGAAAAGAAGGAAAGAAGAGGAACAACAACGAAAAAAAGAACAACAAGAGTGGCTGGATAAAGTGAAAGAATGGATTCCTTCATTTTGGTAAAAGAAAGAGGCGAATAACGAAATTCGCCTCTTTTTTGTATGAAAAACAAAATGAAACTCTAATTGGTGGGGACTTTTTCTATTCCTACTAGTTATTAATTCATATCTATTGAGATACACGATATTACTCGTTAAGTATAATGTTCGTACTGCCATAGGATTCGGAATCGTATGTGACGATTATTTTGCCTTTACTAATAGGTTCATAAGGTAATTCTTCTTCGTAATTACCATTATTTTCATTGTGGATAGAGAGTGTAATTTCATCAATGTCTTTATTTGCATATTGATCTTTAATCGTTTCAGCGACTTGAAGTAACGCTTCGGAATTAGAAGCTTCCGTAATAAGCATTCCTTTTATAACTTTTTTTTCATTATTTGTGGCATTGGAATAAGGGATGTTGCTTTGTTTCGTATAAAAAAGTTTGTATGGAACAGTTTTTCTCTCTGCTTTTGATATAGTGGAATATTTTAGAGTTAAAAAAAATCCTACACATAAAATAATGCATACCATAAGAGCAAACCCAATGCGTATTAGTGACATAACTCTCATTTTCATCCCTCTTTCATATCTTTGACTTCACTACTTATCATACAAAATGAGGATTAAGATAGAGTAAATTTGAGGTAAAGAAACGTAAAGAAGGAGCACTTATCCTCCCAAATAAGTGCTCCTTTTTATATAAAGAGAGATTTAATAGACAATCAAAAACCTATTACTTATAAAGGTGCTTGGTCATTCCAAAATATTATTGGAAATTGTGGTTAGTAAATTCGGAAGATGGAAAGTATAGCAGTTGTTTCGCCTGTGTTAGGGATAGAAATAGTATTTGCTGTAGGCTGTACAGAAATTGTTGTGCCAGCTGTTAAAGTAACAATCGTTGAGAAAGAAACTGCACTACCGATAACGTTAGTTGAGAAATTACGAGTAGGTGGTTGGCCGTTAAATGAAAGACCGAAGCCAAATGGTGAAGAACCTGGGAAAGTTGTAGATGCAGAGAAACTAATATCATATACACCAGTTTCTAAAACAGTTAGAGTATCAGAACCATTAAAGGAGATATTTGCTAATTCAAATGTTTCATTAAATTGTATATTGCTTCCCGGTGATACAGTTTGTGCAATTGTGTTTCCTAATACAGCTGTAGTTACAGGAATTGGAGTACCCGTTGGTCCTGTTGCGCCAGTAGCACCAGTAGCACCAGCTGGTCCTTGAATACCTTGAGGTCCTTGAGGTCCAGTAGCGCCTTGAACACCTGCTGGTCCTTGAGGTCCAGTAGCACCAGTAGCACCAGTAGCACCTGTTGCTCCTCCGCCTCCAAGGCAACCTGATCCGTATTGAACTAGGATAGTTTGGATCTCTGTTATGAGTTTAACTAATTTGTCAATCGTACAACAATCTACTTTGAATAACTTAGCGATATACAATAAATAATTAAGCAGGCTTTGTAGCTCAACGTACAATGCTCCGCATGAGAAAGATGTTGTTTTTAAAATAGTTAATAGATTAGCAATAATAGAATTTCCAATTTGTTTTTGTGCTGGAGATAAATCTAAGCAATTAAGGAATTTTTGTAGGTTATTTAAGGCAGCGATTAAGTTATCGATATTATTTTGAGAAGGGTTTTGAAAGACAGCTTGAATAGCTTGACCAAGAGCTTGAAGAAGTCTAACGAATTCTGTAAGTTTGGACTTAGAAATGTTAATATGACTACAAGCTCTGACTTCGCAACAATCATTACCATAAAATACTTTTCCTTTATTTTTATTGTTTATCTTTTCATTCCTTTCTTTCATAGAATCAATAGTCATTACTATATATTAAAATGAAATTTATACTAAATTTGTGATGGACAAACTACTATTTCTAAAAAAATAAGTAATTGACCTAACTAGCAAAAGATAAGTAAGGTATAGGGAAGGTTTTGTATAATGTAAAGAAGAAAAATTCAACATAAAAAACTGCATGCTAATTGTTGGGAATGTTGAACAATTGGCATGCAGTTCGTGGATTGATTCTTTATTTGTATTGATTTAATTTTTCAATGGCTGTTTTAGGTAAGATTGGAATTGAAATAGTGAAAGTTGTACCATCTTCATTACTAGTCATTTTTAATGTACCGTTATGATTTTGGATGATTTTCTTCGTTACTGACAAGCCCAGCCCTGTACCTGAATCTTTTGTTGAGAAGAACGGATCAAAGATATATTCTTGAATGGCTGGAGGAATACCAATCCCATTATCAGTGAAAGTAATACGAGCAAAGTTATCTAGGCGATAACTAGTGATTTGGATAGAAAGTTTTTTTTCACCTTGAGCATCGACAGCGTTTTGAAATAGGTTTAAAAAAACTTGCACAAGTTCGTGACGATCGATATGGACTAATACATCATCTAATTCGGTAGAAAAATTATAATCAATTGAAATGTTATGTAAAAAGACTTCACTAGCTAGTAACTGTTGAATATACTCACGTAAAAATGTATTAATGGGAAAGGGTTCTCTTGTAAATTCGCGTGTTTTTGAAATAGATAAAAATTTTGTAATAATACTATTTGCGCGATCTAATTCAGGAATGAGTAAGTTTTTAAATAGTTCTTTATTAGATGGAGAAACACTTTCTTGTAAAAATTGTAAATAACCTCGTACGGTTGTAAGAGGATTACGTACTTCATGTGCAATACCAGCTGCGATTCGCCCTGCTAACGAAAATTTTTCTGCATCACGTTCTGAGTTTAAATAATGAAAGACGCTAATAACTCTAAAAATCTCTCCGTTATAATCACGAATAATTCGGTTGTTTAAAATGCCATAGTTTTTGTCTAAAACTTCTTCATTATATATTTCTGTGCCAGTTCTTAATGTTTCAAGAGCTTTAATTTTCTCTTCTGGCAATTTTAGTAGTTGTTGAATGGGTTTTCCAATTATATCATTTCGTACTACACCAAAATCATCTGCGGCAATTTGATTACATAAAGTTATATTTCCTTTATTATCAACAAAGGTTACATGATGTGAAAAAGCATCAAAAATATGAACAAAGTATGTTTCAAGTTGTTCAAATAAAAATAATGAATCGCAAGTAAGTTGAAAATCAGCTTCTTTATTTTCTTTTCGTATGCCTTGAATAGAATGAGTCGTTCTCGTTTTCTTTATTTGTAAACCAATATGTGGATTTTTGTATGTGAAATGATGTGGTAATTGATTCACAAGTTCTTCATAAAAACGCACTTTATTTTCTAATTCTTCTATTCGTTTTTCATAAGATACAATATCATCGTTTGGAAGCATAAATAAATAACCCCTCAATTTAAAAATTCTTCCATCTAGTATATCATATTTTTATACGGATACTCTGAAAGAAGGGCTACTTAATGAAATTGATTAGTCGAAGTGTTTAGGAAGTGAGTAGAATGAATAGAAGGTGAAGTGAAAAAGGGAGGGATATAGTTGCTTTTCATTGGAGTAACAGGATGGGGAGATCATGCTTCTTTATATATAGATTCCTATGAAAATAGAAATAAATTACGAACATATAGTGAGCATTTTCCTATTGTAGAAGTAGATAGTTCATTTTATGCGATGCAACCCACACGAAACTATACAAAATGGGCAATGGAGACACCGAAAAATTTTTCTTTTGTCGTAAAAGCATATCAAGGGATGACGGGGCATATGAAAGGTGAAATTCCTTTTTCTACGTTTGACGAAATGTTTGATGTATATAAACAATCTATTCTTCCTTTAATAGAAGCTGGTAAATTAAAAACGATTTTATTTCAATATCCACCATGGTTTGATTGTAAAAAGAAAAATGTAGATTTTCTTCGATATACGAAAGAAAAAATGGAAGGTTTGCCATGTGCTATAGAATTTCGGAATCAAACATGGTTTTATCCGGAAATGAGAGATAAGACGCTACAGTTTTTGGAACACGAGAAATGGATTCATACCATTTGTGATGAGCCACAGGCCGGGATAGGTTCGGTACCGCTCGTATTAGAAGTAACAAATGCAGAGATGGTGTTAATACGTTTTCATGGCCGAAATGTTCATGGCTGGCTTGATAAAGGAGAAAATTGGAGAGCGGTTCGTTGTTTATATCGCTACAATAATAAAGAATTAGAAGAATGGGTAGAAAGACTAGAGCAATTAAAAAAGAAGGCAAATGACATATATGTACTATTTAACAATAATTCGGGCGGAGATGCAGCAGATAATGCGAAACAGCTTATGAAAATGATGAACATTACATATGGTGAGCCGAAGCCCGAACAATTAAATTTGTTTGAATGATAATAAACAAGAAAGGCACTGTACAAACAGGGGGAATGTACAGTGCCTTTCTATATGAAAAAGAGGGGTAACAATGTTACTGAGCGTTTGGTTGATTCATCAATTGTTGGCTTCGTAATAAATGATAATGGTTATCATTATCATTGTCAATGGTTTTCCGAAAAATAAATAAAAAACTTTTTATGAGATATTAAAAGTAGGTAGATTTCTAAAAAGTATGGGTAACGTAAAGTAGTTTTTTAGGGGATTTAGTAAATCACTGATAACGTATCAAAAAAAAGAACAGCAATTAATGCTGTTCTTTTTCAGTGACGAATTGTTGTAAATCAAAAGGAGTTATCGCTTGGATAAATTCTTTTGAGATAAGTGTTTGAACAAGAGTGCTCTCAGAAATGGAAGCACCTGTTTTCTTTTCATAAGATTGTTTTAATAAATCAAGTTTTTCAGCCGTTTCTTTCGGTAATTCAATTGTTAATGTGTTCATAATTTCTCCCCCTTACTATTAGAGTACCACTACAATATAGGAGAGACAAGGGAAGAGAATGTGAAACATAAAAAAGGTTACCATTTATAAATGGTAACCTTTTTTATGTATAAGAGTTATTAAGCAATACCGATATACTTTAAAGTTTTTGATGGAGTACTATGATCAAAGAAGTGTTGTAAAAATGCGATATCAACACCTGATTTGTATGCACAATATCCCCAAGTTTTTCGAAGTGTATGTGAGCTAATCCCTTCTAATCCAACTTCTTTTGCAGCTTTGTTTAAAATGTACCATGCATGTTGTCTCGTAATAGATTTTGTTCCTTTTTGAGACTTTAATAATGGTTCATTACGTTTCCAAGTTTTACGTTCTTTCATGTAGTCTTCGATCGCGTGCTGTAAGTCTTCATTTACAGCAAACCATTTATGTTTCTTTACTTTTTCATTGTAAAATAAAATGGAATGGCGAACATTTTCATTTTCATCGATTACATCACTAACTTTTAATTGTAAGATTTCACTTACTTTTAAGCCAGAATTCACAGCTAATACGAATAATAAGCCATCACGTTTCGAAGATTGTAAAAGTATATTTTTGATAGTTTCTAATTGTTTTTCATTTTGAATTGGTTGTCCTGCTTGTTTCATTTCACGCACTCTCCTCTTTTATATGTGTAAAGGAAAGGATTAACTTGTTTCTTACTATAAAGGGAGAGTGTGAATTTCATGTGAACTCCTAGTGAAATTAAGACAAATTATTTGACTTCTTTTACTTTTTGTAAATTAAAGTAGAATACAACACTATTAGTCGTGTTATATACACCGTAGTCGGCGTGGTGGAGGTCTAATATGTTTTTTACAATAGATAATCCGAGACCAGTACCACCAGTATGACGGCTACGAGATGCATCTAAACGGTAGAAACGATCCCAAATTTTTTCAAGACTTTCTTCTGGGATAGGGTTTCCTGTGTTTTCGATTTGTACTTTTACTGTATTTTCCATTTCTAAAACAGTGACTTGTATTTTTTCCCCATCTGGCGTATATCGAATTGCATTGCTAAGTAAGTTCACAACGACTTGTTCAATACGACTACGATTCGCTTGAACAAATATAGAAGAGTCTACATCTATGTTCACTTGTAAATGCTTTTCTTCCATGCTAAATAATAACTTTGTATAGACTTGTTGAATTAATTCACCGATCGAGAATGTCGTCATATCTAGTTTGTACGTACCTGATTCTAATTTTGCTAATTCTAACATTTCAACAATAAGTCTGTTCATATTTTCGGTTTCTTCTAAAATAACATCTGTGTAATACGTCGTATCTTTACTAACGCCATCTTTAATTCCTTCTGCGAAACTTCTAATTACACTAAGAGGTGTTTTTAATTCGTGTGATACACCAGAAATGAATTCTTTTCGCGTTTTCTCTAATTGACGTTCACGTTCAATATCTTGTTGTAATTTTGTATTGGCAACATTTAATCGATCGATTCGGTCTTTTAAGTTTACAGATAACGTATTAATACTACCGGAAAGCCCGCCAATCTCATCGTCTGCTGTTACAGGTAATTTCTCGCTAAAATCAAAATTGGCCATTTTCTTTGTAACGCGATTCATTTTAATTAATGGCTTCACAATGATTTTTGAGTAGTAGAAGGATAATAAAATAATTACGAGAAATACGATGATTAAGGCATAGACATAATAATCCTTTAAAACGAGCATCGCCTCATTAACAGGTTGTAAAGATGCTATCGCAAAAGCGTATTCTGTAATTTTTCCATTTTCCACAATAGGTTTTACAAAGATGCTATTTTTTATATTCTCTTCACCATCTAGTAGAAAATAGCTTAATTGGTGCGAGTTAGCAGTGCCATTTCTAATAATGTCTGCAAAGTATTGAACGGCTTGTAATGTTTCAAAATCATTTGCAAGACGAACATCCGCTTTGGATGGAAGCTGTAACTTAGAAACAATACCAGTAAACTCAATTTGAGTCACAGTTTTAGAGCGGCTTGTAAGTCTATTTTTAGCAGGATTGCCATTAATGGATTGAAAATCTGAGTTGATATTTTCGTTTTGCCATCGATTATAGTTTGTTGTCAATTCTAGTGGTGTTATGGTGGAATCTTGTACAAAACCGACGACGTTTATCATCCCATCTTTTTTCAATCCTAAGTTTTCGAATTTATTATATTCTTCGGGCGTTAAAACATTATTGAGTGGAATGGAATATGCTTTATTATTTTTAGGGTTAATTACATCAATGTAGAAATTATTGTCACTTTTAATAATGCCGTTCGTATTTAAAAACTGCATTTCAGCATTTGTTTTATTATGAAACTCTTGTTTTAGTTTTCGAATTTCCTCATAAGTTTTACCACTTTTTTCGTAAGTATCTACGAAATCCTCAAAAGCAGTTTGAACTGTTTTTACTTTTTTATTAATATAAAATTTCTCTAAAAATAGAGATTGTCCTAGGAAAAATAGGAGGAATATGATTGTAAATAATGTCGATGTTAATAAAAATAGTTTAAAAACGATACTTCTGTTTTTCACTGCGTCACCTCTTGTGAGAAATACTGTAAATGATTTCTTTATTATAACAAACGTTACAAAAAAGTAGAGGAGAAAATCTGTCTCTTTTGAAAGTAGTTTTTAATAAAAAGTCATATAAAAAGAACTCGACAGACGTATGACGAGTTCTTTAATGTACTATTATTGAATTGCTGCATCTAAAGCAATTTCAATCATTTCGTTAAATGTAGTTTGACGCTCTTCAGATGTTGTTTCTTCACCAGTAAAGATGTGATCGCTTACTGTTAAGACAGATAACGCATTTACACCGTATTTCGCTGCTAAAGTGTAAAGAGCAGTTGTTTCCATTTCTACTGCTAGTACACCGTAATCTCCAAGTTTTTTAACTATGTCCATGCTTTCACGATAAAATACATCTGCTGTTAAAACATTACCAACACGAACGTGTAAGCCTTTTTCAGTTCCAGCATCGTAAGCTTTCTTTAAAAGGTCAAAGTTTGCAGCTGGTGCAAAATCAAAACCTGGGAATGTTAAACGGTTCATATTAGAATCCGTACAAGCTGTCATTGCAATAATAACGTCACGTACTTTTACGTCTTTTTGAATAGCACCGCAAGTTCCAACGCGAATTAAATTTTTAACTCCATAGCTTTGGATTAATTCGTTTACATAAATAGAAATAGAAGGAACACCCATACCTGTACCTTGAACAGATACACGTTTTCCTTTATAAGTTCCAGTGAAACCTAACATACCACGCACGTTATTATAGCATGTAACGTCCTCTAGAAATGTTTCCGCAATATATTTTGCACGTAGTGGATCACCAGGTAATAGAATAGATTCAGCAATTTCGCCTTGTTTTGCTTCAATATGTACACTCATGAATAGTCCTCCTTATAATGTATTGATAGAAATCAATATCATTTGCATTATACACTACGAATCCTTTCAATTAAAATCTTTTTATTATTTGTAATATGTGCAAAACAGGAGGATTTCATAAATCATAATCTAGAATATATATGTAAGAAGTTTTGTATGAACAGAGACAATAAAAATGGTAGGTGATCTTTTGAAAAATCTTGTCATTGGACTTGTTGCTTTGCTATTTATTGTAGTAGGCGGATTTTACATAAAAAAGTATCAGGAAACTACAGAGACTGTAGGTGATGTTCAGGAAGTAAAATGGGATGTGGCATATGGAAAAGGAAATGAGAAAGTAGATATTTCATTTCAATTACTAAATAATAAAAATAACGAAGTTCGTGGTGTGAATGATGAAATTCAGGCAGTTATTGTAGACGGACAATTAAAGCATGTACAACAAATGAAACCTACATTTGCAGGGAATGGATCATATAAGGTCTCTTCCAAAATAGCGAAAGATGACAGATATACAATATTTTTATATGAAGATAAAAACAAATCTATGAAATCATTTGCGAAGAAAGACTTTGGGAGAGAAGTAGAAGAGAAAACTAAGAAAAAAGTAAGATTTCCAATTGATAGTGTGCTAACAAAAAAAATAGGTGAGTATGAAGTTTCTCTTTTATTTGGTGCATTGCATCCGAATGAACCAGCGACGTTAACATTTCAATTCCAAGCGAAAAAGGGAGAAAAGTTGAAATTACATTCAGAGAGGGGCGAAGTGGAGGCGCTTTATATTGTGGATGACGCGAGAGAAAACTTTTTATACGCAATACCTGTTGATACAGATGAGCAATTACAATATCGCATAACATTCCCTGTAGAAGGGACGTATAAAATATGGGGAGATTTCTATATAAATGGTAAGAAATATGAAAAAGAATTTATTGTACAAGTTCAAAAAAGAAAAAACAGCTAAATGCTTAGCTGTTTTTTCTTTTTCCTATTAACTTTGTTACTGAGAGCATTGTAATTGGTAAAGAATGATTCTTTCTAAATGCTAAATATTTACCGCTCCATGCTGGTTTATATTTTTCTTTAAAATGTCGTAACCCGCTGAAACTATACGTATATCGAACATTATTAAAGATGGCAGCAGCAACTCGCTCAGACCAGAAAGACTGTGTCGATAAACCTACATTTGAAAGTGGTGCCATACCAATATTAAAGGAATGGTATTCATTTTCTTTTGCCCACTGGAATAGGTGGATGAAAATTGCATCCATAATGCCGCTAGGCGCATCTGGATAATAGCGCATTAAATCAACAGACAATGATCCGTCTTGATATACGGGCATAAATGTCGTGAATGCAATGATTTTTCCATCTGCATCAGATAATGTAGCGATAGGTGCTCGGCTAATATACTCATGATCAAAGTATCCGAGTGAAAAACCTTTCTCTTTTTTTCCGCCGAGCCACGCATCTGAAACTTTTCTTAGCTCTTCAAATAATTCGTTTGAGAACGGCGGCTGATGAATAGAGAATGTATAGCCTTCTCGTTCAAAACGGTTGAAAGTCGCTCGCATACCGGCACGTTTTTTTCCTGTTATTGTAAATGTGTTCAAATCAACGACAGCTTCTTCACCGAGCTTAAAGAAGTTATAACCGAAATCATGATATAAACTCATCCATTTACTTTCGATTTGGTAGAATACACAAATGTATCCAAATCGATCAGCCTCAGCTAAAAACTCTTGTAACACAGTACGGTAGGAGGAAGGATCTCCAATTGGATCCCCTAGCACAACAAGACGTTTTCCAGTTATAGAGAAGAGAAGGAGCGCTTTCCCATCACTACTGAAGAAGAATTGTTTATCTCCTAGAAATCCTAAATGACTAAGTACATTTCCATTATGCTCATCTAAAAAGTTTTGCAATCTTTTATCATTAGCTGGTTGCCCGGGAAATTCATTTCGATAACGATTGGCAATGAGTGAACCAATCAGTAAAAATGTAGGAACGAAAAAGGCAGCTGCTAATGCACTTCGTTTCACTTGCGTAATATTACGAACAACAAAATCGGGTTTAAAAGCCTCTTTTGCACCTGCAAATAAAATACCTAAGTTCTTATATAAATATAAAGTTACAAGTAAGAATATAACAACTTTTACCATATCAGAAAGTGAGACTTCCATTTTCTCGCGTACAAATCTTTTACGAAGCATATATAATACAGCGAGTACAATTAATAAAATAAACGTTTCTTCAATATCAATCCCTTTTAGCGTATTAAAGATGGCTGCTCCGATTAAAGAAATAATCGTCATATAGTAAGAACGTTTTGTTCCATAATATATGCCTCGTGAAAGGATCAGGAGGAGAATACCGAATGTTAGTGATAAGCTAAAAGAAAATTGAATAAGATGTTTTGGAGCTAGAATATGTAAGGCGTGTGCTCTGTTTATACTTGTCGGTAGAATGGTCGATAAAATAACCATAAGTCCAGCAAATACTGTTAAAGCAGCAGAGGCCCATGAACCTAGTTTCCCTAAAAAATCACGTTGCAAAGTCCATATAACACCAGTTGTTTCTAATGCAGGCGCAATAAAAGGTTTATCTTCAAACTTTTTAATGGCCACGCCTGTCATTTCAAAAGCTGCAAAAATAAGGCCAAGGCAGAAAGGTAAAATGTAATAGACGAGGCGATACAATAACATAGCAGGTAGTAATACGCCTGTATCAATGCCGTACTGTCCGAGCCCAGTTAAAAAGACAAGATCGAATGAACCAAGTCCTCCAGGTACAAGACTAACAACACCAGCTAAAGCAGCAATTACATACACACCTAAAAACTTTTGAAATTCAATATCGATACCAAATAATATTAGTATGACGTACATAACAATACCGGCAGATACCCACTCAACTAATGAAACTAATGAGTATAAAACAGTTGGATTGTTCTCTTCTTCTCCTTCTTCTTCTTCTTGTCCTTCGGTTTGCTTTGGTTTTCTATTTTTTAGTTTAGAAAAGCCAATGTATATAGGAACGAAAAGGGCGAAGAAGATAAGAACAGGCCATAGCCACGGTTTTTCATGCAAAATAAAACTCGTGTCTAATATTCCAATAAGACCGAGGAAAGAAAGAATTGCTAGTCCGTTAATAAAAGCAGTTGTCATCCAGGCGATGCTTTTAATAAGTTTGCCATTTTCTTTTATGTATGGACGATAAAGCATTGTGCGTACACCAGCTCCAACGAGACCACCAAATCCAATGAATCCATTTAAAGTATTAGCAATCCATGAGATGCGAAAAATCTTTTGGACTGGTATATCAGCTTTTACATAACGAAGCATAACATAGTCATAAAAGAACATTGTTGATACGGCAAATGCACCAAGTGTAACTGCTAAAAAGACTCCTCCGGTTGGAATGTTTTTAATTGTATTGATTGCTTCTAAAAAAGAAATGCCTGCTAATTCTTTTTTGGCTTGAAAGAATACAATTGTTAATACAACAAATGGGAAGATAATTTTCCCGATTTGTAAGAAACGTTTCCATGAAAACGACATAAATACAACTCTCCTTGTATAAGAAAACTGAGACAATAATATTATTATGACAAACTTCAAGAAAAATAAAAAGGTAAATTCCTGTATAAGGAAGCTATTTTTTATGACGGTTATATTTAAAAGAGTATTTCGTTTGTCAGAAAATTAAGTTAAAATGAATTGAAAGAAGGAAGAGAGGGGAAGTAGATGATTATAACAGGTTATGCGGGATATGAGTTAGAGAAAGAAAAGCCTAATACATCAGAAGATTTCTTTAATAGATCTGAAGTGACATATATATTAAATGATAAAGAAAGAACCTTTTCCGTTTTATACGTACGGTATTTTGAAGAAGTTTTACAAGAAATTACTCCTTTTGAAGGAAATCCAGTATGTAAAGTAGAAGAACAAGACATATATTTACGGGATATTGTAGCGATATGTTGTTTACTGAAAGAGAATGAACTTCGCATGCAAAAACGTTTGTATTTAAATAATATAGAAGAATTCCAACAATATTTTGATACGGGAACAGTGGTGAAAGTACAAGAAATATTGGCTGAATTACATAAAAATAAAAGAGTAGAAATAGCGTGAAATGGCAAAGGAGAGGGAAAAGATGTCTAATCTAATGGTTGAAAATCAAACAGAACAAGTTTCTATGTTTTTAGAAGATGTTATTTACTTGATAACCAATTATGTAAATTATCATACGTTGCCTTCTTTATTAGAAGAGACACCAGCAGGGAATGAACAATATTATAAAGGGTTATTAGCGTCAATAAGACGTCTTCTCGTTTTTTGTGAAGAAGGACATGATGCATGTTTTGTTTTGTTAAATAGCCAGCCATTTCGAAAAACAGCAGCTGAAAAAATTCTATATAAAATTTATCATCAAGTAATTGCAGAGTTTTTTTCACCAAAGAGTGATCATTGGTATGAGAATAGTCGGTCTGCTTATACAGGGAAAAACTCCATCGTTTTTCAACAAACGCCACCTGCATCTATAGAGCAGGTGATGAAGAGTTTAGAAGGTAAATTTCAACTGATGCGTGAAGAACTAGAATATTATGAGACGGATTATCAAACAAAGATGTTACACAAATATTAATGGCGAACAAGAAGCTAAGGGGACTTAGCTTCTTTTCCTTTTGTACAGTTATATAAGGGATTTCCTTTGAATATATTTAAGGGGATAGCATTAAGGAGGTGTAACATGAGTCAGCAAGGTGTATTTACAGATTACTTTCATGAAGTAGAAAACTGGTGTGAAAGTGTTCTTCACGTATTAGATAGCCGTGCAATGGAAGTGTATGATGTCCATATGCTTGCTTATAAAATTCAAACGTTATTAGACCGTATGAAAGAGCATGAATATGATACAGATGCAGAGTTTATGTATGAAATAAGTGATGATGTAGAGCATATTCAGCATCATCTGCAGGAAGTGTTCGTGCAGGGAGAAGAGGAATATGAACTATATGAAAGAGGGGATAGTGAACGAGCTGTTCCCATTGGGGGACATACACTTCCACCATTACCTTATCCGTATAATGCGTTAGAACCGTATATTTCTAGGGAAATTATGATGTTACACCATGATAAACATCATCGCAGTTACGTGGAAGGATTAAATAAGGCAGAAAAGATGATGGAAGAAGCGAGAAAAACAAATCAATTTGATCTAATTAAGCATTGGGAAAGAGAAGCGGCTTTTCATGGATCAGGTCATTACTTACACACGATATTTTGGAATAACATGAAAAAAGGTGGTGGCGGAAGTCCAAGAGGGGCTCTTTCACAACAAATTGAACAGGATTTTGGGAGTTTTTTACGTTTTCAAAAACATTTCACAGAAGCAGCTTCTAAAGTGGAAGGATCAGGATGGGCGATTCTTGTTTGGGTGCCACGATCTGGAAGATTAGAAATTTTGCAGAGTACACTTCATCAATTATTTACACAATGGGATACGATACCGCTTCTTGTACTAGATGTATGGGAGCATGCGTATTATTTACAATACCAAAATCGAAAAGATGAATATATTAAAAACTGGTGGAATGTTGTCAATTGGCCTGATGTAGAAAAAAGATTTGAAAGTGCGAAACAAATTGAATGGACACCGTATTAGACGCAGGTTCTCTGCGTCTTTTTTATCCGCATTTAACGGGCAGTAAGACCCCACCTCAAAATTCAGCGAAAGCAAAGAAGTTAGGTGGGGGGGTCGGGCTGATAATCAGTGGGGGATGAACCAAACCCCCACTGATTAAAGTTTCACTTTATTGGAAGGAGAAGGAGATTTCGTTCATATTTTAAAAGGCCAAGCATACACTTGTACAAAAAGTGCCAAAAGGACGTGGGGGGAAATATGAGACGAATTTGTGTAATAATCACGCTTCTTATTATGTATGCAAGCGTTATGCCAATTCCTACATATGCAAAGATAAACAGTAATGTCAGTGCTCGAAATGCTGTATTAATGGAGCAACAATCAGGTCGTGTATTATACGGAAAAGCAGAACATGAGCCGCAAAAAATTGCTAGTATAACAAAAATTATGACAGCCTTGTTAGCTGCTGAATCAGGAAAAATGAAAGAAATGGTATCGGTTAGTAATGAAGCGGTGAGAGTAGAAGGATCAGCAATTTATTTAAAGCCTGGACAGAAAGTGAAGTTAGAGGATTTAGTATACGGACTCATGCTTAGATCTGGTAATGATGCAGCACAAGTAATTGCTGAAAATGTAGGGGGGAGCATAGAGGGGTTCGTATATTTAATGAATGAAAAGGCGAAACAAATTGGAATGAAAGATACGCACTTTTCAAACCCACATGGTTTGGATGGAGATGGATCCCATTATTCGTCGGCTTATGATATGGCACTTTTAACGAAGTATGCAATGGGGAACGAAACCTTTAAGAAGATTTTTGGAACAAAAACGTATAAATCAGATTCATGGGATTATCCGTGGAAAAATAAACATAAACTTGTGACGTCTTATTATGAATTCGCAACAGGAGGAAAAACAGGTTTTACAAAGAAAGCAGGACGGACACTTGTTACAACAGCATCAAAAGATGGACTAGATCTAATTGTCGTAACTTTGAGCGCTTCTAGCGATTGGGATGATCATATGAATTTATTTGATAAAGGTTTTGAACGTTTCAAGCAAACGAACGTTGTAGGACAAGGAGCTCTTGCTGAAATAACTGAAAAGAAATATGCCAATCATGTTTATACGAAAAATAGTTTTGCGGTGCCATTAACTGAGCAAGAAAGAAAGGATGTCGTATTAAAAGTTGAACTCGATAAAAGTGCAAAACTTAAGGATGGCGTAAAGGTTGGAAAGACAGAAATTTATGTTGGCAATGAGAAAGTTGGAGAACGGAATTTATTTTATAGTAAACGAAAGTTAGTAGCTACAACGGGAATGTACTGGAATAATGTGAAAGAAATTTTTTCTCATATGATAGGTGTTGGGAGCGATGGTTAATCTCGTATGGGTAGCGATGGCAGTCATAGGGATCATATATGCCATGATAAATGGAACGATGGAAGCAATAAATAAAGCTGTATTTGACGGAGCAAAAGACGCAGTAACAATTTGTATAGGCCTTATTAGTGTATTAGTATTTTGGCTCGGTTTAATGAAAATTGCAGAGGAAGCAGGGTTGTTAAAAAAGTTAGTGTCACTTTTTATGCCAATCGTAAAAAGGTTGTTTCCAGAAATACCGAAAGATCATCCGTCAATGGGATTTATTTTATCGAATATGATGGCGAACTTTTTTGGGTTAGGTAATGCAGCAACCCCTCTTGGTATTAAAGCGATGGAACAATTGAAAGAGTTAAATGGAGGGAAGGATTCGGCGAGCCGTTCTATGGTGACGTTTCTCGCATTAAATACATCAGCGATTACTTTAATTCCTACTACTGTTATTTCGATTCGAATGACGTATGAGTCAGCGAATCCTACTGAAATTGTTGGAGTAACATTCATTGCACAAGTACTTTCTATGATTGGAGCGATTTGGATTGACCGCTATTTTTACCGAAGAAGGAGTAGGAAGGGGCGGAAAAAATGAGTATTGTCAATACGATATCATTATGGGTAATCCCTTGTGTAATCGGTTTTATCCTTTTATATGGCACGATAAAGAAAGTGCCGACGTATGAATCGTTCGTTGAGGGGGGAAAAGAAGGAATTCAAATTGCAATCTCCATTTTACCGTTTATGGTTGGAATGCTTGTATCTATTTCCATATTTCGAGCTTCAGGTGCATTAGATGCAATGATATCAGTAATGAAGCCGATGTTAGATTTCATTCATGTCCCAGCAGAAATTGTTCCGCTAGCACTTATACGCCCTATTTCAGGCTCTGCTGGTTTAAGTATAACGACCGATTTAATTGCCACATATGGGCCAGACTCGTTTATTGGAAGGTTAGCTTCTACGATGCAAGGAAGTACAGATACGACTTTTTATATTTTAACAGTATACTTCGGAGCCGTTGGAATTAGAAAAATGGGAGATGCATTAAAAGTAGGACTTTTTGCCGATTTGATCGGGATTATTTGTTCCATTGTGTTTGTTTCTTTAATGTTTAAGTAATACTATTCATTTTTTATGCTATTTCGCTTATAATACGTATACGACCACTATTAAGGTGTTGCTTAATAGTGGTTTTTTTATGCGGTATTTTTGACAAAATGATGAACTTTTATTGTGAGAAATATGAAAAAGATGGACAATAATAAAAGGTAAAAACATGATTTGACCTTTATATGTTTATTATCATCGCTATGTTGTTTAAGTAAGATGAAGCGAAAAGCCGTCAAGCGTATGCGGTTGCCAAGTCTTTCTAATGTAAGGTAAGATAAATTCGAGGTGAAAAAAAGAAATGGAACGATTACAAAAAGTGATTGCGCAAGCAGGTATTGCATCGAGAAGAAAGGCTGAGGAATTAATTCAGCAAGGAAAAGTGAAAGTGAATGGAAAAATAGTGAAGGAGTTAGGAACGAAAGTAACTCCTCAAGATAAAGTAGAAGTAAATAACATCCCTCTTGAAAAAGAAGAACCTGTTTATTTTTTACTATATAAACCAACTGGCGTAATTTCAAGTGTATCAGATGATAAAGGAAGAAATGTTGTAACAGACTTTTTCCCAGAAATTACACAACGTTTATTCCCAATCGGACGCTTAGATTATGATACGTCTGGCGTATTATTAATGACAAATGATGGGGACTTCGCAAACGTATTAATGCACCCTAGATATAAAGTTGAAAAAACATATGTTGCAAAAATAAAAGGTCCACTAACAGGTGAGAAAATTCGCATGTTAGAACGCGGTGTTATGTTAGAAGACGGAAAAACAGCACCAGCGCGTGTGAAAATCATTTCTTGGGACAAGCGTAAAGAAATGGCGATTGTACAATTAACAATTCATGAAGGACGTAACCGTCAAGTACGTCGTATGTTTGAAGCGTTAGATTGTAAAGTAGTGAAACTAAAGCGTGAACGCTATGCTTTCTTAGAAGTAGGAAGTCTGCGACCTGGTGATGCAAGAGAATTGACACCGCATGAGGTGAAACAATTACGTGCATTGGCTTCTACAAAGCCTCGCTAATCGATATTGTGAAAATTTCACCAGTGGAATGCTCCGCTGGTGATTTATTAAAAATACATATATTCATCACTCGTCGAAGAGAGGGGAGACAATATGAAAAAAAATCGCTTATTATTTCGTGTTATTATTCTGCTCATTTTAAGCGGTGCTGTAGGATTTACACTTTATCAAGGGTATTTCACTAAAGAAGAGAAAATGCAAATTGGAAAAGAAGCACCTAATTTCGTTGTAACAGATTTAGAAGGAAAGAAAATTGAATTAAAAGATTTAAAGGGAAAAGGTGTATTTTTAAACTTTTGGGGAACTTGGTGTAAACCTTGCGAGAAAGAAATGCCCTATATGAATGAATTATATCCAAAGTATAAAGAAAAAGGCGTTGAAATTATTGCGTTAGATGCAGATGAAACAGATATTGCTGTTAAGAATTTTGTAAAACAATATGATCTTAAGTTCCCAGTCGCAATTGATAAAGGTGGAGAAATTATAAAAACGTATGGAGTAATACCATTACCAACAAGCTTCTTAATTGATAAAAATGGTAAGGTAATTCAAGAGATTAAAGGTGAACAAACGATAGAACAATTGGAGGAGTATTTAAAGAAAATTACTCCGTAATAAAGAAAGCCTTTACATAAGAGGTGCTTACCTATAGCACCTTCGGTTTAAAAATTCTGAGTATTGTGGTAACTTAAGGTTAGAATAAACAATAGTACACATAGATACAGGGGCGGTGAGAGTGTTGAAAGAAATTAAGTGTGAATGTGGACATGTGAATCCAATAGGAACCGTTTTTTGTGAAGCTTGCGGGAAACCATTTGAAAGCAATGAAAATGTAAAACTATTGGATATGCGCTATGAGGGGAGCGCTCGGAGATCTCTCACGCAAACAAAAACGATTGTCGATAAAATTTGGAGCTTCTTCTCTTCTGTAAAAGTGGGTGTATGGCTCATTGTAATTACTTTAGCTGCATCGGCGATTGGAACTATTTTTCCACAAGAAATGTACATAACTCCAGGGGTTGCACCCGCTGAATATTATAAGCAAGAATACGGATTTTTAGGGCAATTATACTACCAATTAGGATTTAATAATTTATACGGTTCATGGTGGTATATGATTTTAATTGCTTCAATTGGTATTTCACTTGTGATATGTAGTTTAGATCGTGTCATTCCGCTTTATAAAGCTTTAAAGAAGCAAGGGGTGAAAAGACATCCTAGCTTTTTAAAGAGACAAAGATTATACGGCACTGGTACACCGCAAGATGGTGATTTGGAAAGAGTGCAGATGAATTTAAAGAAAACGAACTATAACGTGAAAGTGGAAGACGGTAACATTTTAGCTGAAAAGGGACGGTTTTCACGCTGGGGTCCATATGTGAATCATATCGGTCTTATTATCTTTTTATTTGGTGCAATGCTTCGTTTTTTACCGAGTATGTACGTAGATGAAACACTTTGGTTACGTGATGGCGAAACGAAAGAAATACCAGGAACGGATGGTCAATATTATTTAAAAAGTGAGAAGTTTATAAAGGAAGTTTATGATAAAAGTAAGGACAAGGAAGTTTTTGATGAAGCAATTGACCGTGTAGGTGATAAAATGATTGCAAAAAACTTCCAAACGAATGCCGTATTATATAAAGCGGTAGGTGAAAAGATAGCTGGACAAAAACCGAAATTTGAAAAAGTAAAAGAAGTTAAAATTCGAGTAAATGAACCGCTGAAATTTGATCAATTTGCTGTTTATCAATTGAGTTATAGAGAAAATGAATTTAAAAGTATGTCCTTCCGTTTGCAAAATAAAGAAAATAATCAAAAGTGGGGACCAATCAAAGTTGATTTAACGAATCCTACTGAAAAATATGATTTAGGAAATGGCTATTCTTTAGAACTATTAAGCTACTTCCCTGATTTTTATTTTGATGAGAGTGGAAGACCAAATACAAAAACAAAATTACCGAACAACCCTGCATTTGTGTTTAAAATGTTTACACCTGAAACACCGGATGGTGAAGTGAGTTTTGTTGGTATTCAGCAAAATATAGAACCAGATGGGAATAACAAATATAAAATGTCGTTTGCAGGTGTGGAAATGCAAAATGCAACAGCGCTTACTGTAAGGAAAGATTTAACGCTTTGGATTCTCGGTATTGGAGGATTTATATTTATGGTTGGTGTCATTCAAGGGATGTATTGGAATCATCGCCGTATTTGGATACAACGCGTTAATGATGAATGGTGGATTGCAGGACATACAAATAAAAATTGGTTTGGTTTAAAGAAAGATATTGAAAGAGTACTAGAAGGTACAGCAATTCCGCAGCCAAGCGATAAAGTAGTCGATAAAAAAATTAGTTAAGGTGGGGAAACGATATGGTGCAAATAAGTAGTAACTTTCTCTTTACCGCATTTATTTTATATTTAATTGCCACTCTATTTTTCGGGGGAGCGATTAAAGAAAAAGGTCACAAATGGGCAAATGTAGGAATAACGATTACAATTTTAGGGTTTATTGCACAAACAGTATATTTTGTTACAAGATGGATTGCATCAGGACATGCACCAGTTAGTAACTTTTTTGAGTTCGGTACGTTTTTCGGCATGATGCTTGTCGGAGCATTTATTGTCATGTATTTTATGTACCGCGTAAGTATAATCGGACTCTTTGCATTACCAGTTGCGCTTTTATTAATTGCATATGCGAGTATGTTTCCGAGGGAAATATCTCCACTTATTCCATCTTTAAAAAGTAATTGGTTACATATTCACGTGACGACTGCAGCAGCAGGACAAGCAATCTTAGCGATTAGTTTTATAACGGGCGTTATGTATTTATTGAAAAATGTAGATCAATCAACGAGAAGCAAACGTACATTTTGGTTAGAAACGGTTGTATTCACACTTGTTTGTACAGTTGGATTTATTGGAGTAACAACGGTATTTTCTAGTATGAAATATGAAGCGAAGTTTCAATGGATTGATAAAAATGAACAACAAGTAGAGATGAAGTACAATCTTCCGGCTTTAGTGGGGCCGCATGAAGGAAAGTTATTGACAGAAAATAAATTAGAACCAAAAGCTGAAGTTCCAGCGATTGTAAATGCGAAAAAATTAAATACTGTAATTTGGTCAGTTTTAGTTGGAACTTTACTTTATATCGTATTAAGACTTGTTTTACGGAAACGAGTATCAGCGGCGCTTCAGCCGTTAGTAAAAAATACAAATAGTGATTTGTTAGATGAAATTGGATATCGTTCTATTGCAATTGGATTCCCAGTTTTCACATTAGGTGCATTAATTTTCGCCATGATTTGGGCGCAAATAGCGTGGACACGTTTTTGGGGTTGGGATCCGAAAGAGGTTTGGGCACTGATTACTTGGCTCTTTTATGCGGCGGTATTACATTTACGCTTATCAAAAGGATGGCACGGAGAGAAGTCGGCATGGTTAGCGGTAATTGGTTTTGCAATCATTATGTTTAACTTTATTGTAGTAAACTTAATTATCGCGGGTTTACATTCATACGCATAGAGAAATAAAATAGGAGAGTGTATGTCACTTTCCTATTTTATTTTTGTCAACTTTTCTTCTTTTTTGAGAAAAACATGACAAAGTAGCGGTTGATTTTGTAAAATGATGTCGAGGACATTATATACTGTTCAAAAAAAATACATAGTTTTGGAAAAAAATTGAACAAACTTTATTATTCTTGTGAAGCATAATATGGAAAGTGAAACATTTAGAAGATTGCTTAAATAAACGAGAATAGCGCAACATAATAGTGTAGAAGGGTAGGTGTGAACCGTTGTGGTAAAAGTACGCAACGGGTAAAAATGGAAAATGAATCAAGAATTTTAATTGTAGACGATGAGGATCGTATTCGTCGTTTATTGAAAATGTATTTAGAAAGAGAACAATACACAATTGAAGAAGCAGATAATGGTGATACAGCTTTAGAAATGGCGTTACAAAATGATTACGATTTAATCCTATTAGATCTTATGATGCCTGGTAAAGATGGTATTGAAGTGTGTAAAGGGGTTCGTGAGAAGAAAGCGACGCCAATTATTATGTTGACAGCGAAAGGTGAAGAAGTAAACAGAGTACAAGGGTTTGAGGTAGGAACGGATGATTATATTGTGAAACCATTTAGCCCACGTGAAGTAGTGCTTCGTGTGAAAGCGGTCTTACGCCGTTCTGTACCAACAACATTCTTTACACAAGATACAACAACAAAAGATGTTACTGTGTTCCCTCATTTAACAATTGATAATGATGCACACCGTGTTACAGCAGATGGTAATGAGGTGAACTTAACGCCGAAAGAGTACGAATTACTATTATTCTTAGCGAAAGCGCCTGATAAAGTATTTGATCGTGAGCAATTATTAAAAGAAGTATGGCAATATGAATTCTTCGGAGATTTACGTACAGTTGATACGCATGTAAAGCGTTTACGTGAGAAGTTAAGCAAAAAATCACCAGATGCTGCGAAGATGATTGTTACCGTTTGGGGCGTAGGTTACAAGTTTGAGGTTGTGAACGACTGATGCTCTGGAGAAGTGTAGTAGGGAAGTTATGGATGACCATATTACTTCTCGTTTCGTTTGTGCTTGGATTTGTTGCGATTTTACTTTCGCAGTTTTTTAGAACATATTATGTTGATATGAGTGAGGCTAGGCTTCAAAAAGTTGCAACAAGTATTACGGAGTTAATTGAAGAAGGCGCCGATGTAAAAACGATTGAAAATATCGCGTACAAATTCTCTGATCCACTTTCAAGGATTATTATTGTAGAAGATGGTAAAGAAATATCTTCTTCGCCGAAACAAGAAGGGTTAGTCACTCTTACAATGGATAATTTGAAAGAAGATAAAGAATTAGCGGCTGTTTTTACAGACAAAAAAGAAATTAAAAATAACATTAGAAAAGCTTCTAATAGTAGAAAGAATAAGAACACTGAAAATGATATTATGATTGTCGGAAAGCCAGTGCAGTCAAAAAATCAAAGTGCAGTGTTCGTATATGAATCTTTACAAGTGCCGATACAAGGCATGGAGAGAACGACTGATTTCATATTCTTATCAGCAGGGATTGCGATTATATTAACAACTTTCTTTGCATTCTTCTTATCTACGCGAATTACAGCACCACTCCGTAAAATGCGTGAAGTTGCTTTTGAGGTGGCGCGTGGAAAGTTTGATGCGAAAGCCCCTATGGTATCTCAAGATGAGATTGGTGAGCTTGCAACGGCTTTAAATCAAATGGGAAAACAGTTGAAGTTTAATATGAATGCCCTGCAGCAAGAGAAAGAACAGTTAGCTAGTATTTTAAGTAGTATGGCAGATGGGGTTATTACGTTAAATCAGGAAGGTGAAGTTGTTGTAATCAATCCGCCAGCTGAACATTTTCTGCAAGTTTGGCAAGAAGAAAAAGAAGTTGAATTAAGTAAAAAGCTACCTTCTGAGCTTGTTGAACTATTCCATCTCGTTGTAGAAAGCGAACAACAACAAGTAGTTGAAATCAATTTGCAAAAAGGTAACTATGTAGTACTTATGACGCCACTTTACAACCAAACGAAAATTCGCGGAGCGGTAGCCGTATTGCGTGATATGACGGAAGAACGCCGTCTAGAGAAGATGCGCCAAGACTTTATTGCAAACGTATCACATGAACTTCGTACACCGATGGTAATGCTTCAAGGGTATAGTGAAGCAATATTAGATGATATTGTGCAAACGAAAGAAGAAATTAATGAATTTGTTCAAATCATTTATGATGAATCCGTTCGTTTAGGTAAACTTGTAAATGAATTATTAGATTTAGCGCGTATGGAAAGTGGTAATGTAGAGTTACATATCGGTGAAGTAGATATTCATCCTTTCGTTGAAAAAATAGGCCGTAAATTCCAAGGGATTGCAAGGGATAAAGAAGTCGAATTAACGGTTGATTTCAAAAATTCAATTGAGCAATATCCGTTTGATGCAGATCGTATGGAACAAGTATTGACGAATTTAATTGATAACGCAATTCGTCATACGAATGCAGGCGGACATGTAACGCTTGTAATTGATACGAAAAATAATGGACTTATTTTTGAAGTGCAAGATTCGGGCGCTGGTATTCCAGAAGAAGATATTCCATTTTTATTTGATCGTTTCTATAAAGCTGATAAAGCAAGAACACGTGGGAAAAAAGGTGGAACAGGACTCGGACTTGCGATTGCAAAAAATATTGTGCAAGGTCATGAGGGGAAAATTGCTGTTTCAAGTGTTGTTGGAGAGGGAACTATATTCTCTGTATATTTACCAAATCGTATAATTTAGATATGTGTTTTTAAAGTTGATAACGAATAAAGTTCTACTGTTTTTTATTTTTTTGTAAAATCAATTAAATAAATTATAGTAGAACTTTTTTCTATCTTAGTCCAATGAAGAATAATAAGAGGAGTGTCGTAAAGCGATGAAACTATATACGAAAACAGGAGATAAAGGGGAAACAAGTGTGATAGGTGGCAGAGTGGATAAAGATGATATTCGAGTTGAGGCATATGGTACGATAGATGAGGCGAATTCTCATATTGGATATGCGATGACGAAGCTACAAGGTGGGTCTTTTGAAGATATTTATAATGAACTTGAAAATATTCAACATGAACTATTTGATTGCGGAGGAGACTTGGCGATAGTAGCAGGAAAAATTCCGTATAAAGTAACGATTGAAATGGTCGAAAGCTTAGAAAGAAGGATTGATTTGTATATAGAAGAAGCACCGCCTTTAGAGCGCTTTATTTTACCAGGTGGAAGCGAGCCGGCAGCTGCTATTCATATTGCACGTACGGTTGTAAGGCGGGCGGAGCGATGTATCGTGTCTTTGCAAAAAGAAGGGGAAATAAATGAAGTTGTTTTAAAGTATGTAAATAGATTATCTGATTATTTGTTTGCAGTAGCTAGAGTAATAAACGCTCGATTACAAGTAAAAGATGTGGAGTATAACCGCAGTGCAATCGTTTTTCGTGATAAAAATGAGAAGGAAGTGGAGTGATTCACTTTCTTTTTTTGTATACTTTTTTCTGTAATATACCAAAATAGAGAGGGTATAGTGGTAATTAGAAAACGGAGGATGTATATGAAAGTGTTAAAATGTGGCGTCATGTTATTGACAGTATTATTTTTATCTCAATTACATGTGTACGCAGAGGGAAATCGATGGACATGGCCTGTTGAAGGACAGATAAGTGATTATTTTGGGACAAGGCACGGAAAACACTACGGTATAGATATAGCGGCACCGATCGGCGCGCCTGTGGCAGCTATTCAAGAAGGTAAGGTAACGAAGTCTTATTATTCAAGTAGTTACGGAAATGTTGTATTTATTAAACATGGAGAATATGAGGCTGTGTATGCACATTTAAATAAGAGATATGTAGTTCAAGGGGAAGATATTTCAAAAGGAGAAATAATTGGAGAAGTAGGAAATACAGGAGAATCGAGAGGTGCACACTTACATTTAGAAGTTCATCAAGGAAGATGGACGATGGCGAAAAACAATGCGGTGAACCCATTGCTTGTTTTACATGAACAAAGAAATCAAGTCGTTTCCTCATCGTTATATGTCGTTCAAAAAGGGGATACTTTAGTTAGTATCGCACGAAAGTTTAGTATGTCAGTTAAGGAAATTAAAGAAAAAAATGGGCTTCAGCAAGAGCTCATTTATCCGAACCAACAATTATACGTAAAGTAAAAAAGAGCTAGTTATAAACTAGCTCTTTTTTTACCAAAAAATAAAGACACATATAAATCCAGAAATAGCTAAGTAGCTATATAAGTAAAATACTTTCGTTCTTGTTTTTTCGTTTGTTCGAAATAATACAATGGTTGGTTCAATTAAACCGATTGTCAAACAAAGTAAACCAAGAAGCATACAACCAATTGAAATGGAGTACAGGGCGATTTGTGGTGCTTGAAATGGAATCATCCATTTTAATAAAAATGCAATAAGTGCAGTGTAGCAAATGCTGCCGATGTATTTATTCAATGGTGCATTAGAACGAAAACCTGGAAGTTTTTTTAAGAAAGAGCGAGAAACAACTTCAGTTTGTAAAGATGTATGCTCTTCGATTATTTTTTGAGCTTCTTTTCCTTTTTGGAAAAGGGATAATATCCAGTTTCGCTCCCCTTGGAAAATAAATTGAGAAGTTGTTAAATAATGATCCATCTTCACTTTATTCCAACTCTTCCACGGATGACGCTCACATAATTTTAATTTACTTTCTGTTTTTTTATCATACTGATAAATACTGATGCCATCTTCATCGAAAGCAGCATAGTATGTCTCGCTTGAGAATGTGCCTAAATCAATTGGGCAGTAGAAAAGTAATTCTTTTTTTAAGTAAAAGTATTCTTTTCTCAAGTTTTTTTTCATTGCTTCTCGAATAGAGTGTCTCTTTTCTTTCTTCATGACATTTCCTCCATAATCCAGAAAATGTTCTTATCTTAACAATTCAACATCTTATCACTTTTAAGTATATATGACTAGGGGATTGATAGGAGAAACGCCGAATACTAAAAAATCTGGGGTGTATTGTAAAATATAATGAATAGTCTTGGTTATATAAAATTAATAACTTATTTTTAATAAGTTACACTTTTTTTGTTCACAATACAATCATGTTGTTGTATAATAAAATGGAAAATAGAATATCGGTCTATCTTCGGGGCAGGGTGAAAATCCCGACCGGCGGTGATGAACTATATGTGATTTTGTTCTAAGCCCGCGAGCCGTTAAGGCAGGATTTGGTGTGATTCCAAAGCCGACAGTATAGTCTGGATGGGAGAAGATGGAGGTTCAAGCGTTCAAAAAAGATATGGATTTGAACGTCTGTTTGATGTGCCTTAAATTCTCCCTTTGTGTAAAACACAAAGGGTTTTTTCGTTCTATGAAAAAGTAGGCATAGCAGAACCTTTCCACTTTCCATGAGATGATCGATGGAAAAGGAGAGAGAAAGATGAAACAAAAAAACAGTGTAGTGCAGATGGTGAGTGTAGCGATGCTAAGTAGTATTGCATATTTACTGATGATGTTGGATTTCCCATTCCCAGGGCTTCCGCCATTTTTAAAAATTGATTTTAGTGATGTACCAGCTCTAATTGCTGCGATTATTTTTGGGCCAGTTGCAGGGATAATTGTAGAGGCGATAAAGAATATTTTACATTACGGGATTCAAGGGAGCTTAACGGGAGTACCAGTTGGAGAAATTGCTAACTTTATTGCAGGATGTTTATTTATTGGACCAGCAGCTTTCTTATTTAGAAAGTATCGTACTGTTAAAAGTTTAACGACAGGGTTAATGCTAGGGACAATTACAATGGCACTAATTATGAGTGTATTAAATTACATCATCATATTCCCGGCTTACACTTGGTTTTTAAATTCACCAGCTATGTCTAGCGAGGCTATAAGAACAACGGTTGTAACGGCGATCTTACCATTTAATTTGATTAAAGGAATTGTTGTGACAATTGTATTTGTAGCGTTATTCTCACGCCTGAAAGTCTGGGTGTTTGCAAAAATGAAAAATGCATAAAATATAAAATGTGAAAAAAACCAATAGTAGTATGGAACTACTATTGGTTTTTTTATTAAGGAGAATGAAAATAGAAAACAAAAAATACCCCTCAAATGAATGAGGGGTATTTTTTGAAGTTAATAAAAGACTATTCGAATTTTAAAGCATCGCCGTCGAATGATTCATCAGCAACTTTGATTGAGTCAGTTGGACAACCTTCGAATGCATCCATCATATCTTCAAGTAATACATCTGGAATTTCAACGATACCTTGGTTATCATCTAATGTTACGAATGCAATACCTTCATCATCATAGTCGTAAATGTCTGGTGCAGCAGCGCCACAAGCACCACATGCGATACAAGTATCTTTATCAACGATTGTATATTTTGCCATCTTTTTTCCCTCCTGATAATATGTATGTGAAAAGTTCGCCATAAAAATTATAACCTTATTGTAAAACGGTTTTTAAAACTTTTCAACATAAAATTATAATGATAATGCTTATCAATTAGAGTGTCAACTGATTTTTGCATTATGTCATAAGATTTTCAAAATACGTAAATGTTATTTCGTTTGGTACAATAGAATATATACAAGTATATAGTACCGATATGATAAGTTTAATGAATAACGGTAGATAGTGTTATATCAAAAAGCAATTAAGTTAGATTGAAGGGTGGAAGCGGTAATGCAACTACAATATACTTTATTGTATTGTTTAAAACAATTGAATGGTGAAAGGACCGTTTCTTCTATTTATTATTTATTAAAGGGAAAACGTTCTTCGCAAACGTTACAAGATGGAAATATGTTCCGGATTTCTTTTTTGTTTGGAATATATAAATCGTTAAATAGAACTGAGTATGATCGTGAAGTTGCAAAGTTATTGCAAGCAGATTTGATTCAGGAGATACATGAAAATACATATTTGTTAACACCTAAAGGTAAAATGCAGTTATATACATGGGAGGAAGTGTATGCTTTTCCAGCGCATTTACATGGTTTGCACTATGGTGAACTAGGTGAAACATTTTGGAAAAGATTATCTTTAGTTATTCAGACTATATCTAATTTACAACAGAATAATACGAAGTTTATTCCTATTCAACAAGATACAGAAATAATGGTGTGGGTGAAACGTTTTTTAACAGGTATGCCGTATAGGCGAAGTGAATTGGCGAAAAGATTGTGGGGAGAAATACATAATCTTTTAGGTAAATGTAATGTGGTAGAAGCGACGATTGTAACATATAGATTAACAGGATATGAACGTATCGGTTGTACATTGCAGCAGTTAGCGGAAATTACGAAACAAGATATATTCAGGGTGTACTTTTTATTTTGGGGTACAATTCATTTCCTTATACAAGAAGTTCGGGATAAAGAAAATGAATTTCCATTATTAGCTGAGATTATTTCTTATCCAAATGAGAGGGCTGAATTATTTAGTTTATCAACGAAAAAAACATATAATTTTTGGAAGCAAGGGCGCTCTTTAGAAGAAATAGCGACAATTAGAAATTTAAAGGTTGCAACGATAGAAGATCATTTTGTTGAAATTGCTTTGCGAGAAAGAGATTTTTCTATCGAGATGTTTATGGAAAAAGACAAAATAGATAAAGTAACAAAAGTAATTGACACATTACAAACACGTAAGTTGCGTGAGTTGAAACAAGCGGTTGGAGAGGATATCTCTTATTTTGAAGTTCGTCTTGTATTGGCGCGGATGGAGGGTATAAATGAAACTTGAGGAATATTTATATAGGTGGTTTGGATATTCTGAATTTCGTCCAGGTCAAAAAGGAGTAATTACAGATTTATTAGAAGGAAAAGATGTTATAGCGATGCTTCCGACCGGAAGAGGGAAGTCTATGTGCTATCAACTTCCAGGGTTAATGCAAGAAGGAACAGTACTTGTGGTATCACCATTATTATCTTTGATGGAAGATCAAGTTACACAATTAAAATATGTTGTGAAAAACCGAGTGATAGCATTTAATAGTTTTCGGACATTACATGAAAAAAGAGAAGCGATGAAAAAATTAGCCTCATATAAATTTATTTTTGTTTCACCAGAAATGTTACAGTCGGAATTGTTAATAAGAGAATTGAAGAAAGTTCATATTTCATTATTTGTTGTCGATGAGGCCCATTGTATTTCGCAATGGGGTTATGATTTTAGACCGGATTATAAAAAACTAAATGTAGTCATTGAGAATATCGGATCTCCTACGGTGCTAGCATTAACGGCTACAGCGACGAAAGATGTACTCCGGGATATAGCAGAAAGTCTAGATTTGCAGAATGTGACGCAGCATGTATACTCTATTGATCGCCCAAACATTGCAATGGAAGTACAATTTGTGGAGACGATAGAGGAGAAGAAAGAAGCGCTTTTGGACCAGGTTATGTATTTGCAAGGACCAGGGATTGTATATTGTTCAAGCAGAGCGTGGACAGAACGTTTAACGGAATATTTAAGAGGAAAAGGCGTTACTGGTGTTGCTTTCTATCATGGTGGTATGGAACATGAAGAGCGTATGTTAATTCAGCAGCAATTTATGAATGACCAGTTGCAGCTAGTAATATGTACAAGTGCTTTTGGTATGGGAGTTAATAAGTCGAACACGAGGTATATTATTCATTTCCACTATCCAACTAATATAGCTTCTTATTTACAAGAAATCGGAAGAGCTGGAAGAGATGGTGAACCGAGTATAGCTATCTTACTATGTAGTCCATTAGATCACGATTTACCAATTTCAATCATTGAAGATGAATTGCCAAGTCAGTCACAAATACAATTTTTATTCTCTTTACTACAAGAAAGAATATTTCAAACAAAAGAATTACCAATAGAAGAGGTAGAAGAAATTTGTTATAATGCAGCAAGATTTAATGAACAATATTGGCGTTTCATCCGCTACCATCTAGAGCGGCTTGGAATTATACAACAGCGAAAATTAATGTTAGAGAGCTTGTCAGATGAAATTATGAACAGATTAATAGCTGAAGTAGAAATAAGGCTACGTAGTAAATATAGTGAGCTAGAAAACATGAAATCATGGATACAAGTGAAAGGATGTAGACGTGAATATTTGTTGCAACAGTTTGGTTATAGAAAAGAG
This sequence comes from Bacillus sp. MHSD_36, assembly GCF_030757775.1. Lineage (NCBI taxonomy): Bacteria > Bacillati > Bacillota > Bacilli > Caryophanales > Bacillaceae > Bacillus > Bacillus sp. MHSD_36. The sequence continues at coordinate 340,153 of NZ_JAVBIS010000003.1, forward strand.
GAAGAGTTGAAGAATTGCTGTGACTATTGTCATATTACAAAAACAGATTATAAAAAAAGACAAGCGCAACAATCGGATTTCGACTATAATTGGGAAACAGAGTTACAAAAGCTTTTCGGTCTAGAAAAGATGGGGGAATGATGAACATTCAAAGGCATAATATTGAAGATATGAGTCCGAAAGAAATAAGGCTAAATCTGTATATCACACAGTTCATTATTATTGGTATTGGTTGTTTACTAGCATATGTATTATTCCGAGATATAAAATCGGTGTATAGTCTGTGGAAATGGGAACCGATGTCTATACTTATAATGGGTGGCTTGTTAGCGATTGGTATTGTGTTATTAGATTATGTTGCAATGCGAGTACTTCCAGAGTCTTGGTTTGATGATGGTGGTATTAACGATAGGATGTTTCAAGGAATGTCAGTTATGCATCTACTCGTTATTACGTTCATTATCGGCTTTGCAGAAGAATTTTTATTTAGAGGTGTAGTACAGACACACTTTGGAATTGTAATAGCGAGTTTAGTATTTGCAGTGTTACATATTCGATATATAAAAAAGCCATTTTTGTTTTGTTTCGTCTGTTTCATTAGTTTTGTCTTTGGTTATGTATTTGAATGGACAGGGAATTTGTTTATAACAATCTTTGCACACTTTCTTGTAGATTTTATAATGGGACTCCAATTAAGAAAATAAATGGAAGGTGGTGGTGAACAACATGAGGAAACGAATTCCTGATTTTGAAGAGGAATTAGAAGTTGAGCGAGTGGAAGAAAAAGAAGGTTTACCGCCGCGTAGTGAAATTCATAGAAATAAAGAGAAAAAACAAAAGTTTAAAATGAATCATATTTTCGTCCGAGTTTTAACATTTCTATTCATATTACTACCAATTAGCATTTTATGGTATACAGATAAATATATTCAGGTGAAAAGTGATGGAAATAACGCTGGGAAAAGTGCATTTGAGGTCATTTTCTTTGATTCAGCTAAATCTGAGTCTGAAGCATCGTCTGAGAAAATCGTAACGCATACGGTGAAAGAGGGAGAAACTTTAGAAAGTATAGCCAAGCAATATTTTTCAGATGAAACTGGGATCGAAGTAATTAAAAAGTATAATGATTTACAAGAAGATGAAGTGAATGTAGGGCAAGAATTAAAAATTCCGATAAAAGGTAAGTCCACAAAACAAGAGAGTTAGTAAAACACTTACTATAAAAACTGAGGATTATCTTTATGAGGAGGGGAGTAAAAATATATGATATGGATTATCTTATTAAGTACTCTCATATGTATTGGTATTATATTTCTTCTTGTAATGTACAGAGAAGCAATGCGCGATACTGTATTGGAACATACTTTAATATTTGAAGAGTTTCCGGAAAGTTTTCAAAAAGTAAATGTATTTTTTATATCTGATATTCATAGAAGGCTCATTTCAAATTTGTTAATTGAACAAGTAAAAGGAAAAGTAGATCTTGTAATTATAGGTGGTGATTTAGCGGAAAAAGGTGTCCCTTTATCGCAAATCTCTGCAAATATACAAAAGTTAAGAGCGATAGCTCCTGTATACTTTGTATGGGGAAATAATGATTATGAGATTGAATATCATGAATTAGATGCGTTGTTATTAGAAAACAATGTGAAAGTTTTAGATAATACAAGAGTTGTATTTGAGTCTGAATTAGGAGAGAAAATTTGTTTGCTTGGTGTAGATGATGTTGGGGTGAAACGTGATCGTTTAGATTTAGCGTTGGCTGATTGTAAAGAAGAGGGTTTTCGCATATTAATTAGCCACAACCCTGATATAATAAATAAAATGTCTGGAAAAGAACAAATTTCACTTGTGTTAAGTGGACATACACATGGAGGGCAAATCCGATTATTCCCATCTAAAAAACATTTAAGAGGTGGTGTATATAAGCATTCAAGTGCGACTCTTTTTGTTAGTAATGGCTATGGAACAACGTTGATTCCACTTCGTTTCCGAGCGCCTGCTCAAACGCATATTATTACGTTAAGGGGAGGGAAATGATGCCAACTCTAGACGGAAAATATAACATAAAAGCTGTTTCGAATATAATTGGAATTCCGCCGAGTACGCTTCGTGCATGGGAAAGACGATATCAAATGATTGCCCCAAAGCGGAATCATGCGGGGCATCGATTATATACAGAAGAGCATATTCAAATTTTGAGATGGTTAATGGACAAGGTTTCTTCCGGCATGATGATTGGACAAGCAGTTCAATTATTAGAAGGGAATCGTTTGCAGAGTGATGTTCAAAAAGAAATACATTACGATAGAGAAGTTGTTTTAGTGGACGATTTGCTACAAGCTTTGTTAAAATTTGATGAAATTACAACTTCTGCATTGTTAAACGAGGCTTTTAGTATTTATGCAACAGAAAAAGTTATAGCAAGTATTGTTCTTCAAGTGTCAAATAAATTGTTAACGTTAAAAAATAATAATGAAGTTACAATAGTGCAATTCCAATATGTCGTATCATTTTTACAAACTCGTCTTGGGATGGTGTATCATAATGCATCATCGTTTTCTTCTATACACAAAGTAGTCGTGTTAGAAAATAATATGTTGAAAGGGTTTGTTTTCTCAACGTATTTACGATTAAAAGGATATGAGGTGATATATATTAGGTCAAGCTTAGCGGAAGAACGTATTTTGTTAGCTGTTGAGCAAATGCAACCTACATATGTAGTAGTCTCTTTTGATGATGGACGAGAACTTAAGAACGCGATGAACAATGTGAATTTGTTACAAGAAAAAAATGAGAACTTTTCTGTTGGGTTTATAGGAGAAATAAGTGCTCGAGATCAGTTGAACATTCAAACAAACCTAATTGGTGATACGAAAGAAGAATGGGATGATTGGTTAAAAATGTTAGAATAGTTGTTCGAAAAGAACCATCTATTTTCTATTTCATATAATAAAAATTATATTCATTGGTTACGTAGGGAGGGTATGAGATGAGGCTGGAACGATTAAATTACAATAAAATAAAAATTTTCTTAACATTTGATGATTTATCTGAACGAGGATTAACGAAAGAAGATTTGTGGAGAAATGCACCGAAAGTACAGCAATTATTTCGTGATATGATGCAAGAAGCAAATAAGGAATTAGGATTTGAAGCGGATGGTCCGATTGCAGTTGAAGTATTTTCTCTACAAGCGCAAGGAATGGTCGTAATTGTAACGAAAGAACATCAGGAAGTCGATACAGATGATGAGTTTCGTGACGAGTTTATTGAAATGCAAGTGACTCTAGATGAAAGCGAGCATATACTTTATGAGTTTGCCACACTAGATGACGTAATTAACCTGTCGAATCGTTTATATAACCTTGATGTAACTGGCGGAAAATTATATACGTGGGATGGGCGTTTCTATCTTTGGATGGAAGAAGAAGAGCAAATTCAATTACTGAAGGCAGATTTTATAGCTATTTTAGCGGAATATGGTAATCCGTCTACAGCAACTATTTATCGCCTAATGGAGTATGGTAAAGAATTAATGGATTCTCAAGCAATTGAACAAATACACAATTACTTTGTGAAAAAACAAAACCTTAGCTAATAAAACAAAGCTAAGGTTTTGTTTTTTATTTTATTTAAATGTATATATGTAAGTAAAATAAAAAATATTTAAATATTTAAGTATTTTACTTTTCTAAAAGCGATAAAAGGACTATAATAATAGTGAAAACGCTTGCAATAGAAGATAGTTTGTATATATTTGTTAGCGTTTTCTATTGCATTCCAAATTTAACGGTGTATACTAGGCAATGAAGGTTTACTAAACAAGTGAAATTACAGGGGGTTTACTTACTATGGTAGCCGAAAAGGGAACTCAAACAAAAGCACAACAACAAAGGGAACAACATTTTGAACTATTGAATTCAACACAAATTGTTATCAGTGAAGCGTTAGAAAAATTGGGTTATCCAAACGAAGTATATGAATTATTAAAAGAACCAGTTCGTATGATGACAGTGAAAATACCAGTTCGTATGGATGACGGGACTGTTAAAATATTTACAGGATATCGTGCACAACATAATGATGCTGTTGGTCCGACGAAAGGTGGAATTCGCTTCCATCCGAATGTAACAGAAAATGAAGTGAAAGCACTTTCAATCTGGATGAGTTTAAAATGTGGTATCGTTGATTTACCATATGGCGGAGGTAAAGGCGGAATTATCTGTGACCCACGTGAAATGTCATTCCGTGAGTTAGAAAGATTAAGCCGCGGTTATGTACGAGCAATTAGCCAAATCGTAGGACCGACGAAAGATATTCCAGCTCCAGATGTATTCACAAACTCTCAAATTATGGCGTGGATGATGGATGAGTATAGCCGTATTGATGAATTTAACTCACCAGGATTTATTACAGGTAAACCACTTGTATTAGGTGGATCACATGGACGTGAAACAGCAACGGCGAAAGGTGTAACAATTTGTATTCGCGAAGCTGCAAAAAAACGTGACATTGATATTAAAGGTGCACGTGTTGTTGTTCAAGGATTCGGGAATGCTGGTAGCTTCTTAGCTAAATTTATGCATGATGCAGGTGCGAAAGTTATTGCAATCTCAGATGCTTACGGTGCATTGCATGATCCAAATGGATTAGATATTGATTATTTATTAGACCGTCGTGATAGCTTCGGTACAGTAACAAAATTATTTAATAATACAATTTCAAACAAAGAATTGTTAGAACTTGATTGCGACATTTTAGTTCCAGCTGCAATTGAGAACCAAATTACAGAAGAAAATGCTAATAATATTAAAGCGAAAATCGTTGTTGAAGCTGCAAATGGCCCAACAACATTAGAAGCAACTAAAATTTTAACTGATCGCGGCATTTTACTTGTTCCAGACGTATTAGCAAGTGCTGGTGGTGTAACGGTATCTTACTTTGAGTGGGTACAAAATAACCAAGGTTACTACTGGACTGAAGAAGAAGTAGAACAACGTTTAGAAAAAGTAATGGTAAGATCATTTGATTCTATTTATGAAACAGCACAAGTTCGTAAAGTGAACATGCGTTTAGCAGCGTACATGGTCGGTGTTCGTAAAATGGCTGAAGCAAGTCGTTTCAGAGGTTGGGTATAATATTATAACGTGAGAAAACGTGATTCCTTTCAAGAGAATCACGTTTTTTTTTGTTGAAGTATTATGGTGAGATGTTGTATATGGAAAATGAAATGATGGAACGAGTAGAACAATTAGAAGAAAAGGTTAAGAGGTTAGAGGGAGAATTTGCGAGAACGACGAAAGCTGAGAAAACAAGTATCGTTCGGGGAAGGACTGCTGTTTTTAATATTTGGTGCGGTTGTAGTAGGGCCGATTATCGCCTTTGTAATCTCAATTCTTATTTGGTTTGCTGAAAAATAAAAAAGAAAAATAAAAAGAACGCTTGTTCTACACGAACAAACGTGCTATACTTTCCTTAGATAAACAAAACGGAAATGATTTTAAGGAGAGATAAATGATGAAAATGACAGTAGACCAAAGATTTATGATGCCAGCGGATGTTGTAGAGCGAGTGGAAGTATTAAGAAACAAACAAAGTAAGCGCGGCACATTATTACAATCAGTAAATAAATTTTTCGGTTTAGATACGAAAGAAGATTGTGTTTGGTTTTACGGTTTTTATGGAGTTGCTGTGAGTATTTTGTTATTTATGGTATTCACATCAAATATTTTCGATTTTCTCTTCGCGTAAGAAATATGCGATAAGGACATTGCTACCGAATACATATATAAAGAAGTAAAGTAATCTTCTGAAGTGGGAGTTGGTAGTAATGGCGATGTTTCCTATAGAGCGTAACTATATTGGGTATGGAAGTTCGAGACCTGGAATTCCTCTTTCTAAAGTAAGGTTTATTGTAAGTCATGATACGGGGAACCCTGGTAGCAATGCGATCGGGAATCGGGATTATTTTAATGAAATACAACCGAAAGCTTCGGCACATACATTTATAGACGATAAAACAATATTAGAAATTATCCCCATAAATGAAGTTGCCTATCATGTTCGATATGGTGTGCCAACAGATAATGACTTATATGGTTATGATGCCAATAAGGCTGCTATAGGAGTGGAACTTTGTTATGGTGGTGATGTTAACTTTTGGGAAGCATATACTCGTTTTACGTGGTATCATGCGTATTTATGTCAAAACTTTGGCTTGAATCCGAAAAAAGCTATCGTATCACATAAAACACTTGACCCAGCTAGAAAGATTGATCCTGAAAATGTATTAGGGAAACAAGGTATTAAATTTCAGCAGTTTTTAGCAGATGTCTATCGGATGTACGTTTCGTTTAGATGACAAATATATGAAAAATGAATACAATAAAGATAGGTGCCTACTGCTGTAAGTAGGTTTTTTCTTGTTTTTATAAATAGTGTATTGGTAAAAGACTAGGAGTGAGCCAGGTATGCAGAAAGAAATAGCTATCATAATTGGAGGCGGTCCGTGCGGATTAGCAGCAGCAATTTCGTTGCAAAAGGTAGGGATAAATCCGTTAGTAATTGAAAAAGGAAACATTGTAAATGCGATTTATAATTATCCAACTCATCAAACATTTTTCTCTTCTAGTGAAAAATTAGAAATTGGTGATGTAGCTTTTATTACGGAAAATCGTAAGCCTGTTCGAAATCAAGCGCTTGCGTATTATCGTGAAGTAGTAAAGCGTAAATCTGTACGTGTAAATGCTTTTGAACGAGTGGAGAACGTTCAAAAAGATGGGGAAGTTTTTCATGTTGAAACAACAAAGCGTGATGGAAGTAAAGAAATATATATAGCGAAATATGTTGTTGTAGCAACTGGATATTATGACAATCCAAATTATATGAATGTTCCAGGTGAGGAATTGAAGAAAGTAGTTCACTATTTTAAAGAGGGACATCCTTATTTTGATCGAGATGTAGTAGTTATAGGTGGAAAAAATTCGAGTGTAGATGCTGCGTTAGAGCTTGTTAAAGCTGGTGCGCGTGTAACGGTTTTATATCGCGGAAGTGAGTATTCACCAAGCATAAAGCCATGGATTTTGCCGGAGTTTGAGGCGTTAGTTCGAAATGGTACAATCCACATGCATTTCGAGGCTCATGTGAAAGAAATTACTGAACATACGTTAACGTATACAGTTGATGGCGAGGCATATACAATCCAAAATGATTTTGTATTTGCGATGACTGGTTATCATCCTGATCATAGCTTCTTAACAAAGATGGGTGTTCGGATTGATGGAGAGACAGGACGCCCAATTTATGCAGAAGATACGATGGAAACGAACGCTGAAAATATTTTCATTGCAGGTGTAATTGCTGCTGGAAATAATGCAAATGAAATATTTATTGAGAATGGTCGATTTCATGGAGATGCGATTGCACAAACCATTGCAACAAGAGAAATATAAAAAGAAGCTGTCGAAATAAACCTCGACAGCTTCTTTTTTAATCATGCATAAACATACTTTGGATTGTTTCATGAGAATTTGTATTCTCTAATGCAACTAATAATTTAATACGTGCTTTTTGAGCATTTAAACCGTATGTGAATACAATACCCATATCTTTTAATTGTTTGCCGCCACCTTCATATGAATATACATCTTGAACGATGCCGTTGAAACAGCGAGAAACTAATACGACAGGAATTCCTTTGTTTATTAATCGTTCTAGACTAGGAAGTGTTCTTGGAGGTAAATTCCCTTGTCCAAGTGCTTCAATAACAATCCCGTCTACTGGAAGATTTTCAATTGCTGCTAACAATGTATCGTCCATACCAGCGTACGCTTTTAGAACGACTACATTTTTAGAAACTTTATTTACTGAATATGTTTCGTGATGTACTAAAGCATGGTGGAATACAACACCACGTTTTGTTACCATACCAATTGGTCCATATTGTGGACTTTGGAATGTTGCTACATTACTTGTATGTGTTTTCGTTACATTTGTAGCGCAATGAATTTCGTCGTTTAATACGACTAATACGCCTTTTTCAGCAGCTTCATTACTACTAGCGACTTTTACAGCCGATAAGAAGTTATATAGACCGTCAGCGCCTAATTCATTGCTAGAGCGCATTGCACCTGTCACAACGATCGGGATAGTTGCCTGTACTGTTAAATCTAAGAAATAGGCAGTTTCTTCTAATGTATCCGTACCATGCGTAATGACTACGCCATGAATGTTGTCTTGTTTTACTCTTTCATCAATGATGACTTGTAATTGTAACATTTCGCTCGGTGTCATATGAGGAGATGGTAGATGGAACACATCTTCAACGATTAAATCAACATCGCCTTCTAAATCAGGAATAAATTTTAAAAGAGGATTTTTTTCACCTGGTTGTACGACCCCAGTTTCTTTATCTTCCTCCATTGCAATTGTTCCACCTGTGTGTAAAACTAGGATTCTTTTCAATGCTTATACCCCTTTCAAGTAAAAAAATACATTTAGAACATAACATGTTTTGAGTAAATTCGACAATGGAAATGTATAAAAGTATGCCTCGAAAATGACAATAAAATTAACTACTATATGTACGATGTATAAAATCACGAAACGAAATGTGCAAATATAGTATAGGAGGGAGCCATTACGTTGAAAAAGATGGAGAGAATTCTTATTCGTATATTAATAATACAATTCATTTGTCTTTCTGTTGTGCAATTGTTATTTATACATAAGTCATCAGTAAAATATTTATCTAAAATTGTTTATTATGAAGGTGTCATGGTAAAAAACAAAGCAGAAATCTTACAGGTGAATAGGTAGTTTTCATTTTCTTCTATGAAGGATTATGCTACAATAATTGAGGATTTAATGACGTGAAGCAAATGAGAAGAAGCAGGAGAATACCTGCTTTTCGTTTTGTTTTATAAGTGAAAAAATGAGGTGTTACAATGGATAAACGAATTTCAATTGCTATAGATGGTCCAGCAGCTGCTGGAAAAAGTACAGTTGCGAAAGTAGTAGCGAAGAAGCTTGCTTACGTTTATATTGATACAGGCGCAATGTATCGTGCGATTACATATGCAGCCCTTGAGAAAAAAGTGGACATTGAAAATGAAGAGCAGTTAATGGAAGTTGTAAAAAATGTGAAAATCGAGTTTCAGCAAGGAGAAAATACACAACTTGTATTTTTAAATGGACAAGATGTTTCGGAAGTCATTCGTACCCCAGAGGTTACGAATCGAGTATCGATTGTGGCAAAACATCGACTTGTTCGTGAAGAAATGGTACGTCGTCAACAAGAGTTAGCGGAAAAAGGCGGCGTTGTAATGGATGGCCGTGATATTGGTACACATGTGTTACCAGATGCTGAAGTGAAAATCTTTATGCTTGCTTCTGTTGAAGAAAGAGCAGAAAGAAGACATTTAGAAAATATGAATAAAGGTTTCGATTCTAATTTAGAGCAGTTAAAAGATGAAATTGCTCAGCGTGATAAATTAGATTCAGAACGCGAAATTTCTCCTCTCAAAAAGGCTGATGATGCATTGGAATTAGATACAACTTCTTTATCAATTGAAGAAGTTGTCCAAAAAATTATGAGTATTGTTTCAGGGGTGTTTGCGAAATAAAGAAAGGGGATAGCCTCTTTCTTTTTTTGTTTCTATAGAAATGTAAAGGATACGTGAATTATGAGTCTCTTTTCTTGACAAATAATCGAATTTGTAAGAAGTTAGTAAAAGAGAGAGAAAACTTTCAGAATATATTCGCTATTATATTTCAAAACATACTTTCTTCAAGATGATTTTGCTGTATACTATTTATATAGGTTTAATATATTTTCTAGTGAAATGTATGAAACCTCAGTATGTGATGATAAATTCTTAAACATGCAAATGAAAACAATTGTTTTCATTTCGTATATACATAAAAAATGCTTTGTCAATTCTGTAGGGAGGTATTTCCATGGTAGAGAAAATGAATGAAGAAGTTATGGATTCAAAAGAATTACAAGTTGGTGACGTTGTTACAGGTTCTGTAACGAAAGTTGAAGAGAAACAAGTGCTTGTAAATGTTGGATACAAAACAGATGGCGTAATTCCAATTAGTGAATTAGCTAACGTTCATATTGAAAAAGCAAGCGATGTTGTAGAATTAGATCAAACACTAGAATTAAAGGTTATTAAATTAGAAGAAGATGATCTTGTCTTATCTAAACGTGCTGTTGATGCAGAAAAAGCATGGGTAGAATTACAAGAGAAATTTACTTCAGGTCATGTGTTTGATGTTACTGTAAAAGACATTGTGAATGGTGGATTAGTTGTGGACCTTGGTGTTCGTGGTTTTATCCCAGCTTCACTTGTAGAAGTACATTATGTAGAAGATTTTACTGACTATAAAGGCAAAACATTAGCTGTGAAAATTGTTGAATTAGACCGCGAAAAAAATCGTGTAATTCTTTCACATAAAGCAGTAGTAGAATTAGAACTAGATTCTAAGAAAAAAGAAGCAATCTCTTCATTAAAAGAAGGAGACGTTGTTGAAGGAACAGTACAACGATTAACTGATTTTGGTGCTTTCGTAAATGTTGGTGGTGTGGACGGTTTAGTTCATATTTCACAAATTTCACACGAACGTGTAGAGCAACCTTCTGAAGTATTAGAGCAAGGTCAAAAGGTAAAGGTTAAGGTGTTATCTGTTGATGCTGATACACAACGTATTTCTTTATCAATTAAAGCAGCTCAACCAGGACCTTGGGAAAATGTTGCTGGCGAACTAAAAGCTGGAGATATTCGTGAAGGAGTCGTAAAACGTCTTGTTACATTCGGTGCGTTCGTTGAAGTTTTACCTGGTGTTGAAGGCCTTGTACACGTATCTCAAATTGCAAATCGTCACGTGAAAAATCCAAATGAAGTATTGGAAATGGGACAAGAAGTAAAAGTGAAAGTGCTTGAAGTCCATGTAGCAGAGAAACGTATTTCTTTAAGTATAAAAGAAGCGCTTGAGGAAAATAATGTAATTGAAGATTACAGTCAGTATGAACCAAATGCTGATTCTGCTACTTTCCAATTAAGTGATATTATTGGTGAACAACTGAAAAAATTAAAGAAATAAAGAGGGGTACAAGTGGTAAGGGCAAAACGTAAATTAGATCATATTGAATACGCTCTTTCTACTGGTCAGTCTCGTACGCATGGCTTTCATGATATTGATTTTGTGCATCAAAGCTTGCCAAATTCAAATTATGACACAATAACATGTGAAACAAAAATCGGCGAACTTGCACTAAGTTCGCCGATTTTTATCAATGCGATGACTGGTGGTGGAGGAGAGAAAACGTTACATATTAATGAGCAATTAGCATATGTAGCGAAACATCATAACCTTGCTATGGCTGTAGGTTCGCAAATGGCGGCGTTAAAAGATGAAAGTGAGGCTGCTTCTTATAAGATTATCAGAAAGGTAAATCCAAATGGTATTTTCTTTGCTAATTTAGGTAGTGAAGCAACTATCGAACAGGCAGAGCGTGCTGTTGATATGATTGAAGCGAATGCATTGCAAATTCATTTGAATGTCATACAAGAGTTAACGATGCCAGAAGGAGACCGTGACTTTACTGGTGTACTTCAGCGCATTGAGAAAATTGTTTTAAATAGTAAAGTTCCTGTCATTGTGAAAGAAGTTGGATTTGGGATGAGTAAGGAAACAATGCAACAGTTAGCGAGCGTAGGTGTAACGGCAATTGATATTGGCGGACAAGGTGGTACGAATTTTGCTGCTGTTGAAAATGAAAGAAGACAGCGAATGCTTTCTTATTTTAATAACTGGGGCATACAAACAGCTACCTCGATTATTGAAGCAACCTCTACAAAAAATAACCTCTCTTTTATTGCATCTGGGGGTATACAAACAGCGCTTGACGTAGCGAAAGCAATCGCATTAGGAGCGAATACAACTGCGTTTGCGGGTTACTTTTTACGTATTTTAATACAAGATGGTATCGAGAAGTTAGTGGATGAAATTGATCTTCTACATACAGATTTGAAATTTATTATGACTGCTCTTGGCGCGAAGACGATAGAAGAGTTACAGGCTGTACCTCTTGTTGTAAAGGGCGAAACATATCATTGGTTAACGCAGCGTGGTATTGATACGACGCATTATAGTAGAAAATAAAAAATCAACCGTTTGGTTGGTTTTTTTGTTTTCTATTCGTTTTAGTAATAGAAAGAGAGGAATGAAATTGATATTCTAGAAAAATGAAAACGTTCCTGTATGTAAATAGTATCTTGTGAAAGTTGCGACTGAAAAATGTAAATAATGTGCTATTGAATTATTGAAGGAGGTTTGATTGTGTCAAAAGAAAAGGGTGTGGATAAAAATGAAGCGTAGAAAGTTTTGTATAGGAAATGTTATTTCGATATAAATATGAAGAAATATGTAAAAGACGGTTTCGTACAATATCGAAACCGTCTTTTTGTATTCATTAGTGCTGATTCTGCTTACGAGCTTGCTCTGGTGTATCCAGTCCAGTAGCCCCTGGATATTGTAGTGATTGGTCACGGTCAGATTCAACGCGGCGTGATTCTCTTAGTTTTCGTTCTTGACGATCTTTACCCATAATAAATAGCACCTCCTTATTAAAAGTGTTGGTGTTATATGAAAAAACTATGCGTGAAGAAAGTGGATTAACTTTCATAAAAAGTTCCCATAATGGAAAACATAGGAGGTGAAATGATGGAAGGGAGTACTTTTTATTTTATAGCTTGGATAGGGTGGGTCGTCGTAACTTTTCTGATGAAAAAGGATTCTATTCGGTGGAAGGTAAGCGCTTGTATATTGATTTTTATTATTTGCTCTCCGTTACATGTAAAGATTGCTTCATTCATGGTATCAGTAAATGCAATTTTGCTTTGTATTGTCGCTTTTATAGGAATCGCGCTTTATTCTATTTGGAAAAAATTATATAGCTTACTTTCAGCACTTATTATTGCAATGTTATATACAAGTTTTCATTTGTTAGAAATATATGATCCAATTTGGATTGTGGTGGACAGGTTGTTTTTATTAAGCAGCGCTCTTGTGTATGCATCGGTTTTATTACACGAGGATCGCATATTACGATTATGTTCTCTTTATATAGGGATGTTGCAGGGGGAATTGCTAGTGACACTTATTTTTCGGAAACTACATTTCCCTTATAATTACGGAAGTTTAGCGTTTTTTGATATCGTCGCCGTTTCTACATTTTTCATGGCAATTTTATTTTGGATTGCAAAAGCATCAGTATATAAGGAACAGTTCAAGAGAAAAACACGTAAAAGAAAGGCGAGGGTAATACATGACTGAATATACACCGGCCATTTTATGCGGCGTAATAGCAGGGACAGTAACGAGAGTATTAATGCTCCGGACGGATACACGGCAATATCCGACGAGGCTCCATGGGAAAATTATTCACATTGCGATGGGGTTAATAGCAGCTGCTTTAGGAGCGATTGCGATTCCGTCCATTTTGAAAAAAGATTTTTCTGCCATTACGTTTCTTACGTTGGCAGCAACACAGTTTCGTGATGTGCGTAATATGGAAAGAAATACATTGCAACAATTAGATGGTTATGAGCTCGTACCGCGTGGAAATACATACATTGAAGGAATTGCATTAGTTTTTGAAAGTCGCAACTATTTGGCGATGTTAACGTCGTTTGTGACGACGTTTGCATATATAGGGTTTCGTTCATGGATTGCTGGAGTAATTATGGCGATCATCGCATTTTTTATTGCGAAAAAATTAATGTCTGGTAGAAGGTTACATGATCTTGTTGATATCGAGCATGTTCCGCTCCGGTTTGAAGGAGCAGGGCTATATATTGATAATATTTACATTATGAATATTGGATTACCAGCAAGACAAGAGGAAATTATGAAGTATGGGATGGGTTTTATTTTAAAGCCGAAAACAATTGATGCTATGGTGACAATCTCCAACTTAGGACAACGACAGGCTATTTTACATGATGTTTCTGTTGCTTTAGGGATTTATAGAGATTCTGGTACGCCGGCGCTTGTACCGTTAGCGAAGCGTGATTTAGAGGATGGAAGGGTCGGAATCTTTGTCTTGCCACAAGATCAAGATGCGGAGAAAGCGATAGGTGTCATAGGGAATGTGCCGACGTTAGAAAGTGCTGTTCATATGTCATCGGAAGCCCCGAAAGGAAGGGGAGATAAGGGATGATGTTAGAAAGTGTAATTTTAGCGGTTATTACAACAGCACCAGAGAAATTTGCTGGTGGTGCCCCTTTGTTTACTTGTGAATCGACAGAGGAATTAGAATTTGTTGCAAATAATTTAGAAGCAATTTTAGACGGTATTGCGCATCGCTTACAAGAGAATGTATATATTATTGTGAAACATTAGCAACGTGTGTTATAATGTGAGGTGTTTTGATACGTTGAGAAATATTCTGGAATGCAAATCCCTTCTTGCACAAAGAAGGGTTTTTTACATAATAAACAGAAGCAAGTTGAAAGGATGAAAGTATATGCCGAAACCAGTAATAGCAATAGTAGGCCGCCCGAACGTAGGGAAATCTACTATTTTCAATAGAATTGTTGGAGAGAGAGTTTCAATCGTAGAAGATATTCCAGGTGTAACGCGCGATCGTATTTATAGCGCTGGAGAATGGTTAAATCATGAATTTAACATTATTGATACAGGTGGAATTGATATTGGAGACGAGCCATTTTTGACACAAATTCGTCAACAAGCTGAAGTAGCCATCGATGAAGCAGATGTTATCATTTTTATGACAAATGGTCGTGACGGTGTAACAGCAGCTGATGAAGAAGTTGCAAAAATATTATATCGTTCAAATAAACCCGTTGTACTTGCAGTAAATAAAGTGGACAATCCGGAAATGCGCAGTGACATTTATGATTTCTATGCATTAGGATTTGGTGAGCCATTCCCAATTTCAGGTACACACGGATTAGGATTAGGTGACTTATTAGACGAAGCTGCACAGCATTTTCCAAAGATTGAAGAAGACGGATATGATGAAGATACAATTCGTTTCTCTTTAATTGGGCGTCCAAATGTAGGGAAATCATCACTTGTAAATGCTCTTCTTGGTCAAGAGCGTGTAATTGTTAGTAATGTAGCAGGAACAACTCGTGATGCTGTCGATACACCATATAGTAAAGACGGAAAAGACTATGTAATTATCGATACAGCTGGTATGCGTAAAAAAGGGAAAGTGTATGAAAGTACAGAAAAGTATAGTGTACTTCGTGCATTAAGAGCGATTGAACGTTCTGACGTTGTTTTAGTCGTTTTAGATGGTGAAGAAGGAATTATTGAACAAGATAAAAAAATCGCTGGATACGCTCATGAATCAGGACGAGCTGTCGTTATCGTTGTAAACAAATGGGACGCAGTGAAAAAAGACGAGAAAACAATGAAAGCATTTGAAGAAAACATCCGTGCTCATTTCCAATTTTTAGAGTACGCACCAATTGTGTTCTTATCTGCGAAAACGAGAAAACGTACACAAACGTTAATTCCAGTTATCGATGAGGTAAATGAGAGCCATAGTATCCGTATTCAAACGAACGTATTAAATGATGTAATTATGGATGCGGTAGCGATGAATCCAACGCCAACACATAATGGTAGTCGTCTGAAGATTTTCTATGCAACACAAGTTGCGGTAAAACCACCAACATTTGTTGTGTTTGTAAACGATCCAGAATTATTGCACTTCTCATATGAGCGTTTCTTAAAGAATCGTTTACGTGAATCATTTGGCTTTGTAGGAACGCCGATTCACATTATCGCTAGAGCAAGAGACTAATGGAGAGGATGTGATTTTATGACAAAAATCACAGTAGTTGGAGCAGGTAGCTGGGGAACAGCGTTAGCGATGGTATTAGCTGACAATGGGCATGATGTACGTATTTGGGGAAATCGTTCTGAACTTATGGATGAGATTAATACAAAACATGAGAATAGTCGATACCTTCCGGGAATTACATTGCCAAGCACAATCGTAGCCTACTCTTCTTTAGAAGAAGCATTAGTAGATGTAAATGTAGTACTTCTTGTAGTGCCAACGAAAGCGTATAGAGAAGTACTGCAAGATATGAAGAAATATGTAGCGGGTCCGACTACTTGGATTCATGCAAGTAAAGGAATTGAACCTGGTACGTCAAAACGTATTTCAGAAGTTATTGAGGAAGAAATTCCAGAGAACTTAATTAAAGACGTTGTGGTACTGTCTGGACCGAGTCATGCTGAAGAAGTTGGTTTACGTCAAGAGACGACGGTTACGTCAGCGGCGAAGCGTATGGAAGCGGCTGAGGAAGTACAAGACTTGTTTATGAATAGTTATTTCCGTGTATACACAAATCCAGATATCGTTGGAGTTGAACTTGGTGGTGCGTTAAAAAATATTATCGCATTAGCTGCGGGGATAACTGATGGACTTGGATTAGGTGATAATGCGAAAGCGGCATTAATGACACGTGGTTTAACGGAGATTGCTCGTTTAGGAAGAAAAATGGGCGGAAATCCGTTAACGTTTGCTGGTCTAACTGGTATGGGAGACTTAATTGTAACTTGTACAAGTGTTCATAGCCGAAATTGGCGTGCAGGAAATATGCTTGGAAAAGGACACTCTTTAGAAGAAGTGTTAGAAAGTATGGGTATGGTTGTAGAAGGTGTAAGAACAACGAAGGCTGCTCATGAATTAGCGGAGAAAATGGAAGTTGAAATGCCGATTACAGCAGCTTTATATGACGTGCTATTTAATGGGAATAATGTAAAAGATGCAGTAGGCTCATTGATGGGGCGTGTTCGAAAACACGAAGTGGAAGCTATACCTGACTTACTGTAAAGAAAAGCGACAGAAGTACAAATGTACTTCTGTCGCTTTTTATTTTTTGGGTCTTTTCACCATTTTTTTATTTTTGCATAGGATGAAGAGTAACTTGAGGAGAGGGTGAAAAGAATGGATAATAACATTTTTAATAACATTGAAAAAGAAGCGAAAGTGAATAAAGAAGATATTTTTAAATTAGCATCATCTGTACAAAATGCGAATTTACGTGATGAGACTGTGCTTCGTCAATTGATTCATCAAGTGGCCCTTATGGCAGGACGTGAAGTGCCGAAAGAACAAGAGGATCAAATTGTAAAAGCGATCATTAACAATAATATGCCGGCAGATTTTGGTTCGTTAAGCAAAATGTTTAAAAAATAAAATATGAGAAACAAAGAGTTTGTAGATTGCATATGATAGCCATGAAAGTATGGGAATAGAGCTGTTTTGGGCATATTTGGTCAACCGAAGCGAGAGATACACTCGCTTCGGTTTTTATGTTTTTGTAGATTAGTGGGAAGTGCTGAAAAACCTATTGATTAAATTTACATATTCGCAATTTGTAGTAAAATGTTCTTTTTGTATTTGTTTAAAGATTTTAATTTGTTAAAATAGTATAAAAATAGATTAATAAAAAGGGGTGTGTATATGTCGGAAGGGCTTATAAAAATGTGGTTTGCTTTAGGGGCAATTGGATTTATGTTTTTTGCAGTAAGTTTTATTTTGCTAAGCAGATATAAAATAAAGAATAAAATTTTGAAAGGGATTACAGCTTTGGTAGCCTACACCCTTATGGTTGTGTCAGGAATTGTTATTTTTCTTGTTGTATTTAGTGGGCCTGTACAGCAGTGAAGGGATGGTCTCGAAAATGCTACATACGGAGCAAGTTATATTAGTATGAAAAGGTGATTACTAGTGAAAAAAGTCCATATTATTTTAATATTTTGTTGTATCAGCCTTTTAACTGGATGTCTGTATCCAAAAGAAAATATGAAACAAAATGCTGTTCCTTATGAAGATCAGCTACAGATCGTTCAAAAGGCTGTTGCGACATTTAAGGAGCAAAATGGTGGGATATTGCCAATTAAGACGCGGGATATGAATACGCCTATTTATCAAAAGTATCCAATCGATTTTCAAAAGATTGCTCCGCGTTACATACAAGAAGCGCCAGGGAACGCGTATGAAAGTGGAGGAGTATATCAATACGTATTAATAGACGTTGAAACAAACCCGGCAGTAAAGTTAATTGATGTTAGGATGGCGGAACAAATTCAGGAATTATCTTTAAAGCTTCGGATGTATCGGGATGAACATCAATATCCACCTTTTAAAAAGGTAATTTCAGATGGTGTGTATGAATTAGATTTCAAAAAACTAGGATATAAAGATGTACCGCAAGTGACAAGTCCTTATTCTGGTAAAGGACTACCATTTGTAATCAACGAAAAAGGAGAACTTTTTGTTGATTATAGAATCGACTTATATGAAGCGTTGAAAAAGAATGAAGGGCAATGTAAGGAGGGAGAAGATATCCGAAATATCCTTTCAAAAGATTCTCCATTTGTACCTGCGTATTCTTTGCCGTATACGGTAAAGGATGGAGAACCAATTTTTTTAAAATCATAAGTCATGAACCTTTCTTTTAGTGAATAAGTTCTAGAAGAAAGGTTTTTTATGTTACACAACTTGCGATGCAAACAAAAGGTATTTTTTTAATAGTCATATGAAATTGGACAAAATTATATGATATATTGTCCGAACTTCTAGAATACCATTATATTATATCAGATATTATAGGCAACGTTAGAGAAGGTATTAGTTGACTATAAACGTGGAATTATTCCCAAAAATATTGAGGGAGGGAATCACTTGGAAAAGGTAGATATTTTTAAAGATATTGCGGAACGCACAGGCGGTGATATTTATTTTGGAGTTGTAGGAGCTGTTCGAACAGGGAAATCAACATTCATTAAAAAATTTATGGAACTTGTAGTTATCCCTAATATTGAGAATGAGTCTGACCGTCAAAGGGCGCAGGATGAACTGCCTCAAAGTGCTGCTGGCCGTACAATTATGACGACGGAACCGAAATTTGTTCCAAACCAAGCGGTTTCTATTGAAGTAGATGAAGGTCTTGAAGTGAATATTCGATTAGTAGATTGCGTCGGATATACGGTTCCAGGAGCAAAAGGCTATGAAGATGAGAATGGCCCACGCATGATTAATACTCCTTGGTATGAAGAGCCTATTCCATTCCATGAAGCTGCAGAAATTGGAACACGTAAAGTAATTCAAGAACATTCAACAATTGGTGTTGTAATTACAACAGATGGAACGATTGGTGAAATTCCAAGAAGAGATTATATAGAGGCAGAAGAACGCGTCGTAAATGAGCTAAAAGAAGTCGGAAAACCTTTCATTATGATCATTAACACTGTACAGCCGTATCATCCAGATACAGAGCAATTGCGCCAAAGTTTATCTGAAGAATATGATATCCCAGTCATTGCGATGAGTGTTGAAAGTTTAAGAGAAACAGATGTGTACAATGTACTTCGAGAGGCGTTATTTGAGTTCCCTGTATTAGAAGTGAATGTGAACCTTCCGAGCTGGGTAATGGTGCTAAATGAAGGACATTGGTTACGCCAAAGTTATCAAGAAGCCGTTCAAGAGACTGTGAAGGATATAAAACGTCTTCGTGATGTGGACCGTGTCGTTTGGCAGTTTAGTCAGTATGAATTTATTGATCGAGCGAGCCTAGCTGGTATTGATATGGGGCAAGGAGTAGCAGAGATTGATTTATATGCACCAGATGAATTATATGATCAAATTTTAAAAGAAGTTGTAGGGGTAGAAATCCGAGGGAAAGATCATTTATTAAAGCTTATGCTCGATTTATCTCATGCGAAAATAGAATACGATCAAGTGGCGGATGCCCTGCGTATGGTAAAGCAAACAGGATATGGTGTAGCGGCGCCTGCGTTAGCTGACATGAGCTTAGATGAGCCAGAAATTATTCGTCACGGTTCAAGGTTTGGTGTGAAATTAAAAGCTGTAGCTCCATCTATTCATATGATTAAAGTAGATGTGGAATCTACGTTTGAGCCAATCATTGGTACTGAAAAACAAAGTGAAGAATTAGTTCGTTATTTAATGCAAGATTTTGAAGATGATCCATTATCAATTTGGAATTCTGATATATTTGGACGTTCGCTAAGCTCTATTGTTCGAGAAGGCATTCAAGCGAAACTATCTTTAATGCCAGAAAATGCGAGATATAAATTAAAAGAAACGCTAGAAAGAATTATTAATGAAGGATCTGGCGGATTAATTGCGATTATATTATAAGAAAAAAATCCCTCTCATCGTAGAGGGATTTTTTTTATTTTTGCATATAAAATAGAAAAATAAACAGTCATTATCTAATATATTGTTGTAAATTGTCAAGTTTCATCAGATTTTCACATTTTAAGAGTAACAATTTCCTTAAAAATATTGAATTATAAAGGAGAATCGTATAATATAGGCGTTGATAATGATTTATCTACATCTTTGTAGTATAGAATTTGCAAAAATTGCCTACAAATGAAAGTAAGACTCATTTTATGATCATTATACAGTCTTATCTTTGGGAGGAGGTGAATGGCATGAACAAGACAGATTTAATCAATGCTGTTGCAGAAGCAAGTTCCCTTTCTAAAAAGGACGCAACAAAAGCAGTAGACGCTGTTTTTGATTCTATCTTAGAAGCTTTAAAACAAGGTGATAAAGTACAACTGATCGGATTCGGTAACTTCGAAGTTCGTGAGCGTGCGGCTCGTAAAGGTCGTAACCCACAAACAGGTGAGGAGATTGAAATCGCTGCAAGTAAAGTACCTGCATTCAAACCTGGTAAAGCGTTAAAAGATGCGGTTAAATAATCCTTACATATTAACAGGGAAGAAGAGTTTCCTTTTTGGAAACTCTTCTTTTTGCTTTTAAAAACATAAATATGCTAGAATGTGTTCGTATCACTTTTAGGTTTTCGGGAGGGCTAGCGGATGGCAAAAGTTAATTTAGAACAAATTGAGCATGCAGTACGCCTTATTTTAGAGGCAATCGGGGATGACCCAAATCGTGAGGGAGTACTTGATACACCAAAGCGTGTTGCAAAAATGTACGCAGAAGTGTTCTCAGGTATGCATGAAGATCCGAAAGAACATTTGCATAAAGTGTTCGGAGAAGATCACGAGGAGCTTGTACTAGTAAAAGATATACCGTTTTATTCGATGTGTGAGCATCATTTAGTTCCATTCTATGGAGTTGCTCACGTTGCATATATTCCGCAAGGCGGAAAAGTGACAGGGTTAAGCAAATTAGCTCGTACTGTAGATACAATTGCACGTCGTCCACAACTACAAGAACGTATTACATCAACAGTAGCGAACTCTATTATGGAAGTGCTAGAGCCGCACGGTGTAATGGTAGTAGTAGAAGCGGAACATATGTGCATGACGATGCGCGGTGTGAAAAAGCCGGGTGCAAAAACAGTAACAACCGCAGTACGTGGTGTGCTAGAAAATGATGCTGCGGCACGTAGTGAAATTTTATCTTTTATTAAAACAAAGTAAAGAAAAGTGGGAAACTGCTTTTCTTTTTTTTTTTTTTTTATAAATGATATAGTTTTAGCAAGGTAGAGTAAGAATAGAAAGATTACTTAAAAGAATGGAAGATGTTATTTCATTCGATGGAAGTTTGGAAAGAGTAGCCAAGTTTTGGTTATAGAAAATAGAATGTATGTGTTATAATAAGTTTTATGAATTAGAAAACAAGGGTGATTTTTGTGTGTGACATCTACGGAGGGTATACGGGTATAAGAGAGAAATTGATGGAGAAATTACGCCATCCTTATTTTATAAACTATATTGAAGAACCATATATTGATGAAGAGAAAATAGCATTGTTATATGGTGCTTTAAAAAGTGCAAAATTACATATAGAACAAATTGAGCATTATGTAGTAACGATTATGCTTGTTCAAATTGCGCTTGATACACATGAAAGAGTATCAAATAAGGCAGGGGAAGAAGCAAATGAATCGCATAAACGTCGTCAGTTAACAGTGCTTGCTGGTGATTACTATAGCGGGTTATATTATTACTTATTGTCTATGAATCGTGATATTGTTTTAATTCGTGCGCTTGCTGAAGGAATTAAAGAAATTAATGAACATAAAATAATGTTATATCAAAAAGCGCATAAAACGATGGATGACATAATGGAAAGTGTAGTAACGATTGATTCTGCACTCTTACAAAAAACATGTGATCATTTTCATTTACCGCATTGGAAGCCGTTTATAACGTATGTATTAGGGAAAAATCGTCTTCAAAAAGAATGTGAACTATACGCTGATAAACAACATTCACCTGTTTTTCAAGCTGTTCAAGAGATTTTGAACGATAAAGCAGACGCAGAGACAGTTATGAATGGATGGATGATGGAACTGAGAAAGAAAGAAAATCAATTTTTAGAAAATCACACAGATATAAGCAAAATAAACTCTGTGTTAAGAGATAAATCGAAGACATAAGCAATTTTACATTGGAAGAAGGTACGAGCATGCAACAATCAAAAGAAGAAAGAGTACATGACGTATTTGAGAAAATCTCTGATAAATACGATGTAATGAATTCTGTAATTAGTTTTCAAAGACATAAAGCGTGGCGTAAAGAGACGATGCGCATTATGGATGTAAAACCAGGTAGTAAAGCGCTTGATGTATGCTGTGGGACAGCGGACTGGACAATTGCGCTAGCTGGAGCGGTAGGTGAACAGGGAAAGGTTGTTGGTTTAGACTTCAGTGAAAGTATGTTATCTGTCGGTAAGCAAAAGGTAGAGGCGTTACAATTAAAACAAGTAGAACTTCTACACGGGAATGCAATGGAACTTCCGTTTGAAGATAATACATTTGATTATGTAACAATTGGGTTTGGTTTACGTAATGTACCGGATTATATGCACGTATTAAAAGAAATGACGCGTGTAGTCAAGCCAGGTGGAAAAGTAATTTGTTTAGAAACGTCTCAGCCGACAATGATTGGTTTTCGACAAGGATATATTTTATACTTTAAATATATCATGCCGTTATTTGGAAAGTTATTTGCGAAAAGTTATAAAGAATATTCATGGCTACAAGAATCTGCTAGTACATTCCCTGGTATGAAAGAATTGGCTAATATGTTCGAAAAAGCTGGACTTGAACGTGTGCAAGTGAAGCCGTTTACTTTTGGGGTAGCAGCGATGCATTTAGGTATGAAACCAGAATCAAAATAGAAAAAAGAAAAAAGAAGTTTTAGGTTAAGGTGAACAATATGAAGTTACAACTTATGTACTCTTTTTTACGATCGGATATTAATGTGATAGAAAAAGAATTAAAAAAGACAGTTGCTTCTGAACAGCCATTAGTAGAAGAGGCGGCATTACAACTTATTGAAGCTGGTGGGAAGCGAATTCGTCCTGTATTTGTGTTGCTTGCGGGGAAATTTGGGGATTATAAGTTAGACGTCATTAAGCATGTAGCTGTTGCGTTAGAACTTATACATATGGCTTCTCTTGTTCACGATGATGTTATTGATGCTGCATTTTTACGACGTGGTAGCGCAACTGTGAATGCGAAGTGGGGAGATCGTATTGCAATGTATACAGGGGACTATTTATTCGCTAAGTCACTTGAATGTATAACAAATATCGAAATTCCTGAGGCGCATCAGGCGCTATCGCATACCATTTTAGAAGTGTGTAAAGGTGAAATTGAACAAATTAAAGATAAGTATGACTATGACCAAAATTTAAGAACGTATTTAAGAAGAATAAAGCGAAAAACAGCATTATTAATTGCTGCGAGTTGCCAATTAGGAGCAATTGCTGCTGGCGCTAATCGTGATACGGTAAATCGTCTGTTTTGGTATGGATATTTCGTCGGGATGTCGTACCAAATTATTGATGATATTTTAGATTTCGTTTCCACAGAAGAGAAACTTGGGAAACCGGCTGGTGGAGATTTACTACAGGGAAATATTACGCTTCCTGCTCTATATGCTATG
Organism: Bacillus sp. MHSD_36; assembly: GCF_030757775.1. Lineage (NCBI taxonomy): Bacteria > Bacillati > Bacillota > Bacilli > Caryophanales > Bacillaceae > Bacillus > Bacillus sp. MHSD_36. The sequence goes on from NZ_JAVBIS010000003.1 coordinate 364,114, forward strand.
GAAGATGATCCAGTTCTTTGTAAGAAAATCAAATCTGTACATGAAAATACAACAGCGGATGAAATGAAAGAAATTATTGAGGCTGTAAAGAATAGTACTGCTATTGATAAAGCATTTGCGTTTAGTGAACGTTATTTACATAAAGCATTAGAAATTATAAAACCACTCCCACGTGGACAAGCGAAGTATGCATTACAAAATGTAGCAAAGTATATTGGAAAACGAAAATTTTAGTGTTTTTTCTAAAAAATAAAATAATCTCTCTATTTCAAAACTATTGCACAATTGTGATAAGGGTGTTAATATGTGTGTGGGGATATACAATTACATACATAATTCAGAAGTGGAGAGATTTTTTATGGAAAAAACATTTCTAATGGTTAAACCAGACGGTGTACAACGTGCCTTCATTGGGGAAATTGTAGCTCGTTTCGAGAAGAAGGGCTTTCAATTAGTTGGTGCAAAATTAATGCAAGTCACTCCAGAAATTGCTGGACAACACTATGCTGAGCACACAGAAAAACCTTTCTTTGGTGAATTAGTAGACTTTATTACATCTGGTCCTGTATTCGCAATGGTATGGCAAGGTGAAGGTGTAGTAGATACAGCTCGTAACATGATGGGTAAAACAAGACCACATGAAGCAGCTCCTGGAACAATTCGTGGAGATTTCGGTGTAACTGTTGCGAAAAACATTATCCACGGTTCTGATTCGTTAGAAAGTGCAGAGCGCGAGATTGCTATTTTCTTTAAAGAAGAAGAATTAGTTGACTACTCAAAATTAATGAATGAATGGATTTACTAATTATTTTGAAATAATTTGTAAACGCTTTAATAACTGTGATAATAGTAGAAAGTGCAAGGAGAATAGGGGTATTCTTCTTGCACTTTTTTTATTTCTATTAGTTACGAAGTTAGAGCTGTTATGATATATTGATATGTAAAGTAAAGGCCTATCGGAGAATAAGCGAATGGCTGATGTATTCATAACTCTTTCATATTTTTAGAGTAATGAAAGATAATATTATTGCTTAGTATAGCGAGATAAATACATATACGAAAAGAGGAATAACGTATGCGATATATTACAGCTGGTGAATCTCATGGTCCACAACTTACAACGATTATAGAAGGTGTTCCAGCCGGACTACCATTAGTAGCGGATGATATAAATGAAGAGTTAGCTAGAAGGCAAAAGGGATATGGGCGCGGTAGACGCATGCAAATTGAAACAGATCAAGTGCAGATTGTAAGTGGTGTTAGACATGGAGAGACATTAGGTTCTCCAATTGCACTTGTTGTCGAAAACCGTGATTTTGCACATTGGACAAAAATTATGGGTGCAGAGCCGTTAACGGAACAAGAAGAAAAAGAAATGAAAAGGAAAGTAACAAAACCAAGACCTGGACATGCTGATTTAAATGGTGCAATTAAATATGGTCATAGAGATATGAGAAATGTACTGGAACGTTCTTCGGCTCGCGAAACGACAGTACGTGTTGCTGCTGGTGCGGTTGCTAAAAAATTGTTAGCGGAACTTGGTATTATAGTAGCGGGCCATGTAATTGAAATTGGCGGTGTACAGGCTAAGGAGACTACGTATCGTTCAATTGAAGAATTAAAAAGTATTACAGAAGCATCACCTGTACGTTGTTTAGATGAAGAAGCTGGTAATCAAATGATAAAAGCAATTGATGATGCGAAATCAAATGGTGATTCAATCGGTGGCATCGTTGAAGTAATTGTGGAAGGAATGCCGATTGGAGTAGGAAGCTATGTGCATTATGATCGAAAACTAGATGCAAAATTAGCAGCCGCAATGATGAGCATTAATGCTTTTAAAGGTGTTGAGATTGGAATTGGTTTTGAAGCAGCGCATAGACCGGGTAGCGAAGTTCATGATGAAATTGTGTGGAATGAAGAGCATGGATATACAAGAAGAACAAATAACGCGGGTGGCTTAGAAGGCGGTATGACGACTGGAATGCCAATTGTTGTACGCGGTGTGATGAAACCGATACCTACACTATATAAACCGCTTCAAAGTGTCGATATTGATACGAAAGAGCCTTTTACAGCAAGTATTGAACGTTCAGATAGTTGTGCTGTTCCAGCAGCTAGTGTCGTTGCAGAAGCGGTTGTAGCTTGGGAATTAGCTACAGCTTTAATAGAACAATTCGGATTAGATCGTATGGACCTTATTCGTGAAAATATTGAGAGACATAATGAATATGCGAGGGGATTTTAATGGGAAACATACATATTCAAACGAAATCAAAAGAATATGATGTATATGTAGGGAAAGAATCGTTGTCAGATTTGACAACGATTGTTCAAAATATGAAGCCATCTGTATCAAATATCATGATTATTTCAGATGAAGCTGTTGCATCTTTACATTTACAGACGGTTGTAGATGCGTTGCAAATAGAGCAAAAAGTATTTTCATTCGTTGTACCGAATGGTGAAAAAGAGAAGTCCTTTGAAAATTTCTATGCGGCTCATACGTCAGCTCTTGAAAATAAATTAGATAGAAACTCTTTAATTGTTGCACTTGGAGGCGGGATGATTGGAGATTTAGCTGGTTTTGTTGCTGCGTCATTTATGCGTGGAATTCGCTTTGTTCAAGTTCCGACGACTTTATTAGCTCACGATAGCGCAGTAGGTGGGAAAGTAGCAATCAATCATCCGTTAGGTAAAAATATGATAGGTGCATTCCATCAACCAGAAGCAGTCGTATATCATACGCCGTTTTTACAGTCTCTTCCTGAAAAAGAGTGGCGCTCAGGTTATGCAGAAGTGATAAAACATGCTCTAATTGGTGATGTAAAACTATATCATTGGCTAAAAGAAGAAGTGCAAACATTAGCAGATCTTCGTGATGAGAAATTAATTCACATATTAACGAAGGCGATTCCTGTAAAGGCAAACATTGTAGCACAAGATGAAACAGAAAAAGGTGTACGTGCTCATTTGAACTTTGGACATACGTTAGGTCATGCTCTTGAAAAAGAACTAGGATACGGAAATATTACTCACGGTGACGGAGTAGCGGTTGGAATGTTATTTGCTATATTCTTAAGTGAGCAAGTGTATAAGGTTAATCTTGCTTATGAAGAGATGAAGCAGTGGTTTTTAAAGTATGGTTATCCAAAAATGCCAAGTGATTTGAATGTAGACCGTCTCGTTCAATTGATGAAACAAGATAAGAAAGCGAATGCTGGAGCAATTCATATGGTGCTTATGCAGGAATATGGGGTAGTGAATGTCGTATCTATTCCAGATGAGACTGTTCATATTGCGTTAGAGGCATTTCAAAAGGATATGGTTTAAGAGCTAGATAAGAAGTGCTTGTTTAGAGGTATCCTCGTAATAGTGACGGTTAAGATAAACGATTGCAGTGAGAGATTATAACCTTATTGTAATCGAATTGAATAAAACGACTGGGGGAAGAAAAATGAGAGTGAAAGAGCAATTGTTAACTTTGAGAGCATATGTACCTGGGAAAAATATTGAAGAAGTAAAAAGGGAATATGGGTTATCAAAAATTGTGAAATTGGCATCGAACGAAAATCCATTCGGTTGTTCAGCACGTGTAACAGAAGCATTAACTTCTTTAGCGAGTCAATACGCTCTTTATCCAGATGGGTATGCCTTTGAACTTCGAACAAAAGTAGCAAAACATCTAGGTGTTAAAGCGGAACAACTATTATTTGGTAGTGGATTAGATGAAGTCATTCAAATGATTAGCCGCGCATTACTACGCGAAGGAACAAATGTTGTAATGGCGAATCCAACATTCTCACAATACCATCACCATGCTGTTATTGAAGGAGCAGAAGTTCGTGAAGTACCACTTAAAGATGGCATTCATGATTTAGATGCGATGTTACAGCAAGTAGATGAGAAAACGAAGATCGTATGGATTTGTAACCCGAATAATCCGACAGGTACATATGTAGAGAAACAAAAATTACTTTCATTTTTAGAATCAGTTCCTAAGTCAGCGCTCGTTATTATGGACGAAGCATATTATGAATATGCGGGGGCAGAAGACTATCCGCAAACATTGCCACTTCTTGAAAAGTATGAAAATCTTATGGTTTTACGCACGTTTTCAAAAGCATATGGTTTAGCTGCTTTCCGCATTGGGTATGCGGTTGGTAATGGGCAGTTAATTGGTCAATTAGAAGTAGCAAGATTACCATTTAATACATCGACTGTAGCGCAATCTGTAGCACTCGCTGCATTAGAAGATGAAGCATTTTTACAAGAATGTGTGAAGAAGAATGAAGAAGGATTAAATCAATATTACGCATTTTGTAAGGAATATAACGTATTCTATTATCCATCTCAAACAAATTTCATTTTCTTAAAGCTCGGTATTCCTGGTAATGAGGCTTTCGAACGATTAATGAAGAAAGGTTATATTGTTCGTTCTGGTGCTGCATTTGGTATACACGATGGCATTCGTATTACTGTAGGTTTGAAAGAAGAAAATGATAAAATTATAGAACTATTGAAAGAGCTTGTAAACGAGCAAGTAAAGAAAGAAGAAACATACTCTTAAGAGTTTAGGAAGGCTCCTAATATAGGAGTCTTTTTTATTTAAAGAAAGAAGAACTGTAAAGAGTTCGTGCGGGCCAATAATTAATAAGGGAAGTTATTTGCACGGTAATGAAAGAAAACGGTACAATAGAAAGTAGTAATGCGGTATCGGTGTCATATTCGAATCGTTATGAGTGAAAGTACAAGAAGAAGTATGCCCTTTCTAAAGGTTGCGTTGTTACACCTAGTTGCTTATGATAAAGTGAAACTTTAATCAGTGAGGGGATGCTCATCCCCTCACTGATTATTAGTTGAACCAATCGGGCTTTTACGGGCAGTTGATCACCAAACTAACTTCTTTGCCTTCGCTGAATGTTGAGGTGGAGGTCTTACTGCCCGTTAATGCTTGGTAAATGAACAGAAAAGAATATTTTTTAGAGCTAAAGGAGACGTTTATGCAAAAGTTTGAACAAGCTGTTTCATATATTGAAAATGGTGAAGCAGAAAAAGGATTACAACTATTAAAAGAACAATTAAAAATTGCGAATGATGAAGAGAAGTATGATATCGCTCGCTATTATCATACACTTGGATTTACGGATGAAGCGTTATCTATTACAGAAGACTTGCGTTTATTGTATCCGGAAGAAAGTGAATTCACTGTATTTTTAGCAGAATTATATATTGATCTAGACAAAGAAGATGAAGCAATTGAAGTGCTTCATGATATTCCGGAAAATGATGATTTATATGTTCAATCGTTATTACTTGTTGCGGATTTATTCCAAATGCAAGGTTTTGATGATGTAGCAGAACAAAAACTATTAAAGGCAAAAGAAATGATGCCTGATGAGCCCGTTATTACGTTTGGATTAGCAGAATTATATAGTAGTAAAGGGGAAGAACAAAAGGCAATCGCTCATTATGAGTCGCTATTAGCGGAACATAAAGTAATGGGTGGTGTTGTCATTGCACTTCGCCTTGGAGAAACGTTAAGTGCGATTGGAAATTGGGAAGAAGCGATTTCTTATTACGAAGCAGGTTTAGAGGAACAAAAAGATATTCACTCATTATTTGGATATGCCTTCACGTTATACCAAGGTGAAGAATACCAACGAGCAATTGGTGCTTGGCAAGAACTGAAAGAATTAGATCCTGAGTATGCATCGCTTTACATGTATTTAGCGAAAAGCTATGAAAAAGAAGGGATGCTTCAAGAAAGCTATGAAACACTTCATGAAGGAATTAAAGTAGATGAGCTTTCTGTACCATTTTATGTAGAATTAGCGAACATTGCGGCGAAATTAGGAAAAATAGTGGAAGCAGAGGAAGTACTTCAAAAAGCGCTTGAGTTAGATCCAGGACATTTAGGTGCAACATTAAAATATGCGTACATCTTAAAGGAACAAGAAAAGTATGAAGAGTTAATCGCTGTTGTAGAGCGTGCAATTGATAGCGGAGAACCAGATACACAACTACTTTGGGATCTTGCATTTGCAAAAAAACAATTAGAAATGTATTCGGATGCATTAAAACACTATGAAAGTGCATATACTTCTTTTAAGAATCATCCAGACTTCTTGGAAGAGTACGGTTATTTCTTATTGGAAGAAGGTATGCGAAAAGAGGCGAAAGAAGTATTTACTCAGTTAATACAACTAGACCCGACACAAATTCATATTGAAGAATTGTTATATAATTTAGAGGATTTTTCATAAGTTGGAAGGAAACTGAATGCCGCTTCTTGAATCTAAAAAGAAAAGAGAAAGACAGAGGAGGGACTTAATTGCTATGAATACCCCTGTTTCTGTAAACGAGAAGAAGGATTTTGTAAAATGGTTTTTGAATAATTACCAACTGAAACAGCGTGAATGTGTATGGATTTTGAATTATTTAATGAGTCACGACCAATTGATGCATAAAGTCCACTTCGTAGAGCATGCAAAATATTGTCCGCGTGGCTTAGTGATGTCCGCGAATTGTGTAAAAGATACACCGTTTCACTTTTTTAAACAAAATGTTATGACAACAGATGCTGAAAAATCGTTTCATGATATTCGTTTAAATCGAGATGAGGATATTTATATTCAACTCAATTTTAAATCATCGTTTCAAAATGCCAACTATGTAGCTGTATTAGAAGAAAACCCGTATTTACCAAAGCATATTGAAGTAAATGAAAAAGATCGTTTACTTGCAGAAAGATTTTTAGAAGAAAGTGTATTTTCTTTTAGAAGGGAACGTCTTTTGAAGCAAATTGATGAAGCGCTGGATAAGCAAGATAAGGAAGCGTTTCATAAGTTAACAGCGGAGTTAAAGATGTTATAGAATTCATTTGGATTCATAAAATTTTACAAATTTCAGACTTTTTAAGAAAAACTACCTTAATATAGGTAGTTTTTCTTTTTTTACCTCTTTTAGTATGGTTTAATATATATAAAGTGAAAGTTCTGTCATTTCCGGGAGAAGGAGGGAAGTAATTTGAAATGGATTGTAAAAGATGTAGAACAGTTTGAGCAAGCAAGAGAGTATGTAGATACAGGTGTTATACCACTTTTATCAATTTCAGCAGCAAAAGAAATGAAAATGGTAGTAGAACAAGGTGAATTTATCGAATTGCTGAGTATGGAGCTGGAAAGAGAATATAAAGGAAGAGTGCTTTTGCTACCTGCATTTACGTATTTAGTAGAAAGTCAAAAAAACGAAAAAGGTCGTTTGCAAGAATGGACAAATCATTTACAAGAGCAAGGTTTTAAACATATTGCTTATGTTACAAGTGATTTTTCATGGAAAGAAGATATGCAAGAATTGCAGGGAGATTTATTTTGGTTTCCTTCATTAGCGTTAGAACAATTTAGTGATCAAGCGAAAAGAGAAGTTATTCATGCGCATATAAAAAATATAATGGTGATGTTAGAAGAAAAATGGGGGAAGTATCAATAAACAGAAAGTTCTTATTATTATGAGTAGTATGATATTGACCTGTGCATGAGCGTATTATATCATGATAGTGTCCTAGTTTTTATTTTTTATATAATTTATCACGAGGGGACAATTTCTGATAGAGGGGGGAAATTTTCGTGAGCGAGAAAGAACATCGTGTGTCAAGAAGACAGTTTTTAAATTACACCCTTACAGGGGTAGGAGGCTTTATGGCAGCGGGTATTTTAATGCCGATGACGCGATTTGCGCTTGATCCGGTGTTAAGAAAAGAAGCGGGAACGGATATGGTTGCTGTTGCGCAAGTAAAGGATATTACAACAGAGCCGAAACGTTTCGACTTTAAGGTGAAGCAGGTTGATGGTTGGTACAAGTCTGAAGAGCCAAAATCAGCGTGGGTTCATAAAGATGAAAGCGGAGACATTGTTGCGTTCTCTCCAGTATGTAAACATTTAGGATGTACAGTGAACTGGAATTCGGACAAAGCACATCCGAATCAATTCTTTTGTCCATGTCATGGGGGCCGTTACACAAAAGACGGGATAAACATTAAAGGCACGCCGCCCCTTGCTCCACTTGATGTATACGAATCTAAAGTGAAAGATGGAACGCTGTACCTAGGAAAAGCGAAGCCAAGAGGGGGTGCAAAGTAGATGCTAAATAAAATTTATGATTGGGTAGATGAAAGGTTAGATATTACACCAATATGGCGTGATATCGCTGATCATGAAGTACCTGAACATGTAAACCCGGCACATCACTTTTCTGCATTCGTTTATTGCTTTGGAGGACTTACTTTTTTCGTTACTGTAATTCAAATTTTATCTGGAATGTTTTTGACGATGTATTATGTGCCTGATATTAAAAATGCTTGGGAATCCGTTTATTATTTACAAAATGAAGTTGCATATGGACAAATTGTTCGTGGTATGCACCACTGGGGTGCTAGTCTTGTAATTGTAATGATGTTTTTACATACACTTAGGGTTTTCTTCCAGGGTGCGTATAAAAAGCCACGTGAGCTAAACTGGATTGTTGGTGTTCTTATTTTCTTTGTTATGTTAGGTCTTGGTTTTACCGGATATTTATTACCGTGGGATATGAAAGCGTTATTTGCTACGAAAGTAGGGATTCAAATTGCAGAGCAAACGCCGCTCATTGGTCCTTACATTAAAACATTACTCGCTGGTCATTCCGAAATTGTTGGCGCTCAAACATTAACTCGCTTCTTTGCTATTCACGTCTTCTTCTTACCAGCAGCACTTCTAGGTTTAATGGCCTTCCACTTCATCATGATTCGCAAACAAGGTATTTCCGGTCCGCTATAAGAGATTGCTAAATTAAAGGGGAAAGAACTAAAGGAGGGAGATTATGCATCGCGGCAAAGGGATGAAGTTTGTAGGAGATTCTCGGGTACCAGTAGCTCGAAAACCAAATATTCCAAAAGACTATTCTGAATACCCAGGGAAAACAGAAGCATTTTGGCCAAACTTCTTGTTAAAAGAATGGATGGTTGGTGCAGTTTTTTTAATCGGTTATTTATGTTTAACAGTGGCGCATCCGTCACCGCTTGAAAGAATGGCGGATCCAACTGATGCTGGGTATATACCACTTCCAGATTGGTATTTCTTATTCTTGTATCAGTTATTAAAGTATTCTTATGCTTCTGGTTCATTTACTGTAATTGGAGCATTTATTATGCCAGGGATTGCGTTTGGCGCATTACTGTTAGCTCCATTTCTTGATCGAGGGCCAGAAAGACGCCCATTAAAGCGTCCTGTAGCAACGGGATTTATGCTTTTAGCAATTGCATCCATTATCTTTTTAACTTGGGAATCTGTAGCACACCACGACTGGGAAGCTGCAAAAAAACAAGGAGCAATTGTAAAAACAGCACCAGTTGATAAAAATGATGACGGTTATAAATTAATGCAAAAAAATACTTGTTTAACATGTCACGGTGACAATTTACAGGGCGGGGCAGCAGCACCTGCACTACAAAACTTAACTTTAAAACCAGAAGAAATTGCTAAAATTGCGAAAGAGGGAAAAGGTTCAATGCCTAAAGGTGTATTTAAAGGTACAGATGAGGAACTGAAGAAGCTTTCGGAATTCGTTGCAAAGTATAATAAAAAATAATAAAAAGCTGACTACAAAAAAATGTAGTCAGCTTTTTATTTTGATGAAAGAAATTTTACTATATAATAGAGTAGAGTTTGAGGAAAGAATGACTTTGTTTGAAAGGTGTTGGACATACAGCTTGGTTTACTTGTATGCAATGTTAAGACAACGCTCCGTATTATTATTTTTATTAGTTGTTAATATATTAGGCACAATATACGGATTTATATGGTATGGAAATCAATTAAAAGAAACATCACCTATATTTTGGCCGTTTGTACCTGATAGTCCTATGGCGAGTCTCTTTTTTGTCTTTGTTTTAATTGCTCTTTTAATAAAGAGAAATTGGGGATTAATAGAGGCGTTAGCGATTGTTACTTTAATAAAATATGGTATATGGGCTGTTGTTGTAAATGGGGTTATGATTTATGTAAAAGGTCCTATTGGTCTTATTGGGTATATGTTAATGCTTTCGCATTTTGCGATGGCAGTACAAGCAGTGTTATATGCGCCGTTTTACCGCATAAAAAAATGGCACTTTGCGGTAGCGGCTATATGGACATTACATAATGATGCAATTGATTATTTATTTTGGCAAATGCCGAGATATGGAATTATGCATTTGTTTGTAGGAGAAATTGGCTATTTTACGTTCTGGCTAAGTGTCGCAGTGCTTTCTGTTACATATTATTATTGCTTACGTGAGAACCGAAAGCAGTTTTCTTTATGAACATTTAGGGGGAGAAAATGAAGAAGAATAAGAGTGGTACAAAAATATTGGATCGATTGATTACGATAGTTGTTTCATATAGCATAGCATTTTCTATATTTGCACTCGCAACAACGGCGGTGGTATACGGAAAATGGCTATATTATTTTGAAATTGATTTTTTAAACATCCCAGACTTAGCGGATATGACAAAGGCTGATATTAAAAGAAATTATGATGTGCTTATCACATATTTATCTCCATTTTATGACGGAGCATTACAGTTTCCAACATTAGATATGTCAACAAATGGCCGTATTCATTTTGTAGATGTTAAAAATATTTTAGTAAAGATTCAATATGTAATGTATGCGACAATTATGATTGCAATAGTAGGCGGCATGTATTTATTAAAAAAGAAAAATGAAAAGTTTTTACTACACGGATCGATTTTAACAATTCTCTTTCCAATCGCACTTATGTTACCGATCGCTATTAATTTTGAAAAGAGTTTTGTATTGTTCCATAAGCTTTTATTCAGTAATGATTATTGGATGTTTGATATTGAAACAGATCCGATTATATTAATGTTACCAGAAGAATTCTTTATGCATGCTGCGTGTGTTATTTTATTATTTATTTTATGCGGTAGCATAATTTGTTTCAGTTTGTATAGATATTTCGTAAAAAAGAAAAAGATTTCAAAGGAAAAATTCTCTGTTTAAAGAGAATTTTTTTGTTTGTAAAACGATAATATATTTTTCGGTCCAGTTCTGTTCTATTCTTGTCCCAATTCACATATTTTGTACTAGTAGTTATAGGGGGGACCGTGATGAAGAGAACATTAATTGGATTGATAGCATTTCTAATTATAATGTTTCCGTTACGTATATATGCTGAAGAGTGGAGTGAACTAACAGGGTTGTTAGATGACTCCTTACAATTAGTGAAGCGTAATGAAGATGAAAAAGCAGTACAAGTATTACAACATTTCTCGGAGCAGTTTGTTATAAAGGGGAATGAAAAGAAGCAAGAGGTAACGCCAGATCAAGTTAGAGTTATTTCGTTAGCGTACGACAGGGCGAAACAATCTCTCGCAGAAGAAGATAGTAAACAAGTTAAAATGGATAATGTGTTAGCCCTGCAGCTCGCTGTTGATGCACAAGTATCAAAGTATCAACCGCTTTGGATGGAAAGAGAAGGAAAAGTAATGGATGCCTTTTCTCAAATGGAAAAAGCGATGTCAAAAGGAGATACAGGACGGTTTCAACAAACGTTAAACACATTTTTACATGAATTTAATATTATTTATCCAAGCTTAATGATAGCCCTGCCAGAAAACGAAGTGCAGCGTGTAAATGCCCATTTATCTTATTTGGATGAATTTCGTAACGTTATGTTAAAAACAAAAGGCGGACAAATGCAAATAGGAATCATTAAAGGGGATTTGCAAAAAATATTTCATACAGTAAAAAAAGATGAAATTGCACCCTCACTCATTTGGTTTATGACAATTACTGGAGGTCTTATTCTCTTCACATTAACTTATGTTGGGTGGAGAAAGTATAAAGGAGAGAGAGAAAAAAGAAAAAGCAATGTACAATCTAAGAATAGATAATGGAATAAATAAAGATACGGATTGTAAGGTTTATTCATTGACAATGATGGCAGAAGAAAATAGAATGAGAAGTACTATAATTAAAACTTCAATGGAGGTTCATGATGTTTTATTTAATTTACTTCGCGATCATAATGATCATACCGTTGTATGCACAGTCAAAAGTACGTAGTGCCTATAGCAAGTATTCACAAGTTTATTCAACATCAGGTATGACAGGAGCGGAAGTGGCTCGAAAGATTTTAGATGAAAATGGATTATACAACGTAGCTGTAGAAGAAACACCAGGTCATTTATCAGACCATTATGATCCAACTGCCAAAACGGTTCGATTATCAACAGATAACTATTACGGTCATTCAGTTGCTGGTACAGCAGTTGCAGCACACGAAGTAGGACACGCAATTCAAGATGCACAAGATTATAACTTTATGCGTATTCGTCATTCGTTAGTTCCTGTGGCAAATTTTGGATCGAATATATCATGGGTATTTATTATGATTGGTATATTTGCGACAATGTCAAAACTATTGTTATTAGGAATTATTTTAATGGCAGCAGGTGTTGTGTTCCAACTTGTTACATTACCAGTTGAGTTTGATGCATCAAAGCGTGCAATGCAACAAATTGAAGCGTTAGGTATCGTATCAACAGATGAATATGGGCAAGCTCGTAAAGTATTAAATGCGGCAGCATTAACATATGTAGCAGCTGCAGCTGTAGCGGTATTTGAATTATTACGTCTCGTATTAATGTATACTGGTATGCAGCGTAGCGACGACTAAAGACTATCATTTGATAGTCTTTTTTGTATTGTAGATTGAATTATATAATGTATTGCAAATAGAAATAATAAAAGTAATGCGGAAAGGCGGTGGGGAAATGAAATATCCGAGTCATTTAGTAAAACAAGTGAAAGAACGTAGTGCTCCTTATCAGCTAGAAGGATTTTTAAGTGGACAAGGCCCTGAAAATCCAAAGTTTATGTTGCTAGGAGAAGCACCTGGTGAAACAGAAATTCATAATGGAATTCCGTTTAGCGGGAGAGCGGGAAAACAATTAATGGGTTTTTTAGAACGGATTGATGTTACAAGGGAAGAAGTATATATTACAAGCGCTGTTCGGAGTAGACCGTATAAATGGCGAGAGAAAAAAGAAAGAAATGGTGAAATCATACAGAAAAAGTATAATAGAACACCGAATCAAGGAGAAATACTCGCCCATGCCCCTTTGTTAGATTATGAATTAGAGAAAATAAACCCGAAGCTTATCGTCACGCTTGGAAATATCGGTCTTCAACGTTTAACCGGAAAAAATAAAAAAATCACAGATGTACATGGACAATTATTAAAACAGCCCGTTCAAAAATTAAAGGATATGCAAAGTGCGGCGTTTACATGGTCAGAGGAAGAATATCATATTTTCCCGACCTTTCATCCGGCTTCCATTTTTTATAATCGGAGTTTATTGGAGTTTATTTATGAAGATTTAGAGGAACTTAAAAAATATGTAATAAAAAACTAGAAAAGCTAAAGAGCTTTTCTAGTTCGGTTTATGTATGTAACGGATTTTTATTTTCATCTAATGTAAAACCTTCACCAACTACATCATGTACGTCACTTACAGCAACAAAGGCGTGAGGGTCTACAGAAGTAATAATGTTTTTTAATTTCACGATTTCATTTTTAGCGACAACGCAATACAATACGTTCCGTTCCACTTTTGTATACGATCCAACAGCTTTTAAAAAAGTTGCTCCACGCTCCATCTCAGATAAAATTTTAGCAGCAATTTCATCGTTTTTATCCGAGATAATCGTTGCTCCTTTCGCCGCATAGGCTCCTTCTTGCATAAAATCAATGACTTTCGCCCCGATAAAAACAGCAACTAACGTATACATGCCTTCGCGGTATGATAAATAGGTAAGAATAGAGACAATAATGACGATAGCATCAAACATAAACATCGTTTTCCCCATACTCCAGCCAACATATTTATGAGCAAGTCTCGCAATAATATCTACACCGCCAGTAGTCCCTCCATATTTAAATATTATGCCAAGACCGATACCAATAAATGCTCCTGCGAATAAAGCCGCAAGTGTCATATCGTTTTGTAAGTTTACATGTAAGTTGAGAACTTCGTAACGTTGGAAAATCCATAGAAATAAAGATACGCTGAAGGTGCCAATTAGTGTATAGATAAATGTCGTTCTTCCAAGTAACTTCCACCCAATAAAAAATATAGGGATATTTAAAATTAAATTTGAATAAGAAGGATCAAACTTAAATAGAAAATACAATAATAGTGTGATACCGGTAAACCCACCTTCTGCAAGGTGATTTTCAATATTGATATTCACAATACCGAAAGAAAAAATAGCGGAACCGATTAAAATGAAAATGATATTTCGAATCTTCAAATTTGATGTCATATAGAAATCCCCCTAATTATGTAGATTGCATTGCTCCGCTGAAACGGTAAAACATAATGATAAGTAATTTCTAGTTGCTAGTGAAAATAGTGAAGGCTATAAAAAATGATTGGTTTAGGCTAATCTTTTGCGAAAAGCATGCAAAAGAAGTTTCACTTTACCCCGTTCCAACGGCTGGTAGGAGATAAAGCAAGGAAGCAGGGCAAACCAGCCGTAGAAACCCGATTGGTTTAGGCTAATCTTTTGCGAAAAGCATGCAAAAGAAGTTTCACTTTACCCCGTTCCAACGGCTGGTAGGGGATAAAACAAGGAAGCAGGGCAAACCAGCCGTAGGAACCCGATTGGTTCAACTAATCTTTTGCCAAAATCGCAAAAGAAAGTTTCACTTTATTATAGTGTATCCAAAAAAGGGTAGCAAATAGGTGTTTGACGGGGAATAATATTTGTCAAATCGCGATGAATTGGCTAACATGAAAGAGGAAGGATTAGAGGTGAGTTGTATGGAAGCGAAAACGATGAAGGATATGCAGAAAGAAGTAGATGCATATATTGGTCAGTTTAAAGAAGGTTATTTCAGTCCACTTGCAATGATGGCTCGTTTAACGGAAGAAATGGGGGAGCTTGCAAGAGAGGTGAATCATTATTATGGTGAGAAGCCGAAGAAAACAACTGAAACAGAACGTAGTATTGAAGAAGAGCTTGGAGATGTATTATTTGTTATGATTTGTATGGCAAATAGTTTAAATATTGATTTAGAAACAGCACATAACATTGTAATGAATAAATTTAATACTCGTGATAAAGATCGCTGGACACGTATTGATGAGGGAGAGAAAGAATAATGAAAGAAATTAAAGTAATTATCGCTGGACCAAGAGGTCGTATGGGACATGAAGCAGTTCTTCTTATGGAGAGAACAGAACATTTTAATTTAGTAGCAGCAGTGGATTATAAGCATGGTGGAGAGAAAATCTCTGATTTACCGGGCATGCCAGCGCTAGATGCACCTATTTACACAGATCTACATACTTGTTTAGAGGAAGTAGAAGCTGATGTGTTGTTAGATTTAACAACGCCAGAAGTTGGGAAACAACACGTTACATTAGCAGTTGAGCGTGGACTTCGTTCTGTTATTGGTACAACTGGATTTACAGAAGAAGAACTAAAGCAATTAACAGAGAATGCGAAAGAAAAAGCAGTAGGAACAATTATCGCTCCAAACTTTGCCATTGGTGCAGTTCTTATGATGAAATTCTCACAAATGGCAGCGAAGTACTTCCAAGATGTTGAAGTAATTGAATTGCATCATGATCAAAAATTAGATGCACCATCTGGTACAGCGGTAAAAACAGTAGAGTTAATTCGTCAAAATCGTGAATCAAAGCAGCAAGGTCATCCGAATGAAGTAGAGCAACTAGAAGGTGCTCGTGGTGCAAATGTAGACGGCATTCACATTCATAGTGTACGTTTACCAGGACTTATTGCACACCAAGAAGTAATGTTTGGTGGGGACGGACAAATGTTAACGGTTCGCCATGATTCATTCAATCGTGCATCATTTATGTCTGGTGTAAAACTATCAATTGAGACAGTAATGAATCTAGATCATCTTGTGTACGGTTTAGAAAATATTATCGACTAAAGGGGAGACAACGGATGAAAATTGCCTTAATCGCACATGACAAAAAGAAAAATGACATGGTTTCGTTTGCATACGCATATAAACCAATTTTTGAACAACATGAGTTATTTGCAACAGGAACGACAGGGCTTCGTATCATGGAAGCGACCGGTTTAGTTGTAACGAGATATCAATCTGGTCCTCTTGGCGGCGATCAAGAAATTGGTGCAATGATTGCAAAAAATGATTTAGACATGGTAATTTTCTTCCGCGATCCATTAACAGCACAGCCGCATGAACCGGATGTGAATGCATTGCTTCGTTTATGTGATGTATATGCGATTCCACTTGCAACGAATATGGCAAGTGCTGAAATGTTAATGCACGCATTAGAGCGAGGAGATTTAGATTACCGCAAGTTAAGAAAATGAGGGGAACAATTATGAGTGGATTACATATATTAGCGTTTGGTGCTCATGCCGATGATGTTGAAATCGGCATGGCTGGTACCATTGCTAAATATACGAAGCAAGGGTATGAAGTAGGTATTTGTGATTTAACAGAAGCTGATCTTTCTTCTAATGGAACGATAGAGTTAAGAAAAGAAGAAGCTAAGGCGGCGGCTCGTATAATGGGAGTAAAAACGAGACTAAATTTAGCGATGCCAGACCGTGGTTTGTATATGAAAGAAGAGTATATACGTGAAATTGTAAAGGTGATTCGTACATATAAACCAAAACTAGTTTTTGCGCCGTATTATGAAGATCGTCACCCAGATCATGCAAATTGTGCAAAACTTGTGGAAGAAGCTATTTTTTCAGCTGGAATTCGTAAATATATGCCAGAGATCCCGCCACATCGTGTGGATTCTTTTTATCATTATATGATTAATGGTTTTCATAAACCGAATTTCTGTATAGATATTAGTGAATACGTATCGCAAAAGGTGGAAGCACTAGAAGCGTATGAAAGTCAGTTTTCAACAGGGAGTGATGGTGTGAAAACGCCGTTAACAGAAGGTTACGTTGAAACTGTAGTCGCTCGTGAGAAGATGTTTGGAAAAGAAGTTGGAGTCTTATATGCCGAAGGATTTATGAGTAAGAAACCGGTTTTATTACATGCTGATTTAATAGGGGGATGTAAATGAAATTAAAAATAGGTATTACATGTTATCCTTCTGTAGGTGGTTCTGGTGTTGTTGGAACAGAATTAGGAAAGCAATTAGCGGAACGCGGGCATGAAATTCATTTTATTACATCGGGTTTACCATTCCGGTTAAATAAAGTGTATCCAAACATTTACTTTCATGAAGTGACGGTAAATCAATACTCTGTATTTCAATATCCACCGTACGATTTAGCATTAGCGAGTAAAATGGCAGAGGTTGCACAAAGAGAAAACTTAGACATTTTACATGTGCATTACGCAATACCACATGCCATTTGTGCTTATTTAGCAAAACAAATGATTGGAGAGCGTATTAAAATTGTTACAACCTTGCATGGTACAGATATTACTGTGTTAGGTTCCGACCCTTCGTTAAATAATTTAATTCGTTTTGGTATTGAGCAATCCGATGTTGTGACGGCTGTCTCGCATTCATTAATTAACGAAACGCATGAGCTTGTAAAACCAAATAAAGACATTCAAACGGTATATAATTTTATAGACGAACGTGTATATTTCAAGCGTGATATGACTCAATTAAAGAAAGAATACGGTATAAGTGAAAGTGAAAAGATACTCATTCATATTTCAAATTTCCGTAAAGTGAAACGTGTGCAAGATGTTGTGCAGGCATTTGCTAAAATTGTTACAGAAGTAGATGCCAAGTTGCTTCTTGTTGGAGATGGACCAGAATTTTGCACGATTTTACAGTTGGTGAAAAATTTACATATTGAAGATCGCGTCTTATTCTTAGGGAAGCAAGATAATGTTGCGGAGCTACTCGCGATGAGTGATTTAATGTTGCTTCTATCAGAGAAAGAGAGTTTTGGTCTTGTTTTATTAGAAGCGATGGCGTGTGGTGTACCTTGCATCGGAACAAGGGTTGGAGGTATTCCAGAAGTCATTCAACATGGTGAAACAGGATATTTATGTGAAGTTGGCGATACGACGGGAGTGGCAAATCAAGCCATTCAGCTATTAAAGGATGAAGAACTTCACCGTAATATGGGGGAGCGAGCAAGAGCAAGTGTTTACGAGCAGTTCCGCTCTGAAAAAATCGTCTCACAATATGAAACGATTTACTACGATGTACTAAGGGATGACAAAAATGAAAAGATTTAAAAAAGCTAGTTCTATTATTGAGACTTTAAAGCAACAAGGGCATGAGGCCTACTTTGTCGGCGGAAGCGTACGAGATCTTATTATTGATAGGCCGATTGGAGATATTGATATTGCGACATCTGCTTTACCAGAAGAAGTGATGGCTATATTTCCAAGACATGTTCCTGTTGGTCTTGAGCATGGAACTGTAATTGTAGTAGAAAATGGAGAACCTTATGAGGTAACCACTTTTCGAACAGAGAGCGAATATGAAGATTTTCGAAGACCAAGCAGTGTTCAATTTGTTCGTTCGTTAGAAGAGGATTTAAAACGTCGTGATTTTACAATGAATGCAATTGCTATGACAGAAGAAGGCGAAATGGTTGATTTATTTGCTGGACAGGAAGCGATTCAAAAGAGAGAAATTGTGACAGTTGGAAATGCTGCGGATCGTTTTCAAGAAGACGCTCTACGAATGATGCGTGGTATTCGTTTCGTAAGTACGTTAGGTTTTTCTTTAGAAATGAAAACGAAACAAGCAATTGAAACATATGGACATTTACTGGAACATATAGCAATTGAGCGAATTACAGTGGAGTTTGAGAAACTGTTAACTGGCACATACTGCGTGAAGGGTTTGCAACAATTAGTAGAAACGAAGCTCTTTTCTCATCTGCCATATTTACAAATGTCAGAAGAGAGATTGTTACAAGCTACGCAGTATAAATGGGATTCTTTTGAAACAGACATTGAGGCATGGGCATTTTTCTTATATTGTATCGGGGAAGAACATCCATCTGTCTTTTTACGTCAATGGAAGTTTTCGAATAAAAAAATAAAAGATATCGTCGCAGTTTTATTAACAATCCGTACGAGAAAGGAGAAGGATTGGGATACAGTTCTTCTTTATAAAACGGGAATTCATATCGCTGAAATGGCAGAAAGAGTATATGAAGCGATGATTGAAAGCTATGATAATACATCTGTTAACCGGGTACAAACGTTGTTTCAAGCATTGCCAATCAAGAGTCGCCAAGAGATGAATGTGACTGGGAATGATTTGTTAAACTGGGCAAGTAAAAAGCCAGGTCCATGGGTTGCTGAAATGATTCAAAAGATTGAGGAAGCAATCGTACAAGGAAACGTAGTTAATGAGAAAGAGTGTATAAGGGAGTGGCTGCAAGAATGCAATCTACTATAAGAAAGCAGTTATTGCAAGTTTTTTCGGAAGCGGATGGCGAGTTTGTATCTGGCCAAACGATTAGTGATAAACTTGGTTGTTCAAGAACCGCTGTGTGGAAACATATGGAGGACCTTCGGAATGAGGGATATGAACTTGAAGCTGTGCGTCGATTAGGCTATCGAATTGCAAGTAAGCCAGACAAAGTAACCGCTAATGAAATTCAGTTAGGGTTACAAACGAAACATATCGGTAGAACAGTATATTTCGAGGAATCTGTTGAATCTACGCAGCATATTGCAGCAAAACTTGCTTATGAAGGTGCAGAAGAAGGAACGATCGTTGTGGCAGAAGAACAAACATCGGGCAGAGGTCGTTTAAGCAGGAAATGGTATTCACCGAAAGGAACAGGAATTTGGATGAGTATTATTTTACGTCCATCAATCCCGGTTCATCATGCACCACAACTTACTTTGTTAGCAGCTGTTAGCGTTGCACAAGCAATTGAAAAGTGCACGGGTGTAAACGTAGGAATAAAATGGCCAAATGATATTTTAATTCAAGGTAAAAAGGCTGTAGGAATATTAACAGAAATGCAAGCTGATCCTGATAAAATTAATGCTGTCATTATGGGGATTGGCATTAATGCGAATCAAAAGCAAGAGCATTTTGATGAGGAAATTCAGCATATTGCTACTTCTTTAGCGATTGAATCGGGTAAGCCAATTGTTCGCGCGGAACTTATGCAACAAATCTTTTTACAACTAGAAAAATTATATGAAGCGTATTTACAAAATGGTTTCCCTGTCATTAAAATCCTTTGGGAAAGTTATGCTGTGAGCATCGGGAAAGAAATTACCGCTCGAACGATGAGAGAGACAATTACAGGGATAGCAAAAGGAATTACAGAGGATGGAGTATTGCTCCTCGAGGACCATGAAGGAAAATTACATCATATTCATTCTGCGGATATCGAAATTAAGTAAAAGAAGTTCCTTTTTGGAACTTCTTTTTATTTGACGATTACTTTGCCTTCCATTCCTTTAAGAAGATGGTACCGACATATTAATTCATATGTACCAGCACTTGTAGGTTTCACAGTAATATTTTTTTCTTTTCCGGGCTCGACTACGACGTCAATTCCGAGTTTTTTTATTGTAAAGGTGTGCTCGCTTTTACCTTTGTTTTTCAAAAGTAATGTTGTGGATTGTTCGATCGGAATCGTGATGACATTAGGGTTAAAGTAATCATCATTCAGTTCAACCTCAATTACTTTCGTTGAATCGATAGGTTGTGTCACGATGTTAACTGAAGCAAATACATGGAAGGAGCTAAACGTTATCATCCCTACAATTATCACAAGAAAACCGGTAAGTCGAAATAACCATTTGTTCATAGACATTCGCAATTCTCCTTTTATAAGTATGTTTCCTCCATTAACCTGCATCATTATTTGAAGAGTTATACTATACATGTAAATTAAGCTATTTATCTTTCTATAATGGAGTGATGTATAAAAATTTCACATATCGTAATGGAATTAAAAATTATTTTTTCAAAAAAATGTAGTAATTTCTTTTTGGAGTTTGCTATAATTAGTTCGAATGTGGGCAGTATCAGAGCGAACTGCACCATGATTCGAAGCAATCCGAAAAATAATAACTTGGATTCTGCCTTGATCCAATAACGGACTGGGACAGAGGGATGAATAATGCCGACTAACACACAACCCTTCTGCCCTTTTATGGCCAGAGGGGTTTTTTTATATGATTTCGGCCATCTCCTCTCTCCTGCATAAAGGAGGAGTAGTTTTTGAAAACAAAAACAGATTTTTTGAAGATGAAAGAGCAAGGTGAGCCGATTACAATGCTAACGGCGTATGATTATCCATCTGCTAAGTTAGCAGAAGAAGCTGAAGTTGATATGATTCTAGTTGGGGATTCTCTGGGGATGGTTGTACTCGGCTATGATTCAACAGTACCTGTAACAGTAGAGGATATGATTCATCATACGAAAGCTGTACGCCGAGGGGCAAAAGAGACGTTTATTGTAACTGATATGCCATTTATGTCGTATCATGTGTCGCCTCAAGATACGATGGTGAATGCACGTCGCATCGTTCAAGAGAGCGGTGCTCATGCATTGAAGGTAGAAGGTGCAGGAGAGGTGATATCAACGATCCATTACTTGACGAATGCAGGGATTCCTGTTGTAGCGCACTTAGGCTTAACTCCTCAATCTGTAGGAGTACTAGGTGGGTATAAAGTGCAAGGAAAAGATGCTGAAAGTGCAAAAAAATTAATAGAAGATGCAAAGAGATGTGAGGAAGCTGGTGCGATAGCGCTTGTGTTAGAATGTGTGCCAATGCAGTTAGCAGAATTAATTTCGAAGCAACTAACAATTCCGACGATTGGAATTGGAGCAGGGCAAAAAGTAGATGGGCAAGTGCTCGTTTATCATGATCTTATTTCATACGGCGTAAATCGTGTTCCGAAATTTGTGAAGCAATATACGTCTGTTCAAGAAGAGATTGTGCGAGGAATTTCACAATATGTTACTGAAGTAAAGTCAGGGCAATTTCCAGAAGAAAAACATTCATTCACAATGAAAGAGGAAGAATGTTTAGCGTTATACGGAGGAAAACAATAATGAAAATCGTAACTACTGTGCAAGAGATGCAGCAAATTACAAATGAACTTCGTACAAGTGGAAAAAGTATTGGTTTTGTCCCGACAATGGGTTATTTACATGAAGGTCATGCGACTTTATTACGTCAGGCAAGAGAAGAAAATGAAATTGTAGTGTTAAGCGTGTTTGTTAATCCGCTACAGTTTGGTCCGAATGAAGATTTAGATCGATACCCTCGTGATATTGATAGAGATGAAAATGTAGCAAAAGAAAACGGTGTAGATTATTTATTTTATCCGAGCGTAGAAGAAATGTATCCAGCAGAACAAACGACAACAGTCGAAGTTATAAAGCGTACCGATGTATTATGTGGCAAACAAAGACCTGGTCATTTTGCTGGTGTTGCGACTGTACTAATGAAACTATTTAATATTACATTACCAACACGTGCTTATTTCGGTATGAAAGACGCACAGCAAGTTGCTGTCATTGAAGGATTTGTTGCTGATTTTAATATTCCGGTTACAATCGTACCAGTAGATATTGTACGGGAAGAAGATGGATTAGCAAAAAGTTCTCGTAACGTGTATTTGTCACAAGAAGAGCGTGAAGAAGCTCCTCATTTATACCGTAGTCTATGTATAGCGAAAGAAAGAATTGAGGCAGGGGAACGTAATGCAGAAATCATTACAACACTTGTGAAAGAGTATATTGAGACGCATACGAAAGGCATTGTAGATTATGCTGATTTATATGCATATCCTTCACTACAAGTAATGGATAAAATTGAAGAGCGAATCATTTTAGCAATCGCAGTTAAATTTGAAAACGTACGATTAATTGACAATATAACAGTAACGGTTAAATAAGGGGGAGCATCTATGTTTCGCACAATGATGAGAGCGAAGTTACATCGCGCAACAGTAACAGAGGCAAATTTAAATTATGTAGGTAGTATTACAATTGATGAAGATTTAATGGATGCAGTAAATATTGTAGAAAATGAAAAAGTACAAATTGTAAATAACAATAATGGTGCTCGCTTAGAGACATATGTTATTAAGGGAGAACGCGGTAGCGGTGTTGTGTGTTTAAATGGTGCAGCTGCCAGACTTGTGCAACCAGGGGATAAGGTTATTATTATTTGCTACGGTCTAGTGGCAGAAGAAAATATCCATAAACAAGAGCCTAAAATTGCAGTATTAGACGATAAGAATCAAATTATTGAAATGTTAGGTGCTGAAAAAGCAGGTACGATTTTATAAGTAAGAAGGCTATCTCTATTACGGAGATAGCTTTTTTGTGCATCTTTTCATTAAGATGAGATAAAACGTGGTATAGTAACATTATATAATTTTCTGTTTGATAGGTAAGAAATTGAGGTGTTACATATATGAGTAAGCGTTATGTCGTTGTGGATTTGGAGACGACAGGGAACTCCTGGAAGGATGGGAAAGATAAAATCACCCAAATTGCAGCTGTTGTAGTGGAAGATGGAGAGATATTAGAGATTTTTTCATCTTTTATTAATCCGAAGAGAGAGATTCCGCCATTTATTACAGAGTTAACAGGGATTGATGAGAGTATGGTTAAGCAAGCCCCGTTATTTCAAGATGTAGCCCCGATGGTTGTTGAGCTATTACAAGGTGCAGCTTTTGTTGCACATAACGTTCACTTTGATTGGAATTTTTTAACGGAAGAATTAAGGCAGGCTGGATATACAGAAATACATTGTCCAAAAGTTGATACAGTTGAGTTAGCGCAAATTCTTTTGCCGACGGCTGATAGTTATAAATTACGTGATTTAGCTAAACAACACGAACTAGAGCACGACCAACCGCATCGTGCGGATAGTGATGCTCTTGCAACAGCGGAATTGTTTTTACAATTTTTAAATGAAATTGAGAAGTTACCACTTGTCACCTTGCAATCGCTTTATGAATTGAGTGATGTTTTTCAAAGTGATATAGCGGATGTACTTTCTGAAAATATTTTAAAGAAAATGATGCATGGTAAAGAAGGGGTAGAAGGATATGAAGTGTATCGAAATATTGCGCTTCGAAAACGGAATTATTCTTTAAACCTCAGTGAAACATGTTCATTAAAATTTGATGCTTTCTTGCATAAGACCATTGATAAACTTGAGTTGAATATGCCAAAGTTTGAAAAAAGAGAAAGCCAACAGGTTATGATGAAGGAAATATATACAGCACTAAGAGATTCTAGGTTTTCACTAATTGAAGCGGGAACGGGAACAGGGAAGACTCTTGCATATTTACTTCCGAGTATTTATTTTGCAAAGAAAAAAGAAGAACCTGTCATCATAAGTACCCAAACTGTACAACTACAACAACAAATACTAGAAAAAGAAATTCCATTATTACAGAAAATAATGCCATTTTCATTTGAAGTAGCTCTTCTGAAAGGAAGAAAACATTATCTTTGTCTACATAAATTTGAATATACTTTGCAAGAGGAAGAGAAAAATTATGATATGGCGCTCACAAAGGCAAAAATTTTAGTGTGGTTATTGCAAACGGAGACGGGCGATCGTGATGAATTAAATATTCCTGAGGGCGGAAAGTTACTTTGGAACCGTATTTGTAGTGATGTACATAGTCCAGGCGGAATGCAAAGTAACTGGTTTAGTCGTTGTTTTTATCAACGAGCAAAGAATAAAGCATTATTTGCAGATATCGTTATTACAAATCATGCGTTATTATTTCAAGATTTTTCAAGTGAAGAACCACTGTTTGCTTCGTGTGAACATATTATTTTTGATGAGGCGCATCATATCGAGGAAGCGGCGAGTAGAACATTAGGTGAACAGTTCTCCTGTATGTATTTTCAGCTAGTTTTATCTCGTCTTGGTACGTTAGAAACAGATGATGTACTTTCAAAAGTATATAAAATGATGAAAAAATCTGAACAAGCCTCTCGCTCGACTTTCCGTATGGTAAGTCATAGTTTGAAGGAATTAAAATTTGATGCGGATGAGTTATTCCAAATGTTACGTGCTTTCATCTTTAAGCAAACGAAGCAGGAACAAGGGATAAGCAACATGCCACTCATTTATCGATATAGCACGGAGGTAGAGAAAGGTAAGCTATGGGATAGCATTACCGAGTTAACAAATCGTTTTGTATATGATGTAAGAAAATTATTAACTACACTTGAGAAGCAGGTTGAAATATTGCAAAGTAAATTAGAGTGGGAGATGCATGTTGTTACAGGTGAATTTATGCATTTAATTGATCTGTTGAGAAAGATGGCACAATCTTTACAATTACTCATTTTAGAAAAAAATTCATACGTGACATGGATGGAAACTGAAACGAAGGGAACAATCCATTCAACAGTTTTATATGGACAGCCTGTTCATATTGGTGAAAGATTTGCTGATGAATTTTTAACAGAGAAAAAGAGTGTTATTTTCACATCCGCAACGTTAACAGTAAACGATTCATTTGACTATATAAAAGAAGAGCTAGGTCTATATGATTTTGCTCCAAATACATTACAGGTCCCGTCACCATTCCGTTTTGAAGAACAGATGAAATTAATGGTTTCAACGGATGTCCCCTTTATTAAGCAAGCAAGTAATGAAGAATATATTGCATCTGTGTCGGCACATATTGCAAAAATAGCGAAAGCTACAGAAGGTAGAATGCTTGTTTTGTTCACTTCATATGAAATGTTGAAAGAAGCGTATACAAATTTGAAAGATGATGAGGAATTAGAAGGGTATTTATTATTAACGCAAAGTGTGAATAATAAGAGCCGAAGTCGTCTTATTCGCAAATTTCAAGAGTTCGATAAATCAATTTTGTTAGGAACAAGTAGTTTTTGGGAAGGGATAGATATACCTGGAGATGCCCTTAGTTGTCTTGTTATTGTCCGCCTTCCCTTTACTCCTCCTCATCAACCGATGATGGAAGCAAAAGGGGAATGGTTAAAAAATCAAGGAGAGGACGTATTCGCTAAGTTAGCGCTCCCACAAGCAATACTGCGTTTCAAGCAAGGATTTGGTCGTCTTATTAGAACAAGTACAGATACCGGGACGGTGTTTGTATTAGATCGTCGTTTGACAAGCGCTTCCTATGGAAAACGTTTTTTACAATCAATCCCAACTGTTCCGCTTTATGAAGGCCCTCTAGAACAATTGTTAGAACAAGTAAAGGGACGGCCAATTGAATAAAATTGGAAGAAAAAATACGCCTGAAGTACCTTTACACTTCAGGCGTAAAAAATGTGGGTAGGAGGAATTTTATTTTTCTTACTTCTTGTATACAAAATGTATTGGTTTTCGACTTGAAACCTTTTTTTGCTGTACATGTCCTGCTATAATAGATGGGTGATGAAGCAGGGGTTGTAAAGAATGTACTCTTATTGTAACCGCATTGCGTTCTTCTATAATTAGAAATTTTTGTGTAACGGAGGAGTTTTTTCATGGATAAGAAAATCGAAGTCCTATCAACGACGCGTATTAAATATTCGTCTGACTTGTATAAAATTGTTGATAGTTTGAATCGTACGTTAAAAGAGCAGGACCTCATGTTCGGATTAGCATTAGACGAAAAAGATAAAGAAACAGCTGTATTTACGATTTACAGAACGTAGTGATACAATGAAAAAGTGGATCTTTGCAATCGTTATCGTAATCGTTGCTAGTGGAATATATGGGGCGTATGTTTATAATAAAGCAATGGAAAAGAAAATCCATAAAGAGGAAAAATCTGTAGAAATTGCGAAAGAAAAGGCAAAGCTTACAAAAGTAAAATCTGTTGATTATTATAACGGAAATTCTTCATATACAGTCGTACAAGGTGCAGACGAAAAAGGAAAACAAATTATTGTTTGGGTGCCTAATAAAAAAGGGAATGTCCTTGTGAAGAAAAAGAGTGAAGGTATTTCTGAAAAAGAAGCTTTGCAAAAGTTGGCTGAACAAGCTACAGGAAAAGGCGATGAGCCGAAGCCAAAGCCAAAAGAAATTACAAAAGTAAAATTAGGTGCTCAAAACGATATTCCGTTGTGGGAAATTACATATATTGATCAGGAAGATCGTTATACGTATTATTATTTAGAGTTTCAAAATGGGGATTATGCTGGTCACTACAGCATTGAAAAATAGATGTAGGGGGAACTACAAATGAAATTAGCAAAGCGAGTAGCTGCTTTAACACCATCTGCAACTTTAGAAATTACAGCAAAGGCACAAGCATTAAAAGCAGAAGGTCATGATGTAATTGGATTAGGGGCAGGAGAACCTGACTTTAATACGCCAGAACATATTATGGATGCTGCACATAAAGCGATGTTAGAAGGACATACGAAGTATACACCAACAGGTGGATTACAAGCGTTAAAACAAGAAATTGTGAAGAAGTTTACTCGTGATCAAGGAATTGCGTATGATCCATCTGAAATTATTGTATGTAATGGTGCAAAGCATGCATTATATACGTTATTCCAAGTGTTACTTGATGAAGGAGATGAAGTTATCATCCCTACGCCATACTGGGTAAGTTATCCGGAACAAGTAAAGCTTGCTGGTGGTAAGCCAGTTTATGTAGAAGGCCTTGAAGACAATGAATACAAAATTACAGCGAAGCAGCTGCGTGAGGCAATTACAGAGAAAACGAAAGCAGTTATTATTAATTCACCGAGCAATCCAACAGGAATGATTTACAGCAAAGAAGAATTACAACAGCTTGGAGAAGTATGTTTAGAACACGATATTTTAATCGTCTCAGATGAAATTTATGAAAAGTTAATTTATGGTGGAGCAGAATATACTTCGGTTGCCCAGCTTTCTAATGCATTAAAAGAACAAACACTTATTATTAATGGTGTATCTAAATCTCATTCTATGACAGGATGGCGTATTGGATATGCAGCAGGAAATAAGCAGCTTATTAAAGCGATGACGAACTTAGCAAGTCATAGTACGTCAAACCCTACTTCAATCGCTCAATACGGCGCAATCGCGGCATATGCAGGCTCACAAGAACCTGTAGAAACAATGCGTCAAGCATTTGAAGAGAGATTAAACATTATTTATGATAAATTAATTCAAATCCCTGGCTTTACTTGCATTAAACCACAAGGTGCATTTTACTTATTCCCTAATGTAAAAGAAGCTGTAGCTTTATCAGGGTACGAAAACGTTGATGATTGGGCAAAAGCTCTATTAGAAGAGGAAAAAGTGGCTCTTGTACCAGGTACAGGATTTGGTGCTCCAAATAACGTTCGCTTATCATATGCGACATCTCTTGAACAAGTCGAGAAAGCATTAGAACGCATTCATACGTTTATGAAAAGTAAAGTGCAAGCTTAATTGTATTTTATTAATGTAATACAAAAAACCTTCCTACATAATAGGGAGGTTTTTTTGACGAATTGTGGCAAAAAGAAATAGCGAAAGGTGTGTTATACTAGAGAGCGAGGTGTTTGGTGATGAAAAAGAAAATGATGTTACAATGGTTTGAGCAGGGAAGCATTGCAATTCCAAAATTACTTATGATGCATTATAAAAAATTAGGGTTAAATGAAACTGAATTTATGGTTGTACTTCATGTACACACATTTTTAGAGTCGGGCAATTCGTTTCCAACTCCGTCAGAGATTTCAGAACGGATGACGATTAGTGAAATGAAATGTATGGAAGTCATTCAGGCATTGATTCAAAAAGGTTTTTTATCATTAGAAGGTGGACAAAAATCAGAAGCGATGATGTGTGAAAGTTATTCTTTACAACCGCTCTGGGAAAAAATATTGCATTTCTTAATGAATGAATCGATAGAGGAAGAACAAAAAGAAATAAAACAATTGCAAGTAAATTTATATACAGTATTTGAAAGGGAATTTGGAAGGCCACTTTCTCCATTTGAATGTGAGACGTTGGGAATGTGGGAAGATCAAGATCAACATCATCCGAATTTAATTCAAGCGGCCCTCAAGGAAGCTGTAATGAGTGGTAAGCTTAATTTCAGATATATTGATCGTATTTTATTTGAGTGGAAAAAGAATGGTATTAAAACAGTAGATCAAGCTCAAAATCAAGGACGAAAGTTTAGAGCAAATCAACAACGAACGCAGCAAACGACAAAACAAGAGACGAAATTTACTGGGAAAGTGCCTTTTTATAATTGGTTGGAGCAGTAATATAGGAGGAAGTATATGTTAAATAAAACGCAAATCCGCTATTGTTTAGACACAATGGCAGATATGTATCCAGAAGCACATTGTGAATTAATTCATGATAATCCGTTTGAACTAGTAATCGCGGTAGCATTATCTGCACAATGTACAGATGCACTTGTAAATAAAGTGACAAAAAATTTATTTCAAAAATATAAAACACCAGAAGATTATTTAAGTGTTTCTTTAGAAGAATTACAACAAGATATACGTTCTATTGGGTTATATAGAAATAAAGCAAAAAACATTCAAAAATTGTGCCGGATGTTGCTGGATGATTATAACGGAAAAGTTCCAGAAGACCGTGATGAGCTGACGAAATTACCAGGAGTAGGGAGAAAAACAGCAAATGTAGTTGTTTCGGTAGCGTTTGGCATTCCGGCAATTGCTGTTGATACGCATGTAGAGAGAGTAAGTAAACGATTAGCGATTTGTAGATGGAAAGATTCGGTGTTAGAAGTGGAAAAGACATTAATGAAGAAAGTTCCGATGGATGAATGGGGCGTTACACATCACCGTATGATTTTCTTTGGGCGTTATCACTGTAAAGCGCAACGACCACAATGTGAAGAGTGCCCTTTACTAGAAGTGTGTCGTGAAGGAAAGAAGAGAATGAAGGGGAAATAAAGGATGGAGCGAGTAATAGAAATACCGAAAGAATTTCGGTGTTTACCATTTTTTAAAGAAAATATAAATTCGATTACGTATCACACAGAACAGTCTTTTGAAGAAATTATACAACATAATTATTTTATATATGATATGGAAAGACAATATGAGCCATGGAACGAAATTGAAAATAGTATTCCAGTACTATTGAATGTATGGAAAAGTAAGCATGAAGACATTGCTACACTATTTCGAAACAGAAATAAGCAAGAAGCGGAAGGCCCAATGATTCTTTTTGCAGCGCATTTGTTATCAATTGTATATTGGTTAAATGAGAAACCTGTCCATAGTTTGAACGAAATGGAAGATTACACGAGTATATTGGAAGTACAACCAGTTAATTTTATAGAACGATATTCGTTCATTATAAAGAAACCGAAGAATTATCATTCGTATATTCAGTTAGCGCAATTGTATATTGAAATAGAAAAGCTATATGTAAAGAAAATGATAACAAAAAAGAAGTCCTTTTCTCGTTAAGAGAAAGGACTTCTTTTTTGTATTAAGACTCTGTTGTAATAACATTTCCGTCTGCGTGTGGTGTATCTTCACCTGTATTTTGTTGTTGCTCTTGTTGTTTCTTAGCTTCTTCTTCAGCTTTTTTTCTAGCTTCCTCTTCAGCTTTCTTTTTAGCATCTTCTTGCTGTTTATGTTGTTCTTGTTGTTTCTTAGCTTCTTCTTCAGCTTTTTTTCTAGCTTCTTCTTCAGCTTTCTTTTTAGCATCTTCTTGTTGTTTACGTTGTTGTTCTTGCTGCTGTTGCTCTTGTTGTTTACGCTGTTCTTCCTCAGCTTTTTTCTTCGCATCTTCTTGTTTTAATTTATCTTCATTAGCCTTTTTCTGAGCTTCCTCATCAGCTTTTTTCTTAGCTTCTTCTTCGGCTTTTTTCTTAGCTTCTTCTTCAGTTTTCTTCGCATCTGGAGTTCCGCCAGGCGCAGTGAAGGATGCTCCAACTGCTGAGCTTGTTCCAGTACCTTTTTTCGCTACCACAGAGAAGCTGTAAGTAACGCCTGGTTTAATACCACCAAGAGTAGCTGTCGTACCATTTATTGATAAACTACCACTTGAACCGTCAGTTGCTTTAAAGCTTGCTGCATACGCATCAACTTCTGCTGGTCCAGACCAGTTTAGTGTAACTGTGCTAGCACCATCGAAAGCGACATTAAGACCACTAGGTGCATCTACTTTAATTTGTTTAACCGCATCTTTCTTAGCACCTTTTACGTACAATTCACCATTTAATTCTTGTACGGAAGAAGGACGTTCGAAGCGTGATTTATTTGTAGCGAATTTGCTCATCATTACTTGGAACATTTGTTGCGCAATTCTAGTAGAGCGATCGCCAATGTAATTTTCTGGACCATCTTTTTCGTAACCAGTCCAAACAGCCATTGTATATTGCGGTGAATATCCAGCGAACCAGCTATCTCTGTTTGCATCAGCTGGAATACCATATTTTTTAATCACGTCTGCATCAAAGTTTTGAGTTCCTGTTTTACCTGCTACATCTATACCTGGAACGTATGCTGTTGGACCCGTACCACCAGAACCAGGTTTTACTACGTCACGAAGAACGTCAGTCACCATGTAAGCTGTGTAGTCTTGCATCGCACGTTGTTCTTTCGGTTTAAAACTTTTCTTTTTCCCATCTGGGAAGATAACTTCTTTTACGAAGTGCGGTTTATTGTAGTTCCCACCGTTACCAAAGGCTGCATATGCCCCCGCTAATTGTAATGGAGAACTATCGTTACTACCAATTGCTGTTGATTCATATGTTTTGCCGTCTTTAAATGTCATACCTAAACCTTCAGCAAACGCTTGTGACTTAGGAAGACCAACCGCTTGAGCTGTCTTTAAAGCAGGAATGTTTAATGATTTTTTCAAAGCTTCACGTAGTGAAACGTCACCTTTGTAACTATTTGTTGCATTTCGTATTTTTTTACCATCGGAATACGTATATTCTGAGTCATTTAATTGATGGTATGTAGACCATTGTAAATTCTCAATTGCTGGACCGTAGTCGAAAATTGGTTTCATTGTTGAACCAACTTGGCGTTTTAAATCAGTGGCCATATTATGACCTTTGAAAGTAGACTTACTTTCTTTACGCCCAGCTCCAATTGCTCGAACTTCTCCAGATTGTGTATCCATAAATACGAATGATCCTTGGAATTGATCGTTCGGATACTTAATAAGATTGCCATCCATAATTTTATCAGCATAATCTTGCGCATCTTGATCAAGTGTTGTATGAATCGTTAAACCATCTGAACCGATATTTACATCGGGATATTCTTTTTCAACTTCTTTTACAACAGCATCTAAAAATGCTTGATACTTCATCTCCGTTACTTCTGAAGATGGTTGAAGACCTTCAGTTACAGGGATTTTCGTTGCGTTATCCATCTCAGCTTTTGTTATATAACCATGTCGATTCATTAATGATAATACGACGTTTCGACGTTGTGTAGCTCTTTCAACGTTGTCTTTTTTTGTAGGATCATAAATATTAGGACCTTGGGGTAAACCTGCAAGCATTGCAGCTTCATGTAACTGTAAGTCTTTTAAATCTTTGTCATAATATTTTTTTGCTGCTGTTGCAATACCGTACGAACGGTTACCTAAGTTAATCTTATTTAAATACATTTCTAAAATTTCATGTTTAGAGTATTGTTGCTCTAATTTGTAAGATAGGTACCATTCTTGCACTTTTCTCTTTGCAGTTTTGTCCATCGTTAGAAAATAGTTTTTGACTACTTGTTGTGTAATCGTACTACCACCTTGAGATCCGAATCCCCCAGTGACATTTTCCATAACTGCTTTTGTAGTTCGTTTAAAATCAATTCCATTATGATCATAGAAACGTGAATCCTCAGTTGCAAGGAATGCATTTTCAACTACTTTTGGAATTTGATCATACGTAACGTGGGTTCGTTTTTCAGCACCGTATTCATAGAAAAAGTTCCCGTTCTTATCAAGAAACTTTGTTGATAAAGGGTTGACAAGTTTTGATTTGTCTAATTTTGGAGCATCCTTCACCATAACAAAGAAAGCGGACACGCCAGCTACAAGACCAACGATACCAAGAAGTAGACAACCTATAAGGAATTTTTTAAAAAAGGAGCCTTTTTTCTTTGGTTTTTTCTCTGTATTTGTTTCTTGCTTTTGATTTTTTACATGATTTCGTTCTGTACGAGAACGATAATTATCTGACATTATACTTTCTCCTACCTTTCATTCTCTCCCCAAAAGTCGAAAAAAGAGCCTTAGTGATGACTCTATCACGAAAAATAAACCGTGTCTAGTACACGGATATAATCAATCCGAGGGTGATAACCGCATGATAATAAGGATCCATGCTCTTCTATTTCTTCTTTCGTAATCGATTTTCTTCCACCTGTATTTTGACGATTCCAAAATGCAATAATATGTTTTGCATCTAATAAATAAAGTTCATCAAAAAGTGTAAATTTAATAATAACAAATGCAATTCCATTATGAGCGATTACTTGCTTCATATGTTCAATTTGATGAAGGTGGAAGTTTTGAAGTGGAAAGCTGGTTTTATTTTTTGTTTCTTTCGCTTCAAAATCGATGTATTTCCCTTTATATACACCGTTGTAATCTGTTGTAGAAGGTTGTTTAAAATACGCTTCTTTTACCACTGCAGCACTTCGAGCGGGGTAATCCACTTTTACAATTTGAAGAGGTGTAGGTTTTTTATGTACGCATGCAATATTATGGGTTAAGTAATATTCATTCGTTTCATTCAATTCCTCTTCAAGGGACATACCTCTATTACTGTAAGTATGTTTTTTAATTGGTGTTTTATGAGGTTGTGAAGCTTGATTGTACCGTTTTCCATTTGGGTAACGAATGGTCATAGTGTGTCCACTCCCAACTTGCTAAGAATTACTTACAAAGGTGATTATAACAAAAAATGAAAAAAGATGTGACCTTTTTCAAGAAAGGTATGAGGACTTCTTTATGTTTACATGGAATGATTATGAAAAAATCAAGCAATATCGTAAAAAGATGATGGTCTGTACAGAAGAGGAAAAAACAATCGTTTACAACATTAAGAGGGAAATAGAAATAGCTAATATGGACAACATTTCTCGAACAGAGTGTTATCAAGAATATTATGTAAGAAATAGTGAGATTAGGTGGGCTTTTTTAGCAAGTATGGTCTCAAGAAATGCAGGATGGAATATGACTGATTTAGAAGGGAGATATTATGCTACTGTTTTACCTCAAACAGTAAAAAAACATTTGTTTTTAACTTACGAAGAAGCAAATTGGATTATTTTTTTAGATGCATTTCCTCAGCTATTGTTATACGAAGAAAGTAAGAGGAGACAGGCGCCACTATTCTACTTGTTACAATATTTCAACGTATCAATTTTTATGGAGAAAGAATGGTTATATTTTTGGGAGAAAAAAGATATAAATAGGCTCATGATAGCACTTATTATAAATGAACAAAATAAAATTCAAAAACCAATTATTGAGAATGCGTATTTTAAAAAGCATGTATTTCATACGGTACTTTTTAAATTGCAAGAAATGCTTCATATTAGTGCCGTTATTTTTCCAACTGTCGAAGGGAATATGTATGGTTTTTCAGTTTATCAATTTGAAACGTTACAAAAGCGTATAGAACTAGGAAAGAAATTAGCGGCGTTACTGTTCCATCCGAATTACAAACGTTTATTCCATAGGTTCGCATCACAAACGATACACACAGGATCAAGAGCAGATTATGAACATTATATAAGAGAAGCGAGAAAATCTTGTACACCAGCCCTTAGAGAGGTTTATCCTGTTGTTGCACATAAGGAAAGAAGTATGAGAGATTGGTTTTGTAGAGATACGGAAATAAAAGAGCTGTTTTTGCTAAAAGAGTATAAGGGAGAAGTTGATATAACGGAATGGTATAAAAGAAAGAGGGAGCAAATCTATGCTGCTTCTATCGTAAATCGTTTTGTTAAAAGGATAGATGAGTTCATGATATAATAAAAAAGAAGTCCCGTCTTCATTTGTGAAGACGGGACTTCTTACTGTGAAGTAATCCTGCTACGAGTAAAGATTCAATCTCAAAATGTAATGAATATAAGAGATTAAGGATGTTTCAGAAATCAGCTTTTTGTAAATACCCCGCTATTTGCCGGGCAGTAAGACCCTGACTCAAAATTCAGTGAAAGCAAAGAATTTAGGTGGGGGCTGCCCATAAAAGCGCGATTGTGAGGACTGACTTAAAGTTTCACTTTATGTAGCAGGGAAGTTTGGACCATCTAACTTTGGATTACCAGTTTCGGGTTTATTTTGTTTGTTTTGTTTTTTCTTTTTTTCGTTTTTGTTCTTTGTCATTTTCATACACCTCCTTTTTGTATTGTTACCATTTCTATAAATGACATGCAGAATGATTTCTTTGACGAATAACAACTAGTTTTGTCATGTGGGCAGGAGTGCGAAATCATTCGGCGAAATTACATGACAAAGGAAAAGCAAAGAAGGAGGCGTTTTGTATATGGCGATGGTTCAGAAGGAAGATGTAATGAAAACAATGGATCAAATGTTAAGTTCTCTCGATTTGCTGGAAATGAATATAGGGATTAGAATGAATCATGCATTAAAGGATAAGAGTGAAAAAATATGCAACAAGATAGAAATAACAGAAATGCATATTGAGCATATGGAAAATAAATTAGTGCATCACGAAGAAAAAGGGAATTGGGTGAAAGCATTTCAAAACGTCGTAGTGAGTGCATAATAAGGTGGGAATAAAATGGTGTATGAAGCGTTAGTACAGTCTTCGGAAAAACTTATGCAGTATAATGATGAAGCAAATGTGAAAAAAAGAGAAATGGTTGAATACGATTTTTATAAGGATATGAAACCGTTTGTAAATATGGTAGATGAAGAATTAGCAGTGTGGAAAGAATTAGCTTATAAATGGATTAAGGCAGAAAAACCGAAGTATATACATGTACAGCAAATTGATCAAGTATACGATAATTTACAAACAAATGTGTTGCAATGCTTTGTAAATAAAGGTAAAGGTAAGCGATTCTTTGAAACGCATCAAGCCATTTCGTATACTTTGCAAAATATAATTGAGCAATGTAAGTAACAAGAGGGGAAACCCTCTTGTTTTTTATGCTTCTGTCACTGTTGTAGGTTTTGTTGCCCCGTTTATTTCTAATTCTTTTATTAACGTTCGGTAATCAGAAATGCATATTTTTCCTTCGAGATACCAATGTCTCGCAAAGTCTAATAATTCATTTACATTTTCTGTGTAATACCCCTTTTTTTGAGAAAACGCTTGTTTTAAATCCCCTAATACCATGTTGATTCCTCCCCCATGAGAATCTTCTTCTTCATTATCATAGCATGGAAGGGTTTTCTTTTTTAATTTTTTAAAAATTTAAACTTCCGACAAAAATAGACAGATACTCCGTCACACATATTATTTTACAGGTACATATTATATATGTAGAAACTTATGTGAAGGAGGAGAGAATGCATGTTTCAACAATCCAACGTATATCAGCAAGCTAATCCATATACACAGCAAAATATGTACCAATATAATACGGATACATATTTAAGGTATAATATGTATCCTTTCGAGCCTTATTATGGAAATCAAAATTATTATCAACCATTTGAAGTGTCATTTATGAATCAACAACAACCACAGCAGCCTTATATGAATCAACAACAACCTTATATGAATTCGCAATATTATATGCCGCCATCCCCTTATGGAAATCAACAAGCGATGTTTTATCCGCCAAAACAACCGTATCCGACACAGAATAAGCAAAAACAACAACAGCAACCGAGTCAGTTTTCTAGTTTTGTTTCCCAATTTAAAACATCAGATGGGAACTATGATGTAAATAAAATGATGAATACAGCCGGACAAATGATGAACGCGATGAATCAAGTGACAGGTATTGTAAAGCAAGTTGGAGGATTTTTTGGTAAGTAATTTTGGAGGATTGTCTATAAAAAGTATGGTATATGAAGTAAGGACTAGACAAATTTCCTTGTAATAAATGGGTATATATAACAAACGGCTTTCCCTCTTTTCTCATACTGTAAAGTGTAATCAGATTTTTTTTATGAGAGAGGAGAGAAAAAACTATGCATCATTGTCATCCTTGCTTTGGAGGGCATAAGCCTACAGGACCTATTTGTACAACTGCTCCTGTCATTCATCCGACGAAACAATGCGTAACACATTCTTTTTCAACAACGGTGGTACCACACATTTTCCCGACGCATACAACACACGTACATCATCAGCAAATTAAAAACCAAAACTTCTTCCCACAAACAAACTCAAATGTAAATGTTGTAGATCCAATCGATCCAGGATTTGGCGGCGGATGTGGACCATGTGGTCATGGCCATCACCATCACGGACATTTTGGGCATCAAGTATCTCCATTTGGTCCAGGACCAAATGTATCACCATTCTTACCGAATAATGTATCACCGGTAGGGCCAAATGTATCACCATTTTTACCAAACGTAGGTCCGAATATTGGACCAAACGTTGGTGGAATATTTAAAAAGTAAATGATATGTTAGAACTAGCGAAATGCTAGTTCTTTTTTTGTAATTGGAGTGTTGGTATGAAAGTGATTGCTGTAACGGGGTATAAACCGTTTGAACTTGGTATATTTAAAAATGATCATCCAGGGGTGGAATGTATAAAAAAGGCATTGCACCGAAAATTAACTACTTTTGTAGAAGAAGGTTTGGAATGGGTGATAATAAGTGGGCAATTAGGGGTAGAATTATGGGCTGCTGAAGTTGTTTTTGAAATACAAGTAGAATACCCAGATTTAAAATTAGGTATTTTTACTCCTTTTTTAGAACAAGAAGAAAATTGGAAGGAAGATAACCGTGAATATTACGAATTTATTCTCTCTCAAGCAGACCATATTGATAGTATTACGAAACGGAAGTACGAAAGCCCAGAGCAATTTAAATTAAAAAATCAATTTTTTATTGAAAAAAGTGATGCACTTTTAGCTGTATATGATGAAGAAAAACCAGGGAGTCCTAAATATATTGTAGAAGCAGCAAAGAAAAAAGGAGAAATAGAAAATTATCACAGTTATTTCATTCTTTTTTCTGATTTACAAGATATAATAGAAGAGGAACAGTGGAATAATGCTGAATAATATGTAATATAGTACGCGTATATATGATTGACAAAAAGCATTGTTTCTGAAAAAATTTAGTTAATGAAAGTTTTGGCAAAAATTTGAGGTGAAGAAAATGATTTCGGATAAAATTAAATTAACGGCAAAAGATATTTTAGAAAAAGAATTTAAAACAGGTATGAGAGGTTATCAGCAAGAAGAAGTAGACAAGTTTCTTGATATGATCATTAAAGATTATGAAGCTTTCCACAAGGAGTTTGAGCAATTAAAGCAACAAAATGCTCGTTTAAAGCGTGAACTAGAGGAACAAAAACTAGCAGCAACGCAAATTCCACAACAACCTGTACAACAACCAGTTGCACAACCTGTATATAACAGCACGAATACGGATATTTTAAAACGTCTATCTAATTTAGAAAAAGCTGTATTTGGAAGTAAGTTATACGAATAATTTCTAGTGGGAAAAAAGTTAAAGCATTTTACATAGAAAAAAACATTGCAAAATCTTTTTGTTTCCACTATACTAATGGATGTCATAACGTTTGGGTAATCGCTGCAACGCCAACGTTGTAGAGGAAAGTCCATGCTCGCACGGCCTGAGATGGCTGTAGTGTTCGTGCCTAGCCAATTCATAAGCTAGGGTATTCTGGCTGTAAGGCTGGTTTAACGGCAGGGAAAAAACCTAAGTCCTTTCGGATATGGTTTGACTACCTTTAAAGTGCCACAGTGACGAAGTCCTTGAAGAAATGATAGGAGTGGAACGAGGTAAACCCCACGAGCGAGAAACCCAAATAATGGTAGGGGAATCTTTTCCAAGGAAATGAACGATGGGAAAGGACAGGTTGTATAACCTGTAGATAGATGATTGCCACCGGAGTACGAGGCGTGGGCCGTTTGCAGTACAAAGGAACAGAACATGGCTTACAGAACGTTATGAACCAACTATGAAATAACTCAGCTCTCCTTTGTTAGAGGAGGGCTTTTTATTTGTATGAAGTTATAATGTATGAGTTAAAATGGTTAATGAGAAAATTTTTTGTAAAATGTAATGATTAATAGGATAAATAGCTATGAAATCATTGTTTGAATATACATAAGAGGTGAATGCAAATGGGAAAAGTTACTTTAATCGCAACAGCGGCAATGGGTATTGAAGCGTTAGTTGCCCGAGAAGTTCGTGATCTTGGTTATGAATGCCAAGTAGAAAACAGCAAAGTAACATTTGAAGCAGATGAAAAGGCGATTTGTCGCACGAACTTATGGTTACGTACTGCGGACCGTGTGAAAATTAAAGTTGGCGAATTCAAAGCGACAACATTTGATGAGCTGTTTGAGAAAACGAAAGCATTAAACTGGGGAGATTATATTCCAGAGAATGGTGAGTTCCCTGTTATCGGTAAATCTTTAAAATCTGAGTTATTTAGTGTGTCGGATTGCCAACGTATCGTTAAAAAGGCTGTCGTTGAAAAATTAAAAACAACATATAAACGTACAACTTGGTTTGAAGAAGATGGTCCGTTATTCCGTATTGAGATTGCGATGCTTAAGGATATTGCAACATTGACAATTGATGCGAGTGGTGTTGGACTTCATAAACGCGGATACCGTGTGGATCAAGGGGAAGCTCCTTTAAAAGAAACATTAGCTGCGTCTTTAATTAAATTAACAAACTGGAAGCCAGATCGTCCTTTCGTGGATCCTTTCTGTGGATCAGGTACCATTCCGATTGAAGCAGCATTAATTGGACAAAATATCGCACCAGGATTTAACCGTGGCTTTGCATCAGATGAGTGGGGCTGGGTAGGTAAACAAAACTGGCGTGAAGCTCGTCAAGAAGCTGAAGATTTAGCAAACTACGATCAACCGTTGCAAATCATTGGATCAGATATTGATCATCGTATGATCCGAGTTGCTCAAGATAATGCAGAAGAAGTAGGCTTAGGCGATTTAATTACATTTAAACAAATGCAAGTAAAAGATTTCACAACAAAAGAGGATTATGGCTATGTTGTAACGAATCCTCCATACGGAGAACGTTTAAGTGAAAAAGCACTTGTTGAACAATTGTACAAAGAAATGGGACAAGTATTCCGTCCATTAGATACATGGTCAGCATATGTATTAACAAGTTACGAAGCATTTGAGAAGTGCTACGGAAAAGATGCATCGAAGAAACGTAAACTGTTTAACGGATTTATCCGTACAGATTACTACCAGTACTTTGGAAAACGTCCACCGCGTAATTCATAGTATAAAACTCCTCCAGCGCGCATATACTGGCTATTATGTAATGCGTAAAGGAGGAACTAATATGGATAGTTTCCAATTATCAATGATTCAAAAGGCTATTCATCGTACGTATGATGAGCTCGGAAAAGAAGTGGATAGTCAAGGTGTGATTGTAGATGAAATACAAAAAGCACAAGAAGAATATTTGTCAGCTCTTTCACATGAAACAGCGATTGATAAACGGTATTTAAAGTCATTAATATAGAAGAAAATTTTCCTTTTTCGAAAGGAAAATTTTTTTTCGTGTATTTATATGTATGGCAACAGGGGAAAGTAGCTGCACACATATGAGTAGCGGTTACTATATCTTTTTATAGAAAAACTTTTTGGTTGGAGGCTAAGGATGTTTACTGAGAAGAGATTACCATTTGAAGTAGGAAAACAAGACAATTTTTATGATAAGTTGAATGAGTGGATTGGAGATGTGTTTTACGACATCCTTCCGGAAAAAGGCTTTGAAGAGCGTGATGAACAAATTTTTATGGCGTTTCAATTAGAGCGTGCTTTCCAAGAAAAGAAAGTTATGTTCGCAGAAGCAGGTGTAGGAACAGGGAAAACTATTGTATATCTTCTATATGCAATTTGCTATGCGCGTTATACTGGAAAACCAGCTATAATTGCTTGTGCAGATGAAACGTTAATTGAGCAGCTTGTGAAAGAAGAAGGAGACATTGCGAAATTATCTGAAGCGTTAGGCTTATCTGTAGATGTCAGACTTGCGAAATCAATGGATAATTATTTATGTTTACGTAAGCTTGAAGATGTCATGAGTGGACGAGCTCCAGAAGTAATTGAAGACGTATATTATGAATTACCACAATTCGTATTTGATCATGGTACGATGCAAAACTTTACTCACTACGGTGATCGAAAAGAATTTCCACTATTAAATGACGAAGAATGGTCAAAAGTAAATTGGGATTACTTCCAAGATTGCTTCACTTGTGATTCTCGTCATCGTTGTGGTCAAACTCTTTCACGTGAACATTATCGTAAAGCAGCAGATTTAATTATTTGTTCTCAAGATTTCTATATGGATCATATTTGGACGTACGATGCTCGAAAGCGTGAAGGACAAATTCCGTTATTACCAGAAAGTAGCTGCGTTGTATTCGATGAAGGACATCTTGTAGAATATGCAGCTCAAAAAGCTTTAACATATCGTTTAAAGCAGACGATGATGGAGCAACTTTTAACGAGATTATTACAAAACGATATTCGTGAAGAGTTTGCACATTTGGTAGAGGAAACAATTTGGCAAACAGAGCGATTCTTTGATGTGTTACAAGAAAATAAAAAGGAAATTGCCGGTTCTGATCGTTTAGAAATTACTGTGACAGAAAAAGTAACAGCTGAAGCAAAACGACTTTATGCGAAAATTGGTGAAGTCGGTGATGCGTTAGTATTTGAAAGTGAAATGCATACAGTAAACACGTATGATTTAAATATCGTTGATGAACATTTAGATGTATTAGAACATTCACTTCGTTTATTCATGCATGAGAAAAATGTAATTACATGGGGTGAAGAAGGTGATGGAGCCTTCACGTTAGTAATTATGCCACGTGCAGTTGAAGAAGTATTACAAGAGAAAGTATTCTCGAAGAAAATCCCGTATATCTTCTCATCTGCTACATTATCTAATAGCGATTCATTCGCATTTACAGCAAATAGCCTAGGGGTAAAAGATTACTTATCATTCTCAGTTGCCTCACCGTTTGATTATGAAGAGCAAATGGCAGTAAA
This sequence comes from Bacillus sp. MHSD_36, assembly GCF_030757775.1. Lineage (NCBI taxonomy): Bacteria > Bacillati > Bacillota > Bacilli > Caryophanales > Bacillaceae > Bacillus > Bacillus sp. MHSD_36. The sequence continues at coordinate 406,266 of NZ_JAVBIS010000003.1, forward strand.
CTTACTATCGCATACGAAAGAAAATGAGTGGGAAAGAAAGTGTCAATATACGCTTGAAAATATACAGAAAACAAACGGACGTACACTTGTATTATTCCGTACAACGCAAGAACTTGCAGCGTTTAAAGAATATGTAAGTAAAGAACAAATGTCAGTTCCGTTCTTATATGAAGGGGACCAAGAAATTAGTCAGCTCGTTTCTCGTTTCCAAAATGAAGAAGAAACTGTACTTTGTGCCGTTCATTTATGGGAAGGTTTAGATATTCCTGGTTCATCATTATCACATGTGATCATTTGGTCATTACCATTCCCTCCAAACGATCCTGTGTTTGAAGCGAAGCGTAAACATGTTAATGATCCGTTCTGGGATGTAGATGTGCCATATATGATTTTACGTCTTCGTCAAGGGATTGGACGTTTAATTCGTACGAGCGAAGATAAAGGTGCTATATCAATCTTCTTATCTGATACAGAAGATGAGAAAGTGATAGAAGCGGTGAAAAAGGTACTACCAGTAGAAGGTAAAGAATTATAAGGAGAAAGCTTGGCACTTGCCAAGCTTTTTTGTATTATAAAAGGAATTTAGATTTCCGTGTCGAATTAAATTTGAGGTGGAAAAGGGAGGTTTTATACGATGACAGTAGCTACATATGAAGTAGAAAAACAATTTTTAACATATGTGAAGAAGATACAAAATTACGGAGAAGCATTAAGTTTAATGTTTTGGGACTTAAGAACAGGTGCGCCTAAAAAAGGTGTTGATCAACGTTCAGAAGTAATTGGTATGCTTTCATCCGAAGTGTTTGCTATGTCCACTTCAGATGAGATGGGAAATTATTTAACAGAGCTTGAAGCTTTAATAAGTGAAGACAAACTTTCTGATACGACGAAGAAAATGGTTGAAGAGTGCCGTAAAGAATATGATAGAAATAAAAAAATTCCACAAGCGGAATATGAAGCATATGTGAAATTAGAAGCGAAAGCGGAAAGTGTGTGGGAAGAAGCTCGCGAGAAATCTGATTTCGAAATGTTCCGTCCGTATTTAGAACAAATAGTTGAATTTAAAAAGAAATTTATTACATATTGGGGTTACGAAACATATAAATATAATACGTTATTAGATATGTATGAGCCGGGTATTACAGTAGAAGTGTTAGATCACGTATTTGGTCAACTTCGTGAGCGTATCGTTCCGCTCGTAAAAGAAATATCGGAGTCACAAAAGAGATTAAAGACAAGTGCTTTATCAGAACATTTTTCAAAAGAAAAACAAAAGAGCTTTACATTAGAGCTATTAAAGCAGTTGAATTATGACTTTGAAGCAGGTCGTCTTGATGAAACGGTACATCCATTTGAGATTACTTTAAATAGAGGGGATGTTCGTATTACGACACGCTATGATGAAAAAGATTTCCGTATGGCTGTGTTTGGAACAATTCATGAATGTGGTCATGCTGTATATGAACAAAATATTGCTGAGAAATTTGAAGGTACACCGCTATGTAGTGGAACATCTATGGGTATCCATGAGTCACAATCATTATTCTTTGAGAACTTTATCGGTCGTAATAAATCATTCTGGAAGAAAAATTATGATTTATTAAAAGAGTATAGTGATGGCCAATTCAATGATATATCAGTAGATGAGTTTTATGATGCGATTAACGAATCGAAACCATCATTCATTCGTATAGAAGCAGATGAGCTTACATATCCGCTTCATGTTATGGTTCGTTATGAACTTGAGAAAGAATTATTTGATGGTACATTACAAGTGAAGGACTTGCCAGCGGCTTGGAACGATAAGATGGAAGCATATTTAGGCATTCGTCCAGAAAACGATGCACAAGGTGTATTGCAAGATGTTCACTGGGCTGGTGGTTCATTTGGATACTTCCCATCTTATGCGCTTGGTTATATGTATGCAGCACAATTTAAGCAAAGAATGGTAAACGACATTCCGAACTTTGATGCATTGTTAGAAGAAGGAAACGTAACGCCAATTCGTGAGTGGTTAACAGAAAATATTCACCAATACGGTAAAACGAAAAAGCCACTTGAAATTTTAAAAGATGTGACAGGTGAAGGATTAAACGCAAACTATTTAGCCGATTATTTAGAAGCGAAGTATAGAGAGATTTATGAGTTATAAAAAAGGGCTGCTTACTTGCAGCTCTTTTTTAAAAGGGGGATAGAAAAATGAACTATACATATACAGTAATGACGCGAGAAGAAGCAGAAGAAATTGCGTATAACTGGCATTATGAAGGGGAATATTCCTTTTACGATATAGAGGCAGATGAAGAAGATTTAGCTGAATTTTTACATGATGAAAGTAGAGGGGATCATACATTTTCTGTGAAGGAAAATGGCACTCTCATGGGTTATTTTTCTGTTTGCAAAATAAATGATGGAACGGTTGATATAGGTCTTGGAATGAGACCTAATATAACTGGGAATGGATTTGGATTACAGTTCGTAAACGCTGGACTAGCTTTTAGTAAAGAAAAATACGGATGCAACTATATAACACTATCAGTAGCTACATTTAATGAGAGAGCGATTAAAGTGTATAAAAGGGCAGGGTTTGAAGCAGTTGGAACGTTTATACAGAAAACAAATGGTAGTTGTTTTGAGTTTTTGAAAATGAATTATATATGTAAAAATGATTAAAAAACAGAAGAATCTCCTTCTGTTTTTTTTATGCAGAAATAAATCATACTTTTTGTAATTGGAAGTTTTGTAATTTTGGAAGAGTATGTGTATGATTGAAATTTAGTAGCAAATAGCAAGTTTAGTAAGGAGAGACAGCATGAGTATAGTTAAAACGAAAAATGAAATAGAGTTAATGCATGAATCTGGAAAGTTACTTGCTTCATGTCATAGAGAAATTGCGAAAATGATGAAACCGGGTATTACGACAAAAGAAATTAATACGTTTGTTGAAGCATACTTAGAACAGTATGGTGCAGCATCTGAGCAGAAAGGGTACAACGGATATCCATATGCGATATGTGCATCTGTAAACGATGAAATGTGTCATGCGTTTCCGGCCGATGTTCCTTTAACTGAGGGTGATATTGTAACAATTGACATGGTAGTAAACTTAAATGGTGGTCTTTCAGATTCTGCTTGGACGTATAGAGTTGGAAATGTTTCTGAAGAAGCAGAAAGGTTAATGGTAGTAGCTGAGAATGCATTATATAAAGGTATTGATCAGGCGGTAATCGGTAATCATGTAGGAGATATTGGTTATGCGATTGAAAGTTATGTAGCAAGTGAAGGTTTTTCTGTCGCAAGAGACTTTACGGGACATGGAATCGGTAAAGAGATTCATGAAGAACCAGCAATTTTTCATTTTGGGAAGCAAGGACAAGGGCCTGAGTTAAAAGAAGGAATGGTAATTACGATTGAGCCAATTGTCAATGTAGGTATGCGATATTCGAAAGTAGATTTAAATGGATGGACTGCGAGAACGATGGATGGGAAATTATCAGCTCAATATGAGCATACAATTGCGATTACAGAAGATGGACCAATCATTTTAACGAAGTTATAATTGGAAATGAAAGAGTTTGCAAAAATCGAACGAAAATGATAATTTCATAAAATTTGTACGTGTTTTGTTAATAAATGCTTTTCAAAGTATAAAAAGTGCGTTATAATCCTTCTATAAAATAAATAGTTAGCTACACTCATATAATCGCGGGAATATGGCCTGCAAGTTTCTACCGAAGTACCGTAAATACTTTGACTATGAGTGAGGACGAATATATTTGCTTGGTTAGCATTCTTTTTTGCGAAACTCCAAAAGCGCGTCTCTCACTTGTAACGAGTGGTGGCGGCTTTTGGAGTTTTTTTATTGCATAAGAGGGGGAACAAACATGAAAGTATTACAAGAAAAGATTTTGAACGAAGGAAAGGTTTTATCTGGTGACGTATTAAAGGTAGATGCTTTTTTAAATCATCAAATTGATCCAGTACTTATGCAAGAAATCGGAAAAGAATTTGCTAAACGTTTTAAAGAAGAGAACATTACAAAAATCGTGACGATTGAATCTTCTGGCATCGCACCGGCAGTTATGGCTGCATTAGAGCTTGGTGTAAAAGTAATCTTTGCAAGAAAACGTAAATCGTTAACGTTACAAGATAATATGTACGTTGCAAACGTATATTCATTTACGAAGCAAGAAACGAATGAAATTTCATTATCTCGAAATCATATCGATGAAAGTGATCGCGTTTTAATTATCGATGACTTCTTAGCAAACGGTCAGGCTGCTTTAGGTTTAATGAGTCTAGTAGAGCAAGCAGGAGCAAGTATTGCAGGAATTGGTATAGTTGTTGAAAAAGCATTTCAAGATGGAGGAAAGAAGCTTCGTGAACAAGGCGTTCGTGTTGAATCACTAGCAGAAATTGCATCACTTGATAACGGCACAGTTACATTTGTACAGCATGAAACTGCGGAGGTGAAATAAACGATGAAGCAACATCCATTTAAAATCGCATCGCTCGGTATGCAGCATATGCTTGCTATGTATGCTGGGGCAATTATCGTGCCGCTTATTGTGGGCGGTGGACTTGGTTTAAATCAAAAAGAGTTAACATACTTAGTCTCAATTGATTTATTAATGTGTGGAGTTGCGACAATTTTACAGGCGTTATCAAATCGCTTTTTCGGTATTGGACTTCCAGTTGTGCTTGGTTGTACATTTACAGCGGTTGGGCCGATGATTGCAATCGGGAAACAATACGGCGTGTCTTCTATTTATGGAGCAATTATTGCTGCCGGGTTATTCGTTGTTATCTTTGCGAAATTATTTGGAAAGCTTGTAAAACTGTTTCCCCCTGTTGTAACAGGATCTGTCGTTACTGTAATTGGGGTTACACTTGTTCCGGCAGCAATTAATGATATGGCTGGAGGAGTAGGGAGTAAAGATTTCGGTAGTCTTGAAAATTTAGCATTAGCATTTGGTGTGTTACTATTTATCATTATTATGTATCGTTTCTTCGACGGGTTTATTCGTTCAATCTCTATTTTATTAGGTCTTTTATTCGGTACAATCGTTGCAGCATTTATGGGGAAAGTAAGCTTGCAAGCAGTTGGAGAAGCAGATTGGTTCCATGGTATTCAGCCATTTTACTTCGGTACACCAACATTTGAATTGACGCCAATTATTACGATGATTTTAGTTGCTTGCGTAGGGATTGTAGAAGCAACAGGTGTATACTTTGCATTATCTGATATTTGCAATAAAAAGATTGGTGAAAAAGAATTAACAAAAGGCTATCGAGCAGAAGGATTAGCGATGGTGTTAGGTGGTATTTTCAACGCGTTCCCATATACAACATACTCTCAAAACGTAGGGCTTGTTCAATTAACTGGAGTAAGAAATCGCGTTATTATTTATACTTGTGGTGGTATGTTAATCGTTCTTGGATTCATTCCAAAAATCGCAGCTATTACAACAATCATTCCGAAATCAGTACTGGGCGGTGCGATGTTAGCAATGTTCGGTATGGTAATGGCATATGGTATTAAAATGTTAAGTAGCGTTGATTTTGGTAAACAAGAAAATTTATTAATCGTTGCATGTTCTGTCGGAATCGGACTTGGAGTTACAGTCGTTCCTACTTTATTCTCACAACTTCCTGAAAATATTCGTATTTTAACAGATAACGGAATTGTACTTGGAAGTGCGTCAGCAGTACTTTTAAATATCGTATTTAATATGGTGCCGCAGCGTAAAGTGAAAGTAAAAGAAGAGCCGGTGTCTATGCAAAGTGCGGTAAGAGAAGCGTAAAAAGCAAGGTCTCATTATGAGACCTTGCTTTTCTTTTTAAGTGGCATCATTTTCCCGTACGTACCAAGACGCCAAATGTACTCAAGTGGCCCGTATTGATAACGTGAAAGCCACCAGCGGCTAATAAAGATTTGTAACGTGTAGAAACCGACGCAGAATAGTGGTCCTACCCATAATGGAGCAAGATAATCATTTTTGAACAAGAGTCCAAATACAAGTAACGTAACAATTGTATGCGAGATATAATTTGTTAACGCCATTCGACCAACGTACTGGAACGGGCGTAATATCTTTTGCCATTTTTCTGTTTGCAATAAACGCATGAGCGTGAAAATGTAGAATATGAATAATGTCTTTCCGCTGAACATTGTAAAGACCTGCATATAAATCGGTTCATAAGATGGTTTTGAAAAGAAATAACGGACCATGAAGAACCACATTGGCAATGTTAAAATGAACATAATAATTTGCCATTTTTTAAGTTTTGGATCTAACTCTTTCGTGCGTCGGAAAATATCCTTTTTCCCTGCGTATAACCCAAGTAAAAATAGCCCAACTGTTTCTGGGAGCATGAATACATTTATTTCAATTCCGTCAGCATAAAATGCATGGAAACGATTTTGTATTTGTGACACCCAGTCTGCAAGTGGCATGATAGGTAGGGAAAATCCTAACTCTGCCTTCGGAACGAATGCAATCATAATACCAGCGAGTAGCATGAAAAACTGAAAAATACTTAATAAAACGATTGCCCATATTAAAATGGTACGAGGTTCTCTCTTATAAAATAAGAATAAGAAGAATCCAGCAATTGCATAAGTGTGTAAAATGTCTCCGTCCCATAAAAGAACGTAATGTAAGAAACCAAATAATAATAAAATAAGTAAGCGACGAACAAATAAAGTTTTTGGTCGATCTGTTTTCGCTTCAGCGCGAGTCATAAAAATGTAAAAACCTAGGCCAAATAAAAACGAAAAGATCGTATAAAATTTCGTTTGAATAAACATATCGTAAAATAGACGGATATAGCTATCTAGCCCTTCATACACTCCTGAAATATCACGTGAGTCAATCCCAGCGATAACAGGCCAGTTCACAAGAAAAATACCTAGTACAGCTATTCCTCTAATAATATCGATGGAGTGTATCCTCTCGCCTTGTGAAATATTTTGTGTCATTATTTTCCTCCTTGTTAAGTAATTCCCTTTTATTATACAAAATGTAAGATGGAGGGTATAGGGTGGATTTCCATTTTTTTTAACTATTAAGTTATGTAAGATGCGATATAATAAGAGTGCACAACAAGTTTTATTCTTCTTCAAAACAGGCAGTGAAGCTCCTTCTTATAAGGGGCTTTCTTTATGAAAAGTGTTGATAATGATTCTCTTTAATGATAAAATGTATTCAAAAGTGATAATCATTATCAAAAAAGGTTGGTGCATGAGTATGGTATATGCATTAGTAGCAGGTACAGTCGCTGTATATGCAGTTATTGCAAAGTATGTTTTAAATGGAGTAGGAACAGCAAAATGAGTGATATGACATAAAATCCCTTTCATTTGTAAAAAGAATGAAAGGGATTTTTTATTTTTAATGAGAATATGCTGAAAATTTAGTATGATAGTAAAGTGAAACTGTAATCAATGAGGGATGTATCTCCCGATGATTATGAGCTCGCAAATAGTGGGAAAAAGTATATACATCTTGGATAAAGGGGAACAAGGGGATGACAAACATAGTACAGACAAACGGTATGAAAAAACTTGTTTGTTTTTATGAAGAGTGGCAAAAACACGGCGATGCAGAGAATAGTCTAAAGTTATTTGAGGTGATTCAAAAATATAAGCAAGAGCAGCTTATGATTGCGTTCTGCGGTCACTTCTCTGCAGGGAAATCAACGATGATGAATCATCTATATAAAGCGCAGTTGTTACCGACAAGTCCAATTCCAACAAGCGCTAACGTTGTCAAAATTGAAAAAGGAATGGATCGTGTTGTTGTAACGGTTAAATCTGGAGAACAGTACGAATATGACGGTGCATATTCAGCTGAAGAATTAAAACAAATTTGTAAAGACGGTGACGAGGTAATTGGTGTTCATATTTATCGGAATGATGCGCCAATTCCTGAAGGTGTTATGTTAGTTGATACACCAGGGATTGACTCAACAGATGATGCCCATCAATTAGCGACAGAATCAACGCTGCATCTAGCAGACGTAATTTTTTATATGATGGATTATAATCACGTCCAATCGGAAGTGAATTTGCAATTTGTTAAAGAATTGAAACAACGTAATAAAACGGTTTATCTCGTTGTCAATCAAATAGATAAACATAAAGAAAATGAATTATCGTTTGAGAATTATAAAGATAGTGTAAAACAATCGTTCTCTAACTGGGATATTGAAGTAGATGGAGTGTATTACACATCATTACGAATGATGAACCATCCACATAATGAAATTGGAAGTTTGGAAACGTTAATTACTTCTATTATGAAAGAAAAAGAGCGGTATGTAAGAGAGGGAATGGAGAGAGAAACAGAATATTTAATGGGGGAACATTTCTCGTTTATTCTTTCTGAAAATGAAAAAGCTCTTTTGAAATATGAGGAAGAGTTAGCATCACCGCTTTCTATTTCGGAGATAGTTGAAAAGAAAGAGGAGCTAACGGAAACGAAACGTCGCGAGGCTAGTAAAGAGTCTCATGTGAGAAACGAATTTATAAAAGGCTTACAAGCTATATTAGATAACGCGTATTTAATGCCATTTGAAATGAGAGAATTGGCAAATGCGTATTTAGAAACGAAATTAACAAAGTTTAAGGTCGGTTTACTATTTGCGAAAGGAAAGACGGAGCAAGAAAAACAGAGACGATTAGATGCTTTTTATTCTGCTTTGCAAAAGACTGTTGAAACGCAACTTGATTTTCATGTAAAAGAATTTATTGTTGCCTTCTTAAAAGAAGAAGGATTGTTTACAGAGGAAATTGGGAAAGACATATATGCTTTAGAAATTGCTTTCGGACCAGAAATGTTGGCTGAAGTCATTAAACAAGGTGCCGGTTTCACAGGTGATTACTTACTTCTTTATACAGCGGATGTAGCGAATGAACTAAAGAAACGATATTTTACAAAAGCACAGCAAATTTTTGATAAAAGTGCAGTCGTTTTAAAGCAAAAAGTGAAGGAAGCAGTTACTCGCATTGAAGAAGAGATTGAAAAATTTGCGATGTTGCAAACAGCAAAAGAAACGAAATTACAATACAGTAACAATTTGGAGACATATGAAAGTTATTTGCAAAATATTTGGCATGAGCGTGTTGCCACACCAGAAGGATTGCAAGTAGAGGAGATATTACAAAGTAAAAAACAAATTGTTAGTGAGAAATTCACACTACAAGAGCAGGCAGTTGTAAATGATAACATAGCGGCTCATGAAGAAGAAATAAAAGGAACAGCAGCTTTAAATATTCAGCGTATATTAGAGAAAGTGAAGAAAGCTGAAACGATATTAGAGCCATTGCCAGCGCTGAAACATGTACAGCAAGAGGTAATAGAAAAAAGGCGTCGTGTGGAAACGAAACAATTTACAGTAGCGTTATTCGGAGCTTTTAGTGCCGGAAAATCATCATTTGCCAATGCGTTGCTTGGGCAGAAGGTACTTCCTGTATCACCAAATCCGACGACGGCAACGATTAATCAAATTTTGCCGGTTACAGAGGAAAAACCACACGGAACAGTAATGGTTCAATTTAAATCAAAGCAGGCTCTATTAGAAGATATGAAAGCTGTTTATAAGCTGTTTCATTATGAAATTACTACGTTGGACGAAGCGTTAGCACAAATTGAAAAGGTTATGAAATATCCTTCACCAACTGGGAAGCAAAAAACAACATTTAGCTTTTTACGAGCGGTACAAAAAGGGTATGATACGGTTTCTGCTCATTTAGGAGAACAAGTACAAGTTACATTAGAAGAGTTTTCTGATTATGTAGCGAATGAAGAAAAATCGTGTTTTGTTGAGTACATGGAGCTGTATTATGATTGTGCATTAACAAGGCAAGGAGTAGCGCTTGTAGACACACCTGGAGCGGATTCTATTAACGCACGTCATACAGACGTTGCGTTCCAGTATATAAAGAACGCAGATGCTATTTTATTTGTAACATATTATAATCATGTGTTCTCTCGTGCTGACCGTGAATTTTTAATTCAGCTTGGTCGTGTAAAGGATACTTTTGCTCTTGATAAAATGTTCTTCTTAATTAATGCGGCCGATTTAGCAGAGTCTGAAGAAGAGCTTGAAATGGTAAAAGGGTATATCGCAGACCAGCTATTGCAATACGGTATTAGAAACCCGCGTTTATTTGCAATTTCAAGTTTATGTGCGCTTGAGGAGAAACAAGGAAAAAATATTGAAAAAGAGAAATACGGTATTTTACAAAACTCTGGGATTGCTAAGTTTGAGGAATCATTTACATCCTTTATGATGAGAGATTTAATGCTCGTATCTGTTCATGCTTTATATGGTGCATTGCAAGGGGCAGATCAGCTTTTATTAAATATGATAAATGGTGCAAAGCAGGGGAATGAAGAGAAAGAGAAGCAAACGAAAAAATATGAAGCAGAGCGTGATCAACTACTTCATATTATTTCATCATATAGTGTGCTTGCTGAAGAGCAGGCGATGCAAAATGAAGTGAAGGAATTGCTTTATTACGTACAACAGCGTCTGTTCCTACGTTATAACGATGTGTTTACTGAATTTATTAATCCAGCATCGCTTCGAACGGATGGAAATGTAAAAGTGCAGTTGCAACAGTGCGTTATGGAACTAGTAGCATTTATTCAACATGATTTATTACAGGAAATGCGTGCGACATCATTACGCCTTGAAAAATGGATAGATGAAGCGATGAAGCGCGCAAAGAATGAAATTGTGGTGAACTGTAAAGTAGAAAATGAGTCAATTTCTATGAATGGAACAGTGGAATATGAATATAAAGATATTACACATAAAGAACCGTTCCCTTCAGTTGAAATAAAAGATTTCAAAAAAGCATTGGCACATTTCAAAAATGAAAAAAGCTTTTTTGAAAAAAATGATAAAGCCTTCATGCAAGACGAGGCTAAAGTTGTATTGGAGCCATTCGTATCAAACTATGTAGCTGATGAAAAAGAATTATTTGTTCATCATTATAAGCAAGAATGGGATTTGAAATGGAACTTATTCCAAAAAGTGATGAAGCAAGATGTGATGAACTATTATGAAAGTATATTATTTGCATTGGCTGAAACGATTGATGTATCACTATATGAACAAAGTAAAGAACAATTGCAAAAGCAGTTAGTGGAGATTGAAAAAGAAATATATGTGATGTAGCTGTTATGAGAAAAAGATTCGTTCAATTTTCTTTTGCAGTACTGTATCTAAAGATTTGACAAATCCAGCAAATTCATCGGTAGAAATCATATGAGTAAGAACGAGTCGTCTGCCGTCTGGTGTTTCACCGCATAAGACGAATGAAGAAAATTCATATGTTTTGTTTTCTACTACTAATTTTGGATAGGAATACGTGTCGCTTTTCTTCTTCTTTCCATCAATAGAGATGACGTTGCATTTTTTCTCATTGTTGTCCATGATGAATCCCTCCTTTCTATTACTTATGGTAGACAAGGAGGGTTTAGAACAATAGAGAAAGGGGAATTTTTTATGAGTGTAGTAATAGAACCAATTCCGAAAGAAGCGATACCGAAACCTTTATTATTGCTTGCTGATCCAAGTGAGAGGCAAATTGATACATATGTACAAAGAGGCTTAACATATGTAGCTAAGCAAGAGGAGAGTGTTATCGGTGTATATGTTCTTTTGGAAACAAGGCCGAAAACGATGGAAATTATGAATATTGCGGTTGTAGAGCATTTGCAAGGAAAAGGGATTGGAAAGAAGCTATTAAGTCATGCCATAGAAACCGCTAAAGGATATGGTATGTCAAAACTTGAAGTTGGTACAGGCAATTCTAGTGTTTCACAACTTGCTTTATATCAAAAATGTGGATTTCGTATTTTTTCTATTGATTTTGATTACTTTTCGAAGCATTATGAAGAAGAGATTATTGAAAATGGGATTGTATGCCGTGATATGATTCGGCTTGCAATGGAATTGAATGAGAACGTATAACTTATTTAGGGGGAAGAGAAGATGGAAGTACATAAAGCAATTACAGCACATTCTCGTAAACAAAATGAAAGTGTAAAAGCATGTTTACAATTAGATGCGCAGCGTGAAGCAGCTATTGAAGCAGCCGTATCTCTTGCGTCAAATGGGAAAGAATTTTCGGTTGATGTCATTAATGTTGTAACAAAGCAAATTAATGATCTTGCAAAAAATGGTGTTACCTTGCAGCGTAAATATGTTACAGAAGAAATGGTTCTGGAGTATGTAAGTCGTTTGAAAGAGAAAGAAGGTCGTTAAAGATGATAGTTACAGTCGAATGGTTACGTGAGCATATAGAAGATGAGAACGTCCGTATAATCGATTGTCGTTTTGATTTAGCGAATCCTAATTGGGGTAGAGAAAAGTATGAGGAAGAACATATTCCTCATGCATTATATTTTGATTTGAATTTAGATTTATCAAGTCCTGTAACAGAACATGGCGGTCGCCATCCGTTGCCAAATATTGAGAAGTTTGCAGACAAGCTTTCGCAAGCCGGTATTGATGAACATACGACAGTAATTGCATATGACAGTGAAGCGAGTGCAAATGCTTCTCGTCTTTGGTGGTTATTAAACTATGTAGGACATGAGAAAGTATATATATTAGATGGCGGATTTCCAGCTTGGAAAGAGAATGGACTATCGATAACAACGGAAATTCCTGTTGTTAAACGAAAAGCATTCAATGCAAATGTACAAGATCATATGCTTGTAACGATGGAAACGGTCAGAGAGTATATTCATACAGGTGCAGATGTTACGTTAATTGATTCTAGAGAGCCAAAACGTTATGCTGGTGTAGAGGAACTGGTTGATCCAAAAGCAGGACATATTCCGACAGCAGTAAACTATTTTTGGAAGGATGGAATTTTACAATCAGGACAATTTAAGAATGAATCCCAGCAGCAAGAACGATTCCGAAGTCTTTCAAAAGATAAGGAAACAATTGTATATTGTGGTTCTGGTGTTACAGCATGTCCAAACATCCTTGCATTGAAATTAGCTGGATTCCAAAATGTTAAATTGTATGCAGGTAGCTGGAGTGATTGGATTTCTTACCCAGAAAATCAAATTGCAAAAGAAGAAGATTAATCACTTGCATGCAAAAATAATTTGTATTAAAATAAGGTCACAAGCAAGAGATTGCTCGAAAAACTTTATATTTTACACATTGGAAACAATGTGATAATATAACGACAAGTAAATAATACATCCTGCGGTGTACGTAACTTATTTATGTCTAAAACCGATGTTAGTTATACGGAAGCTCAATATTTAGCGACCATCATCAAGCCTTCCTTGTGGAGGAAGATGTACGGTAACTGTGAGGGCATCCACCTGCGAGTAGCGGGTTTTTGGACATTTACGAGGAGCGGCACGTGCGGGGGTCTTATTTCAACTAACATTATATAAAATTCCTACGGTGTACGTAGCTTATGCATGTCTTAAACCAATAAGTTTAATATGGAAGTTCAATATTTAAATGTAGCTAACATGCCATCTTTTTAAGAAGGAAGTTACAAACATTTGTGAGAGCATCCACCTGTGAGAGCAGGTTTATGGACATCTAGAGAGAACGGCATATGTGGGGCTAAATAAAAACCTTACGTTTATACGTAAGGTTTTTTTGTTGCATATATATCCATTAAAGTCCGATTGGTGAGGGCTAATAATCAGTGGGGGATGAAGAAAACCCCCCACTGATTAAAGTTTCACTTTATCTCGATTCACCTGTGAAGTTTCCGTAATAAATATAGCATTTTCTGTCTTCATCAATTTCTCTTGAATCTAAAGTAAACTCCATCTGCATACCGTCGCGCTGAATATATATAATATCTGAATGAAGAGATGGTAAAATTTCTTCATAGTTCCATACATCTTTACTTTCAATCAAGTTTGAACTTGTATCCTTTAGCTCTCTAATTTCAAAACCGATGTGGAAGTAAGTAGGATCTGAAGGATCGTTAGAGAAAGTTTCTTGTTGAATATATATAACTGCTGTTCCATCTGGATCTACTGAGGTTGCAGTGACAACATATGTATTTTTATCTTTTATAAAATATTCACAAGTCATGCGTGCAATGATTTCAGAATTAGAAATATTTGCATAGTTCCATAAAGCTGGATACCCTTTCGTTTCATCATTAAGTCGGTATTCTAAGCGCATTTTATCCCTCTTCTTCCTTTTTCTTCTACTTTATCATGACATCCTATATAATAGGAATAGAATTTAAAAAGGGGAGTGCGAAGGTGGCAAAAACGAAATGGCTAGTTGGTGGTGTCGTAACGTCTTTAATGACTGGCACCTTATTTGGCTGCGCACAAGATCTTCCCCCAAAACCGAATGATAAAAGTTGTTCAGATTGGGATTGGGATGATGAACTTGGGGTATGGCAGTGTGATGATAGTAGTTCAGGTTATCGTGGGCATTATTTCTATGGTGGGCGATACTATCAAAATAAATCCACTTTTAAAAATTCATCGGCGTTTAAATCGTATCAATCGTCTGCCGAATTTAAAGGTGGAATTGGAAGCGGTTCAAAGGGAGGATTTGGGGGCTAAAATATGTCGCAGTACATAAGGGATCGAAAAGAGTTTTATTCGATATATCCGGATTTCTGGTCGGATCTATATGAATGTGAGTATAGTTTATTTCATGTTTTCTCTATAACAAATGAGACTAGGAAACAATTGCAATTAGCAACTGAACGAATGGGGAAAATATTTTTTAAGACTGCTAGACTTTTGCGTAATTTAAGTGATGAACAGCTTCTTGAACTTGGATTTCCCCCCGCAAGCTTATCGTTCATTAGAATGAAAGGATTATATCCTGAATCTGTTATTTCACGATTTGATTTCGTTTTAACAGGCGATAACCAAATTAAAATGCTTGAGTTTAATAGTGATACACCTACCTTTATTATGGAATGCTTTCAAATGAATGGGGAAGTTTGTAAAAAGCTAGGTTATGATGACCCAAACTTAGGTCAAGAGCGATTGCTATCCTCTGGTGTTACAAAAGCTGTAATGGAAGCGACAAAGGGAATAGACAACCCAAATGTTGTTTTTACAGCACATCATGAGCATATTGAGGATTGGAATACGACTATGTATTTAAGTAAGTTATGCCGCGTTGAAAATAAAGTAGTACCAATGTCAGAACTTAGAATTACAAAAGATGCTTTAGTGGATAGGGATGGAGTGCAAATTGATGTTTTATATCGCCAAACATATCCAATAGAAGATTTAATTGAGGATCAAGATCCTGAAACTGGAGATTTGGTTGGTGTGGAGCTATTGCAACTTGCGAAATCTGGAAAGCTTTTTATTATAAATCCTTTGTCATCATTTTTACTTCAGCCAAAATCAATTCAGTGTCTTATTTGGGGGCTAGCGGAAGAGGATGCTTTTTATACAAATGAGGAACGACAGTGGATTAAAGAATATATGTTACCTACATATTTAGAGCCAGATTTATTTTTAGGAAAAGGTTCTTTCGTTCAAAAACCTTCATTTGGTAGAGAAGGAGATACAATTACCATTCGTGATAAGGACGAAAATATTATGATGCAAAATGTACACCAAACGTATAAAGCGTCACTGCCGATATTTCAAAAGTATACAGAACTTCCAGTCGTATCTTTGGAAACAGAGAAAGGAATGGAGAAACTGTCGTATGTGTTTGGTTCGTTTTTAATTGCAGGAAAAGCGAGTAGTATCGGTATTCGTGCAGGGGAAAAAATTACGGGTAATGAATCGTACTATTTACCAGTAGGTATAAAAAAGGAGGAAAGTACATGATTAATTTTTTATTATATTTAGCAGTAACACTTGGACTTTTATGCATTGGGCTTTTCCTAATGGAAGTGACAACGAAAGTAAAAGAATTTAAGTTAATGGCTCAAGGAAATAAGGCGGTAAGCTATGTACTTGGAGGTCGATTACTTGGGTTAGCTATTGTTTTATATTCAACAGCGGCTAATTCCATTTCACTTCTTGATATGGTTTCGTGGGGAGCAGTTGGGATTTTAGCTCAAATTATCGTCTTTTATTTAACGGAGTGGCTTACACCGCGCTTTAATATAAACAAAAGTCTTGAAGAAGATAATCAAGCAGTTGGTCTTTTTCTTATGTTTTTATCGCTTTCCATTGGGATTGTAATTGCTGGTTGTATCACTTATTAAGAACTTTACGTTTAAACGTAAAGTTTTTTATTATGTCTACGTTAGTTTGTTATACCTTTCGAAAAAATTGTAGGCTACTGTTGACATCTATTTTAAATAAGAGTAACATTTTCTATGTAATAAAAATAAGTCTCTGTTAGGTGAGGCTCCTGTATAGAGAAATGCTACTGCCCAAAAATGTCGAGAGACGCCAATGGGTCAACAGGAATGATCGAATTAAGGTTTTTCTTAACGTAGCTGGTAATGTACCTATGCTATACAGTGCTAAAACTCGGCGAGGGAGAGGTCCGTAGATTTCTAATTGTATTAGGAATCGTTTATTTGTGTATGTCAAGACCTTTACTCTTTTCGGAGTAAAGGTCTTTTTGTTACAAAGCTATGAGTAATCTCATAGTATAAACTATAAAATGAAAACAAGGAGGTGAGGAGCATGTCAAATTCTGACTCGGTTCCGTTACCCATATACTTCAAATCAAAAATATATGATGTAGGCAGGAAACGACTTGTTCCTCCCTCTATATTTATCATCATGTAGCGTTTATATGTATGTTTAAGCGCTAGACACTTTCACAGTAAAGTGGATAAATCGAGAAACAAAGCGTTTCTTCCTATGTTGTAAAGGAGGAGACGATAATATGTTATATGCAAACAAAACTGTGGGTAACACGTCATATAAATTAAGTAAAAAATCAATGAAAGAACAAACATTGCTTCAAAAAAATAAAGATTTATTAATTGAAATCGCAACGAGAGATGTAAAATCTGTATTTGCATATTTTAAAACAACAAGAGACGGATTATCTATGAAAGAGGCAGAAAAACGTATTCAAGTATACGGACGAAATGAATTAACTTCAAAAAGAGCTCGTATTGCGGAAATTATGATGAAACTAAGTGGAATGATCCCAGGCTTTTCAAAACAACATGTACGTGATGGATTACAATGTGAGAAAATTACTGTGTCTCGAGTAGAATGTTCAAGTACAACAGGTTTAAACGGTGAATTGAAAATGATGAATTTGCCAGTACAAGAGCTTGTTCCTGGAGATATGATTTTTCTTTCAGAAGGTGATACAGTACCAGCGGATGTACGTATCATTTATGCAAATGATTTATTAGTAAATGAATCTGTGCTAACAGGAAGCGATGCAAGTGTTGAGAAATTTGAAAGCTGCTATCATCTTGAGCGCAAACGATTTATTCCTTTAAAACGAATGAAAGACTATAATCCACTTGAACTTGAAAACGTATGTTTCAAAGGGACGTATATTGTTGGTGGAAATGCAAAAGCTGTAGTTGTTTCGACTGGGAAAAATACGTATTCAGGAATTCTTCATACTTGTTGTAGTAGAACATCTTAATGTGTAAATGATGCTAAATATACAAAAACAATGTATAATAGACAAAGTTGAAAAACGTAGAATGGTAATCTATTTATATAACCTTACGTGATGACGTGGGGTTATTATTTTTTTGGTAGGAGAGGAATTATGAAAAAAGTATTATTAGTTGATGGTATGGCACTATTATTTCGTGCTTTTTATGCAACAAGTGTCTACGGACAATTTATGAAACGACAAGATGGTACCCCTACAAACGGGATTCATGGTTATATGAAACATTTATTAACAGCTATGCAAGCAATTGAACCGACACATATCGTAACATGCTGGGATATGGGAAGTACGACTTTTAGAACAGAATCGTTCTCAAATTATAAAGCGAATCGTGCAGCGCCGCCTGAAGAATTAATTCCGCAATTTGATTTAGTACAAGAAATGACTGCGAAATTGTCCATTCCAGTTATCGGTATGAAAGGGTATGAAGCGGATGATTGTATCGGTACGCTTGCAAAACAATATTGTAATGAAGCGGAAGTTTACATTTTAACAGGTGATACGGACTTACTGCAACTTGTTGATAAGAGCGTTACAGTTATGCTTCTGCGCAAAGGAATTGGAAATTACGAGTATTACACACCAGAGAAGATTATGGAAGAAAAAGGTGTGGAACCGTGGCAAATCGTGCATGCAAAAGCTTTCATGGGAGATACGAGCGATAATTACCCAGGTGTAAAAGGTATCGGTGAAAAAACAGCGTATAAACTGATTCAAGAGCATGGTACAGTAGCAACTGTACTAGAAAATGTGGCATCTTTAACGAAAGCGCAACGTACGAAAATTGAAAGTGATTTAGAGAATTTAAATATTTCATTACAATTAGCGCAAATTCATTGTGAAGTTCCTATTTCATGTTCGCTAGAAGAAGGATTACACACAATGGATGAAGAAAAACTACGATTCGTTTGTGAAGAAATGAATTGGGGAAGACCTGAAATATTAATCAATATGTTGTAAATAGTTTAAAAAGAAGGATGTTGCATGAGTCGAAATTTGACTAGGTGACACCTTCTTTTTTATTTTGAAAAAAAGAATTTTAGTAGATGAAAGTATATGGAATGTAGCTTAAAATATATAAATATTTCGACAAGGTAAATTGATATAAGATGACGTAAATGGCGATTTATGTAATGAAATGAAGCAACTACAAAGCGGTTTTACGGAGATTTTTTCTTGTTCACAAAGTTGTCAGAAAATAAGCGGTATTTTCATATGAAGTTCAAATGGAATTCACAACAATCAATTATTATAAGAACAACCAGATAATGCTTTATCTTTTATCCCACTTTAATGGGCAGTAAGACCCCCCACCTCAAAATTCAGCGAAAGCAAAGAAGTTAGGTGGGGGATCAACTGCCCATAAAAGTCCGATTGGTTCAACTAATAATCAGTGGGGGATGAAGAAAAACCCCACTGATTAAAGTTTCACTTTATATAAACCATCCCCCAAGGAGGACAATAAAAAATGAGAAAAAAAGTGAGAAAATCTTTTAAACAATTATTAATTGAAAATAAACAATCACTATTAAATAATAAAGAAAATATGAAAGAAATTGAGGAACGAATTGAGAAACGACATGTCGCATATAGTGGCTCTAGCAACTAAATAGAACAAAAAAAGATAGCCGATAAAGGCTATCTTTTTTTTGTTCTATATTGAAATCACTCTATTTCTCTCTTTAATTTTTGTAAATATACAAGATATTTTCATAGTGTTTTTCTACCAATATTTTTCATTTTTCGAGGTTGAAATTGGTATATGCCAATTTTGGAGATTTGCTATTCATAATATTACAAAAAATGTTACAATACATTCAAAATTACAATATAAAATCATTTTCATATGAAAAATTGGAATGAAAAGAAAGGAGAGGAATATGAATAATGGTGTCGCTTTGAAATGATTATTATCATTTCGGTAGGAGTTGATGTAAAACGATGGAGAGGTATGAGGAGCTGGATTCAATTCGAGGAATTTCCTCATTGGTAGTAATGATCGGCCATCATTTAATGATTTTTTCAGTATTTCAAAATTACAGTTATGAAGATAATAAACCATTTGTTATGTATCTATTAAAAGAAACACCTGCTCGTCTAATTTTTAGTAGTGGTAACGAATCTGTTATTATCTTTTTTGTTTTGAGTGGATTTGTTTTGTATAAATCTATTCAAAACAACTACGATAGCTATGGATCATTCCTTTTAAAGCGTATATGCAGAATTTATATTCCATATATCGTAGCAATACTTATAGCTATTTTATGCCAAACTACAATGAGTGAATATGGAATTTCTTATTTAAGTGAATGGTTTAATCGCTCATGGACGATTGAAAGTTCTTTAAGCTTAATCGTGCAGCATATATTATTGGTTGGGAAATATAATACAGATGCATATAACGGCGTAATTTGGTCACTTGTTCATGAAATGCGAATATCAATAATTTTCCCGTTAATTTTGATGGTTTGTTTACGAAAAACGTTGAGGGATTCGTTATTGACATTGTTTAGTTTTAGTATATGTTCTGTCGTGATTTTATTATTATTTCACTCAAGTTTAACATTAACAAGCTATGCATTAACCCTGCATTACACAGTGCTGTTTTTACTAGGAGCACTAGTTGCGAAATATAAAAATAATGTAATAGTTTTTTATAGTAATCGTACTAAAAATGAGAAAGTTGCATGGTTTTTATTTGCGATTTTACTTTATATGTATGAAGGGCTTATTGGAGAAATTAAATTGCTCAATAATTTTATATTTCGAGACTACGCAGTAGCAATAAGTGCATGTTTATTTGTCATATTAAGCTTGTCAGTATCAACTTTGTCATCCTTGCTACGTAATAAATACTTATTATATTTAGGGAAGATTTCTTACAGTCTTTATTTATACCATATCATATCGTTATTTTCCCTAGTATATATGCTTCATGAAATATTTCCGTTATCTATTGTTTTAATTTTATCGCTAATTTTTTCGTTTATTCTAGCAATAATTTCTTATTTGTTTGTAGAAAAATTTGCATTCAGGATCGGAAAGTATATAACAAAGCAATCGAATTTAGAAAAGAAAGGACTATCTGCAGAAAGTGAGATGCAGGATGTCATTCAGACAAAGGCGGTGAAATAATTGAAGCAAGAAATTAGCATGAAGGATTTTCAACAGTTATTGAAAAGAAGGATAGTAACAATTATTTTGACGATGTGCTGTTTAACTGTTTCTCTAATTCTTATCTCTATGTACGTATTAAAGCCTTCATATCAATATTCAACACAAATTCTCGTTGGGAATTTAGATGAGTTTAATAAGGAAAATTCAACAAATAAAACACAGGAAAATAAACAGCTCGTAACTTCGTATGTTGATATTTTAAAAAGTCCACTTATTATTTCAACAGTCAAAAAAGCTTTGAAATTAGAGCAATCAAGTTATGAATTAGCTCAAAAGATTTCAGTGGTGAATATGGACAATTCACAAATTGTTACTGTTACAGTAAAAGATTCGGATCCTAAAATTGTAAAAGAAATTGTAAAGTCACTGGCAGAACAATCTCAAAAAAGCTTTCAACAGTATACGAATGTACAGGGAGTAAAAATATTAACTGACCCTGAGTTACAGGAAAAAGCTGAAAAGCTGTTTCCGAAATTGCAACTTATTATCCCTATCTCTTTACTTGTTAGTTTTTTTGTTGGAGTAGGTTTAGCTGTATTTCGAGATTATTTTGATGAGCGTATATACGTGGAACAAGATTTGGAGAAAATAACAACAATCCCTGTTATTGGTTACATAAATATGAAACCGAAAAGAAAAAAGAAATCTACAGAAGTTGATCCGCAATCATCTATATATCGAGGTGAACATGTCGATGTTTAAAACAAAGAAACAGCTTCCATTTGATCCGCATGATGCTGTAATGAAAGAGCAGTTTTATACGCTGTATCACGAGTTGAAAAAATCAGGGAAACAAGTGTTCACAATTAGTTCAACGAAGGATAGAGGCGTTGTTGCCTCGCTTATAGTCAATATAGGGCTAGTATTTGCAGAAATGAAAAAAAAGGTGTTACTTATCGATGTGAATTTTTCCGATCCTAAGCTACATCTACTATTACAAAGCAACCATACGAAAACAGTGAATGATATAATAAGCGATCCCTCCTGTAGTTATGAAACTTTCTCTAGTAACTTATCTAAATACTTATATTGTATTCCTGCAAAAAAAACAGTACACACCGGTACACCTTTAGTTGCTACAGATGAATTTGATGATGTAATTGCAAAATGGAAGGAAGATTTTGATTACATTTTCTTGTATTCCTCTGAAGTATTTGAGCTTCCTGCTACGCACATGATTGCAGGGAAATGCGATGGAGTGGTCTTAGCGGTTAAGAAGAGAAAAGATTCCCTACGTACCGTGCAAAAAGTGATAGCAAATATAAAGAAGAAAGAATGTGAATTAATAGGTATAGTTTTATATTCTTGAATGTGGGGGTAACGATCTATGATTCGTGAAACAAATCAAGCCAAGTTGTATACGATTCCGGCCCAAGAAAAGACCAGTATTTTGAATCGAAGTATAAAGCGCTTGTTTGATATTATATTTTCACTCATATTGTTACTAGTAACGCTGCCAATTATGTTGTTTTTTTGTATTATAATTGCTTTCGAAACAGCAGGAGCTCCAATTTATTTTCAAGAACGTTTAGGGATGAATGGGAAGAAATTTAATGTATTTAAATTAAGGTCGATGGTAAAAGATGCTGAAATAAATGGACCACAGTGGGCAGATGAAAATGATCCAAGAATTACTAAAGTTGGATCATTTATAAGAAAAACGAGAATTGATGAATTGCCGCAACTTTTCAATGTTTTAAAAGGCGATATGTCTTTTGTTGGACCTAGGCCAGAGAGAGAGTATTTTTATAAACAATTTGATGCCTATATTCCGGAATTCAAGGAACGTTTAATTGTGAAGCCAGGGTTAACAGGATGGGCACAAATAAATGGTGGGTATGATCTTGATCCGAAAGAAAAGTTGAAATGGGACATGGAGTATATTGAAATGAAAACGATTAAGATGGACATTCATATTTTATGTAAAACTGTTTTAATCGTATTGAATGGTAATGGTGCAAGATAAATATATGTAAGTAGGTTGCTTGCAAAGGAGAACAGGTATGGGTAGATCTATTTTAAATAATATTATCCATCTATTTTATAGCACGATTTTAGCTAATCTTCTTCAGGCTGTGAGTTTAATTGCTTTAGCAAATTTTTTTAATGCACAAAATTATGGGATGTTTAGTGTTGCTATAGCAGTGACGTTTGTTATGTTATTTTTTACAGATTTAGGACTTACGAATACGTTTCTTCGAGAAGGGGCAAAAGATAGAGTAGACTTAGAGATGATTTTATCGTCGTATATAAAGGTAAGGATGATTCTACTTATTTTTATTTCTATAATCGGCTATATTGCTATTCATTATATGTATGCGGATAGAAATTTGATTTATATGATGATAAACGTAATGTTTTTCATGTTAATAGGATTAACTTGGCAAAATATAGGGATTGCCTACTTTCAGCTAACGGAGCGTATGAAGTATATAGCGCTTATTAAAGTTGTATCAGCGGCAGTTGTCATTATCATTACATGTTTTTGTATTCTCGGAGAGTTACCAGTTTATATAACTGCGCGTTTATATGGATTTGGTTATATGATTGGTGGTATATGCAGCATATATGTAATGAAAAGAAAGACGAATGTGAATATGAAAGTTGTAATTCATAAAGCGTTGTTTTGGCAAGTGACACCTTTTATTATTAGTGGTTTTTTAATAATGAGTACGCCACAATTAGCACCTATTTTACTTAATTATACATTGCCATTAAGTATGGTAGGTGTTTTCGCGGTGGCGTATCGGATGCCAGCAGCATTATATCAAGTACCAGGGGTGATTGCAGGGGCATTTTATCCAGTGCTCTTTAAGCATTATAATCAGAATAAATTAGAAGAGCATACGAAATTAAACTTACTTCAAATAAAATCAATGACGATTGTGGGAATATGTATGACGATAGGTTTATATTATTTAGCTCCATACTTTATTTCTATATTTTTTCATGAGGAATGGAGAAATGCAGTAGAGCCACTCCAAATATTATCATTTCTCATTGTGCTGCAAAGTTTAAATATTGCTATAGCTGACGGCTTAACAACGAGTGGATGTCAAAATAAAAGAACTGTTGTGCAATGTATAGCATTAGTGATAGGTGGGATTATGCTTTATAGCTTTAGTAGTATTGGTGGAGTGATAGGAGCGGCTTATGCTATGGTTTTATTTGAAATTGTAGCTTTAGTTGGGTATATAGCGGTAAGTGTAGTGAAGGGGAAAATTGTATTTCAAATTGTCATACCTTATACAATTTATTTTGGCGTAACTTTTATTGGGGTGCAATATATATTGCATACATATCATTTTATTGCGCTCGTTCTTAATACGTTAATCGTAGTAGTGGGTATATTCCTATATGACTATGAGCTGAAAAAACTTCTTCTTTCGTTTATAACAAAAACACGTAAAAAGGATTATATTACGAAACAGGGGATATAGCCTATGGAAAATAATATGAAAATATCGATGAAATGGATTATGCTCTTAATATTATTTGTCATGTTAAGTAAATACAATATATATATTGGATTTTCGTTGAAGATATATATGATTTTTTTAGTCATATATTTTTGTTTAACAGTTAAAAACTTTCATATTCAAAAGCTATATTTTCATGAAGTTGTATTTTTACTATTTTATTTTATTTATTGTTTCAGTGGAATTCTTTCTATATATTTACATGCTAGTATTCGTATGATTTTTGGTGTGCTACTTGTTTTAGGGTGTTATTTTATAATGAGAAATTTAGTAGGAAATGTTGAAATAGCAACACTTGAATCATCTATTGTTTATGTAGGGATTATATTTAATATTGTAAGTCTAATACTGTATATAGTCGGTTTACAGCACTTTGGATTGTACGGTGGAGAAGAAAGAGAAATTTTTGCCGGACTCTTAGTTGATAGAGGATATCCAAGGTTAATTGGTTTGCTAGATGATCCTAACATTTTTATTTTTTATAATACAATATTTTTTATGTATTATATGACAAACCTACATAATATGACGAACATTTTAGGATTGATTTTATGTGTTACGACAAGTTTATTAACTTTCTCAAGGGGAGGGATATTAGCACTTGTGCTCGTCGTTTTTGTATATGTATGTACATCTAGTTTTGCAAAAAAAATAAAAATAATAATGAGTTTACTATTGCTTGGTGTAGTGATCTTTAGTTTATCGAATAGTGTAATGGGTGGCCAATTGGATGACATATTGAATAAACGAATTTCTGATTTTTCGCATGATAATGGAAGTGGAAGATTTACATTATGGGAAGCTGCTTTTAAATATTATGTATCCAATCCATATATCGGAATTGGTGCGTTTAATTTTTCGAATTATTATGAGTTTCAATTTAATGAAAAATTATATGTGCACAATACATTTTTAGAAATTTTGTCTGAATCGGGTACAATTGGTTTTCTTTTATATAGTGCTTTTTTATGCATATTAATGTTTAAATTAACGCAGTATACTCTGTTTCGTGAAAAACCGTATCTTTTATTGACTATGATTGGATTTTTATTTCAGATGATGTCATTGTCACTCATTATTAACGAAGCGTTCTTTTTATTTTTAGCAATGGTTGTGAAGTACATTTCAATATATGAAGGAAGGGGAAAGGTAGATGGTAAAATGTCTATCAGCACATAATAAGGCGCCTCATGTTTCTGTAATAACACCTTCTTATAATAGTATACGATTTATAGGTGAGACGATTTTATCAGTACAAAATCAATCATATGAAAATTGGGAAATGATTATCATTGATGACGCTTCAACTGACCAATCTGCTACAAAAATTAAAGAGATAATAGAAGGGGACCCGCGTATTAGGCTAATATCATTAAAAGAAAATGTTGGTGCTGCGAAAGCTCGGAATTTAGCGATTGAAGAGGCGAGAGGAAGATATATTGCTTTTTTAGATAGCGATGATATATGGTTGCCAAATAAATTGAAGATACAATTGTTATTTATGGAAGAAATGAATGCGGCCTTTTCATATGCATCGTATAGTTTAATCGATGAAAACGGTAATGAACTAAATCGAGAAGTGAATGTACCAAAATCTGTTGACTATCATCGTTTGGCAGGAAATACAATTATCGGTTGTTTAACAGTAATGATTGATCGAGAAAAAATTTTCCATATTGAAATGCCTAATGTACAGCCGGAAGATACAGCGCTATGGCTAAACTTATTACATGAAGGGCATGAAGCAAAAGGAATACAGCAAGTGTTAGCGAAGTATAGAATTGTAGAAAATTCTGTTTCGAGAAATAAAATGAGAGCGGCTTTTCGGTATTGGAAATTATTAAAGGAACAAAAACGATTGAATGCGGTACAAATTTTTTACTATTTTAGTAAGTATGCTTTTCATGCCTATAGAAAAAATAAAATCAATGTAGTTGGGAAGACGCAATTATGAATATATTGCTGATGACAGACAAATTGATAACTGGAGGAGCCGAAAGTTATTTCTGTAAATTGGAAAGCAATTTGCGTGATGAGAATTTTACAGTATACACAGCTGCAGGTGATGGGGAACTATATGAATTTCTTACTAGAAAAGAAAATTTCATATTGCTTAGTCGATGGAATCATTTGAGAAATATTTATTACTTGCGAAGAGAAATATGTGAACGAAAGATAGAACTTATTCATGCCAATAGTTTACGAATGGTCTTATATTCCTTTTTGCTTCAAAAGTTTATGAAAAAAAAGATAAAAGTCGTGTATACGAAACATAATGTAACGATATTAGAAAAGAAAATGCCAATTCTTTTTCGTTATTTCATGAATAAATATGTGAACAATATTATTACAGTAAGTGAGTTTGAAAAGAAAAATTTAATTTCAATGCATGTAGCTGCAGAAAAAATAAAGACGATTTATAATGGTGTGGATATTGAAAAGTTTTTATTCCGGCAGAAAAAGACAGAATCTACTTATCATGTAGGGATATTAGCTAGATTATCCAAAGAAAAAAACCATCAACTATTTGTGAAAATTGCAAATGTGTTGAAAAAGAGAGATGATTTTAAGTTTTATATTGCTGGTGATGGACCAGAGAAAGAGTCTATTATGGAAGAAATAGAAAAGTATGGATTGCAACAAAGTGTAAAGATGTTAGGTAATATTTCTGAACCACATGGATTTATAGGTAATATGGATGCCTTGCTTTTATTATCTTTTCGTGAAGTATTTCCAATGGTGGTAATTGAAGCGATGGCCACAGGGACACCAATTATTTCAATAGATGTCGGCGGAATCAATGAAGCGGTAATAGATGGAGAATCAGGTGTTTTAATATCTGAATATTGTGAATCTGTATTTGCAAGTGCGCTTGAGGAATTACAAGAGAATGAAGACAAGGTGAATGGTATTAGACTGAAAGCACGAGAGAAAGCAGAGAGATATTTCTCGTTAACGAAAATGATAGAAGAAACGAAAGATATATATGAATTAAACAAATGACTGTAGAAGTCGTTTGTTTTTTTTATTATAGAAACTTTTAAGATAAAACTTACATATTATATGAAAAAGGTAATATGAGGAGTGGATTTGTTTTGTCAGAGTATATTTCATCACAAGGAGATTGTGCACCTGAAAATAGTGTTCATATTGATTGTTTTGGTGCAGTTCCAAACTCAGGAAATGATAGTTCGGTAGCGATTCAACAAGCGATTGAATACTGTGTATCGAATCGAATTTCTACGGTTAGAATTACAGGGGTAAATACGTATAAAATTGTAAAACCGATTGTTATTAAATCAAATGTAAGGTTAGAGCTAGATCCTACTGTTACGTTGCAAATTGATGGAGATTTTAATGCGTTTGAACTGCAACAAAATGGGTCTATAACAGGTGGTACAGTTCAAGTTATAAATCCACTGTTTCAATCTGCAGTTATTTATGTTTCCGGTTCGCAACAAATAGAAGTTCCTAATCACTCTCTTATATCAAATATAAATATAATAAATGCAACGTCGTCATATAAAGGAAAGGCTATACACTTTTATTGTCAAAAAGCATGGGACTATATTAGTTTCTTTCAAGTTAACTTTATTCAAATTAAAAATTTTCAAACTGCAATACATTTAAAGACAGAATTTATAGATGATATAAATACACCTTGCTGGATTAATGCAAATGTATTTCAATCTATATTTATTGATGGATGTCAGTATGGGATAGAAGTAGATGGAAATAGTGATTTGCCAAATGAAAGTTCAGGTAATACATTTCATGATATTCAAGTACAATGTAGACAGCAAACGAAAAAAGTAATTCGTTGTACGGGTGCTTATAATACATTTAATTGTATGATTTGGGATACGTACCGGATGAGTAGCGAACCGATTGTCATTGAATTTTCTTCTAATTCGCATCGTAACAACCTTTTTTCGAATTTACTTTCCACAACTATTGTAGATAAAGGACAATACAATGTTTGTAAGTCTACCTATGAAGAATCTCTTCGGATTCAGTTGCCAATTACGTTAAATAAACCACATTTAATAGGGAACCAAGATGATATATTAGTAAATGCTCAGCAGAAGTATACTGTTAAGCAAGCAAGTGGAAAATTACCTTACGGGGGGAATCTTGCAAATTGTTTTAATTTAATAGATGAACAAAGTGTAAACTATATCGATGTTCCAGATAGTAATCCAGTTGTGATTGAACTAGATTTCACGAAAAATCCAATCCAAATGTTGAATTGTTTTGGCATGTATTTTGGATGGGGAGAGAGCCCGAAGAAAATTAAAATTGAATATGCATTAAGTGCAACTGGAAATTGGGTTGTTGCATCGGATGTTCCATTAAATGTAGGCGATACAATTATATCGAATATGAAGGCGAGTCAACTATATAAAGCGAGAATTACACTGAGTGGTTATGTTCAAGACCATAAACGTTTTCGAATTAATCGTATATTTGCGAGGTCTTCTATGGAAAATGGGAACGCTTGGTTAGCAACAACTGGTGGAAGAATGTTTGGAGATATTGAAATAGAAGCAAGTAAAGGTATTATTATGAAGACTGCTAGTGGAGCGAAATGGAAAGTAACGATTAATGAGGCGGGCCAACTTATTACGACTAAATTAACTTGAGATGATGCTCGGTTATAAATGCTTGGACGAGTTATTAAGTAATACGATAAAGAGAATGAAAAAGAGATTGTAATTGGGTTTCAACCAAACTACAATCTCTTTTTGTTTCATTTAATCCCACCAAACCCAAGTCCAAAGGTAATTTCGTACATTTCGAGGAGTAACCCGTATGAAGCGTTCACCGTCAAAGAAGCAATTAAAATTTGGAAGTGTTTCATCTGGATTTTCTGAAACAAAGGTGACCGTATTTTCGTTACTCGTAACAGTTACTGTAATTGGTGGGTCAGTAGGCGAGACTTGAAGTTGTAATATTTTAATTACAAGATAGGTGGTTTCCAATCCAAAAATGGATTTTATCTAAAGACTAGCACTACTAGCAGGAATATTAAAAATAACGATAGAACTATTTTCTGTATGGTTAATGTTGCATCAGTATGTTTTTAATTACTATTGTACTTAATTCTTATAGGGATGTTGTCATCTCACATAGTCTTGGTCAAAATAGGATATGTGTGTGACAAATAAAGTGAAACATGAACAAGTTGATTTGATAATAATGATTTAAATGTCTAGATAAGGGGATGAAGTATGCTTGAATTGGAAATTAGGGTGGAGCGTCTTAGAGAAGAACAAATAGGCGATATTGTAGCATTATCTTCTTATATTGGGTGGGATTATAATAAAGAAGAAATTGAGACTATTTTTGACTCAGGTATTGTATATGGTGTGTGGAATGTGAGAAAGGAACTCATTGCTAGCGCAGCAACTATATTATATGGGGAGAAATTAGTGTCTATCGGAATGGTCATTGTACATCCAAATTATAAGGGAAGTGGGATTGGAAAGGCGATAACGAATGCATGCATGAAGAGCGTATCGGCTCAAACTCCTATTATGCTTATTGCTACGGATGAAGGGAAACCTTTATATGAAAAATTGGGATTTAGAGCAGTAAGTTATGTTTCTAAATACATATGTAACTCGTACAATGTGAATAATTATTGTATGAGAAATGAAGATTATATGATGAATTATGAGGAGTGTGATTTAGAAGAAATAATAAAATTAGATGAATATGCGTTTGGAACAAATAGAAAAGTATTCTTAAAGAAAAGAATTATACAAAGTGAGCAATGCATCGTTGTAAAGGACAATAAACAAAATGTATTAGGTTACGGTTTAAGTATACAAACACCAGAAAATAAAATAATAGGTCCAGTCGTTGCTGAAGATGATGCGATGGCAATGAGGATTGTACATTATTTAGCAAGAGAGCATCATGGTAAATTAAGAATTGATGTGCCAGAGGGGAAAAACGATTTTATGAATCTATTAGAGTCTGTTGGCTTTCAAAAGGTTCATACACCACCAATTATGATGAGAAATAGTAATCAATTTTTGAAAAGAAATGGGGAACTATACAGTATTGCAGCACAAATTTTTGGATAAAAAAGAATCCTTCTGAATGAAGGATTCTTTTTTATTAATCACGATATTGATCGTGAGTCGGTTGAAATAGGTCTTCCTCAATATCTCTTACCATAGAAAAATGATCTACGTTATAATGTCCATGTAGAATTTTATTATGATGAGCAATGATTTGCTCTGCAGATAATACGTTAGAATCAGTTGTGGAATGACCATTTTTAATTAATGTAACGTCAAATCCTTGTACAGTAGCTGTTCTAACAGCGGTGTCAATGCAATGTTCTGTTTTACATCCACCGATAACGATATGGCCAATCTTCTCTTCTTTTAAAAGTTCTAGTAAAGAAGTGCCATAAAATGCGTTTGTTGCTGCTTTATTAATAAGGATTGCGGACTGAGGTACTTGAATTTCATTATGTACTTCAAATCCTTCGCCGCTACCAGAAGCAACATCGATATCTCTTACGAAAATAATAAGGGCATTTGAATCGATTGCTTTCTGTACGGCTGTATTTAGTGTAGATAGTAGTTCTGTTTTACGAAAAACTTCATTTTCTTGTTCAGTGCCATCCATTAATTCTTGCTGCGCATCGATAATTAATAGTGCTTGTTTCATTTTGTATCCCTATCCCCTTTAATATAAAATAAGTTCCCATTTACATATTCTTTTATATTGTAAGGAAACCCTCTATCGTCTACTTCAGATAGATTTACAAAGTTGTCAAAGAAATTTCATTCTCATAGCGTGTAAAAACATGTATGATAGGAGATGGAGAATTTTTGAGTAGGTGGGAATAACATGCAAACAGTAGAAGATTATCTTTCATTCTTACATACGAAAGGATTTAAACTATCAGAGGAAGCACAAGGGTTTATTATGTTCGGACAAGGATATACGGGTGCATCTGATGGAATTGTGAACGCAGCAATAGAAGCGACAATAAAACATCAATTCCAGTTTGATGGGAGTTATTTTGTTGCGTTATTAGAACGATTGAAAGAAGAAGAGATTACAGATAAAAAAAGCGCTAAGGCTTTTATGCGGAAGTTACAAGCGTAACTTCACGCGGCCTGCGCTTCTTTTTTTGTTTTGGAAGGTAATTCAACAAAAACCATGCCTAAGAAAATACATAGGCATCCGACAATAGCGGAAATAGAAAGTTGTTCGTTTGCAACGAGAACACCTGTTAAGGCGGCAAAAACGGGCTCCATTGCGAAAATAATTGCTACTCTCGTTGGAGATGTATGTTTTTGTGCTGATGTTTGAATGAAAAAAGCAATGGATGTCGCGAATAGAGAAGTTAAAAATAGGGCGAATAAAAAGGAAGAATTCGTCCATAGTGCTACTGAGAATAATTTTTCCCAATCTTCAAACAAAAAAGCGCAAATAGAAGAAAACATACCGACAGCTAATACTTGTGATGTGCTTAATAATAAAGGTGATATTTTCTTAGAGAAGAAGCCGTTAACAAGAATATGAGCAGCGAAAGCAACTGCGCAACCGAGAACGAGTATATCTCCCATGTTCAATTGAAAAGAATCACCAGCTGTTAATAAGTATAATCCTGCTGTTGCTACAGCAATGCCCATTACGATAAAAATGGTAGCTTTTTGTTTTAAAAAGATAAAAGACAAAATGGGTACCATAACGATACTAAGTCCTGTTAAGAAACCTGCTTTTGAAGAAGTTGTATAAAGTAAGCCAAATGTTTGTAACACATAGCCAACGCATAAAAAGAACCCAACGATTAATCCAGCGAGACTACTTTGTTTTATATCTTGTTTTGAAGTTTTTTTTGAGAAAATCATTTGAACGAATAATAAAATAATTCCAGCGAATAAAAAGCGAATACCATTAAAAGTAAATGGACCAACGAAAGACATAGCATTTTGAACGACGACAAACGTAGCTCCCCAAATAAAAGAGACAAATAATAAAGCAAGAGGAGCGATCCAATCTTTTTTCACACTCATACCCCCGTTAATTTTGTAAGATAGCCTTTCTAGCTAACTCATCAGCAACTTTATTTTGACTACTTGGAATCCACTTAATAAAAAAGAGATCGAAACGTTTTATGTACTGCAGTGCTTCCTCTAATAGTGGTGCAAACATTTTATTTTTTGCGTATTCTTTTTCGACAGCTCGCTCGACAAGTTGCGAATCTGTACGAAAAGAGACAATGTTATAATTATGCTCCGTGCAATATTTTAATGCTGCAAGTAAAGCGTGGTATTCTGCTTCATGATTGGACATTGTCCCAAGGGGTAATGATAATTGTACAGCTGGTTGAACCCCTTTAATAAATACGCCTGCACCAGAAGGACCAGGATTTCCTTTTGATGCACCATCAATATATACTTCAATCAAAATGAGAAACCTCCAAATGATAAGATGATCCCCTACTTATATGTCTCATTGAAGTAGGGGATAGAGTAATTAGCCAATAGTAATGCTATAACGACATGTAAATGTTTCATTCGCTTGTAAAGATTGGATTCCTTTTTTTTCCTTGAAATCTTTTGCTGGAGTTACTTCATCGGCAATTCCGTACCAAGGTTCGATACATAAGAAAGGAGCATTCTCGCCTGGTGTCCATACGCCGACAAATGGGAATCCATCAAATTCTACTTTTACAAATTTATTATGTTTATGAGAACGAATAGAGATTTCATCCGTATTCATATTTTCAAAAATAAGTGCATCATTTTTGAATAAATCGTATGTAAGTGGTAATTCAGTTGCATTTTCAGCGATTACTTGCTTTTTGCTTGAAAGGTAAGGTCCTTCTAATACGCTTGTTTCTAAACGCTCAGAACCGTTAAATGATAAATGATAATCTGTAAATGATTCGCCCTCTAATAAGGGGAAGTTGAAACCAGGGTGTGCTCCGATTGAGAAGAACATCTCTTTTGAAGCAGGGTTATGTACTTCGTATGTTACATGAACGATTTGTCCGTCTAACTCATAAGAAACGAGTAATTCGAATTCGTATGGGTATTTTTTTAATGTTTCTTCATTACTAGTTACAATATAAGTGATTTTCGTTTCACTTTGTTCTTTTATAGAGAATGTAAGATCACGCGCAAAGCCGTGTTGTGTTAAAGAATATGGTTTACCATCTACGTAGTATGTATTATCTACTAATCGGCCAACAATTGGGAATAAAATTGGTGCGCGGCGCCCCCAATAAGTAGAATCACCTTGCCATAAGTATTCTGTATTGTCTTCTTTTAAGCGAACGCTTTGTAATTCTGCACCTTTGTCAGAGATGGTAACGATCACTTTTTCGTTTTGAATTGTTGCTGTCATGAAGTGAAACCTCCTAAAACTTTCATATGTTTTATTATACGTTGTCTAAAAGA
This sequence comes from Bacillus sp. MHSD_36, assembly GCF_030757775.1. NCBI lineage: Bacteria > Bacillati > Bacillota > Bacilli > Caryophanales > Bacillaceae > Bacillus > Bacillus sp. MHSD_36. Next base: position 439,963 of record NZ_JAVBIS010000003.1, read on the forward strand.
AAAAAGGTAGTTAATGATAGGAATCTATTGACGAAAGAGTGTGTATTGCGTAGAATATAATCTTGTTGCTTAAAAAACGAATAACGTGGTTCGAAACCATCCCACGTAAAAAAACTAAGGAGATTTTGTCATGAATATTAGAACTTTAGTCGGTAATGGTATTTTAGCGGCATTATATATTGCTGTTTCTATGCTTATTCAGCCATTTGGCTTTACGAATGTACAGTTTCGTATTTCAGAGATGTTTAATCATCTCGTTGTATTTAATAAGAAAGCAATTTACGGAATTGTATTAGGGGTATTTTTAACGAATCTCTTTTTCTCACCTATGATCGCTTACGATTTAGTATTTGGAGTAGGGCAATCTATTCTTGCATTAGTTGCAACGATTATTTCTATGCGATTTATTAAAGGTGTTTGGGCTCGTATGATTTTTAATACAGTTATTTTTACAATTACAATGTTTATGATTGCAATTGAACTTCATCTTGCATTTGATTTACCATTTATGTTGACTTGGATAACATGTGCAATCGGTGAATTTGTTGTCATGGCAATCGGTATGCCTGTAATGTACTGGATTAATAAACGAGTACAATTTGAAAGATTTATGTAATAGATGAAAGAGCTATTCCTATAGGGATAGCTCTTTTTGTATGTAATCACATTGAATATAATGCTGTGACTATTGATAAAATATAATAAAATAAAGTGAGGCTTTCATTAGCTGGCTACATATAAGAAGTCTTATATAAGGGGAATCTAGTATGAAATATAAAATTCATTGGTTGTATAAAACGAAGCGCGGTTTGCAGACGGAATTAACGACAGATTATATGAACATAGAAGATGTACTGCAATTTGCAGAGGATTTCGAGAAGACAGGAAGAGTGAAAGAACTATCATTTTATGATGAAATGGATGCAGAATGGTCATTAAAGGAAATGAAAAAGCTGAATAAACAAGTAGAGGAAGAGCCCCAAGAAATACTCGTTTATTTTGATGGGGGGTATGATATTCAGACGAAAGAGGCTGGAGTAGGTATATGTGTATACTATAAAAAAGGGAAAAAACAATACCGAATTCGCCGTAATGCATATATAGAAGGCATATATGATAATAATGAAGCGGAATATGCATCATTACTATATGGCGTAAATATACTCGAGGAATTAGGGATTAAGTATGAAGCAGTTACACTTCGCGGCGATTCGCAAGTTGTACTGCAGCAGTTGGCTGGAGAATGGCCTTGCTATGATGAGCATTTAAATCATTACTTAGATCAAATTGAACAAAAGGCGAAGCAAATGAAATTAAAACTAGTGTGCGAGCCGATAGCTAGAAAACAAAATAAAGAAGCACACCAATTAGCTACGCAAGCATTAGAAGGAACAGTTATAGATAGTCATAAAGAAATAACCGAATAGAGAGGTGCAAAGGTGGATAAAAAGCAACTCATTACGGAGGTAAATGACTTATTAGAAACGTATTGTGAAGGGTGTTTTTTGCGAGAACATAACCGAAAGACGAATAGTAAGTATTATGCTCATTCCTTTTGTATAAGACAATGTACAGTTGGAGAAACATTGAAAAAGTATGGGGAGCAGTTGTCATGAAAAAACATCCAGAGAAAATTCTCTGGATGTTTTTTAGTGCTTCGCTTCATTTAATTGATGCTCGCACTCGCTTAATTTCTTTTCCTCATTCATCAGAAATGGCTCATCTAAGTCTGTTGCAACAGATTTCATAATTTCAAGCTGAGAGCGAGCGGCTTCTACAGCAGTAGTCGCATGCTCTAATGTATCTGGATCCATTGAAATTGTCGCTGATCCTACCATTTTTTGTGCTGTTTCCACACGGAATTTTACTTCTTCAAAATCATTTACTTCTGATCCCATTGCTAATTCCTCCTTTGTATATTGCGCATTTCACATAGTTTTTGCTCTGGAAAACGGAAATATACAAAGGAATAACAAAGGAGGTTACCAAGTAAGGTAACCTCCTGTCATATGTTGGATTAAAGTTTTACTACGTTAGCAGCTTGAGGTCCACGGTTTCCTTCAGTGATATCGAAAGATACTTCTTGACCTTCTTCTAAAGCTTTGTAGCCTTCGCCTTGAATAGCAGAGAAATGTACGAATACATCGTCAGCGCCTTCCATTTCGATAAATCCAAAACCTTTTTCGTTGTTAAACCATTTTACTTTTCCTTGCATGTTACAATTCCTCCTAAAAAACATTTACGTTTTTCATTTAGTGAAATTCATTTGAAAAGATAATATAAACTAAAAATGCTATAATCTTGAATATTCTGCTAAATGATTAATTTAAATATACACGAATTGGGAGAATTTAGTCAAGTAAGCGATTTTATTTTTTTATATTTTTAAATAATTTTTCAGTCGAATTTTTAAATAGGTATAGGACAGGCCGAGTATGTAATAGTCTTAATTGAATGCTATACATAATGAGGTGAAAGAATGAATGAGTCTTATTTATTAGATAATGACGGAATGAGAATGAGAACGGATATACCGAATTGGGTTGCAAAAGAATTTGAAAATTTTTCAAACATTGTATTAGAACCAACTTTCCCATGTTATTTTGGTTTAACTGCTTTGAAAAAGAATGAGCTTCGTTATTCCTTTCTCTCTCATAATGATTGGAACCATTTGCCACATACAATGTTATCCTTTTTAGAGTTAATGAAAGAGCGTCCAATTGTAAGAAGAGGTTTTTTTCTTTTTGTGGAACCGGAATGTGAGGAACAATCACTCGAATATTATCGGGATTACTTTTGGAAAGTACTACAATATTTACATGAAAATGATGATCAAACATGGCCGAAGCAAATTCCTGAAGACCCAGACCATCACCTATGGGAATTTTCATTTGGTGGTGAATCGATATTTGCATTTGGAAATGCGCCAGCTTATAAACAACGAAAAACTAGGCATTTAGGGAATTCTCTCGTTATTGGATTTCAGCCACGCACTATCTTTGATGGGTTAGAAGGGGATCGTCCGAAAGGAGCATATTCAAGACAAACGGTCCGTGAGCGAGTTGAAAAGTGGGATCAGTTGCCGAAACATCCTAACATTAGTCATTATGGTGATCCCGATCATCGTGAATGGAAACAATATTTTATAGGAGACGATATAGAGCCGATAAAAGGAAAATGTCCTTTTCTTCATAAGATAGAAAAGTAAGAGCCATCATCTAGGTGGCTCTTTTGCATATTTTGGATAAAAAAGGGTATTTTAGTAGTAAATATTTTGATGAAAGCTAGTCTATTTTTTATCATTACATCATTACTTAATAGTAAAGGAAGTAGAAAGGATAGAGTGATGTTTGGAGCGATTATACAACAAATTGTATTAGGTATTTCATTAGCTGCACCAGTAGGTCCGATTAATATTGAAATGTTAAAACGAGGAATTGAACGAGGTTTTTGGCATGCGTGGGTTGTTGGAATTGGTGGAATGACTGCAGATATTTTGTTTATGCTTCTCATCTATTTCGGTTTATCTTCTCTGTTTATGTATACATATGTACAAGCTTTTATGTATTGCACAGGTTTTTTCTTGTTATTTTATTTAGGATTTCAAAGTGTAAAACAAGGAATTTCCCACTCGAATATGGAATATAAAAAAGAAGAGGTAGGTGGCCTTAAACAATCGTTTATGGCAGGTTTTTTAATTGCGATATCCAATCCATTAAACCTTGTTTTTTGGTTTGGTATATATGGAAGTACACTTAGCTCACTGCTCACGAAGGCAACGAAACAAGAAGCGTTTTTGTACAGTCTTTGTATTATCGTTGGTATTATTTTATGGAATGTAAATATCGCTTTTTCTGTCCATTTTGGCAGAACTTTATTAAAGCAAAAAGTACTAGGCTATATAACAGCCGGAGCAGGTATTATTTTAGTAGGATATTCTATCCATTTTGCATACAAAGCTTTACAGTTGTTCACATAAGATTGAAGGGGAGATTTTTATGTATCGAACCACTATTGACGGAAAAGAAATTATTATTACGTTAGCACCAAAAATCCGAAAAGAAATTACTGATAGGGATCCACTATATGAAGCGGTATTTCATACTGCGGCAAGATTACTACAAACAAAGCAACCAACGTTTGCGGTAAATCACGAAGTATTTGGACTCATTATTGGAGAGGTACAAAGAGGAGAAGTAACAGTGTTTGCAGTGGAACATATTATTCCAAAGCAAAATATATTTGGATCGAACAATTTTTTCTCGACAATAGAGCAGCAGGCAAATTTGTAAAGTGAATAGAATAAGAATAGAAAATAAAAGAAATAGTCGTAACGATTTGTTGCGGCTGTTTTTTTGGAAAAGGGGGAAGAAACATGAAGAGTGTGGGGAAAGAGTTCTTTTTACAACATGATATCGTTATTATGTATAGTATTTTATTTGGTTTCATCATTATTTTAAAAATGCAATTATTCACATGGATCGGTATGTTAGCGTGTTTGTTTGGTATTGTTTTTTATACGCTTAACGAATACATGACACACCGTTTTTTATTTCACTTAAAGCCACCTAAAAACGTATTTTTATTAAAAATGTTAAGAAGATTACACTATGATCATCACGTGTATCCAGATGATTTAAAGCTTTTATTTTTGCCTGTATGGTTTAGTATACCAAGCTTTACTATATATTTATTTATATCATACGCTATAACAAAAAGTGTTACTGTTACACTTTCATTCGGAATTGGAATGATTATCATGCTTCTCGTTTATGAATGGAAACATTATATTGCACATAAGCCAATTCGTCCTGTCACTAAGTTTGGACGATGGCTAAAAAAACAGCACATATTACACCATTATAAAAATGAAAAGTTTTGGTTTGGTGTTTCCAATCCAGTTTTCGATTTCCTATTTGGAACGCTTAAAGATGGAAAAGATGTTGAATTAAGCGAAACAGCTCGTAATTTAGAAAAAGAGAAAAAAACAGAAGTGGTGCGATAAGCACTCTTTTTTATTTTGTTATAACGAATATGAAAGGTTCACTGATACGTGATTGAAGTTCGTAAATTGTATGTTGAAAAAGTATATTAAAAACTTAGCAGAAATTGCCGAAAAATGTCTATCGAAAAATCTTTGCAGGAATGTATGGATTGTCTAAAATGAAAATAAGTTTCTGAATATTTATAAAATTTAGTTTTTAGGTATACAAGGGGGAATTGTATTTCTAGTAAGAGAGGGGATTAGAGAATGAAACGAGATGATACGTCAGCACGTAAGTTACAAAATGAGGTGAATTATACAGAGGTTGTTCAGTCAGAAGAATTCCAATTGCTATTAAAGACGAAAAAGAAGTTCATCGTTCCAATGAGTATTTTCTTTTTAAGCTTTTTTATTGCGTTACCTATTTTAACATCGTATTCAAAGGTACTCAATACATCGGCATTTGGTGATGTTACGTGGGCATGGGTTTTCGCATTCGCTCAATTTATCATGACGTGGTCATTATGTATGATTTACAGCAAAAAAGCGGAATCCTTTGATAAAATCTCACAAAATATTTTGCAAGATATGCAAAAAGGGAGGGGCTGACTTTGAATACAACCGCTTTTGCACTATTCTTAATCATCGTTCTTGGTACACTCGTTATAACCTATTTTGCATCGAAGAAAACGAAAAATGCGAGTGAGTTTTATACAGCTGGAGGGGGATTAACTGGTTGGCAAAATGGTCTGGCCATTGCGGGAGATTATATGTCTGCTGCGTCTTTTCTTGGTATAGCCGGAGCAATCGCGTTAACTGGGTTTGATGGATTCTTTTATAGTATCGGTTTCTTAGTTGCCTATTTAGTTGTATTATACTTAGTTGCAGAGCCACTTAGAAATTTAGGGAAGTACACGTTAGCTGATATGATTGCGGCACGTTTTGATGCGAAAAAAGTTCGCGGAGTTGCAGCGCTTAATACGATGACAATTTCGATTTTTTATATGATTGCACAATTAGTTGGGGCGGGTGCACTTATTAAATTATTATTAGGGATCGAATATACGACAGCTGTTTTAATCGTTGGTACATTAATGACAGTGTACGTTATTTTTGGCGGAATGACTGCGACGAGCTGGGTACAAATTGTTAAGGCTGTATTACTTATGGCTGGTACATTTATTATTTCTGTTATCGTTTTCGCAAAATTTAATTTCAGTGTGACTGAAATGTTTGCACAAATGAAAACAGCTACACCATTAAAAGATTCGTTTTTAAATCCAGGTGTAAAGTATAAAGATGGTCTTGATACGCTATCTTTAAATTTAGGACTAGTTCTTGGTACAGCTGGATTACCACATATTCTTGTTCGCTTTTTTACAGTGCGTGATGCGAAAACAGCACGTCAATCTGTTGTTTATGCTACGTGGTTAATTGGCGCATTTTATATTATGACAATTTTCTTAGGATTTGGGGCAGCCGCATTTGTAGGAAATGAGGCAATTATTAAAGCAAATCCTGCTGGTAATATGGCTGCACCTTTATTAGCGAAAGCGTTAGGTGGAGATTTCTTATTTGCTTTCGTATCAGCCATTGCTTTTGCAACGATTTTAGCTGTAGTGGCAGGGCTTGTATTAACAGCGGCATCAGCCTTTGCACATGATTTTTATAATGAAATTATTCGCAAGGGAAAATCAACGGAAAAAGAGCAAGTGTCAATGGCTCGCTATGCGTCTATTGGAGTAGCGGTATTATCCATTATACTAGCGTTATTTGCTCAAACATTGAACGTAGCATTTTTAGTTTCATTAGCATTTGCAGTAGCAGCGAGTGCAAACTTGCCAGTTATATTATTCACAATATATTGGAAGCGCTTCAATACGACAGGTGCTATCTCCGGTATGATTGTTGGTCTTGTATCAGCCATTGTTCTCGTAGCGTTAAGTCCAAATGTATGGAACCCTGTAGCTGGAAAAGCTATATTTGTTGGGGAAGCGATATTCCCGTATACGACACCTGGAATTATTTCGATTCCACTCGGGTTCCTTGCGGCATATTTAGGAACTATTTTATCTAGTAAGAAAGAAGATGCGGCGAAGTTTGATGAAATTCTCGTGAAATCTAATACTGGTCATGGGATTAGTGATGCGTCTTCGCATTAAGAAAGAGGGGCTTTTCGATATATAAGAAAAGCTCCTTTTTTTGTCATTTTCTTGTAAATAATACTGCTTTGTAAGTAGGATTTATCTTAATTTTGTGGAATGAAAATAAGCAGGGAGAAATTTGAATCATCATGGCACCAGCGCAGCTTTTGTGAAAAATAAGTTGTTATGGAAGGTGGAAGAAATGATGAAAACGAAACAGACTGATGAATTATTAGCGAAAGATGAGCAATATGTTTGGCACGGAATGCGTCCCTTTAGTCCAAATAGTACAATGGTAGGGGCAAAAGCAGAAGGGTGCTGGGTTGAGGATATACAAGGAAAAAGATACTTAGATGGTATGAGTGGTCTTTGGTGTGTGAATAGTGGATATGGCAGAAAAGAGCTTGCAGAGGCGGCATATAAGCAATTGCAAACATTATCATACTTTCCAATGTCACAATCACATGAACCGGCTATAAAGCTTGCAGAAAAATTAAATGAGTGGCTTGGAGGAGAGTATGTTATTTTCTTCTCTAATAGTGGTTCGGAAGCGAACGAAACAGCTTTTAAAATAGCAAGACAATACTATGCGCAAAAAGGTGAACCGCATCGTTATAAATTTATGTCACGTTACCGCGGGTATCATGGCAATACAATGGCTACGATGGCAGCGACGGGACAAGCACAGCGTAGATATCAATATGAGCCATTTGCTTCAGGCTTTTTACATGTAACACCGCCAGATTGTTATCGTATGCCTGGAATAGAAAGAGAGAACATTTATGATGTAGAATGTGTAAAAGAAGTAGATCGCGTTATGACATGGGAATTAAGTGAAACGATTGCAGCTTTTATTATGGAACCAATTATTACGGGCGGAGGCATTTTAATGCCGCCACAAGACTATATGAAAGCTGTTCATGAAACGTGTCAAAAACACGGTGCATTGCTCATTAGCGATGAAGTTATTTGTGGTTTCGGACGTACAGGAAAAGCATTTGGATTTATGAATTATGATGTGAAGCCAGATATTATTACGATGGCAAAAGGGATTACGAGCGCGTATTTACCATTATCAGCGACAGCTGTGAAAAAAGAAATATATGAAGCATTTAAAGGAAAGGGAGAATATGAATTCTTCCGTCATATTAATACATTTGGTGGAAATCCTGCAGCTTGTGCATTAGCTCTTAAAAACTTAGAAATTATGGAAAATGAAAATTTAATTGAGCGATCTGCACAAATGGGTTCGCTTTTATTAGAGCAATTAAAAGAAGAAATTGGAGAACATCCACTTGTAGGGGATATTAGAGGAAAAGGTCTACTAGTTGGAATTGAACTAGTAAATGATAAAGAGACGAAAGATCCAATTGATAACGACAAAATTGCAAGCGTTGTAAATGCTTGTAAAGAAAAAGGTTTAATTATAGGACGAAACGGTATGACAACAGCAGGATATAATAACGTCTTAACATTAGCACCACCGCTTGTTATTTCAAGTGAAGAAATTGCTTTTGTTGTTGGAACGTTGAAGACAGCGATGGAACGTATTTAATGAATGAAGCGAGCTGTAATATACAGCTTGCTTTTGTTTATTATGAAGAAATATGATCTTAGTCAACATTATCATATCGGATATTATGAAGATGTATATGATTTAGAAGTGACGGCGTACAAAAGAATAAATGAACCAGTTGATGAATATGGCATTATGGTGTATTCATTTAGTAATGATATGGATGAAGAAGAAGCACAAATTGTTTTTGAAAAATGGTTAAAAAAGAACGGAATTGTTTAAAGATGAAATGAAAAGGAGATTACTATCTTATAAGATAGTAATCTCCTTTTATTATAACAAGCTTATTTACTTGCTTTCATTGCTTTATCTTTTGCACCAAAAGTGTATTTTAACATTGGTGGTGTAATCATTGTAGTTAAAATAACGACAATAACGATAGCTGTAAAGTAATCTTGTGCTAGTAGACCTGAAGAAAGTCCTGTTCCAGCGATGATAAGTGCAACTTCACCACGAGAAACCATTCCAGCACCGATAATGGCAGAAGACTTAGCGTCAAATCCAGTCATTCGTGCACCGAATCCACAACCAATTAGTTTCGTTAATACAGCGATTACTGTTAATGCTAGGATGAACCAAATTTGATTGCCAATACCGTCAAATGTAATATTCATACCAATACTTACGAAGAATACTGGAACGAACATAGCGTAAGCGATTGGTTCTACTTTCTTTTCTACTTCATGTTTGTAGTTCGTTTGAGAAATCGCGATACCAGCAGCGAAAGCACCGATAATACCAGCAATTCCTAATAATTCGCCGAAATATGCGAATGAGAAACAGATGATAAGAGCCGCGCTTACGATAGACTCAGATACGCGTAGTGGTGATAACCAGCGCATAATCGCAGGAACACCTTTCCATCCGATTAAAATAATAGAAGCGAAGAATACAACTTTCTTCAAGATAATCATTGTTAAGTTAACATCGTCTGTACCTAAGAAGCTCATTGCAAATGCTAATAAAATAACGACAAGAATGTCATCAAATACAGCTGCGCCCAGCATAGTTGTACTTTCACGTGTTTTCATCTTTCCTAAATCGCGAAGTGTTTGTACGGAAATACTAACACTTGTCGCACATAGAAGTAATCCTAAAAATACTGCATTTCCTTGTTCCATTCCCATAATAAGACCAGAAACGTAACCGCCTACGAATGGAAGAATAATACCTCCAAGTGCAACAGCTAAAGAAGAATTACGATTTGCGTTTAATTCCTCTAAGTCTGTTTCAAGACCTGCCATAAACATTAAAAGAATAACTCCAACATTACTTAATTGCGTTAGAAGTTCTGAATTCTCAATCCAACCTAATACAGCTGGACCGATAACGATACCGACAATTAATTTACCCAGTACAGAAGGTTGGCCTAATCTAACACTAAGATCACCAGCAAGCTTTGTACTCAATAAAATAAGTGCAATTTGAAAGAAAAATTCGAATTCCATCGGATCCTCTCCTCATCATTTTTATTTTTATCATACGATTTCTCGGAATTTGCCTAATGAAAATATGTAAAACCCATTAAACAAAGGGTCTTATTACAAGTTCTTTTGAACTCGTAATTTGAACCTGTAATTAATATATAATATATTTTGCAAAAAATCAATGGAAAAATGGGAGCTTTTTTTAGAGAGAGGGTGTTATTAGGGATATACATATAAGAATAGTTTGTGAATTTTTATATGTATGAAATAGTATGAAGTCCTTTTTCATTACAAATAATAAAGCCTAAATGCTATTTCACGAATTATAAATGTGAAAAGGAGGTTTTATCATTTGAATTCATTAAAAAACAACTTGTCTATCGTTGCTTTAGGTGGAGTAAATGAAATAGGAAAAAATATGTATGCTATTCAATATGAAAATGATATTGTCGTTATTGATTGTGGATCTAAATTTCCAGATGAAAGTTTATTAGGAATTGATTTAATAATTCCAGACATCACATACTTACAAGAAAATAAAGAAAAAATTCGCGGGTTAGTCGTGACGCATGGGCATGAGGACCATATCGGCGGAATACCATATTTTTTAAAACAACTAAACGTACCAATTTATGCGACGAAGTTAACGTTAGGTTTAATTGAAATAAAATTAAAAGAGCATAATCTTCAAAATGATACAAAATTAATCGTCATTCACGCAGAATCAGAAATTGATCTCGGTTCTATTAAGACGACATTTTTTAAAACGAATCATAGTATTCCAGATTGTCTCGGTATTGTGTTTCATACACGAGAAGGTACTGTAGTGCATACTGGGGATTTTAAATTTGATTTAACACCAGTAAATAACCAACATCCTGATATTCATAAAATGGCTAAAATAGGTAGTGAAGGTGTACTAGCTTTACTATCGGAAAGTACAAATGCAGAACGACCAGGTTTTACTCCATCAGAGAGATCGGTAGGAGAACGGATAGAGGAAATATTTATGAAAGCAAATAGAAAAGTAATTATTTCTACATTTGCTTCTAATGTGAATCGTGTTCAGCAAATAGTTGAAGCTTGCATAAAAACAAATCGAAAATTGGCTTTGCTCGGGAGAAGTATGGTAAATGTAGTAGAAGTTGCTCTAGAGAAAGGATATTTACATATTCCAGACGGCATGTTAATTGAAGCGAGTGAGGTAAATCGTTTAGATCCAAAGCAGGTAGCGATACTTTGTACAGGAAGTCAAGGAGAACCGATGGCAGCTTTAGCGCGTTTAGCGAGTGGAAACTATAGACAAGTTGATGTTTTACCAGAAGACACGGTTATTATAGCTGCGACTCCGATTCCAGGAAATGAACGTAACGTTTCACGAATTATAGATAATTTATTTGCTTTGGGAGCAAAAGTAATTTATGGATCAGGTAGTTCTACTGGAGTCCATGTATCTGGTCATGCGTATCAAGAAGAATTGAAATTAATGCTCACTTTAATGAAACCTAAATATTTTATCCCAATTCATGGAGAGTTTAGAATGCTACATCACCATAGTTTGTTAGCAGAATCAATTGGTGTCGAAAAAGAAAATATCTTTATCGTTCGTAATGGAGATGTTGTAGATATTAGTAATGAAGTGGCCGTTCAATCTAGAAAAATACAGGCTGGAAATATATATGTAGATGGATTAGGAATTGGTGATGTTGGAAATGCCTTATTACGTGATCGAAAACAACTTTCAGAAGATGGAATGCTCGTAATAGTTATTACCTTTAATAAAGTGGATGGAGAAATTATTTCTGGTCCTGATATTATCTCTCGTGGATTTGTCTATGTTCGTGATTCAGAAGAGTTTTTGAAGGAATTAAATAAATTAGCTGTTATTACAATTAATAATTTGAAGAAAGAGAATGTGAATAGCTGGGGTATTTTGAAAAGAGAAGTAAGAGAGGCCTTAGGGAAGTTTATATATACTAATACGAAAAGAAAACCGATGATCCTTCCTATAATAATAGAGGTTTAAGAGGTAATAAAAAGAATTCTCGTAGGGGAATTCTTTTTTGTTTTGAAGACAGAATGAACATATAATGAAATAAATAGAAATGGAAGGAAATAAAAGATGTTATTAAACAAACGCTTTACAATTGGAGAAATGGCAAAAATGCATAATATAGCGGAATCTACTTTACGCTATTATGATGAGAAGGGAATTTTTCATCCGTCCATTGTGGACCCGCAAACAAATTATCGTTATTACACAATTGATCAATTTTCACTATTGGATACGATTAAGTTTTTACGTCAATTAAACATTCCATTAAAGGAAATTAAGAAATATATTGATGAAAGAAATCCAGCATACGCACTCAATTTACTGGAAAAACAACAAGAAATGATGTTGAAAAAACAAAGAGAAATTGAGTATGCTTTGGCGAAACTGGAGCATAGAATTCATTTAATTAAGGAAGCAACAAAAGCAAAAGCTGAACAAATGGTAATAAAAGAGATCCCGCAGCGAAAAATAACAGCTATTGCGGTTGCCCCGAATACGACGGATGATATGTTTGAGTACTACATTCATTCGTTGCAAAAAAATATGAGGCAAATGGATGATAGCTTATTTTCTGGAGATATTGGTGTAACAGTTGCGAAAAAAGGATTAATGCAAAATGAGTTTCAAGCATATAGCAGTGTTTTTATTCTTTTGGATTACATGCCTTTTGAAGTACAGAGTTCAGATGAAATTAAAGAAGGTATGTTTGCCTGTATATATCATCATGGGCCATATGAAGAAACTGATGAAACATATAAGAAGCTAATGAAATATATTGATCAAGAAGGATGCGAAATAAGTGGAGATGCAATTGAGATTGCATTAATTGATTGGTCTGTAACAGAAAATCCAGAGGAACAAGTAACAGAAATTCAAATTCCTATCATGAAAAAATAAAGCAATTAGTTGTAGGAATCGTATCATTACAAATTGGCATGAAACACGATAAGTAAGTCACCTATTTTTTAAATTCTCTATTGACCTTCAAGTTACTTGAAGGTTTAAACTGAGAAAAGAGAGTTGAAAAAAAGGAGCAAAATAGTATGGAAGCAACAGAAAAGTTAAGAGAAAAACCGATAAAGAGCTTATTTATTTCGTATTTAATACCAGCCGTTCTAGGAATGGTATTAATGTCAGTTAATATTGTAATTGATGCGGTTATGATTAGTAGGGGAGTTGGAGCAAACGGATTAGCAGGAGTAAACGTGGCTATTCCAGCGTTTTCAATTTTCTTTTCAATTTCATTATGGATTGGAATGGGCGGGGCAACGTTATATTCCATTGCATTAGGTGAAAATAAAATAGAAAGAGCAAGGTCTATTTTTACTCAATCCATGACAGTAGCCGTAATTATCGTAGGTGTATTAGCAGCGATTTGCTTATGGAGAATAGAAGATTTAGCATATTTATTCGGAGCAAATGAAGTAATTTTACCGTATGCGTTAGACTATTTACACGTATTATTAACATTTGGAATGATATACGTTTTAGAAAATATTTTAAGTACATTTATTCGAAATGATGGAAATCCTAATTTAGCAATGGCAGGTTTAGTTGTAACGGCTGTATTAAATATAGTGTTTGACTATATCTTTATTTTCATCTTTGGATGGGGCGTAACTGGTGCTGCTTCAGCGACTATTCTTTCGGAAGCGATTGGTTTCCTTGTATTATTAACTCACTTCCTTAGAAAGAGTAGTATTTTAAAGTGGGCGAAATTCCATTTTGAGTGGGATACAGTGAAACAAATTATGATAATAGGTTTTCCAAGTTTTACAGCTGAAAGTACGGTTGCAATTGTAACAATCGGTTTTAATATTGCGTTCGTTCAATATGCAGGGGAAGTAGGGGTTGCGTCCTATGCGATGGTTAATAGTATCCATGCGATGACATTACTACTATTCTTTGGCGTTGGAGCAGCGTTACAACCAATTGCTAGTTTCCACTACGGTGCGAATTTATCAGAAAGATTGCGCGAAGGATTGCAGTTCGCTGTGAAAATTGCAGTTGTACTTGGAGGAGTGGCAATAATTGTCGGATTATTCTTCGGGAAATATATTATTGGTTTATTTGATGTCCAATCTTCAGAGTTATTGGAATTAACATTAACGGGTATGAGCTTGTTCTTTATCCAATATGTATTTTTAGGCTATAACATTGTGTATGGAGAGTACTTCCAATCAGTGCGACAAACGACGAAATCAGTACTTATTATAATGAGCCGAGGGTTGCTATTCATTATTCCATTATTATGGATTATGCCGAAATTATTTGGGATAAACGGAATTTGGCTCGTTATGCCAGTAGCGGAAGTATTGACAGCGATTATCGTATTTACGATGAACCGTATGAAACATCCTGTGCCATTAAATATGGCGGGAAAGAAAGAAGCGATATAATGAAGAAAATCCCCTTAAGAAATGAAGGGGATTTTCTATTTTTTTAAACTAATAGCAAAAGATCCATCTGTTTCTTGAACAGACGCGAAAGCAACGTTTTTAATATTTGTAATTCCTTTTTCTTTTAGCTCTTTATATAACCACTTTTTGTCCTTATGAATTAACTTTAAGTTATCGTATTGAATTTGTGAATCAACGATAAGGGCAATTGGTAATCCGGCATATGTAACATCTATGTTTAAATCTTTCGGAGTTAATGGTACAAGTTCACGCTTTGGTAAAATACTAATAGCCCCATTTGCTTCTAAAATAGCATATTCAATTTCGTGAACACTTGGATATCCTGCCACGCGAAGGTTAGAAAGAAGTTCAGCGATTGGATATCTACTTTTTTGTAAGTTTTCAAAAATAATGTCACCGTGTTTAATTAAAATAATCGGGTGCCCCAGAATAAAACGATTCAGTTTGTTTAGTA
This sequence comes from Bacillus sp. MHSD_36, assembly GCF_030757775.1. Classification (NCBI taxonomy): domain Bacteria; kingdom Bacillati; phylum Bacillota; class Bacilli; order Caryophanales; family Bacillaceae; genus Bacillus; species Bacillus sp. MHSD_36. The sequence goes on from NZ_JAVBIS010000003.1 coordinate 455,024, forward strand.
AGCTTAATTTTGTAAGAAGCAAATGCAAACATGTAATAACGACCATACCGAGAAAAGCTTGCAAAGCACCAGAGACAGGTATAGCCTGAAAAGCTAAATAAGATAAAAAGATAATAGCACCAAAATCATGAGGCGTTAGTTGTGCTAAAGCTGATTTACCGAGCATTTTAAGTGATAGTAAAAATAAGATGAAAAAGAACGATACGTTACATAAAAAGAGAAGCAATAGAGACACTCCTTCGTGCAAAGTTGTACTTACTGTTCCCGAAAGAAATATAAATATTACATTCTAGAGGAGAAATTAGGATGAATTGGAATTTGTCTGTATACAAACAAATAAATGGATATTATCATGAAAGAAGCAAAGAACATAGGGGTATATGGATATGAAAAAGAAGAAAATAATGAAGTATATGATGGGCATTATAATGGTTTGCGCCTTTTATGTGGGATTTTTACAATATAACATTTATAAGCATGGGCAAATGAATGCGACCTATGATGCGGATTATATAATTGTATTAGGATCGAAGGTAAACGGAACGAAACCATCGTACTCATTGCAATATCGTATTGATAAAGCAGCTGACTATTTAAAATCACATGAGAAAACAATTGCAATTGTGTCTGGAGGGAAAGGAAAAGGGGAAGATATTTCAGAAGCATTAGCAATGAAAAATGGATTAATGAAACTAAAAATTGCAGAAGACCGCATTATAATGGAAGATAAGTCAACGAGTACAGATGAGAATATTACATTCTCAAAACCTTTAATTCCGGATAATATGAAAAAAGGAATGATCGTAACAAATGACTTTCATATGTTTAGAGCGAAAAAAATAGCAGCAAAGCAAGGTTTACAATTAGAAGGTCTTCCGGCCGAAACGCCGAAGCGAATTGTCATTCTATCGAATATACGAGAGTATTTAGCTATTACGCAATATTGGTTTATGAATCGAATATAGAGAAAAACAATCCCGTTTGGAAGTCCAAGCGGGATTGTTTTTGTTGGAAATCTTACAAATATGTCATGTTCATGAAAGGTAAAGCGATAGTTTCTAGAATGGATTCCTGACATAATGAAGATAACAAAAACTATTTAGAGGTGAATCGGATGAAAGGAAATCATATATTATCTTCACTATGTTACTTTAGTATCTTTTTTGCACCATTTTTACTACCAATTATCGTGTACTTCGTTGCAGAGGATGAAGTGAAATACCACGCGAAAAAAGCATTTTGGTCACATATTTTCCCGTATGCAGTTTTATTTGGTGGATTAGCAGTATCCGGCATATATGGTTTAAGCTTCAATCAATCTGATGGTGCTGGAATTGGGATCATGATCACATATGCAGTATTCATTCTTGTAGGGATTTATTACTTCATTTGGAATATCGTAAAAGGGGTTAAAGTTTTGAAAACGGCATAATAAGATACGGAATAATTTGATGGGAGTTTGTCGTTATTTGTCGGTAAGTCGATATCTGTTTTCGAATTGTCGATACATTCGAAAAATCGTTGATATAGTGCAAGGAATCGTTGATATATTGAAATAATCGTCGATATAATTTCATTTACCGTAATAATATAGATGTTAAAAAGAGCACTTCAAAAAAGAATGGCTCTTTTTGTGCTTATAAGTTGTGAATATTGGAAAAGATATGTTAATTTTTCATTATGAAGAGAAAAAGGAGTGTTTTTCATGAATGAGATCATACATAAAATGGAGCAACACGTTTCAGTACGTAAATATAAAGAAGAATCAATTCCGAAAGGTGTAGTGGAAAGTATGGTGCAAGCTGCGCAGCATGCCGCTTCCTCGCATTTTGTACAGGCGTATTCTGTTATATATGTAACCGATCAAGATTTAAAGGCTAAACTAGCAGAGTTATCCGGAAATCGTCACGTGAAAGACTGTGCAGCGTTTTTTGTTTGTTGTGCGGATTTAAAACGTCTTGAAATGGCATGTGAAAAACATGGTACAGAAATAAAACATGAAGGAGTAGAAGACTTTATCGTTGCGACGGTAGATGCTTCCCTTTTTGCGCAAAACTTAGCGCTAGCAGCAGAATCGTTAGGATACGGTATTTGTTACATTGGTGGTATTCGTAATAATCCGAGGGAAATAAGTGAATTGCTTCATTTACCAGATAAAGTATATCCTGTATTCGGAATGACAGTTGGTGTACCAGATGAAGATCACGGAGTGAAACCACGTTTACCAGTAGCGGCAATCCTTCATGAAAATGGGTATGATGAAAAGAAATATGATGAATTATTAAACGAATACGATGAAACGATGAGCTCGTATTACAAAGAAAGATCATCAAACAAGAAAAACGTAACATGGACAGAATCAATGAGTTCGTTTATGTCTAAAGAAAAAAGAATGCATATGAAAGAGTTTTTAAATGAAAAAGGACTAAATAAAAAATGAGTAAAAAGGCAAACCTGTGATGCGGGTTTGCCTTTTTTGGAGGAGAAAGATGATTGTCTTCGAATAAGTATAGGGGGAGGAGATACTATGAAAAAAGCTTTGATCTTTTTATTTGATGGATTTGCAGAATTTGAAGTAAATATAGCGAGTTTATTTTTGATAAGTAAGGAATTTGAAATAATAACAGCAACGGTAGACGGAAAAACAGTTACAGGGGAAGGTGGATTTTTGTGCCAACCACATGTTGCTATTGAGCATATTGAAGTAGCAGACTATGAAGTGCTTATCGTACCAGGAGGACATATTTTTGAGCATTTAGAAAATGAAAATTTGTTATCTATCGTGAACGAATTACATAAGCAAAATAAATGGATAGCGGGTATTTGTGCAGGAACATCTTTACTACATGCAGCAGGAGTACTTAATAAGAAGAAATTCTCAACATCATTAACACCAGATGAAAAACAGTTAGCGCATTTACATGAATGGAAATATAAACAAAATAAAGATGTAACCGTTGATGGGAAAATCATAACAGCCGTAGGGTCTGCATATGTTGAATTCGCTACTGAAATAATGAAGCAGCTCAATTTATTTAATGAAACTGAAGCGAAAGAGAACTTGCAATATTTTAAAAATGTAACAGAGATTTGTGATGAAACGTTAGTATAAATGAATAGTTTGATTGTTAATACCTAAGTTTAGAAGGTAGATACTACTTTCTGAACTTAGGTATTTTATTTGTTATCATATATATATAGAAATAAAAATTAATAATTTTTTACAAAAGTGATAGAAAATGAGAATGAAATACCAATAGTAAGTAAAGGCAGCTGCTAAAGGGGAATTGAGGAAGGAAGATGCTTATGATTTTCAATTCTGAAGAGGATTTAATTATAGCTATGAAAAAACGCGATCAAGACGCTTTGAAAGAAGTGATTGATCAATATGGAAAATTAATTTTGTACATTATTCATAAATCATTAAGTAACCCTATTGAAAAACAATATGTGGATGATTGTTATAACGATGTATTTACCATCATTTGGTTTCATATCGAACAATTTGATATGGAAAAGGGAAACTTAAAATCTTGGATGATTGGTATTACTAAATTAAAGGCATTGGAATATAAAAAGAAAGTATATAAAGAGAATACACTTGATAAAGACGTAGAAATAGATACAGATACAGGTGTCCATGATAGGTATGAAATAGAACAAGAAGAAGAGATTATGGAAATAGTCCAAGATTTAAATAAGAAAGATCGATATATCTTTTTAAAAAGGTATATTGATGGCTATTCCATTGATGATATTGCGAAAGAATTAAGAGTAACGGCGGATTATATATACAATAGAATTTCTCGTGGGAAGAAAAAACTTCAAAAACTGTGGAAAGGGAGTGTGTAATATGGATAAAAGATTATTATCTATGTTAAATGAGCTCCAATATTCAGAGGAAGAGATTACACGTTTAGAGAAAGAAGCGAATGAGTCAATAAATATAGATAAGTATTATGTGAAAAACGGGGAGTTATTGAAGAAATTAACGATGCAAATGTTGGAAGAATCCGTTCGGAAAGAGTTACAAGAAGGAGAAGAAATCGAATGTGAAATATTAGTAGAAGAGGGGAGTCTTGTAAATTCTAAAGTCATACCGAATATATTCACGGCAGGTGCTACTTTTTATTATTACATTGTTTTAACTAATACAAGGTTACAAATTATAGCGTTAGATTGTTATTTTAAAAAAATAAATAAATACAACGTACTAATAAACTCAATTCAAGCAGTTTCGCGACATAAAAAAATGAAGAATGTATATGGAATTACTATAGATAATAACTATATACAATTAGGAAGTACCGAGCATGAACAAGAATTAAAAAACGTAATTGAGAAGCTAAAACAACGTGGAGTGAAAGAAGAGAGATATAAAGATTTTGAAAAAAATTGGCTGATTTTTTTCAATGTGTTTGTAATAGCGATAGGTGGGCTTCTAGTTTTAAAATATTTAATTTGAAAATAAAAAGCGGCATAATAGCCGCTTTTTATCGTTTAAATCTATGAGTTTTTGTACAACTTAAAGCATCTATTGTCTTGAAAAGTTTACTTATAATAAATGCAAACTTTCAACAAGAAGATACATACCTGTACAACTTAAAAGGATGTACGTAAATATTTTGAAAATCCGTTGATTAAGCCATTTGAAAATAATTTGACCTATATACAAACCTAAAAATACGATTGGAATAGCATAAAAACTGGATTGCCAAATTGTTTTGTTTGTGCCAGTAAAGAGTATTTGAGTTAGTAGACTAATGAAATATATAAATAGATAAAAAGCTAAAGTAGTTGCTCTTAACTTCTCTTTTTTCGTATCAGTTCCTGTAAAGTAAAGTAACAGGGGTGGTCCTGGCATACCGATACTTGTCGTTAAAAGACCAGATAATCCGCCAACTATGAAATCTCTAGATTTTGTTGATTGAATCTTAAAATTGCATATTAGCATCAACGTTAATAGTAAGAGAAGGATGCTAATTGCTAATTTAAATGTGTTGATGTTAATGGAAATGAAAATGAAAATACCAAAAGGAACACCAACTATACTGCCGAAAATTAATCTTTTTAGTAGAATAAAATCAATGTCCATTCTTATTTTCCAGATGAGTGCTATAGAAATAATTAATGATAAAATAATATTTATTTGTATAGCTTCTTGTGGTAGAAATAGCATGAGTAAGAAAGGTGTTGCCATAATAGAAAAGCCAAAACCTGTACTTGTTTGTAAAATAGAAGCTACTAATATAATACATATGAAAGTGAATATAATCTCCAAAATAGTCCTCCTACATAATTAGGTCCAATACATATTTTAACATAAAGTGATACTTTAATCAGTGGGACTTACTGTCCTTTAAGACGGAGAAAAAGCGGAAAAATAGCCGCTTTTTATGTTGCAATTAATATTCCAATGATGATCCTGTCACTTTAAAATATTTTTTTCGTGAAGGCGTCATTACCCGGATTGCTAATAAACAGGAAAGGAAAAGAATGAGTAACGAGCTACTTATTACAGTAATTTGAACGGAAATAAATTGAGCCGATGCCCCAATTGCTAAAATGAAAAAGATTTGGATAAAACTTTTTATGGAATCAAACACGCTATCAATACGTCCTATCATATGTACAGGGATGTTATTTTGATAAAATGTGATAAAGCCAGTACCAGCAAATGATGAAGAAATGCCAAGTAAAATAAAACCGCTCGCTGCGACTATAAATGAATTTGAAAAGGCGAAAATTACATAGCCTATTGCTGTGAAAATTGTCCCTAATCCGATACAATATTGAATTGGTAATCGTTTGGCAAAGAGAGAGACAAGAAATGAACCGGAAACATAAGCAGCTCCAGTTATACTAACAAGCATACTGTATTCTATATCGGATAAAAACAGTACTTGATTTGTGAAAACAACTTCTTGTGAATCGAGTGCCATAGCGACAAGCATAGTCGCTTGAAATAAAACGAATATGAGAATAATGTAAGTTTCTGTTCGAGCAAATGAAAAAACTTGTTTCCAATCATTTCGTAATGTTTGTACGAAAGTATTTGCAACTTCTTCGTTTTGCTTTGTTTGTAATGTAATGTTTGGCAAGAAGTAAATGAGAATGGTAGAAAGTAGAAAGGAAAGTGAGTTGCAGTAAATAACAAAGGCTGCTGAGTACGTGGTGAGAAGTATTCCAGCAAGAGCTGGACCGATAATAAAAGCTCCGCTTGTACAAAAGCTACTCCAAGCGTTGAATTGCGCGCGTTCTTCAGCACGTATGAGCATTGTTTTATAAGAAAATGAAGCTGGATCGAAAAATGATGTAGCGATGCGAGTTAAAAAGATAAAAATATAAATGGCCCAAATAGAATCAAATAGTGGTATACAGCCAATAAGAGCTGCCCGAATGATATCTGTGATGAGCATAATAGACCGTTTATTTAATCGATCTACTATGCTACCAGACCATATTTTTGTAACAACGGTCGCAATTGGACCTACAATCCATAATCCTGCTACAGCAGCAGGGGAGTTTGTGCTATTTAACACCATTAAGTTTAGGGCGATAAGATACATAAAATCACCTAAACGAGAAATTCCTGTTCCCGACAATAATAATAATTTATTTTTCATGAGCGGCTGGACCTTTCTTTCATTGTTTTTTTATCCTACAGGAAATAGCGTATTCCTCTTCGGAGTTTGATTGACGAGCGGTTTTGTTTTCCCAGCGTAATAAAACTTGTGAAACTTCCCAAGTAAGCTGTTGTAATTCCTCTGGAGTTAAAAATAAATGAGATACAATATGACTGCCTGTATTTGTTCCTTCTGTGCCGCTTTCTTCAATATAGAAATGAGCAGATTTTGCCTTATAATATTTTTCAATAATCCCTCGTTTTTCCTTCGTGTCTACTAATTCAAGCAACCCTCCATCATATAAAATTTGAACGTGATAATGTACGCTACCAGTAGATTTGTTTAGTTTAGTAGCTACTTGCTTTGCAGTGAGTGCTTCGTCTTTTAAAAGGTGAAGAATTTGAATACGAGTTGCGTTGGAAATGAGCTTCTGCTGCTCAGCTGAAATAGTAAGTCTATCGTCAAACATTAGGACATCTCCTTTCTTATAATCTAAATTTATTGTACGTTCTAAAAAATTAGAACGTAAGGAAAATAAATCGCCTTTTTCCTCTGTATTTCGACATAAATAAAAATAGCATGTACATAAACATGCTATTAAGTAATAGTAGATTCTTCACTAAGTTTCCCGCAATAAAACAGGTAAAGCCATATAAAACTTACAAATATACAGCATGTAGCTAATAAACTACCAATCATTTGTGGAGAAAGGATTTCTAATAACCATCCTGTAATGAGCATAGATAACTGTATAAGTGAACCATAAATAGAGTAATGAAAGGAGAAAACTTTACCAATCATATTTTCACGCGTGTAAGTTTGAAGTAATGTCGTATCAAGTGGAACGATGATTCCTCCTGCTATGCGCATACATAGTAATGTAATGATACCGAAAATAAGTTGATCGGATAGAATGAATCCAAGAAAGAAAATGCCTTGTAGGAAGTAGGCCCAGCCAAATGCTTTTTTCATTTTTTCTTTATTATGGGATATATAAAGATTAACGAGAAAGCTTCCCATCATAAGCCCAGCCCCTTGAACCGTATATAAAATCCCAATGTTCGTGTGGAAAATTTTTTCGGCATAGATTGTTAGAAGTAGCTGATAAGCGCCGCCAATAAGCCCCCATGAAATGCCGACAAGAATTAATGCTAAAATGATTTTTGTTTGCGATATATATGTATAACCATCTTTTATATCAGTCAAAAATGCTTTTTTCTTGTTACAAGTATTATGAGAAGGGATACACATACTATAAATAAAATAGGCTGAAATAAAGTATGATAGGCTATTTACTAAAAAAGCGAACTCAATATGTAAAGATTGTGCAATTATACCGCCTAAAGAAGCACCCATAATAGACATAAAACCATTCATTGTACTAGAAAGAGAGTTAGCAGTTACGAAATGATTTTCGTGTACGATGTTTTTTAAGGTTGCTTGTTTAGCCGGTTCAAATAAGCAAGAAAGTACAGATAAACATACATTAGCAATGAAAATAATTTCAATTTTATAGCTTGCGAGTATGTATGTAAGGACTAGAATTCCCCGTGTAATATCGGTAAAAATCATAATATTCTTTTTAGAAAAACGATCTACCACTCCGCCTATAAAAGGGCTAAGAAGTAGTTGTGGTAAACCTTTACTTATAAAAGTAAGTGCGATCATAAACGGTGATTCCGTTATGCTATAGACGAATGTTAATAAAGCTACTGTATGAAACCAATCTCCAAGTACACTTAATGTTTGACCATAAAATAGTTTTTTGAAGTTTTTGTTTGTTTTTAGAAGTGTGCTATAAGAAAATGACATAAAAGATTAATCCTTATGTAATGATGCTGCTTGAACTTGTTTTTTCCATTCACTTAAATACACTTTCTTCTCCGTAGAAAGTCCAACAGGCAATTGTGCAATCAATTCTAAACTATTTCCATCAGGATCGTTAAAGTATACGGCGGCATGTGCTAATTCAGGAAAAACAATTGGTTCCATCCCAAAGTCTTTTCGTGCTGAAATTCCTTTTTGATTTAGCCAATGAATCGCATTTTCTAAATCATGTAAACTTACTTGAAAGGCGATGTGTCGTAAAGAGGGGTGATAATTCACTTTATATTCTGTGCCTTCCCAAAGACCGAGCCAACTTTCATTTTCTTTAATCCAAAAGAAAGCAATATCATCTCCTCTTTTATATAATTTTAGTCCAAGTGATTCATAAAAAGATATTGATACTTCTAAGTTACGTACAGGTAAATGTGCTTCGTAAAGACCTTTAATCATTGTAATCCTCCTTAATAAAAATGCTTCTTATTTCATACTAAACATTTTTTTATGAGTTGAAATCAGAAAAAGGAGGGACATAATTTCATACGAAAGTATGAAAAAACAGCTCAAATATGAGCTGTTTTCTTATAGTTTTTCGTTCATTTGTTAAGGATAGGATATATTAGTATCCGTATCCGCCGCCACCCCAACAGCTACATCCGATGATGATTAGAAGGATGAATAGTACGATAAGCAAAGCAAATCCACCGCCGAAACCAGCGCAACTTCCACCATAACTCATATGTTTTCCTCCTTTTGAGTAAGTTAATCTATATAATTCATGGACTACTGTATACAGTATGTTTTTTGTATGGAAAAGGAGCCAGTCTCTTGAGTAATTAGATAAACGCCTGTGTGGTCATTTTGATTGTATATTTAGCTAGGGTTATGTGAATGAATCGCTATATACTTCGCGATTAGTGCATAAAAAAATAAAAATTGTAAAAAAAGCCATTTTTATATTTTTTTATGAGAGGATTTGTACTATAATTTTACAAGTAATATTATGGGAAAAGGGAGTTTTAGTAAAGAGATGGAGATGGGGAAATTACACAAAAAAATAGAAAATAAAAAGAAAGAGCTAATTCAACTTGTTGCCAGACATGGATTGGATCATGATAAAGTTTTGTTATTTAGCCGAGATTTAGATATACTTATTAATAAGTTTATGAATGTAAAGGATAAAGTACATAAATAAATAATTTGTAGTTTTTTATATTAAGATATCCAGTGAAAAAAGGAGAGAAAAGTATTTGGAACATTTACAAGAAGAGTTATATAAACAAATAAAAGAAGAAAAAGGTATTGTTACAATTTTTTTAAAGAGTGGCGTTAGAATAGTAGGAGAAGTTGTTGCGATAGACAAATTTACCGTTTTAATGTTAGTCGATGGAAAACAACAACTTATTTACAAGCAAGCTATATCAACAATAATGAAATAAGACACTCATATTGAGTGTCTTATTTCATTATTGTTTGCAAGCTTCAACGTCAATGCCAGCAGCTAATAATTTCTTTTCTCCATCTTGCTCAATGATTTTTTGTAACTTAGATAGGAAAGAATCAAAGTTTGTATGCTTTGCTACTTGGAATGTCATTTTATGCTCAATTGGTAGCCACGTATCAATATCAGCTTCGTTATGCTGGATTTTTACCTCAAGTTTATCAAGTGCGTTAGCAACTTTTGCTTCGTACGTTTCTTTCGCTTCAAACTCCATCCATAAATCATATAATTCCGTGCCGAGAGAACCCTTTAATGTTCGTTTAATATTTAAAATGGCTTCTTGCTCATTTTTTTGTTTTTGTAATTGTAATTCATGACTATTCATTGTATCAAAAGCAGGAATATCACCAGCTTCTGCCTCGACTAAATCGTGAATAATAACCATTTTAAGTAATTTTTCAATACTTACTTTTTGATCTAAATACGGTTCAACTAAAATGGCCATTAGAGACATGCGCCACGTATGTTCGGCAACGCTTTCTTGACGTCCATTAGAAAGCCAGCTATGACGCATTTCATATTTTAATTTTTCTGCTAGTGCAATGACTTGTAAAATGTTATGTTCCATCGTGATCCTCCTCAAATTTCCATACTATAATTCTAATATGGAAATGAAATGTGTCAATTTTATGAGTATATTGCGATAAACAGATGATAAGCGTATAATAAACATTATATGTGAAAACGTATTATTAAAATAAAAAAATGTTTTATAAAAATGAAAAGGGAAGGGCAGGAATATGGGAGACGAAAATCAAGTGTTATCTAGACCACAAAGAAGAAAAAGGAAGTTTGACATTTCTAGCCCAATTGGCATTATAGTAGGTTTTGCCATAGTAATGGCGGCGATTATGCTTGGCGGGGGCGGAATAAAAGCTTTTAAAAACTTTTTAGATGTTTCATCTATTTTAATTGTTATAGGGGGAACTACAGCGACAATTGTTGTGGCATATCGATTTGGAGAAATAAAAAAATATACGAAAAGTATTTTTACTGTTTTACATAGAAGAGAAGAAGATTTAGAACAGTTAACGGATTTATTTGTTGATTTTTCAAAAAAATCTAAAAAACACGGGTTGCTTTCTTTAGAAGTTGATGGAGAGCAAGTAGATAATCCTTTTATTCAAAAAGGGATTCAACTTATGTTAAGTGGCTATGATGAAGAGGAATTAAAAGAAGTGTTAATGAAAGATGTTGAAACGGAAGTGTATGAGTTAAGAAAGGGAGCGGCATTATTAGATAAAATAGGTGATTTCGCTCCAGCTTGGGGCATGATAGGGACTTTAATTGGTCTTATTATTATGCTTCAAAACTTGCAAGACACATCGCAAATTGGTACAGGGATGGCAGTTGCGATGTTAACGACATTGTATGGATCAGTACTTGCGAATATGATTGCAATTCCTCTTGCTGAAAAAGTGTATCGTGGTATTGAAGATTTATATACAGAGAAGAAGTTTGTTATTGAAGCGATTTCAGAATTGTATCGTGGACAAATTCCTTCTAAATTAAAGTTGAAACTCGATACATACGTATACGAAACAAAGATAAAAAAAGTAAAACGAGCAGCCTAATATTGCAAGGAGTGGTATGGTGATGATAAAACGACCGCAAAAGGGATCGCCTCGTTGGATGACGACTTTTACAGATTTAACGATGTTATTATTAACTTTCTTTGTATTACTAGTTGCTACATCCAAGCAAGATACAGTAAAATTATCAAAGATGCTTGAAAAGTTTAGTGACGCGGAGCAAGTTGATGCAAAAGTAATGGAAAATACAATACCAGATATTTCACATGAAAAAAATGATGAAAAAATGGTCTCAAAAAAGCGAATGGATGACTTGTACAAAAAGTTAAAAGCATATGTAGATAATAACGGTATTAGTCAAGTAAATGTATATCGAGAAGAGACGGGAGTGAGCGTCGTTATAGTAGATAATTTAATCTTTGATACAGGTGATGCGAACGTTAAACCTGAAGCAAAAGAGATCATTAGTAAATTAGTCGGATTTTTTCAATCTGTACCAAACTCGATTGTAGTGGAAGGACATACAGATAGTAGACCAATTCATAACGACAAGTTCCCTTCCAATTGGGAATTATCTTCAGCAAGGGCAGCTAATATGATACATCACTTAATTGAAGTGTATAATGTGGAGGATAAAAGGTTAGCTGCGGTAGGATATGCAGACACAAAGCCAGTTGTACCAAATGATTCACCGCAAAATTGGGAAAAAAACCGTCGCGTCGTTATTTATATTAAAGAATAATATATTTTTATTTTAGTAATAAAATAATAAAAATACAGAAATTCTTTTAAAAAAATGTTAAATTTTATCGTTTTATTTTGTATAATGAGTGAGAATGATAAGGTGAAATATTAAGATATATTTATACATAGAAGGAGAGAAACAAATAGAATGGCACATAAAATTTTAGTTGTAGACGATGCAATGTTTATGCGAACGATGATTAAAAACCTATTAAAAAGTAATTCTGAATTTGAGGTTATCGGCGAAGCAGAGAATGGGATAGAAGCGATTCAAAAATATAAAGAACTTCAACCGGATATTGTAACATTAGATATTACTATGCCAGAAATGGACGGACTTGAAGCTTTAAAAGAAATTATGAAAATTGATTCAAGTGCAAAGGTTGTTATTTGTTCAGCAATGGGACAACAAGGTATGGTATTAGATGCAATTAAGGGTGGGGCAAAAGACTTTATTGTAAAGCCATTCCAAGCAGATCGCGTAATCGAAGCTTTAACAAAAGTAGCAAACAGCTAATATAGAAGGGGTGCCACAAGGAATCAAAACAGTGATAGCGGATAGATGTGTGGCCCCCTTTTTTCTCGCTTTAAAACACTAAATTGTTATACATAAATGAAATGTTTGTTAGACAGGTAGGGGATTAGAATGCAAACAGATCTATTAAATATATTTTTTGAAGAGTCGGAAGAACATTTACAGTCGCTAAATGAAAATGTGCTAATTTTAGAACAAAACCCTGCTGATATGGGTGTAGTAGGGGAGATATTCCGTTCAGCTCATACATTCAAAGGTATGTCTGCGAGTATGGAATTTACGGAAATGGCGGATTTAACGCATAAAATGGAAAACGTTTTAGATGAAATTCGCCATGGGAATATAGTAGTACATGCGGATATTATTGATGTGATTTTTGAGTGCATTGATAATTTAGAGAAAATGGTTGCAGATGTAAAACAAGGCGGAATGGGTAATATTGATGTAGTCTCAACGAAACATAAATTAGAAGCTTTATTGAACGGAAATATAGAAACTATTGCGGAACATGTAGAGCAAGAGTCTATAAACGAAGATGAGGCAGTTTCGCATGAAGTGCATATAACCGTTGAACAGCAAGCTATTTTAAAAGCAGTACGTGCCATTATGTGTATGGAAGCACTACAAAATATAGGTGATATACAAAAAACGATTCCTAGTATTGAAGAAATCGAAGCAGATGCTTTCGGATTTGAATTCACAGTATTTATGAATACGGATCGTAGTGTAGAAGAATTGAAACAGGTAGTGCTTCACGTTTCTGAAATTGAGAAAGTAGTAGTAAAACAAGGAGAATCTTTACAGAAAGTAGATTCGAAGGTTGCTATAGAAGAAGCTGTGCAAGTAGAAGAAATAAAACAACCAGCTGTAGTTACAAAGGCCGAGGCACCTATTGAAGTAGTGAAGCAGCCTGCAAGTGCTACACCAACTAAAAGCGCTGCAAAAACGAAAAATGCTAAAGGTGAGAATCGTTCCATTCGTGTTCATTTGGAGAAAATTGAACGATTAATGAACATGTTTGAGGAAAGTGTAATTGAACGTGGGCGTATTGATGAATTGGCACAAACGATTCAAAATAAGGAGTTAATTGAGCATTTAAATCGATTAGGAGATATTTCAAAAGATATTCAAAATGTACTATTAAATATGCGTATGGTACCGATAGAAACTGTTTTCAATCGATTCCCGCGTATGGTACGTATGTTAGCAAAAGATTTAGGGAAAAAAATCGATTTACAAATTACAGGTGAAGATACTGAAGTTGATAAAATTGTTATTGATGAAATCGGTGATCCACTCGTTCATTTAATTCGTAACGCAATTGATCATGGGATTGAAACTGTTGAACAACGTCGTGATGCAGGGAAAAATGAGACAGGTACGATTAAACTAGAAGCGTTTCATAGTGGAAATCATGTCGTTATTCAAATTACGGATGACGGAAATGGTATTCATAAAGAAAAAGTATTAGAAAAAGCAATTAACAATGGGGTTGTAACAGAATCTGAAGCAAATAAATTAACAGATCGTGAAGTGTTTGATCTCATTTTCCAACCGGGATTTAGTACTGCTGAGGTAGTATCAGATCTTTCAGGGCGCGGGGTTGGATTAGATGTTGTAAAACATACAATCCATAGTCTAGGTGGACATTTGATTATTGATTCAGAAGAAGGAAAAGGAAGTACATTTAGAATTGAACTTCCATTAACATTATCTATTATTCAATCGATGCTTGTTCAAACAAATGACACGCGCTATGCTCTACCTCTTGGTAACATTGTTGAAGCGATTCGAATTAAGAGAGAAGACATCCAATCCTTACAAGGAAAAGATGTGTTAAACTATCGTGATCAAATTATTGAAGTGAAGCATTTAAGTACTGTATTTGGTGAAAAAACAGTAGATGAGGCGTTTGAGTCATATGATAGTCAAATGGTTCCTGTGTTAATTGTTCGTAATACACATCGTAGCTATGGACTTATTGTAAACACAATTATCGGTCAAAGAGAAATAGTCTTAAAGTCATTAGGTGACTTCTTTGCAGAGAGTTCGAACTATTTCTCTGGTGCGACGATTCTCGGCGATGGACGAGTGGTCCTCATTTTAAACCCAGAAGGTTTATAATAGGAATGAAGGAAAGCTCCCCACTTGTAAACAATTGGGGAGCTTTTTGTTAACTATGCAAATATAAGAAAATTAATATATAAATGGAAATAAATGCATATTCACGATTGGTGTAGGAAGTTTGTTAAAATAGAATGAATTAAAGTGTATTCATTTGATAGAAAAACAAAAATGAGGAGGCAAGGAAAATGCCTGAGCAACATACAAAAGAGGATACGAGCACGATTATGCTAGAAAAAGAGAAGGAGCTTTTAACGCCTCAAGAATGTGATATTCTTGGCGAAATTGCAAATATATCATTTGGCTCAGCTTCGACAGTATTATCAACGATTTTAAATAGGCAAGTAAGTATAACTGCTCCTCATGTAGAGTTAGTGGATTTATATGATACAAGTGGTGTTGAAGTTCCTCATGTTGTATTAAACATTCATTTTACAAAAGGATTAGATATGGAAAACCTACTTGTCCTTCAGCAAGATGTTGCTTTATCGATTGCCGATTTAATGATGATGGGCACGGGTGAAGTGGAAGAGGGGAAAGAGCTTGGTGAATTAGAACTAAGTGCTGTACAAGAAGCGATGAACCAAATGATGGGATTTGCAGCGACGTCTATGTCGGAATTCTTCCAAGATACAGTAGACATGTCTCCGCCGACAATTAAAGTTGTAAAATTATCGGAAGAGATGGAGAAAATCTCTGAAATCGATGGGAATCATACGATTGTTAAAGTGTCGTTTGACCTTAAAATAGATAATCTTGTAAACTCTAAACTGGTACAAATTGTTTCAGTTGAACATGCGAAACAAATGATAAATAAATTAATGCAATTATCTGGTGAAGTAGAAGAGCAAGATGAACCAACAGATATAGTGGAAACTGAGATTGTAGAAGAACAAGTTGAAAAAGAGCATTTAACACAAGAAGAGAAAGATGTCCTTGGTGAAATTGCAAATATTTCAATTGGTTCCGCTTCAACAGTATTGTCAACGCTTTTAAATCAGCCAGTTACAATTAGTACACCAAATGTAGAAGCAATCAATGTTCGTCATTATGATGGAGTACCAGTCCCGTTTGTTATTTTAAATGTTGATTTTGTTGAAGGATTAAAGAATGAGAATGTATTCGTATTTACGAAAGATGTCGCTTTAACAATGGTAGATTTAATGATGATGGGAACGGGAGAGATTGATCCGGAGAAAGAGCTTAGTGAATTAGAGCTGAGCGGTATTAAAGAAATCATGAACCAAATGATGGGGCATGCTGCAACAGCGATGTCAGAAATGTTTAAAGAGAAGATGGACATGACGCCGCCAGACGTTAAATTTGTTACATTAAAAGAAGAGATGGAATATTTGGGAGAAGCGATGGAAGTGGACGAGCTTGTTCAAATTACGTTCAACCTTGAAATCGGCGACCTACTTCAATCAAAAATGTATCAAATTTTACCGATTTCTGAAGCGAAAGAAATGGTAAGACGACTGCTGTATCCAATGGTGGAAGCGGAAGAAGAGATTGCTGAGGAAGAAATGGAAGAAGAGGTTGTAGAACCGGTTGTACAACCTATTGAATTTAAAGAAGTAAAACAAATTGAGCCAGTATACATGGATACATCCATCCTAAAAAATGTAGAAATGAATGTGAAATTTGTATTTGGAAGTACAGTGAAAACGATTCAAGATATATTAAGTTTACAAGAAAATGAAGCCGTTGTATTAGATGAAGATATTGATGAACCAATTCGAATTTATGTAAATGATGTATTGGTGGCGTATGGTGAACTTGTAAATGTAGATGGATTTTTCGGAGTAAAAGTGACGAAATCACTATAAGGCGTTGAAATAGTAGATGAAAAGCATGAAGTTTTTTCTAATTTGCTGGCTATGCATATATGTGTGCTTGCTCTTCCCGTTGCAAAGTCAGGCGGAAGAGCAAATTGAGCCAGGTCAAAATATAAATGAAGTGAATGGGCAAGAAGAAATGAAAGAAGCTCAAGAACAGCCAGAACAAGTGGAAATGAAGCAAGGTAACGAGAAACAACAAGAAGTAAAAAGTGAACAAAAAACCGAAAAAAAGATAGAGACCGATCAAGGGATTATTACAATAAATAAGTCAGAATTACAGGTTGGCGAAGAAGTGCGGATTATTGTAGAGCCAAAAGAGAAAAATATTCAAAGTATAAAAGGTATGTTGCAGTTACCAAAAAACAGCGATTTGTATGAGCAAGAAAGAATAATATCTTTTGACTATGAAGAAGAAACGAAGCGATGGATTGCTAACTACAAGGTCGGGACTTTTGATTTACAAGGTGATTGGAACCTTCAGCTCGTTCAAAGTTACAAAGAAAATGAGAAAGAAGAGCTCGTAGAAAATGAAGTGAAAGTCCCACTTATTCATATAAATAATGAAACACCGACTATAGATAAAGAATTGCCGAAGTTACATAAAGTTACTATTGATGAAGCGAAAGAGAAGTTAATTGAACGGAAACAAGGCGATTCTATACGTGTGCGAGTGAAGGCGGCAGACAAAGAATCGGTTGTGAAAGAAGTTCGTGTTACATTAAAAGGAAAAGAAAATAAAGAGATTACCTTTTTATTAGATTACAATAAGCGAGATATGGATTGGCAAAAAGTATTTGAAATAACGGATGCGTTGCCAATTGGGACATACGAAATACTTGTAGAGATAGTGGATGCGGCCGCCAATAAACTGGCTGAGGAAAGTGAGTATATCGTTTCTGTTTTGGAGCAAAAAACAGAAGAGGATAAAAAGGTAGAAGAACGAGAGAATGAAGACAAATTAGAAGATAAGAAAGAAATTGCGAAGCAGGAAGACTCGAAAGTAGAAATCCCGCTTTCAGAAGAAAAACCGCCAGTTGTTCAAATGCCGAAAAAAGAAGAGAAAGTAAACGATCTTATAAAAGAACCATTGAAAGAGAACGAAAAAATTACTTATGTTATAAAAGAGCCTCTCACAGACAACAAGGAAGTAAATAATACGAAGGCTCAAAAAGGTAAAGATAATAACAATCAAGTCATTTCGAAAAAGAAAGAAAAAACAGAAGAGCCAGAAGATAAGAAAGAAGTTAAAAGTGACCATGGAATACAAGCTTCTAATGTATTTGCTATCATGTCAGGTTTATTCGTATTGTTTTTAGTTTTAAAAAGTAATAAAGAATGGGGCTAATAATTTCATAGTAGTGGAGGCGCTTAGATGGAGATTAAACGTACGACAATTGAAAATAAGACGCTACAACCATTAAAACAGCCTGCAGCAATTTCAGAACATGAAATCCAGAAAGAACGAAAGTATAGTAATCTAGTGTTTACTGGACAGTCTAAGATTATTTCGAAAAATAATGAAATAGGGATTTTACTTGCGAGTTTAGGTGATGGAAAGATTATGAAGGAAATGCTTTCTAAAGAGATGGATACAGTATTACAACTCTTTAAAAAGTTACATACGTTATCTGGAGAAGGAAAGCAAACAGAAAAAATATTTGAACAAGTAATGAGAAGCTTGCAAGGGCTTGTGAAACAGGCACATATAAAAGAGCTTCCTTTGTTAGATGGAACGTATGATTTTGCTGAAGTACAACTATCATTTGGTAGAAAGGTACATATTCCGTTATTAGATGTAAGTGCACTTATCTCTAGAGTGGAAAGTGATTCTTCAGAAGGAAATATAAATTTAATGGTAACAGTTATTACTGCGTATATAACGAAATTGTCTAACGAAACCATTTTAATTAGCGTTACAGATCGCACGGTTAAAGAGCGGGATGCAAGTGTATGGAGAGCACTTGCAGAAATGAATATGACGCAATTATCGCAGGCGTTGAAACAAACGATGCAAGAACATAAATGGTCAATGACGTTTCTTTTTCTCTTTATATGGATTGTTTGTATTATTTTAATTCGAGTTATATAAAAAAGGTCGTCACATTACATTGTGACGACCTCTTTTATATTTTTTCGTAAAAGAATGTATCAAAGCGCTGAAGATTGAAACGTTCAGGTGTTAAGATTTGTTCTGTGCTACCAACAAATAGTACACCGCCTTTTCGTAAAGAGCGGCTAAACTTTTCATATAGTTTAACTCTTGCTTCTTCTGTGAAGTAGATCATTACATTACGGCAAATAATTAGATCGTAATTTGTATCAAACGACTGCATTAACAGGTCATGTTGTTTGAACGTGACGTTTTGCTTAATGTTTTGATGCAGTGAGTACATATCATCCTCTTTTGTGAAATGACGCTCTTTCAAATCGCTCGGTAATTCTTTTAGAGATCGCTCCGTATATTGGCCGCGTTTTGCAGTCTCTAAAATATGAAAATCAAGATCCGTTGCTAATATTTCATAGCGAAATGGAGATAAATGTTTTGATAAAATTAAAGAGAGTGTATATGGTTCTTCACCTGCAGCGCAAGCGGCACTCCATACTTTTAAGTTTCCGTTATTTTGTGCTAGTAATTTTGGTAATGCTTTCGTTTCTAGCGTTTGCCAACGTTCTTTATTTCTAAAAAACTCTGAAACGTTAATTGTAATATAGTCAATAAAACTTAAAAATAAGTTTTGATCGACACGTAAAGTATTTAAAAAAGTAGTGTAGTTTTCAAAACCTTTTCTTGAAATAAAAGCATCGATTCTACGTCGCATTCTATCTTGTTTATACGCAGCGATGTCCATATTGAATTGTTGTTTAAAACTCGCGACAAAGTGATCATAATCTTGTTCAATTATCATATTTACAATGGGCACAATAATGATATTGTGCTGCCCCCTTTACATCATACGAATTTTTTGTTCAAAGCTTTTTTTCATTTGCTTTTCATGTAAGCCTGGTAGGTCATAAATGACAGCATCAATCCCGGCTTCTTTTGCAATATCAACGGGAATGACAGATGTATGTTTGTCTCCGTTATAAAAACAGAGAACTAAATCGGTATCTTCAATAATTTGTTTTACAAAAAACATATAATCTGATCGGTAAATAGAGTCGGAAGGATGATCAAAAGCAACATACTCGGCTCCGTGTGTTTTTAAATAATCAACGATTTCCTGAAATTCATCTGTTACTGCTTGTAATGGTTGTAGCGTGTAAAAGCATAAATTTTGAGCGAGTCGTTCGTTTTCGACGAAAAAACGAAGTACCTCATTTTCAATAGATTTATAACATAATATGTAAATTTTATGTTTGTGAGCATAGTCAGTTAGAAATTTTTTAATTTCTTCTTGATCTAATGCTGTTAATTGATTTGAACCACAAAGGAAAATATTCATAGAATTGTGCCACCTCATGCTAAATTGTAACATATCTTCTATAAAAAATAACTGCAAAATATTAGTGTTCAGAGTATAATTATAAATAACTAGATTTTACGATTAACTTTAGGAAGAAATAAAAAAATAAATAGGTGATATATATGCTACGTTCTATCTCGCATAATCCAATTTTATCGCATATACCGCCTGCTACTCAAATGCCGAAAGAAGCAAACGTCAGGACAGGACTTGCATTTTCGGATAATTTGCATGCAGATCCGAAAAAAGATAAATTGTTAGAACAAATGGAAGCGTTTGTTGATAATATTGGAGAAATTAAAGAAAAAATTGAAATGGAATTAACACTCGATAACGTAATGGAATACAAAAATACGGTAAAATCATTTTTGAATTTTTATGTTGATAATGTATTGCAATATAAAGATGTCATGTCTCGCCATCCACGTTATGGATATTCACAAAAAATGACGATTGTGAAGCAAGCAGAAATGGGATTGAATGAGTTAGAAGATGTTATGAATTTAATTAATACAAAAACGGGACATTTAGAAATGTTAAATCAAATTGGAGAGATCCACGGTTTAATTGTAAATTTAGTCTTGTAAAAGGGAAGGAAGCTATATGTACATACAATTATATGAAAAGCTCGTTATTATTCAAAAAGCATATGAAAACATTCAAACGCTCGGTGAACAAATATATGAGAATTTAAAAAATAAAAATGTAAATGCAGTTCAAAAGTTACAAGTTGAGCAATTGCAGTACATTGATGGTTTAAAGCAATTATCAAGCTCATTTGAAGAAATGGTTGTTCAGTTTTGTAAAGAACAGGGAGTGGAATCATTTCGCGTAAGTGCGTTATTTTCGTATTTCTCTCAAGAAGAAATTGAAAAAATGGAAACATTACAAAAAAACTTAACAGAATTAGAAGAGAATGTAAAAATGACTCTTTTAAAAAATCAATATTACTTAAACGTACTATTAAAAACTACAGAAAGTATTGTGGATTCCGTTTCTGAATATAATTTAGAACGAAACAATAATTCGCAAATCTTTATGAACGAACTATTGTAAAGGGGAAGTGAAATATTATGAGATTATCTGATTATAATACCCCGTTATCGGGTATGTTAGCGGCACAAATGGGATTACAAACGACGAAACAAAACTTATCAAACATTCATACACCGGGCTATGTACGGCAAGCAGTGAATTTCGGATCTGCTGGAGCAAGTAATGGGCATACGCCAGGGCAGCGAATTGGTTATGGTGTACAAACGTTAGGTGTGGATCGCATTACAGATGAAGTGAAGACGAGACAGTTTAACGACCAATTATCTCAGGTTGCTTACTATAATTATAAGAATTCGGTTTTATCACGAGTAGAGTCTATGGTAGGAACGACAGGCAAAAACTCACTATCTAGTTTAATGGATGGATTCTTTAATGCTTTTCGAGAAGTGGCGAAAAATCCAGATCAATCAAACTATTATGATACGCTAATTTCTGAAACTGGGAAGTTTACAAGTCAGGTAAATAAACTTGCGAAAAATTTAGATTCAGTAGAAGCACAGACGACAGAAGATATTGAAGCGCATGTCAATGAATTTAATCGTCTTGCTGACAGTTTAGCAGAAGCAAATAAAAAAATTGGACAAGCTGGTACACAAGTACCGAATCAACTTTTAGACGAACGTGACCGTATCGTTACCGAAATGTCAAAGTACGCTAATATAGAAGTATCTTATGAATCTATGAATCCTAATATCGCAAGTGTTAGAATGAATGGCGTTTTAACAGTAAATGGACAAGATACATATCCACTCCAATTAAATAAAACGAAAGAACCAATGTCTGTTGAAATTTACGGTTCGGAAATTCCTTTAACTAGTGGTGCAATAAAATCAGCAATCGATATGAAAGGACAGATTGCTAGTTATAAGAAAAATCTTGAAGACTTAATGAGTTCAGTGAAAAATCAAGTAAATACAGTGATGGGAAAAGATTTCTTCGTTGGAGATTATGCAAAAGAGTTGAAATTAAATCCGGAATTCGTGAATGATTTTTCGAAAATGAAAATATCTGCTGAAACTGCAAATAAACTGGCAGGAATTACAGATGACGATTATAAAGATGGTCTTTCATACAAAAAAGCATTGGACCAATTTATAGTTAAAGTAGCATCTGATAAAAGTGAAGTGAATGGTTATCAAAAAATTCATGGAGATTTATTAGAAGGTATTCAGCAAGAAAAGATGAGTATTGAAGGCGTGAATATGGAAGAGGAAATGGTTAATTTAATGGCCTTCCAAAAATACTTCGTAGCAAACTCTAAAGCTATTACTACAATGAATGAAGTATTTGATAGTCTGTTTTCGATTATCCGATAAATAGTAATTGATTGAAAATAAATAAGGAGGAGATAGAAATGAGAGTATCTACATTTCAAAATGCAAACTGGGCAAAGAATCAGTTAATGGATTTAAATGTGCAACAACAATATCATCGAAATCAAGTAACTTCAGGGAAGAAAAATCTTCTTATGAGTGAAGACCCACTTGCAGCAAGTAAATCATTCGCGATTCAACACTCGTTGGCGAATATTGAACAAATGCAAAAAGACATAGCGGATTCTAAAAATGTGCTAAGTCAGACAGAAAATACATTGTCAGGTATTGTGAAGTCTTTAACGAGAGCGGATCAATTAACAATACAAGCATTAAATGGACCAAATGGTGAAAAAGAATTAAAGGCAATCGGTGCCGAAATCGATCAAATTTTAAAACAAGTTGTATATTTAGCGAATACGAAAGAGCAAGGTCGTTATCTTTTTGGTGGAGATAGTGCAGAGAAACCTCCATTTGCAGATGATGGAACATACCAAGGTGGCGAAAAAGATGTAATGTGGAAGCTAAATGATGGTTATGAAATTAAAGCTTTTCGTAATGGCGAGAACTTATTAACCCCTGTTATTCAAACGTTAGTCAAGATGAAAGATGCGATGCAAAGTGGTGATCAAAAGGCATTGCAACCGATTTTAACGGAAAATAAGAAAAACTTGGATAGTGTTATTAATCGTACAACAGAAGTGGGAGCAACGATGAACACTGTAGATACGTTTAAGACCATTTTAAGTGAGCAAAATCTAGCACTTCAAGAAAACCGCAAAGAAATTGAAGATGTTGATTTAGCAGTAGCAATTTCTGACTTGGCGTATATTAATGCGACGTATGAAGCGACACTTAAAGCCGTTAGCACGATGAGTAAAACGAGTATTTTAGACTACATGTAAAGAATAAGGAGTGAGAAATATGGCAGGAACGATAACAGGTATTGGCGGTAGACAACAGATTTGGAACCTTGGAAATAATATGATCGATACTTCTAACTTCGTTGAATTAGAAATGAATGCGTTAGATATGAGAAAAACACCTTATACAAATGAAAAGAATAGCCTTTCACAAGATAAACTTTTATATACAAGTTTGAAATCAGAATTCAGTTCTTTCACGCAAACATTTAAAAATTTAGCGGCTTTTAAAGGAAATGAGAAAAAGGTAACAACATCACAAGACGGTTATATTAATGTCAAAGCTGATGGTGGGGCTATTGCAGGAACTTTTAATATGACGATTACACAGCTTGCACAGCGACATCAAATAGCTTCTAATAAAATTGACGATATAGATGCAAAGTTGAATAGAGATGAGACGTTAAAACTAGGTGGTAAAGAACTAAAAATAACATCTGATATGACATATAAAGATTTAATTAATAAAATTAATGATGGAGATTACGGCGTATCAGCTTATACACTTGGAAATAAAATTTTCATGACCTCAAAAAAAGAGGGAGAAGATGGAGTAATTAATTTTAAGGACAATACATCTACATTGTTTAAAGATATAGGGTTAGCTAATGAGGATGGTACAGCACGCAATATAATAAATAAAGCGCAAAATGCTGAATATACGATTAACGGGATTACAGGTAGCAGCTCTACCAATACAATTGAAGCCCTTCCAGGTGTGAAAATTGAATTATTAAAAGTAACTGAGCAAAAAGTAGAAGAAAGGCCAGTGGAAAATCCGGACGGAGAAAGTACAGAGGTTGATCCAAAGACAACAGAGGCGAAAGCAAAAGGGATAGAACTGAAGTTTACAGTAAGTGATTCAAACGTAACGGATGCAGCAAATGTTATTAAAAAGATGGTTGCAGATTATAATAAAGCTGTTTCTACAGTAGATATCTTTGCTGGTAAAGGTGGGGCTTTCCAAGGTCAAGCTATTATGCAAAGTGTACGCCAAGCGATGAATAATGTCGTTACATTTTCTCAAGATGGTAATTATTTATTCTCATTTGGTATTCAATTAAAGCAAGATGGAACGATGGAAGTTAATGATGAAGCATTAACGAAAGCGTTAAAAGAGAAGCCGGATGCAGCGAAGCAATTTTTCTTTAGTTCTAACGGCTTAGGAAAAATGATGGAAGAACCACTTGATAAATTATTTGGTGATAAAGGTGTAGTTGGAGAACGCGTGAAGAACATCGATTCACGTGTAAGTGATTTAGATAAAAAGATTAAAGATATTGAAGCACAAAACTTGCAAAAACAAGATGAAATCGTGAAGAAATATCAAAAGCTAGAAAGTACATTAGCGGCGCTAGATAGCCAACTAAAAACAATTAAAGCAATGACAAAACAAAAAAGTGATGATTAATGAAAGTTGAGGAAGTGATCGTATGCAAGCATGGCAACGTTATATGCAAAATGATATTATGACGAGTAATCCGATTAAAAATACAATTTTTATTTATGAAAGATGCATTGTAGAGTTTCGTAATTTAGAAGAGTTATTACATACTTTCAAACTACAAGAAGGTGATGCACTTCTTGAAAAGTTAGAACGTATTTTTGAAGAATTGAAGCTTCAATTAAACCCTGAGATTACGAAAGATTTATATGATAGTCTTTATGGTTTATATGATTGGATTAGCGTTCAAATTCAAACAATGAAAGTAACACGTGAAGCGAAAGATATTGATGCGATTGTGAAAGTGTTACAAGATTTAATTGACGGTTACCGCGGAGCACTTGAAAATGAACAATGATATTTATCGAGCATTTGTCGGCTGTTTTAATGAAATCGGTGAATTGCAAGTGTCAGATGGAGAATTTGCTGAGAAGAGCGCAATGTTAAATCGCTGGATGATGACATTGGATGAGGAAATGCGCGCGCAAGTTGCGGCAGAAGTAAGCCCATTTATTATTAAGGCAGCGCAGCATATTCGAGATAAGCAAAAGATTTTGGAAGAAATGATTATGACAAATGATGGGCGAATGAAGGCAAATTCATTTTACGGTAAATATTAATAATAAAGTGTGGAAACGGATCTCCTTTTTTAAAGGGGATCCATTCCCACGTGTAAATAAAGAGTTCCGCTGGTTGAGGTTTCATTTTATGACTGTAAAAAACAGGAGTAATCTAAATAATAAAAAAATAAGATTCGGCTAGTCGTAAATAGATTGAAATGTTATATAGATTACTACACGTGTACAGTTTTTTTATATTCTTTTTATATTTTTGTATTTTTCTAAAGACAACAATGTAAAAATGGAATAAAATATGTAAGGGTACATAATAGTTAATATTTTAATAAATACATATAAGAAATTAAATAATGAAGTGAAACTTCCATCAGTGGATTATGATGTTCAAAATGGTAAGTTAAAAAGGAAGGGTGTGGAGTATGCCAGATTTAGTGAGTGATGTAAGCCATTATATGAATTATTTAGTGACGAAACGAAATACTGTTTCTAGTAATATTGCAAATGCGAATACACCTGGCTATAAAGCACAAGATGTGACATTTGCTGAACAAATGAATAAAAGTAGTGCATTATATAAGAGCAATGCGGCGGATTTAAAAAGTAATCCAGATTTATATCAAACAAATGAAATGCACTTACCGACAGTAAATACGAAAAATACTTATGCAAAGATTCACACGAAATCAATGCAAACGAATAAAGATGGAAATAGTGTGGATGTAACGACAGAAATGCTAGATTTAATGAAAGCGAATCAATTATATGGTATTTCAATTAACGCAATTAATACACAATATGCGATTAACCAAGCAGCACGCGGACGTTAATAGTAGAAGGAGAGACAACGATGTTTCAGGCAATTAATGCAAGTGGATCAGGATTAACGACAGCGAGAAAATGGATGGAAGTTACTTCAAATAATATTGTAAATGCAAATACAACGGCAGCTCCGGGGGCAAATTTATATGAGCGCCGTAGTGTAGTACTTGAATCAAATAATAGTTTTGCCAATATGTTAGACAGTGCACCGACTAACGGAGTGAAAATAAAAAGTATTGAAGCAGACAAAACTGAGAACTTAGTGTATGATCCGACGCATCCGCATGCAAATGAAGAAGGATATGTACGTTATCCGAATGTGGATGTGACTGCTGAAATGACGAATGTAATGGTCGCTCAAAAAATGTACGAAGCAAATACAAGTGTATTAAATGCGAATAAAAAAATGCTTGATAAAGATTTAGAAATTGGCCGAGGATAAAGGGGGAATATGGGAAGATGAAAATCCAACCAATGTTACATACACAGCCATTTGGCACGATTCAGTCAATTGGTGCACCGAAAACTTCAGAAAAACCTGTAGTCGAGGGGAAGAAGTTTATTGATTTATTGGAAGATATGAATCAAACACAAAACAATGCGCAAACAGCAGTATATGATTTACTAACAAAAGGGGTAGGAGAAACACATGACGTTTTAATTCAGCAAAAGAAAGCTGAGTCTCAAATGAAAACGGCTGCTCTTGTACGTGATAACCTTATTGAAAACTATAAGTCATTAATTAATATGCAAATTTAGGAAAATGGACGGGTGTGTTTAAATGGAAAAGTTAAAAAATGTTTTCCAATCGTTAAAAACGTGGCATAAGTTAGTCATTGGTGCTGCGCTTTTAGCAATTGTAACAGGAGCACTTTTATACTTCACCTTGCCAGATAAATATGTTGTTGTATATCAAAATTTAAATGATGCAGACAAGCAAGAGATTACAGCAGAATTATCGAAGCTAGGTGTCGATTACCAATTAGCAACCGATGGTTCGATTCGTGTGCAGAAGAATGATGCTCCATGGGTTCGAAAAGAAATGAATGGAATGGGTTTACCGTTTAATTCAAAAAGCGGTGAGGAAATTTTATTAGAAAGCTCGCTCGGTTCAAGTGAGCAAGATAAAAAAATGAAGCAAATTGTCGGTACGAAAAAGCAATTAGAGCAAGATATTGTAAGGAACTTTGCGGCGATAGAAACGGCAAATGTTCAAATTACATTACCTGAAAAAGAGACAATTTTTGATGAAGAGAAAGCAAAGGGAACAGCAGCAATTACAGTTGGTGTGAAACGTGGTCAACTATTAACGGCTGATCAAGTTGCGGGTGTACAGCAAATGATTAGTGCAGCAGTTCCTGGTGTAAAAGCCGAAGAAGTGAGTGTTATAGATAGCAAAAAAGGTGTTATCTCAAAAGGAGCAGATGAAGCACATTCTAATAGTTCCTCTTCTTATGATAAAGAAGTAGAGATGCAACACCAAATTGAAGGTAAATTAAAGCAAGATATCGATGCAACGTTAATGACGATGTTTAAGCCGAATGAATATAAAGTAAATACGAAAGTATCTGTAAACTACGATGAAGTTACACGTCAGTCAGAAAAGTATGGTGATAAAGGTGTACTTCGTAGTAAACAAGAGCAAGAGGAAAGCTCTACTGCGCAAGAAGGTGCAGATACGAAGCAAGGTGCTGGTATTACAGCGAACGGTGAAGTGCCAAACTACGGTACGAACAATAATCAAAATGGAAAAATCGTCTACGATAATAAAAATGGTAACAAAATCGAAAACTATGAAATAGATAAAACAGTTGAGACGATTAAGAAACATCCAGAGTTAACGAAAACAAATGTTGTTGTATGGGTAGATAACGATACGTTAGTAAAACGAAGAATTGATATGACAACTTTCAAAGAAGCAATCGGTACAGCAGCTGGACTGCAAGCTGATCCAAATGGCAACTTTACAAATGGTCAAGTGAATGTTGTAACTGTTCAGTTTGATCAGCCGAAAGAAGAGAAGCCGAAAGAACGAGAAGAAAGTGGTATGAACTGGTGGTTAATTGGTGGTATTACAGGTGGCTTGTTAGCGATCATTGGTCTAATATGGTTCTTCTTAGCTCGCCGTAAGAGAAAGAAAGAAGAAGAGGAATATGAAGAATACTTAGCAGAAGATGAAGTTGCTGCAAGTAGTGAAAGTATTATGGAAATTCCGGAAGAGAAAATAGTACCAGAGCCAAAACCTGAACCAGAAGAACCGAAAGAACCGACGTTAGATGAACAAGTGCAGGATGCTACGAAAGAACATGTAGAAGGTACTGCAAAGGTAATTAAAAAATGGTTAAACGGACAGTAAGGGAGGAACAACGATGTTAGATGAAATCTCCTCCAAAGAAAAAGCTGCCATCCTTATTCGTACATTAGATGAAGAGGTGGCAGCAAAAGTCATTGAATATATGACAGCTGAGGAAAAAGAAGTATTACTTCGCGAAATCGCGAAGTTTCGTGTATATAAACCAGAAACGTTAGAGAATGTACTAGGGGAATTCTTATATGAACTAAATGTAAAAGAATTGAACTTAGTCACTCCAGATAAAGAGTACATTCGTCGCATATTTAAAAATATGCCAGAAGACGAACTGGAAAAATTATTGGAAGACCTTTGGTATAACAAAGATAATCCATTTGAATTCTTAAATTCACTTACAGATTTAGAGCCACTTCTTACAGTGCTTAATGATGAATCACCACAAACAATTGCAATTATCGCTTCTTACATTAAACCGCAGCTTGCTTCTCAACTAATTGAGAGATTGCCAGACCATAAGCGAGTAGAAACGGTAATGGGTATTGCGAAGCTAGAACAAGTTGACGGTGAACTCATTAATCAAATCGGTGAGCTATTAAAAGCGAAATTAAATAATATGGCATTTAGTGCAATCAATAAAACAGACGGCTTAAAAACAATCGTGAACATTTTAAATAACGTTTCACGAGGCGTTGAAAAAACAGTCTTTCAAAAGCTGGATGAAGTTGATTATGAGTTATCTGAGAGAATTAAAGAAAATATGTTTGTCTTTGAAGACTTACTCGGTCTTGAAGATCTTGCGCTTCGCCGTGTGTTAGAGGAAATTACAGATAACGGTGTCATTGCAAAAGCGCTTAAAATTGCAAAAGAAGAAATTAAAGAAAAATTATTTACATGTATGTCTTCAAACCGTAAAGAGATGATTCTGGAAGAATTAGATGGCTTAGGGCCACTTAAGATGACAGATGCTGAGAAAGCACAGCAAACAATTACAGGTGCGGTGAAAAAGCTAGAGAAAGAAGGAAGAATTATCGTTCAAAGAGGTGAAGATGATGTCCTTATTTAAGAACAGAATTCCGAAGAATTCTGTTTCTTTTTCTGAAGAAACGTATGAATTACA
The DNA here is from genome assembly GCF_030757775.1 of Bacillus sp. MHSD_36. Classification (NCBI taxonomy): domain Bacteria; kingdom Bacillati; phylum Bacillota; class Bacilli; order Caryophanales; family Bacillaceae; genus Bacillus; species Bacillus sp. MHSD_36. The sequence continues at coordinate 484,776 of NZ_JAVBIS010000003.1, forward strand.
ATTTCCAAAACCGATACAAGCTCACGTAGAAGAAATACAAGTAGATCAAGAAGAACTTCTTGCGCAGCAACAATCGTTACACGTTGAACTAAATCAACTAAGACAAGAAAAGCAAATGTTAGAACGAGAGCGTCAGCAGTTATTACATGATCAAGAACAATTTCAAATGCATGTTCAGCAGCAGATGAAAGAGATAGAATCGGCACATATGCAGTTTCAAAAAGAGCAACAAGAAACAGCATACGAATGGACAGAATTATTATGGGATCAATCTTTTCAACTAGCAGAAAAAATTGTGAATCAAGCAGTAGATGCTAGATTACTTGATGTGTTACCTATATTAACCGGCATCGTGCAAACATTGCCTACTTCGTTTGAAAAACTAGTTATTACCGTACATCCAGAAACGTTTGAACGTATTCAAGAAGAGAAGGAAAATACGAAAGAGTATTGGTTACTACAATTAGTAGAGTGGAAATATGATTTTTCCTTACAGTTCGGTGAATTTGTTCTAGAAGAAGAGAAAGAGTTCTTTGAATTTAAATTTGCACCTATATTCGCGAAACTTCGTCAGAAATGGGAAGAAGAGAAGTTATTTGAGGAGCAAAATGTATGAATCGACTGTTAATGAATGAAAACCAAAAGTGGAATACATTTATTGAAACACCGTTTTATACGAAAGTCGGTAAAGTTCATAGTGTGCAAGAGCAGTTTTTTGTAGCGAAAGGACCAAAGGCGAAAATCGGTGATGTTTGTCTCGTTGGAGAGCATAATGTCTTATGTGAAGTAATTGCAATTGAAAAAGAAAACAATATGTTACTCCCGTTCGAACAGACAGAAAAAGTATGTTACGGAGATGCAGTGACATTAATTGCAGAAGATGTTGTTATCCCTCGTGGCAATCATTTACTCGGAAAAGTGTTAAGTGCAAATGGTGAAGTGTTAAATGAAAAAGCTGAAAATATTCCGCTGCAAAAAATAAAGTTGGATGCTCCGCCTATTCATGCATTCGAGCGTGAAGAGATTACTGATGTATTTGAAACGGGAATTAAATCTATTGACTCTATGCTAACAATTGGAATTGGTCAAAAGATTGGTATTTTCGCTGGATCAGGTGTTGGGAAATCTACTTTACTCGGAATGATTGCGAAAAACGCAAAAGCGGATATAAACGTTATTAGTTTGGTAGGAGAACGTGGCCGAGAAGTAAAAGACTTTATTCGAAAAGAATTAGGCGAGGAAGGTATGAAGAAAAGCATCGTTGTCGTGGCGACATCAGATGAAAGCCACCTTATGCAACTTCGCGCAGCTAAGCTTGCAACATCTATTGCTGAATACTTCCGAGACCAAGGCAATAACGTACTACTTATGATGGACTCTGTTACTCGTTTTGCTGACGCGCGTAGAAGTGTTGATATTGCTGTTAAAGAGTTACCGATTGGTGGTAAAACACTTTTAATGGAAAGTTATATGAAGAAGCTGTTAGAGCGCTCTGGGAAAACAAAGAAGGGATCTATAACAGGTATTTATACTGTACTCGTTGATGGAGACGATTTAAACGGCCCTGTACCAGATTTAGCACGCGGTATTTTAGATGGACATATTGTATTAAAACGTGAACTTGCAACGCTCAGCCATTACCCTGCTATTTCAGTACTAGATTCAGTAAGTAGGATTATGGAAGAAATCGTATCACCAACTCATTGGCAATTGGCAAATGAAATGAGGAAAATATTATCTATTTATAAAGAAAATGAATTGTATTTCAAATTAGGAACGATTCAAGAAAATGAAGAAAATGCTTATATTTTTAAATGTAAAAATAAAGTAGAAGGTATAAATACATTTTTAAAACAAGGTCGATCTGATAGTTTCCAATTTACCGATATTGTTGAAGCGATGCACCATATAGTATAAGACCTTGCGCTCAGCAGGTCTTATTTTTTTGTTTTTTAATATTTCACAGATTTTTTTGGAAAAAAACTATATAATAGAAAAAGAGAGCGTTATAATAGGAAGGGGCTATGAAAACAGGTGGATAAGCAGCAGTACGACACGATCAAATTGCAAATAAATCAAGAAAAAGAACAGATTTTGAAAGAAGTGTATGAATTAACAGCTGAAAAAAGAAAAATAGAACAAAAAAAAGAATATGATTTATATGTTGTGAAATCGCGTAGTAAAGTCGTACAAACTGGGCAACGTATTATGGCTGGTATGCTTTCCTCACATACGTTTTCACCTGAAAGAATAGAAGAATGGAATCGGAAAATTAAAAAAACAGAAGATTTTATTCAAAAAAATGAAAGCCTTTTAGAACAAGTAAAAGAAAAAGAACGTGTCATTGATGAGATGTATCAAGAAGATTGTAGAAAGCTTGCGAAAGTACGAGAAAAGCAGGAAGAAAAAATGCTTCTTGATTTGAAAATGTGTATGAATGGATGAGGTGAATGTAGTGATACAGTCTGTATTACCGGTGCAACAAAGTTTACCTCCGCAAAAAGAAAAAGGGCTAGAAGTACAATCTAAAAGTGAAGATTCTTCATTCGATCGTGCGATGAGAATGGAAAACAAAAAGCAGCCGAAAACGGAGAAAACAAAGCAAAAAGATGCACCAGAGGATAGAAAAGAAAACATTCTTTCTAAAAAATCGGCAACGAAAGAAGAGCCAAATGTAAAGAAAGAAGAAAAAAAAGAGACAGAACAGTTATTGTTAGCTGTATCTGAGCAAATGGTTGCAATTGAGCAATTACGTGTGCAGCCAGAATTGTTATATCAATACATACAAAAAATACAAGAGCTATATAAAGAATATGGAAATATAAAACTTAACGAATTACCCGCTAATGAATTACAACAATTACAAGAACTCCTTTCTAATATGAATATCAAAAATGCTATATGTTTAGAAGATACAATGCAAATGACATTAGACAAAGTGAAGATGCCAGAGCAAATGATGCAAATATTGAACGTTGTAAAAAAAGAAGATTGTAATATTGCAAAGAAACAGGAAGAGTTCAAAGACTTAGAGGTAGATCTTCCGAAAGCTGAGAGCGATGATGTAAAGGTAGGGCTGCCAGAAGGTGATCTATTAAATGATTCGAGTTCTACAGGTGCGGAGTTATTAAATAAAGCAACGAGTAACGATCAAATAGGGAAATCAAATAGTGGCGCTGAGAAAGTTTCATTGCCTGACTTAGGAAAGAAAATGGAAGCACAAGTAGAGGCACTACAAAAGTTTGTAGTGAAACAAGAGCGTGTTTTATTTCAGTTAAATCCAGAAAAACTTGGTACATTAACAGTGTTTATGAAAAAACATGGAGATCAAATTGATGTTCATGTGGAAATGGAAAAACACGATGCGAAGAAGCGCGTTGAAATCATTTTTGATGAATTGAGACTGAAGTTAAAAGAAAAAGAAATTAATATTCAAATTAGCTATTCAGATAAAGATGAAAATCGTAAAGAACAGCGAGAACAAGAGCAAAGACAAAAGCAGCAATTAGCAAGTACGAAACGTGAGAAACAAGAATCAAAAGAATTTGCGGGATTATTGGAGGAATAAAGCGTGCCAACAGTTGGATTAAATACAACGAGTACAAATCATATTCCGTTGCAAGCAGGAGCGCAGAATAGGAACGCACCTGTTAACGGTGCACAACCGGCAGTAGGGCAAATGAATGGAGTATCAGCAGGAGAGCAAAAGACTCCTGGTGTAATGGGGAAAGATGATTTTCTGAAATTGTTTTTATCGAGTTTCCAGCACCAAGATCCATTTAATGCGATGGATATGAATCAAATGATGAACCAAACAGCGCAGTTATCTCTTATGGAACAAGTGCAGAATATGACAAAGGCAGTTGACTCTTTAAGAACGACAATGTATTCGACAGCGCTTGATGGTGGAATGAAGTTTTTAGGGAAGTACGTAAGAGGTGTTGACGGTGATGGTAAAAAAGTGACCGGTCAAGTAGAGACAGTTCGCCTCGCAGAAAATAACGAGGTACAGCTCGTTATTGATAATAAAGTTGTCTCTCTTCGTTTCGTTGAGAGAGTGTCTGATAAACCAATTGGAGAAACAAATCCAGAAGATGCGAAGAAAGATGATCAAAAAGTAACGGAAGAAGAAAAAACTACAAATTCATAAGGAGTGTCCATACGTTATGATTAAAGCGTTATATACAAGTATTACAGGAATGAATGCAACACAAAATGCATTGAGTGTAACTTCAAATAATATCGCCAATGCACAAACAGTTGGTTATAAAAAACAAAAAGCTATGTTTGATGATTTACTGTACAACAATTCAATTGGTGCGAAAGGCGACGATAGATACGCAGGGACGAACCCAAAAAGTATTGGTAACGGTGTGAAAATGAGCGGGACGGTGACGGATTATACCGATGGTACAATTACGTTAACTGGTGGTAAAACACAAGCGGCAATGGAAGGTAATGGTTTCTTCGTCGTAGGTGATTCAAAAGCTGGAAATATGGAATTTACACGTAAAGGGACATTTACAATATCTTCAGATTACTATATTACGAATACAGAAGGGCAATATGTATTCGCTTATCCAGCAGATCCATCAACTGGTAATGTTGATTTAACTGGTATCCCGGGACCATTGCAAGTTCCAATGGGATCAGCAATCGGTGGTATTCGTACGTCAAAAGGAGTCGTTGGTGGGAACATTCCAGCTGATGCAAAACAGATTACGCAAGAATTGCCTGTATACGATAATGCCGGTAATACATGGACAATGCGCGTGGAGTTTAAACAAGATGGTGAACATAATTATAAATATAAAGTATATATGCGTAACGACTCGAAAAAAGAAACAGCGTTTAACGAGGTTAATGGCGCAGGTGGTGAGGTGAAATTCGATGCGGTAGGGAAGCCGAATCCGGTAAACCCTGAAGCGAATATTCCCTTTAATGGTGGAACAGTAAAAATAGATTTTAGTAAATTAACAAACCACCCGACAGAGAAAACATTAGCAGTAACAGATGTAGATGGTAGAGCAGCAGCGACTGTAAAAGATTGCTTTATTGCTGACGGTGGATATGTGATGGTAAAATACTCGGATGGAAGTATGAAAGCTGCGGGTCAATTAGCTGTTGCAATGTTCCCGAACGAAGGCGGCTTAATGAAAACTGGTAATGGTAACTATACAGCGACGAATACAACTGGTATTTTAGCAATGGGTGTATCTGGTCAAAATGGTGCAGGAAAAGTACGTGGTGGTGCACAAGAAGGTGCAAACGTAGATTTATCTGTAGAATTCGTTGACTTAATGCTATACCAACGCGGTTTCCAAGGGAATGCGAAAGTAATTAAAATTTCAGATGAAGTATTAAATGAAGTTGTAAACTTAATTCGATAATATATAATCAAGAAAAATTGTAATGTAGTAGAAAGGGTTTTTTATTCGTATGACAAGACAAGAGCGAATTTTACAATTGCCTTTTTTCGAAAATAAACGTGAACTTGCCGAGCAAGTGTTAAAAATGGAACGAGAAGAGCATGTATATTTACCAGATCAATTTGAAATTAAGCAAGTGCCTCCCTATTCATTTGGTGAAAAACAAGCAATCATTGGCCGGATTCACGAATTTTATTTCGTAAGTGTTGGTAGCGATGGAGTTTGGAAGTATCAACTGTTTAAAGATGAGATGAAGTGCCGCGAGTTTTTTGTTACGTTGCCGGATATTGCGGATCAGCAGATAGCGTTTTGGTTCAATAACATCGAGTTACTGAAAAGATCGTAAAAAGCCCTTTAAAAGCCCTTTTTTAGATTTTGAGAGAGGACCTGGCGATGTGTGGTGGCGGTTAGTGCTTATGTGGTGCTCGACCGTTGTTTAAGGCCAGAGATAAGTAGAGTTACTAGGTTAGCTTAAGAAGATATAAGCGAAGTGTAGTTGCAAAAGTGGATCTATGAAAGGCTACTGGGATGGTTAATCGTTTTAGGGCAGACCAGTACCTTTTAGGTCGCTTAGGATGATAGATTTTTATAAAAGGAGAGGTGAGGAGGATGGCGCAGAATAAGTATCGCGTTACATTCATTTCGCCGAGTGAGGTTGAGCAGCGGACTGTAATGTCGGCGAGTAGTTTGCCGGATTTAATTCGTAAAGTAGAGAGTATTATTGCTGATCCTAACGGTTATTTTGTAAATGATAAAAAAAATAATTGCTATTTTAAAGTGATTAAAGAAAATGTTACGTTTATTCAATATGAGTTACTATTTTCGGATAAAGAGATTCATATTGAAAAATTAAAACATATAGCACCGGCAGTATTAAAAAGATTATTTGCAAAAATAAATGATTCGGAACTGTACGCTCTTGCACTACTTGATGTTGATATAGCAACGAAAGATTATGTGCTAGAACAAATGAATCCGGAGCTAAGAATAAGAGTAGAAACAGAGCTTTCGAAAAAATGGGAAGCGATGCCGACAGAAATTGTAGGGGCACAAGAAGTGTTATTAGAGGCACTTGCTTCGTTTATACAAGATTAATCGCTTTTTAAATAAAGAAATGAATCGTTCGACTATCTATATTTTTTATATAGGTAGTTGACTTTTTCGTTTTAATAAAGCTTAATAATTAGATATACGGAAATAATGAAAGGGGAGCGACACCTTTATGTCACAAGCACAAAGTATTTTATTAGAAAGCGGAACAAATGAATTAGAGATTGTTACATATACTGTTGGTGAAAACCTATTTAGTATTAACGTAATGAAAGTACGTGAAATCATTAATCCATTCCCTGTCACAACTGTGCCAGAATCTCATCATGCAGTTGAAGGTGTTGTTCAAGTACGCGGTGAAATTTTACCTGTTATTAACTTAGCGACAGCTCTTAATTTAAAATCGACAAAGCCACTTGATCAAACGAAATTTATCATTTCAGAATTAAACCAAATGAAAGTTATTTTCCGCGTGGATGAAGTGCATCGTATTCAACGTATTTCGTGGGAACAAATTGATGAGCCAGCTTCATTATCTATGGGACTAGAAGAAACGACATCTGGTATTGTAAAACTAGATGGGAAAATCATTTTATTATTAGATTACGAGAAAATTGTATGTGAAATTAGCGGTACTGGTTATGATAATAAATCACTTTCAAAATTAGAACAAAAAACAGATCGAGCTGAAAAAATTATTTATATTGCGGAAGATTCAGCAATGCTTCGTCAAATATTAGAAGAAACATTATCATCAGCTGGATATACGAAAATGAACTTCTTCAGCAATGGTGCAGAAGCGTTAGCGCAAATTGAAAAGCTAGCGAAAGAGCAAGGCGAAAAAATGTTTGAACATATTCACATGTTAATTACGGATATTGAAATGCCGAAAATGGATGGACACCATTTAACGAAAGTAATTAAAGATAGTGAAATAATGAATCGTTTACCAGTCGTTATTTTCTCTTCATTAATTACAAATGAATTATTCCATAAAGGTGAAGCTGTCGGAGCAAATGCTCAAGTAAGTAAGCCAGATATTCAAGAGTTAATCGGTTTAGTAGATAAGTTAGTGCTTTAAAAGCTTTTTTAGCTGGAATAGAAGCTTTAGCCATGTGTGGTGGCGGTCAGTGCCTAATAGAGCCTCATGCCAAGTTTAGACCAGAGATGTCGAGCAGGTTTTAGGGGAATGGAAGAAGTGGATCGCCGAGAACTTTTTAGAAGAACTGGTGAATAATTTTCTACTTTTTTTTGGAATAGGAAACTAGCCATGTGTGATAGCGGTCAGTGCTTAGTGGGGGCCCATACGATGTGAGATTTCAATTGAAGTTTTGTAGATGTTATTTATAACTCTATTCTTTTAGTGGAGAGAAGGGAACTAGCCATGTGTAGTATTGGTTAGTTCCTTTTTAGTGTTTTATACTCTGTATAGGTGGAAAGATGGAACGTTTTTTGGAGTGTTTCTGGTTGTATGTATGAAAAATCTTCATTTGAAGATTTTTGATTTAAAAATATAAGAAAACGTATCTTTGGATTATTTTAGTAATTTTTCGTGATAACACAAACTTTTTCGGTGAAATTACATTCTAAATACCATATAATAGAATTAAATATAATTAATATGCAATTATGCATATTAATTAAGAAATCCTTTTTTCTATTTCTATACTTTCTATACATTTTTATATGTTTATTATTTGACGGATAATTTCGAAATGTTATAATATGGATATGTAAAATTTGCTATTTTCTGAAAAGACATGGGAGTCAGATGAGAATTGTGAAAGGATGAGGGGGAGTGACACAGATTATGTATCACCACATAGCAATCAATGTATTAAGTCTCTTACAAAACATGTCAAATAATAAAATGAACGATATGCAACTAGAAGCGGAATTAAAAAAAATAGAAAAACAATTCCAAGTAAAGTATGAAGAACTAGTTGATTTACATAATAGAATGGTATTATTTCAAATAGATATAGAAAAACATGGCGGGATGCGAGCATATGAAAAATCAGCGATTACATGGCTGAAATCTGAACTAGAGTTGCTATATGAAGTGTATCAATTTTGCCAACGTCACGGTTTAAACATTATTAATATTTCAAAATATGTTAGTAAAAACGAACTAAATCTTTTCCCGAAAACAGAAAGTCAATTACAAAATACGTATTACAAATTAAAAAAACGTGAAATACGATTTGAAAATATTGAAAAGCAAAAACCTGGTCGAAAACGAAAATATACACCTGTAAAAGAAACAATCGTAGAAATGAAAAAAGAAAATAAGCAAGAATTAAGAGACGAAGATCATAATAAAGAAAATGAAAAAAGTCTCGTAACAGTTATATCGGGTATCGTTGATAACTTTGAAACAATTAGTCAACATAGTGAAAGAAAAGAAGATGAACTGCATCAGTTTATGGAAGGTATTTATAAGCTTTCTAGCATGGCTGCAGGGCATTTTAAAGAAGAGTCTAATAGAAGTAGTCTAGAAAGTGAATTGCGAGCGCTACAATTGGAAAATGAAAGGTTAAAACGAGAAAAAGAAGAACTCGTGCAAGATGTGAAAGACATGACGCAACATCTAATTAATTTTATTAAAAGTTCGGATGTCAATCAAATTCGTAAATTACCAACCTTCGTACAAGAATGCAAAATAGAATTAAATAAGCTAGGTTTATATAACGCACAAGACGGAAAAATGAAAATAAGGATCGACCGTAGAGGACAAGTTATGACCGTAGCGCCATAGAAGTATTGAGTGAAAAACAAAAGGGAAGTACATAGTTTATATGTATTTCCCTTTTGTTTTTATATGGAATCGTTTCAAAGAGTGAAATGACAATTATGACTGCAGTAATTTATATACCATTTGCGGAATTTGATTTGCTTGTGAAACCATACTAAGTGCAACTTCAGTTAACAATTTAAACTTTAAAAAATCACTCATCTCTTGTGCCATATCCGCATCTTCAATTCGAGAAGCGGCATCTGTTAACGCTGTACTTTGGCTATTTAAATTTTCGATATTAAATTGCAGTCGGTTAATCATAGCCCCGAGATCAGCACGGTGAAGTGATACACTTTGTAAAGCTTCTTCAATTTTACGAATCGCCGCTCTTGCTTCTTTTTCTGTTGAAATGTTGATGTCATGTTGTGTAGGGGAAGGGGGAATATGTTTCGTTACATTTACTGTATGACCAATATCATCTAACGTAACAGTCCGGTTTTGACCGTCAAATACGGATAAATCATTAAACGCAGTCGTTTCATCAATATAGCTAATTTGTTCTGCTAGAGATTGAAACTCTTTATTTAATGAATCACGGTTTTTATTTGAATTTGTACCATTTGCAGATTGAACAGCTACATCACGCATACGCTGTAAAACATTCATCACAGTTTGAAGTGCAGCTTCCGCAGTACGAAGCATCGATATCGCATCCTCATTATTTCGAATTGCCACGCGCATACCACTCGCTCTCGCATGCATACGAGTCACAATCGTAATATTAGCGGGATTATCAGAAGCGTTATTTAACTTCTTACCAGTTGTCAAATGCTCCATTGCCACATTCATACGCTTCTCATTCTCATACAACGACTGCCTAGCATTCAAACTCAAAACATTTGTACCAATACGCATAATAGACACTCCTTATCTTATAGATTTATATATGGGCTTAAAGCCAATAAACAGCTATGAAAAGAAAAAGAGACTTATGCTTATCTTCTAGTTGTGTTTTAACATGGGAGGGGATCAAGATGGGCACTGACCGCTTCTATGCACCGCAGATGCTCTCTTCCATCAAAAAAAGTAAGGTTTTACAAAAAATAAACCTCTCCGCAAGCAGAGAGGTTCATTCATAAAACTAACTCAAATGGATTATTGTAATAACTTAGAAACCATTTGTGGAGTTTGGTTTGCTTGAGAAAGCATGCTGATTCCAGCTTCGTTCAAGATTTTGAACTTAGTCATTTCAGACATTTCTTTCGCCATGTCAGCGTCTTCGATTTGAGAAGCAGAAGCTGCCATAGAGTTTTCTTGGCTCTTAAGGTTTGTTACGTTAAAGTCAAGACGATTTAATGTAGCACCAAGTGTTGCACGATTATCAGCAATTTTTGTAAGTGCTTTATCGATTGCAGCAATTGCATTACGCGCGTTAGTAGCATCACCAGCTTGGTTCACTTCACCTTCTGATACGCTATCTGCACCAATTTTAACACTACTTAATCCTAAAGATGCCAATGTTACACTACCGATTTTAACGTTAATTTGTTGCTCAGATTCATTTGAATCAAGAGTTTGAATTGTAATTTTTGTTCCTGTATTAGAGAGTGCAGTGTCTGCAGCTGCAGGTGCGCTACTAGGAGTTCCACTAGCATCAGGAGTTCCACTAGCATCAGGAGTTCCACTAGCATCAGGAGTTCCACTAGCATCAGGAGTTCCACTAGCATCAGGAGTTCCACCACCATCAGAAGTTTCAGCTAGGCTATCTGTTCCTTTCAATAAGCTTTGGTCATTGAATTTTGTGTTGTCAGCAATATACGTGATTTGTTTTGCTAATTCGCTAAATTCTTTTTGTAATGAAGCTTGGTTACCTTTTGTATTCGTACCAGTTGCAGATTGGTTTGCAAGGTCACGCATACGAAGTAAGATGTTAGATACTGAATTCATTGCTGAATCAGCTGTACGGATTAATGACATACCATCTTGTGTGTTACGAGAAGCGACGTTTAGACCGCTTTCACGTGCACGCATACGAGTTGCGATTGCAAGACCTGCTGCATCGTCAGAAGCGTTGTTGATACGTTTACCGCTTGATAAACGGTCCATAGCAGTACTCATTTTAGCTTGGTTTTGGCGCATGTACTCTTGTGTACGCATGCTATTAATGTTTGTATTAATTCTCATGTAAAAGAACCCCCATTTTTTTATATTGACTTTTCTGCAAATTGAAAAACGGTAATATGCGAAAAAATCGATTTCGAATTTATTTTAAGCCTTGCTATATCAAGTGTCAACTGAAAATTTGAATTAATAAATATAAAAAAATAACAGTTTAACAATTTAGTCGTTTTTTTATTACAATATAATTGCAAAGGATTATTGCAAACTTTACGAAAAAACTCTAATATTAGATTATCTTTGTTTACCGAAAAGGTGATATTATGGTAGTTGGAAATATAGTAAAAGAAGTACTTGCATATAAAAAAGGACAGTTTCAGCAAAAGTTAAGTAGTCCGCAGGCGTTCGTTAGTAGTAGGTTTCAAGAGAAGTTGCAAAGCGAGCCTATGAAGGAAACGAAGGCTACGACGCAGCCGGCAAAAGTAGAGGATATGAGTCAGCCGGTACAATCTACGAAAATAGAAACGCTCGTTAATAAAGGTGATTCTAGTAAAGTAGAGGAAGTAAGTAAGCCTGAAGAAAAGCCTGAAACGAAGAAAGTCGATGAAGTGCAAGTCGCGCAAAAAGAGTTTGAACGACGTTTCCCGGAAACGAAAAATGAGTCTGTTGATACGTGGGGATTAACGAAGAAGTATAATATTCGAAAAATACGTTCTTCAAATGAGGGGAAGTATGAGGATATTATAGATAGATTAAGTCGTACATACGGAATTCCGAAAACGTTAATTCAAAAAATGATTGAAGTAGAGTCTGATTTTAATCCGAAAACGGTGTCGCATGCAGGGGCGATGGGGCTTATGCAGCTTATGCCAGCGAATGTAAAAGAAATGGGTATAAAAAATCCATTTTCACCAGCCGAAAGTATTGAAGGCGGCGTGAAAGAGTTAAGTGGTTATTTAAAGAGAAATAACGGTGACTTAGTATTAGCGCTTGCTTCTTATAATGCAGGTCCTGGTAATGTGAGAAAGTACGGAGGCGTACCTCCATTTAAAGAAACGCAAGGATATATTAAAAAAATATTAAATATCGACGTTTCAAAATAAGAGATTTCATTACATAGAGAGAACATGAAATTTTCGTGAACATGATATGGGAGTTGGCTAGTTTGAAATTACAAGATGATATTCCGTTAACAATTTATTTTGAAATCGGAAATACGAAAAAGAAAATTGAAGATTTGCTTCATATTACGAAAGGTACATTGTATCGTCTTGAAAATTCAACGAAAAATACGGTGCGTCTTATGCTTGAGAATGAAGAGATTGGAACCGGGAAGATTTTGACGAAGAATGGAAAAATGTACGTTGAAATCGTTGAATTGAAAAGGTAGGGAAGGGGATTTTCATGAGCGGCGATAAATTAAGCCAAGAGCAAATTGATGCCCTGCTGAAGGCGGTAAATGAAGGCGAGGAAATGCCAGCTTTCGCACAAGAAGCAGGGAAGCAAGATAAATTTCAAGAGTATGATTTTAATAGACCGGAGAAGTTCGGTGTGGAGCATTTACGTAGTTTGCAAGCGATTGCTTCTACGTTTGGTAAACAGACGTCACAGACGTTGTCAGCGCGTATGCGTATTCCAATCGACTTAGAGCCTTCGACAGTTGAGCAAGTTCCATTTACGAGTGAGTATGTGGAGAAAATGCCGAAAGATTACTATTTATATTGCGTCATTGATCTCGGACTTCCAGAGCTTGGAGAAATTGTTATTGAGATTGATTTAGCATTTGTTATTTATATTCATGAGTGCTGGCTCGGCGGAGATAGTAAGCGTAACTTTACGATGCGTAGACCACTGACGGCATTCGAGTTTTTAACACTTGATAATATTTTTGCGCTTCTATGTAAAAATTTAGAGCAATCATTTGAAAGTGTTGTGGAAATTAAACCGACATTTGTAACGACAGAGACAGATCCGAATGCACTTAAGATTACGACAGCGAGTGATATTATTTCATTACTGAACGTAAATATGAAAACGGATTTTTGGAATACGACGGTGCGCATCGGAATTCCATTTTTATCTGTTGAAGAAATTATGGATAAGTTAACGTCTGAAAATATTGTCGAACATTCTTCGGATAAGCGTAAAAAGTATACGTCTGAAGTGGAAGTGAAAGTAAATCAAGTGTACAAACCTGTTCACGTTGCAATTGGTGAGCAGAAAATGACAATGGGTGAGATTGAACAAATTGAAGAAGGCGATATTATTCCGCTTCATACGAAAGTTTCAGATGAATTACTTGGTTTTGTAGATGGAAAACATAAATTTAATTGTTTTATTGGAAAAGATGGAACGCGTAAGGCGCTCTTATTTAAAAGTTTTGTAGAGTAGGAGGATCCATATGAAGCATGAAGTATCTCCTGTGTCATTAATGGGATTAGAAGAATTTACAGGAAAGCGAAATGAAACAAATAAAGCACATATTGATACTGTTTCAGATATTTCGATTGAACTTGGTGTAAAGCTTGGAAAGGCATCTATTACGCTTGGTGATGTGAAAGAGTTAAAAGTGGGCGATGTTCTGGAAGTAGAGAAAAACTTAGGACATAAAGTAGATGTGTATTTAAGTAATATGAAAGTCGGCATCGGGGAAGCGATTGTAATGGACGAGAAGTTCGGTATTATCATTTCTGAAATTGAAGCTGACAAGAAGCAAGCTGCGCTTATGAAAGCGCAAAGTCAAATGCAAGATAAAGAGTAGAGGAGGAGTCATATGTCGTATATGACGACCTTATTTCAAGTCGTTTTACTGTTTGGTGCGCTCGGTTACGGTGCATATTATATGACGAAAAAGACGCGCAAACAGCAGTTTTTTAAGCAAGGTGAAAATGGCCATATTCAAGTGAAGGACGGCGTGTATTTAAATCATCAAACAAGTGCCTTTTTATTTGAAGTAGACGGCAAGCAAGTGTTCACTGTTATTAGTAATAACGGTGTTCAATCTGTGCAATTAACAGGAACAGGAAATCAGTTTCAACAAGCGCTAGAAGACGCGGTGAAGAGTGAAACGAAAAAAGTAGAGGATCCATCATGAGAATAAAGAAACAGTTATCATTATTAGCCGTTATTTTCGTATTTTCTATCGTTTTTTCAATTATTTTTGTAAATCCAGCGTATGCAGCCCAAAACGGTTTTATTAATTTCGAAAATGGAAAAGAGTTTACGAGTAATTCAAGTGTACAGCTATTTGCGCTCGTTACCCTTTTATCATTATCTTCTTCTATCGTTCTATTATTTACACATTTTACTTATTTTATGATCGTTCTTGGGATTACACGTCAAGGGCTTGGGGTAATGAATTTACCACCGAACCAAGTGCTCGTTGGACTTGCCTTATTTTTATCACTCTTTACGATGCAGCCTGTACTTGGGCAACTGAAGAGCGATGTGTGGGATCCGATGACGAAAGAGAAAATAACAGTAAGTCAAGCTGCGGAGACGACAGCTCCGATTATGAAAGAATATATGTCAAAGCATACGTATAAGCATGATTTAAAGATGATGCTGAAAGTACGCGGAGAAGAGTTACCGAAGGATTTAAAGGATCTATCCTTATTTACGCTCGTACCATCCTTTACGTTAACGCAAATTCAAAAAGGATTGTTAACAGGGATGTTCATTTATTTAGCGTTTGTATTTATAGATTTGATTATTAGTACACTTTTAATGTACCTCGGGATGATGATGGTACCGCCGATGATTTTAAGTTTACCATTTAAAATACTCGTTTTCGTATATTTAGGTGGATATACAAAAATCGTCGACATTATGTTTAAAACGGTCGCCTGAAGCGTTTGATGCTATGTGATAGGAGCCATATAAATGAATACATCACCAATTATAGATATTTTTCAAACCTTTTTTTATAAAGGGGTTATGATTTTAATGCCGGTTGCCGGCGTAAGTATGATTGTCGTTATTATCATCGCTGTCATTATGGCGATGATGCAAATTCAAGAGCAAACGCTGACGTTTTTGCCGAAAATGGCGAGTATTGTACTCGTTATTATCATTTTAGGTCCGTGGATGTTTCAAGAGTTAACGACGCTTATTTTAGATTTATTTGATAAAATCCCATCGCTATTGCGTTCGTACTAAGATAGGTGGAATGAAATGAATATGGAATTATGGGCGGCGACGTTTTTTGCGTTTTGTCGCATTACTTCATTTTTATACTTTTTACCGTTTTTCTCAGGTCGATCCATTCCAGCAATGGCGAAAGTTACATTTGGACTTGCTCTTTCCATTACGGTGGCCGATCAAGTTGATGTCTCTCACATCAAGACAGTTTGGGACGTAGCAGCTTATGCAGGTACGCAAATTGTAATTGGATTATCGCTTTCAAAAATTGTAGAAATGCTATGGAATATTCCAAAAATGGCCGGGCATATTTTAGACTTTGATATCGGTTTATCACAGGCAAGTTTGTTTGATGTAAATGCAGGCTCACAGTCTACGTTACTATCAACCATTTTTGATATATTTTTTCTCATTATTTTTATTTCACTTGGCGGCATTAATTATTTCGTTGCCACGATTTTAAAGTCGTTTCAATATACAGAGGCGATTTCAAAATTGCTGACGACTAGTTTTTTAGATAGTCTACTCGCAACGTTATTATTTGCGATTACATCAGCGGTTGAAATTGCTCTTCCGCTCATGGGAAGTTTGTTCATCATTAACTTTGTTTTAATTTTAATCGCAAAAAACGCTCCGCAATTAAACGTTTTTATGAATGCGTACGTTATTAAAATTACATGTGGTATTTTGTTTATTGCGATGAGTGTACCGATGCTCGGTTATGTGTTTAAAAATATGACGGATGTATTGCTTGAGGAATATACGAAACTATTTAACTTTTTCTTAACGAAGTAGGGGGACGCGCATGGCAAAGGATAATAAAACAGAAAAGGCCACCCCGCAGAAGCGTAAAAAATCGCGTGAAGAAGGGAATATTGCCCGGAGTAAAGATTTAAATAATTTATTCTCCATTCTTGTATTAGCAGTTGTCGTTTACTTTTTCGGAGATTGGCTAGGGTTTGAGATTGCCAATTCTGTATCCGTGCTGTTTGATCAAATTGGAAAAAATACAGATTCGACCGAGTATTTTTATTTAATGGGGATTTTATTATTAAAAGTATCAGCTCCGATATTAATACTCGTATACGCTTTTCATTTATTCAATTATATGATTCAAGTTGGTTTCTTATTTTCTTCTAAAGTCATTAAGCCGAAAGCATCACGTATTAACCCGAAAAACTATTTTACAAGACTATTTAGTCGTAAAAGTTTAGTAGATATTTTGAAATCACTATTTTATATGGGATTAATCGGTTACGTTGCTTACGTGCTATTTAAAAAGAATTTAGAGAAAATCGTGAGTATGATTGGATTTAACTGGACTGCGTCACTTACTGAAATTATAAGGCAAATTAAATTTATCTTCTTAGCTATTTTAATTATATTAATCGTTCTTTCTATTATTGATTTTATTTATCAAAAGTGGGAGTACGAACAAGATATTAAGATGAAAAAAGAAGAAGTAAAACAAGAGCATAAAGATAATGAAGGGGACCCGCAAGTAAAGGGGAAACGAAAAAACTTTATGCATGCGATTTTGCAAGGAACAATTGCGAAGAAGATGGATGGCGCAACGTTTATTGTAAATAACCCGACTCATATTTCAGTCGTGCTCAGGTACAATAAACACGTTGATGCAGCACCGATTGTCGTTGCAAAAGGGGAAGATGAGCTCGCATTATATATACGAACGCTTGCCCGTGAACAAGAAATACCAATGGTGGAAAACCGTCCGCTTGCTCGTTCTTTATATTATCAAGTCGAGGAAGATGAGACGATTCCAGAAGATTTATACGTAGCTGTAATTGAAGTTATGCGCTATTTAATTCAAACGAATGAACTTGAAGTGTAATAGCGCGTTTGGAGGAGATCTCTTTGTTTAAGATAGATTCTGCAAGAACCTATTTTTCTATCTTTTTAGCAGCGTCATTCGTAGTGGCGCTCTTAATTCCACTTCCACCATTTATACTTGATATCATTATCGTTTTTCTACTAAGTATGTCAGTGCTTATTTATATGCGAGCGACAAGTATTAACGAGTGGGATGAATTAAAATCATTTCCGACCATGTTGTTATTAATCGGGATTTTCCGCGTATCGATAAACGTATCGACGACGCGAGCGATTTTGACAAACGGAAATGCTGGGCATGTTATTGAAGAGTTTGGCCAGTTCGTAATTGGCGGAAACTTATTAATTGGTATCGTTATTTTTACAGTATTAATCATATTCCAGTTTATCGTTGCAAACGGTGCATCTCGTACAGCTGAAGTTGCAGCACGTTTTACACTTGATTCTTTACCAGGGAAACAAATGTCAATCGATGCGGATTTAAACCAGCGTATTATTACGGAAAAAGATGCACAGGCGAAACGAAAGAAATTAAATATGGAAACAGAGTTTTACGGAGCGATGGATGGTGCCGGAAAGTTCATTAAAGGGGACGTTATTTTCGGGATTGTCATTTTATTCGTAAACATTATTTTCGGTTTAATTGTCGGCATGATGCAGCAAGGCATGAGCTTTGCTGAAGCAGCTCTTCACTATACACAGTTAACTGTCGGTGACGGAATCGTAAACCAAATCGGTTCGTTAATGCTTGCGATTTCAACAGGTATTATCGTAACGCGTGTATTTGACGGTTCACCGGATACGGTAACGGAAGGAATCTTTAAAGAGTTATTAGCGCATGAAGTTGTTGTCTATGCGCTTGGTGGTTTGTTTATCGCGATGGGTATTTTTACTCCGCTACCATTTCTACCATTTGCACTCGTTGGTGGAACAATTATCTTCTTAGGAATTCGAAATAAAAACCGAATAAAGAAAGAAAAAGAAGACGAGCTTCAAAAAGAAATAGAAATGATTCAAGGCGAAGACGAGCAACTGCAACAAGTGGAAGATTCATTTGGAGTATTTACAGATAAATATCCAATTATTGTAGAACTCGGGTTAGATTTAGCAGCACTTGTAAAGCAGAAAATTAACGGGGAAACAGCTCGTGATAAAGTTGTTCTTATGAGGAAATCGATTATTACCGACCTTGGTATTAACGTTCCTGGAATTAACTTTAAAGATAATACGAGTTTTAGACCAAGAGGACGTTACATTATTCGTATTAAAGGTGCGAAGGCAGCTGAAGGTGTTTTAAAATCAGGTTACTTATTAGCACTGAAAACACCGAATGTAATGGCAGATTTAGATGCAGAACCAGCGAAAGATCCAATTTTCGGTGAAGATGGATATTGGATTTTAGAGCATATGGTACAAGATGCACAGATGAAAGGCTATCAAGTATTAGAGCCGCTTAGCATATTAATTACACATTTAGATGTTGTCGTTAGACGTAATCTTCATGAGTTAATTCAGCGTCAACATGTAAAAGACTTAATTAACTCGCTTGAAAATGATAACGGCGTTTTATTAGAAGAGATTAAGAAGAAAGAAATCGACTTATCACTCGTTCAAAATGTTATTAAACAACTACTAAAGGAAGGTATTTCTATTCGTGATTTACCAACTATTATTGAAGGTATTATTGACGGAAAAGAAATTTATCAAAATCATGTTGACGGTGTAACGTCATTCGTCCGTGAATGTATTTCAAAAGTGATTTGTGAAAATGCGAAAAATCCTGACGGTAAAATTTATGCGGCGCTCTTCTCAGATTCAATCGAATTAGATGCGGATGTTGTGAACAATTCTTATCAAGGTTATTTATTAAACTGGGATTTAGATTTAGAATCGCGCGTAGTTGAGCAAGTACAACGCGTATTTAAACAAGCGAGGTTAATGGGAAGAGAACCAGTATTATTAACGCGTAGAAAAGATTTCAGATTTGCGATTGTAAGACTTCTTGAGCGCTATCAAGTAGAAGCACAAGTACTTTGTATTAGCGAATTAGCACCAGAAATTGTTGTAGATCAAATTGCCTATATTGAATAGTAGGGGGTGAAGTAATGGAAAGTACAGAAAAGAAAGAAGCGTTAATGCGAATAAAAGCAGCTTCGAAAAATGAATTGTATCGAAAGTTATTTGACCAATATGGTACAGATTATTATTACGTTGTCGATGAAAGTGTAAAACGAAATATCCCGTTTTTTTGGAAAAAGAATTATGAAATGTTAGTTGCTTTTCCAGAGGATAAACAGGAAGAAGTGAACGAAGGCACAGCTCAATTTCATGAACAATTAATGGATGTTGTGAATGACCCTTCAGAACAAATTGTGAAGGCGAACGGAATTCAATCGGTACTGCATAATTTAGAAAACGTGACGACTCCTATGTCATATGCGGCGATGCAAACAGGAAATAGTGAAGAATGGGCAAGAAAGAAAGAGAAACTATTAAAGCTGTTTGAAAAAGGTATCGTCGTTGTAAAACAGACGGAGGTAACGAAAGTAACGAAAAAGCAAAAAGCTGTGAAAAAAGTCGTTCCGGTCAAGAAAGAAGAAGTAGTTGTAAAAAAAGAACAGCAAGAATCTGTGCCATTTATTATTCAAAAAGTAATTCGCATGCTAGAGCAAAACGATGTAGAACAATACTTCATTCATGCATATGCTGAAAAGCTAAAAGTGAAGTTTGAGAATGCAACGATGATTACAGAAGAAGAAGTAATCGAATATATATTGGAAGATATGAGATCTCATTTCAATACGGAAAATGTTTTTGAAAAAGAAGTGCAAACAATTGCATTAATCGGCCCAACCGGAGTTGGAAAAACGACGACACTTGCGAAAATGGCATGGCAGTTCCACGGTAAGAACAAAACGGTCGGTTTTATTACGACAGATCATTCGCGTATTGGAACAGTACAGCAGCTGCAAGATTACGTAAAGACAATTGGTTTTGAAGTAATCGCTGTTCGTGATGAAGCTGCAATGACAAGAGCGCTTACGTATTTTAAAGAAGAAGCACGCGTCGATTATATTTTAATTGATACAGCTGGAAAAAATTATCGTGCGTCAGAAACAGTGGAAGAAATGATTGAAACGATGGGACAAGTAGAGCCAGATTATATTTGTTTAACGTTATCAGCTTCGATGAAAAGTAAAGATATGATCGAAATCATTACGAACTTTAAAGATATTCATATTGATGGTATCGTATTTACGAAATTTGATGAAACAGCAAGTAGTGGTGAGTTATTGAAAATTCCAGCAGTGTCATCTGCTCCAATTGTATTAATGACAGACGGACAAGATGTAAAGAAAAACATACATATCGCTACAGCGGAACATTTAGCGAAACAAATGTTACAAACATCATAGAAAAGAGGTGAAGAATAAGGCAACTGCCTTATTCAATCGAGTATGAACGGTCTTTATATAGGTTCTATGGGTATGATGAATTACATGCAGCGTATTAATGTTCATTCGAATAACGTTGCAAATGCCCAAACGACAGGATTTAAAGCAGAAAATATGACTTCTAAAGTATTTGATGTACAAGACACATATCGCCGCGGTGACGGGGCTGTGACAAATATCGGTTCGGTCGATTACGCTGTAGTACCAGCTGCTACGCATGTGAACTTAGTACAAGGAAATATACAAATGACAAATAGTGCTACAGATTTCTTTTTAGATGACGGTGCAGCCGGTACAACATCATTTTTCGTTACATCTAAAAATGATGAAACGTTTTTAACGAGAGATGGTAGTTTTACAATAAATAGTGATCGTTATTTGCAAACATCATCCGGTGCTTTTGTTATGGGAGAGAATAATGAACGTATTCGTATTCCTGAAGGAGCAAAGGTAGCTGTACAAGCAGATGGTACATTATATGATGAAGTAACACAAAATAATATTGCACGCCTGCAAGCCAAAACAGTAGATGCAGAAGCAAATGCTCGTCTAATGCAAAGAGAGAACAAAAGCTTTACACTAGCAGAAGGAAACATTGCTGATTTACCGAACGGAACAGGCTTAGTAAAAAACCATATGCTAGAAAATTCAAATGTAGATATGACGAAAGAGATGGCAGATCTTATGACGGATCAAAGAATGATTTCAGCATCACAACGCGTTATGACTTCATTTGATAAAATTTATGAAAAAGAAGCGAATGAAATATTGAGATAGGAGACTTCCGTTAGCGGGAGTCTTTTTATTTCAGGTTTAAATTTCAGAATTATCAATTGACTTTACGGAGCTTCTTTTTTATATTAGTAGGTATAACTATAACTACTAAAGAGGTGAGAGTATGACAACGGCATTATATTTAGAAGATGCATACAAAACGAGTTGCGAAACAGAAGTGATAAAAGTAGAAGGGAATAAAGTATTTGTAAAGAAAACAGTTTTTTATCCAACTGGTGGAGGGCAGGAATGTGATACGGGTGTCATTGTACAAGATGGGTCTGTATTTGAAGTTGAAAAAGTAAAGAAGGAGCAGGGAGAAATAGTTCACTATATAAAAGATGGAGCTCAAGTAAAATTAGGTCCAGTTAAATTAGAGATTAATTGGGAAAGACGTCATAATTTAATGCGGCATCATTCTTTACTGCATCTTATTGGAGCTATCGTTTATGAAAAATATGGAGCTCTATGCACTGGAAATCAAATTTATCCTGAGAAAGCACGTATCGATTTTAATGAGTTACAAGAGTTATCGAGCATGGAAGTAGAAGACATTGTTAAGGAAGTGAATAAACTTATTGAACAAAATAAAGAAATTTCCACTCGTTATATGAGCCGCGAAGAAGCAGAAAATGCTGTAGGAATGATTAAAACAGCAATAAACCTCCTGCCAACTACTATACAAGAAATCCGCATTGTTACAATTGAAAATTTAGACGAACAAGCTTGTGGAGGCACACATGTGAAAAATACGGGTGAAATAGGAACACTTGTTATTGATA
This sequence comes from Bacillus sp. MHSD_36, assembly GCF_030757775.1. NCBI lineage: Bacteria > Bacillati > Bacillota > Bacilli > Caryophanales > Bacillaceae > Bacillus > Bacillus sp. MHSD_36. The sequence goes on from NZ_JAVBIS010000003.1 coordinate 507,112, forward strand.
AAGTAAAAAGTAAAGGGAAGCAAAATCGTCGCTTTGAAGTTAGAGCGATCTAGATTGTGAGGGGTACTGATGGATGAAATTATAAAGGAATTACAAAAGCTGGGTTTTTCCCAGTACGAATGTAAAGCGTATATTGGACTATTAAAACATTCCCCAGTAACTGGGTATGAAGTGAGTAAACAAACAGGAGTACCTCGTTCTATGATTTACGAGGTACTCGGTAAGTTAATGGATAAAGGAGCGGTACATATTGTACCTTCTGAACCAGTTAAATATGTACCGGTACCAGCTACCGAATTAATGAATCGAATGCGAAAAGACTTTGAAAAGTCCTTTGAATTTTTAGGTGAGAAATTAAATGGTTTAGAACAAGAGCGACAAATAGATGTAATTTCGCATATTCGCTCAAATGATCGTGTTTTGAAGGAAATTTGCAATATAATTAATAGAGCAAAGGAAGAGTTATGGATTTCTGTATGGGAAGATCAAGTGCATGAAATTGAACCATATATTCATCAAAAAGAAGAGGAAGGTGTACATATATTTTCCATCTTATTTGGTGCTCCCGATACAAAAATAGGCGCGACGTTTCACCATAATTATATGACGCCCCACGTTGTTGAAAAGAGAATGGGTGGTCATTTAACTGTTATTGCTCGTGATGGAGAGGAAGTATTAATTGCGAACTTCTCAAATGATAGCACTTCATGGGCCGTTACAACGTATGATCCAGCTTTAGTTCTCGTTGCTACAGAGTACGTACGGCACGATATTATGGTCGAAGAAATCACGAAGGAATTTGGAGCTGATAAGTTAGATACGTTATGGCGTGAAAATATAGATTTAGTACATGTCGTAACAGGAAAACGAACTTTAAAAGGAATGGAGGATGATAGAGATGAGTAAAGCTGAGGCTCATGTAGCTTTGCAAAGCGATGATACATTTCAGCAAGGAGTAAAAGATTGTTTACCAACTGTATTTGGTTATTTAAGCATCGGTATAGCAGCCGGTGTAATTGCAAAAACAGCAGGTTTTTCCATCATTGAAATTGCGTTTATGTCCACTTTAATTTATGCAGGTTCTGCTCAATTTATATTAGCTGGTATGTATGCAGCCGGTGCCCCTGCTTCAGCAATCATTTTCACCGTCTTTTTTGTTAATTTACGCCACCTTCTAATGAGTGCTGCGCTCGCGCCGTACTTTACGAAACTTCCTCTACTAAAAAACGTAATAATCGGGTCTCAAATTACAGATGAAACGTTCGGTGTTGCTGTGCAGCACGCAGCGCAAAAAGGACATTTAGGTGAAAGATGGATGATCGGTTTAAATGTTACAGCATATTTAAATTGGATTCTTGCTACTATTATCGGCGGGCTGTTTGGTGAGTGGATACCAGATCCGCATACGTATGGCATGGATTATGCATTACCGGCAATGTTTATCGGGTTATTTGTCCTTCAGCTCATAAGTAGTAAACCGAAACTAGCAATTCATCTTACTGTTGCAATTGTAGCAATTATGATTGCATACGTTTCACACTTATTTATGCCAGATAGTATAGCGGTTATTATCGCAACGTTACTAGCTGCGACGATTGGAGTTGTGATTGAAAAATGGAAATGAGATTGGACGTAATACTACTTTTATTAGCAGCAGGAGCTGTTACACTCGTGCCACGTATTTTACCTCTACTCGTATTTAGCAAACTTCAAATTCCAGACTGGGGTTTAAAATGGTTAAATTACATACCAATTGCGATATTAGCAGCACTTTTAGCCCAAGTATTATTTATGCATGAGACGATGCAGTGGGATTACCTTATCGCAGCAATCCCGACATTTCTTGTTGCAATATATACTCGTAGTTTATTAGGTACAGTATTAACGGGAGTGATTGTGATTATTTTGTTACGTTTCTTTTTCTAAAAAGGATTACGCTCATATAATAGCGAAAAGTGTAATAACATGAAAAATATAGGGGTGGTGTTATGATACTTTTAACGATAGGAGCAATTTTGTTAACGTTGTTTATTTTCTTTATTATCGGCTTTATTACGTTTATGATGTTTGTTGATAAGGCGACACCTCAAATATATTATACACCTTGTGAATCAGTGACAGTGAAAGCTAAAGGTAAAAATAAAAGGAAGAAAAGTTGAATGTTGGCTTTTCTTCCTTTTGCATTATATTTAACAATCCCGTTCATCATGGAACGAAAAAAGCTGTTGTAAAGAGGTATATTATCCTCTTTACAACAACTACATCCCCGAAAGAACTAACAAAAACAACCCAAATAGAAAACTAATAAAAGAAAGAAAACAGATACATATTGAGAACACACGATTGTTTCTCCATTCGCGCCAGAAAACGATAAACCCTAACATACAAAGGGAAAACCAAATGGGCAAGAATATAAACTCGCTAACTTTCTCTGGGAGTAACGTATAAAAAGATGTTACATATAAGATCCAATTTGTGAAAAATAAAATGTAAACGATAATAGATTGTAAGTAGGGATGCTTGGAAAATTCCCCCTTTCTTACGGTTACAATAATGATAGTTAGTGCTGAGAAAAAGGCAATGAATATGAAAATAAGTAAGAATAATGTAAGCGTCATTTAGCTCTCCTTTATAAAAGTGTTTTTTACAAGAAATGCACCTATTACATTGTATGCTTGCTTTGTAGAGTGCTCGTTATATTTTTTAGTGTACGGATTTAGAAACCCATGTTCACCATGTAGTTGTTTGATTTCTAATAAAGGATTTTTTTGTTGCTGCAACGATTGAATGAAAGAGGATACTGAAAAACTAGCTTCTTTTTCAGGGAATATAAGTAATGTAGCGCATGTAGGCTTTATGTGAACATAGTCGCGTATACGGGAACCGTAACATCCAATAATAAAATCTATTTTCGGATTGTTACTACATAGCCATGAGATGGTAGCACCGACACTAAAGCCGATAAGTCCAATTTGTGTGTAACGACTAGAAAGATGCGTAATGAATTCTTCAATTTGCTTTTTTCCATTATTAAATCCAATATGATTCATAAAAAAATGATATGCTTTTTCTTCATCACTATAATGAAATGGATGTTGTGCTTGTAGAAGATTCGGGCAGAATACATCTATATGGGATGAAGTAAAGTGGTGGATAACGTGATGCATATGGTCGTTCACACCATATATTTCATGAACAACAACGAGAGCTAATTTTTTCTTCATCGTTACAATGTACCTCTATGAAACTTAAATTCTTTCTCAACGAGGCATATACGCATATGGAAGTTTTCATACCATTGCTCACGGCCTCTTTTTTTCGCTTCTTTATGTAAGGTGTTCTGTTTCCAATTGTCAATTGCCTCAAGTGATTCCCAATAAGAAACTGTAATTCCGAGTCCTGAATGATCTCGTGCACTTTCTACGCCTAGAAATCCAGGTTGCTGCTTTGCAAGTTCCTCCATTTTGTCAGAGGCGACACTATAATCTGTCGTATCATTTGATAAATGAGAAGTGAAAATAACTGCATAATAATGACTTGTTTTTTGTGAAGTATTTTTCATATACAATCCCCCTTTTCATATAGTTTAGCATGTAATAAATAGAAAAGAAGTCATGGCTTCTTATTAATATTTCGTTTTTTTTATTATTATTTGAATGAAGTAAGAAGGTTTCTATATTGATATTTGGGATTTGATTATCATTAAATATAAAAATCTTCATATATAAATGTTTTTAAAAAAAGGAAAAAATCACATATTTTGTTAACAAAATATGTGATTTATATTAGAATAATACGTATAAGGTATATTTATATAATATGTTAATGAATTTTATTGAAGGAGGTGATCTCTTTGCACAGTAGGATCAAAGAAAATGAAAAAGTATTTGTAGTTGTTATGAGTTTATTCTTGCTATTATCTCAATTACAATTTTTAAATCCAATTGATACGGCAACGGCAGCAGTTACAGATGAAGAAGGTTTTGATAAACCAACCTATCAATCTATTCATAAAGGTGAGATGTATTCGACCGGTAATGTGAATTTAGGTATTAAAGCTACTGAAGCTCAGAAGAAAACAGCATTGTATTCAGATATAACGAATATTGCGTATACAGCACCGAATGGCTATACCCGTGAGCTCATTGATGTAGATGATGATCCAACAACTACAAATTCATCTAAGGCATATATTCCCGTTCCAGAAGATGCTGAAATTGAATGGGCCGGATTATATTGGAGTTCGACACGTTATGAATTAACACAGCAACAGTATGTAGCACCAATTAAGTTTACTACTCCAGCGGGGAAGAGCTTTCAAGTAAAGCCAAGTAATACGTATTACGGAAGTGGCTTACTTTATGGTTTTGGTATTGATGGTACTTATTATTCTAACTATGCAGATGTTACAAAGCTTTTACAGTCCTCAAATTCAAAAGGAGGAAGCTATACTTTAGCAAATATTCCTTATCCAAATACAAAACTTGCCTATAATTATGGATATTATTCTTTTGCTGGTTGGTACATGTTAGTTATTACAAAAGATAAGTCAAAAACAAGAAAAGCATTTACTGTTTATGATGGTGGATTGAAAAGAGCTACTGGATCTGGTGAAAAAGAATTTAAAGTGAAAAACTTTATTGCTTCGAAAACTGGAGATTTAGATCCGAAAGTTTCTGTTTTCGCTGTCCAAGGTGATAGATATTGGCAAGGTGATAAACTGTTTGTTCACACAGATAATGCTTGGAAAGAAATTAATGATAAGCTCAATCCAACTGGTAATATATTCAATTCCACTATTTCTGAATATGAGGAACATATGCGAGATAAGTATCCGGGTACATTTAACCCAGATTATAAAAATAATTTGGGGGTTGATGCAGATTTAATCAAGTTACCAGCAGGATATATTAAACCAGCGCAAAAGGAAATACGCTTAAAAGCTGCGACAGCTGGTGATGACTACGTATTAAACACATTAGCTTTTGCAGTAAATGCAACAGCGCCAGAGCTTGTCATAGATAAGGAAGTAGTAGATGCAAAAGAAAAGTATGAGCCAGGTGATGAAGTTACATATCGTTTAAGGGTGAGAAACATTGAACCGAATTCGAGTTCTGTTGATACAAAAATTGAAGATGTTTTAGATTCACGTCTAGAATTTGTAACAAATTCGGCGAAAATCATTTCTGGTCCGAATGCTGGAAATGAAACAGAACAAGTTGACTATGATGCAAAGACAAGAAAGTTAACAATAAGAATTGGTGAAGGAGCAAATGCTACAAAAGGTGGAATCTATACGGATAAAACACCTGAGACAACAATTGAATTTAAAGCAAAATTAGGGGGAGAAAAGGTAGAAACAGAAGTCCCTAATATCGCTGTTGTTCAAGGGGTTGATGAGTTAACAGGAAGTCAGGTTGAAGCTAACGATTCTAATAAAGTAGTAGTTAAAGTATTACCCGAACGAGAAGAGAAACCCGGGAAGTTAGTAGCTACTAAACTAGCTAAAGATATAAACGGTGGTACGCTGAAAGTTGGCGACAAACTAGAATATACAATTCATGCTAAAAATAGTGTGCCAGATTCTATCTTAAAGGCAGTTAAAATTACGGATAACCTTCCTGAAGGAGTAGAGTATGTTCCGAACACGTTAAAGATAAACGGAAAGGAACAAACGGATGTTGAAGATGAAGATTATGCACATATAAAAGATGGAACGATTTATGCTCATTTCGGCGATCTTAAAGGTGAGGAAGAGAAAGCAATCACGTTTGAAATTGTTGTAAAACCGGAGCTGGCAAATAAGAAAATAAAAAACATAGCAATAGTTGAGACCGATAGTTCGAAAGATAAGGAGAAACCAGAAGTTGAAACACCGGTTGACCCGTTGTCTGGACAACTAGAGTCGAAAAAAGAAATTATTGGTATAAAGCAAGAAAAATTTCATGTTAATGATGAATTTGAGTATCAAATTAAAGCCCGAAATAAAGTGGGAAATGGGCTTATTAAAGATATGCGTCTAATAGATAAACTTCCTGAAGGTATTGAGTATATAGCTGGTAGTATGAAATTGAATGGGAATGTATTGACAGATGCAGTTGACGAAGATGAAGGATCGTATGAGGATAATACGATTAAAGTAAACTTTGGGGACGTGCTTGATACAGAAGAAAGAATTGTAACTTTTAAAGTGAAAGTTACGCAAGACGCATTAAAAACGAAAGAAATTGAGAACATAGCGGTTGTTGAGGGGAAAACACCGGATAATGAAGATTTACCACCACAAAAACCGAATGTAAAAACAAATGTAGAAGCAAAGGAACCACAAGTAAGAAAGATGGTTTCGGATGCAGATGAAAAAGAAGTGGAAAAAGCGACATTACAAAGTATAGATGAAGAGTTTACATGGCATGTAAACTATCATTTTGGTAATGATGTTATGAACCTTGAAAAAATAGTATTGCAGGATGACTTAGAAGATATTTTAACTACCTTGCATGTAAAACTTGTAAACAGTAATGGAGAAGAAATAGAAGTTAAACCGCAAATTGATGAACAATCAAAGAAAGTAAGTATTGAGTTACCGAAGCAGGACGGAAATTATGCTTACCTTGCGAATCAATCGTATACAATGCATATTAAGTCAAAATTAAGCGCGAATGTAAATGCAGATATACTAACGAAATACAATGCGAATGATGGTATTCCAAATAAAGCAGAGTTACTGTTTGACCAGAAGAAATTCGTATCAAATGAAGTGTTTGTAGTACCGCCAGCATTAGGGAAATTTGAGATTGAAAAAGTAGATGCGAATGATGAAAATCTCAAATTGGAAGGCGCAGTATTTGAAGTGATTAGTAAAGATGGAAATATAGTATGTAAATTAACAACCGATAAAGATGGTTTGGCAACTTCTATTCCATTAATCGTTGGCAAATATACATTAAAAGAAGTACAAGCACCAAAAGGATATATGTTGATGAGAGAACCAGTAGAAATAGAAGTGAAATCTGGAATGGATTCACAAAGAATAAGAGTAGTAAATAAAAAGAGTGAATTTGTTATTCCAGAGACTGGTGGAATAGGGACAATAATTTATTATGTAATTGGTGGAATATTGATGTTTGTTACATTGTTCCTCTTTGTTAGAAAGAGAAATAATGAGAGATAGAAAAAACAAAAGTAATACAAACAATAGGGAGTGGACAACAATGAAAAGGATTTTTAGTTTATTTTTAATCTGTATGTTAGCTTTTTCAACGTTATCTAACATGGCTGTTAGTGCGGAATCTAGAAGTACAGGTACGTTAACGATTCATAAGTATGAGCAAAGTAAAGGTTCTAAAACAACTACAGAAGGCAATGGAAAAGAAGGACAAACTGTTCCAGAAGATGCAAAACCTTTAGAAGGTGTAATTTTTGAAATTAAACGGATTGAGTCATTTGAAAAAATTTCAAATGATGGAACTGTTATAAAAGAAGAAGCAAAGCCAGTAAAAAATGCTGCAATTACAAAGGTAACAAATGCAAAAGGGGAAGCTATTTTTACAGATCTTCCACTAGGACGTTATGAAGTAAAAGCTATTAAAGGTCCAGAACATATTGCTTTGGATACGACTACTTTTATTGTCGATATTCCAATGACAAGTGCAGATGGTAAAGATTTAAATTACGATGTTCATATTTACCCTAAAAATGAAACAAAACGAGGTTCAGTAGAATTCGTAAAAATAGGTGAAGCTGGTAAAGTGTTAAAAGATGCAGAGTTCCATTTGTTTAAAAAGAATAAAGATGGAACAAGCACACAAGTGAAGACACCGAGTTCATTAGTAACAGGGGAAGATGGTAAAGTTCGTGTAGATTCTCTAGAATATGGGGATTATTATTATTTTATTGAGCATAAGGCTCCAAACGGTTATATAACTAGTAAAGAAGAGCGTCCTTTCTCTATTAAGGAGTCTGGTGAAGTAGTTAAGCTAGAAGATATAAAGAACTATAAAGAACCTACGATTACTAAAAGTATAAATAACGGTTCAAAAGTAGCTGGAATAAATAAAGAGACAGATTATACGTATGATATTAAAACATTACTTCCAGAAGATATTAAATTATATAAAAAATATGTCGTAACAGATATTTTAGATGATCGTTTGGAAATAAAAGGCCAACCAATTGTTATGGTTGATGGAAAGAAAGTTGAAGATGGTAGTGTAAAAGTAGTTGTAGAAGGTCAAAAAGTAACCGCTACAATTGAAGATTTTTCAAAAATTAATGGAAAAGAGCTTCATTTGCAAATTACTGCACAAATTAAAGGAGATACTCAAGCCGGAATAGAAATTCCAAATAAAGCAGTACTAGATTTTGTAAACAAAGATGATGTTTCATCAGAAAAAGATGGAAAGCCATCTAATGAAGTAGTGGTTACACCAACTATGGGAAATATTAAAATTGAAAAAGTAGATGGCAAGAATAAGAATTTGAAATTAGAAGGTGCAAGATTCGAATTACGAGATAAAAAGGGAAATGTTGTAGTAGTAAACAAAAAGAAAATGGATGATATCACTGATGCAAATGGTATTATTACATGGAATGAAATCCCATATGGTGAATATCAAATTGTTGAAACGGTAGCACCAAAGTATAAAGATGAAGACGGTGTAGTAGAGCAATATCAAAAATTAAGAGATCCGATTGATATTAAAATTGATAAAGATCATAAAGTAATTGATTTACAAGTTGAGAACAATAAGAGCGGATGGATTATCCCAGCAACAGGTGGTATGGGGACAATTCTCTTTACAGTAGTAGGTCTTATGCTAATGGTGACAGCAATGTTTATTTTCTTTAGAAAGAAACCTGAAAAGAATTCTTAATGAATATATTTATAATATTTTAGTATGGAAAAGAGGAAAGGGATATGCTTTCCTCTTTTCCACATTTTATCCGTAGTGAAAGAGGCTGTTATGAAACGAAATATAATTTTTGGAAGTATTTTTTTACTAGGATTAAGTATATTTCTCTATCCAACTGTAAGTAATTGGTTTGCGACAAGAACTCACTATTCAGAAGTAAGTACGTATGATGAAGCGGTAAAGAGGTTGGAGCAGGAAGAGATTGATCGTAAAGAAACAGAAGCAAGCGATTATAATAAGAAGATTCAAAATACGACGCAAACATTTTCAGATCCTTTTCGTGAACAGGGCGGTGAACATAAAGGTTCGACCGTAGATATGTTAAATATTGGTGATGTTATGGGACATATAGAAATTCCGAAAATAGATGTGAACCTTCCAATTTATCAAGGGACGACAGAAGAAGTGTTAAGCCGTGGAATTGGACAGTTGGATGAAACTTCATTACCAGTAGGGGGAGAAAGTACGCATACAGTTTTAACGGGGCATCGTGGTTTACCTTCATCACTCATGTTTACTCATTTAGATAAAATTGAAAAGAAAGATATATTTTATATTCATACATTAGATAAAGTACTTGCCTATCAAGTAGATCAAATAAAAGTTGTATTACCAAATGAAACGGAAGATTTATTAGTTGTACAAGGAGAAGATTATGCAACGTTAATTACATGCACCCCTTATGGAGTAAATACGCATAGACTATTAGTGAGAGGACACCGTGTACCATATGATGCTGGAGAAAAAGAAATGATTAAAAAACCTTTCATTTTAGAAGATTGGATGATCGTTGTCCCTATTGTTCTGATTTGTATGATCCTTCTAATCATTTACTTAAAAAAACGAAAATAATATGTATTGTGTGGTGAGTGTGTGAGAAGGGGCTTAATAAGTTTAATATTGTTCCTTACAGGGTTATCTCTATTTCTGTATCCATTGGTTGCTAATTATATAAATAATTATGTATATAAAACAAGAGTAATTCGTTATGAAAAGATGGTTGATAATTTAAAAGTAGAAGATGTTAATGAGAAATTTCGGAAGATGGAAACATATAATCGTTTGTTAGGAAAAACTACTTTCAAAATGAATGATCCATTTGTTTATGATACGGAAGGAGATAATGAGCAGTTAGACTTTATAAACAAAAACGAGATGTTTGGTACAATTTCAATTCCAAAAATAAATGAGGAGTTGCCAATTTACTTAGGTGCAAATCAAGAAAACTTAAGTAAAGGAATAGGTCAAATTGAAGGGACTTCTTTACCAATTGGCGGGAAAGATACGCATACTGTATTGGCAGGGCATCGGGGTTATCATGGTGCGAAGATGTTTCGGCACCTGGATCAATTGGCTGATGACGATATATTCTATGTTAATGTACTTGGAGAGCAACTTGTTTATAAAGTAAGTGGACGTGAAATTATTAATCCAAATCAAGTTGAGAAATTGAGTGTAACAAAAGGACAAGATAGAGTTACATTACTCACATGTGAGCCATATACATCTAGTAAATATCGGTTGTTAATCTATGGCGAGAGGGTAGAAACAAATCAAACTGAACAGGATGCCAAAAGTGTAGTAGAAGTTAGAGGGCATGAAACAAGGGATTTATTTGAGGAATTGGCATTTGGTATAGTAGGTCTCATTATAATTTGTATAGGATTGTACGGTTTATTAAAAAAGAAAAACTAGTGATACAATATATAATGTAAGAAAAATGCCACTTCAAAATCGAAGTGGCATTTTTTATATTTCCTCTAAGCTATTAACTGGAACCGTTAATTCGCGGTCTGGATTTTTTACTTCATATATGCGGGCGGTTTCGTTGCTTTCGTCGACGTGTTGAATGGTAACAGGCATGCCTTGAAAACTGACATTTGCTTGTTCAGATGACACAGAAAGCTCTTTAGCACGTTGAATATTCATTTATATTCCTCCCATCATTATTATCTTTGCTAAAAAAGAGGAATAATATACCATTTCGAGACATTCTTAAAGTTTTTGTATTATTTGTAATGTTTCTTTAATAAAAGAAGAGAAAATAGAGTCAGGATACGATTGTATCGTTTCATTTGCTTTTGTTGCTTCTTCAAGAGCTCTTTTTTTATCATTCAGTTTAACGTAACAAAGTGCACGATATGCACCAGCTGTTGTAAGCCACGCTTGATCCAGTGGATGGTTCATATAATCTGCTATAAAAGCACGTTGCAATGCTTGTAAAGCTTCTTCGTAACGTTTTAATCCGTATAAAGCTTTTCCTTTTTCAAGATAATATAATCCGTCGTCTTGAAAAATGGGTTGATCTTTTAGTTTTTCTCGAAATTGTTCTAGATGTTTTAATGCGATTGTATATTCATTAGTAATCGTGTTGTAGTAGTAAGCTTTTAAAATGTCAATTATCGCAATGGATAGAGTATCTTCTGTAAAAATGGCAAATTGCTCAGATTTTTTTATGTAATATAAATAACGCTCTTTATCAACTGTAATCACTTTTTGGTAAGATAAAATACGGTAAAATTCATCTGTTTTATAATACACTTGATGTTTTTTTGAAAATGCGAGTGCTTCTAATATCGTTTCTTCACATTTTTCATAATCGCCACATGCTAGTAATATGATGGCTTCATATAAACATAATTCAATATGTATAATAAGATCCATTTCTAAATGTTTCTTTTCATAATCATTTCTAATATTAGATATAAGTTGTAAACATTCTGCATATTTTTTACGTGTGAATATCGCAAAAGATAATTTTAATTTTGTTTCCGTACTGTCGCGGTATAACTTATATTTTTCGAAAATAGAAACAGCTTTTTCTACGTAAGATTCAATGTTGTAATCTTTCATAATCGTCGCAGCAGTTACGAATTGTTTGTATATACGAGCCGTATTTAAAGTAGAGGGGAGCTCTTTTTGAACGATAGGAAGTAAAGTCTCATACACTTCATCACATTTGTTTTCCTTTATGAGTTGCTCCATTTTTGTAATGAGTTCTACAATTTCTCTATCATCATCTTCTAATAAAAAACTCGCTTCACATTCTAGTTTTTCAGCGATATATTGTAATGTTTTCATGGAAGGTGTAGCTTTTCCATTTTCAATTTGACTAAGCATACTTTTTGTTAGTTCAGAACCTGCCAGTTCAGTTTGCGTAAGCTTTTTTTCTTTACGTAACGCTTTAATTTTTTCGCCGAGAGTTGCCATATTATTGCTCCTTATAATCAAAAAGTTAAATACAATTTAACTTTTTGTTGTAAAAATTGGAAAGTTGATTATATAATAAGTTTAACACAATTTAACTTTTAAGGGGAGAAATTCACTATGGGAGATATAAGTATAGGGCAACATGATACAAGAATGAAGATTGCAACAAGAAATATTATTTTAATGATGATTGGAAAAATGACGTCTTTATTAGGCGCGGGTATTTATACATTCGCAATGGGGTTATACGTATTAAAGACAACTGGTTCAGGAATGGGTTTTGCAACTACGCTCGTTTGCGGATCACTTCCAAGGATGATCTGTGGTCCGATTGCCGGTGCTGTAGCAGACCGTGTGAATCGAAAGTGGCTTGTCATTGGTACAGATTTATTAAGTAGTTTAACGATGCTTATTATGTTTATTCTTGCTACTGTATTTGGACCATCACTTCTTTTTATTTATGTTTCAGCAGCATTATTATCAATTTGTGCAAGTTTTTATTCTGTTGCATTAACTTCGTCTATCCCGAGTTTAGTAGATGAAGGACGTATTCAAAAAGCGAGTGCTTTAAATCAAACGGCAGCTTCTTTATCAAATATTTTAGGGCCCATTATTGGCGGAGTTGTATTTGGGTTCTTTTCTATTCAGTCGTTCTTTTTGTTAAATAGCATTACATTCTTTTTAGCGGTTATTTTGCAATTATTTATCGTATTTGATTTATATAAAAAAGAAATGGTTGAAAGTAAAGAGCATTTCTTGACGAGTATAAAAGAAGGTTTTTCATATGTAAAACGACAACATGAAATATATGGTTTAATGAAAATAGCACTGTGGGTAAACTTTTTTGCGTGTGGGCTAACCGTTGCACTTCCATATATTATCGTCCATACATTGCATTTATCTTCAAAGCAACTCGGTACTGTAGAGGGAATGTTAGCAGTCGGGATGCTAATGGGTGCGATTGCTTTATCAGTGCGTAAAGAAGTGAATAATCCGTTTCGTTCTATTTATACGGGACTGTTTTTGTTTGCGGGTTTAAGTTTATGTACAGTCTTTCCATTGTTAGTTATCATTCCAAAAGTAGCAAGTTTTATTTACTATATTGCTTTTATGATGTTAACAGGTATAGCAATTATGATTGTAAATATTCCGATGCAAGTACATATGCAAAAAACGACAGATCCGAGCTACTTAGGGCGTGTGTTTGGTCTACTTGAAACAATTGCTACTGCAATCGCGCCACTCGGTATGATTGTATATGGGTTATTATTAGATATGTTGCCAACTAGCATTGTTATGATGACGATAGGCGGAGGATTATTGTTAGTTGTATTAGTTGGAGTAAAGCAACATATGGCGAAAAAACAAGTAGATGTGTCGGTTTGGAAATAATGAAAATGACCAAATTAGTATTTTAGTTTTTGAAACTCTTTTTCATGTATGTTACAGTAAAGTAAGCAGACAAAGAAAAGGAGAAAACATCATGAAAAAATTAAGTTTTGTTATGCTTTTTCTGTTAGTCGTAATGGCTGGATGTAGTAATTATGACACGTATATTGATACAGGTATGCAATCATTGAAAGATGAAAAATATAGTGATGCAACAATGTGGTTTGAAAAAGCAGAAAAAGAGAAATCAGGAAATGAAGCGAAGTCATATAAAGAAATGGCCGAGAAAATGGATCACGGAGCAACAGCATTAAAAGACGGTAAGTATTTAGAAGCGAAAGACATTGCAAATGAAGTGTTACAAATGAAAAAAGACGATGCACTTGAAACAGCTGTAACATCAAATGCAGAGAATATGCTTCAAAAAGCAAAAGATGTAGAAAAGAAAGTGAATGAAAGAGTAGCAAAGCGGAGAAAAGTAGAAGAAGAAGGAATCGATAAACTCATTAAAGCTGTCGATAGTATAGATGATGTGAAAGAAAAAGAGAAAAAAGTTTCAGAAGCATTAGATAAGGCTGAAGAGGCGCAAGCAAAAATTGAAGCGAAGAAAAATAAATAGAGTTATAGTTTAAAAGGCTGTCGTATATAACGACAGCCTTTTAATTTTTTGCTGCATAAGAAGTGATGTTATGTAGTAAGAAAGAAATAATTTTAGAATTCCATCTGTCTTCATGATGAATCGTATAAATGTTACGTTGAAATTCAAATCCAGGGATGGGTATATAGCATAGTTCATTTCGGTGTACTTCTTGTTCAATAGCGAGTTTAGAAATAAAAGCCACTCCATTACCATATTTTAAAATTTGTTTCATCGTTTCTAATGAATCTAATTCAATTTCAGATTGGAACGTAATGTTATGTTCTAACATCCATTTTGTAAGTAAATCTCTCGTTGTAGATGGATTACGATGCAATAATATACGTTCCTTTTCAATATCTTGTAATGTTACATTTTCATTTTTTGAAAAAGGATGTTCTTTGGAGAAAGCAAGAACGAGTGTATCGGGCATTACAGTTGTCTGTTTTAAAAGTGATTCATCGAACGGTGCTGCGGAAATTACACCGAGATCAATTTCATGATTTTGTAGCATCGTCCGAATTTCAGGAGCTGTTTTTACCATAAGTGTTATTTTTATATTTGGAAATTCGCATTGAAATTGGTGAATCATTTCTGGTAAAAGATAGGTCGCTGGTACATAACTAGCGCCAATTGTTATAGCGCCTTTATGAAAATCTTTAAACTCTTGTGTGACCCGCCTAGCTTCTTTCATCAGTGCATCTATTTTACAGGCATAATGATGCAGTGCCTCTCCAGCCTCCGTTAAGAAATATCTTCCAGAACGTAATTCAAATAAAGGCACACCTAGTTCCTCTTCTAAGCTTTTTATATGGAATGTAATAGTAGGTTGTTTAACACCAAGTTTTTCTGCAACAATCGTAAGTTTTTTGTATTTCTTAATAAGCACTACAATTTCTAATTTTAAGAGATTCATTATGAGTTGCCGCCTTTTTTATTTTAACTATAGAAAAAATCGATAGAAATAAATAGTTTATTAGAAGTTTTTTAATTTAATCTTTACAGTACATTAACATTCAGTATAAGTCTTCCAGATAGAATGAAAGCAGGTTAAGAGTAAGGGGAGAGAGGTGATACGATGGATATTAAAATTCATGGATTAGAAAAGAACTTTGGAAAAACACAGGCGTTGAAACCGTTACACATTGTTATGAAACAAGGCGAATTCACCACACTTTTAGGACCTTCGGGATGCGGGAAAACGACTTTACTTAGAATGATTGCAGGACTTGAAGAGCCAGATAAAGGTGAAATATATTTTGGGGATAAGTGCATGTATTCTTCTACTAAAAGAATTAAAACATCTCCTCATGAACGTAATGTCGGCATGGTATTTCAAGATTTTGCTTTATGGCCGCATATGACTGTATTTGAAAATGTTGCATTTGGTTTAAGAGCGACAAAGCAAACGAATCAATTACGGGAAAAAGTAGAAGATGCAATAAAGCGAGTTCGCTTGCAAGGGATGGAGAAAAGATATCCGCATGAACTCTCTGGTGGACAGCAACAACGTGTCGCATTTGCGAGAGCAATTGTAACAAAACCGCATTTTATTTTGTTTGATGAACCACTTAGTGCACTCGATGCGATTTTGCGAGAAGAAATGCGATTAGAGCTTATGGATATCGTTCATTCCATTGGATTAACGGCATTGTATGTCACGCACGATCAAACAGAAGCGATGTCAATGTCAGATCAAATTATTGTTATGAAACAAGGAGAAGTATTACAAAAAGGAACACCAGAAGATATTTATGTGAAGCCATCTCATGAATTTGTTGCAAAATTTGTTGGTAAGGCAAATTGGCTTGTAGAGGGGAAACAAATGGTTCGCCCAGAGCATGTGAGCTGGACAAAAAATGATGTGTGTGAAATGTATACAGGTGAAATACAACACGTTACATATGTAGGAGAACGGTATGAAATGAAAGTAAACATGGGTGCACTCGGGATATGGACAGCTTATCACAATAGTAAATTCAGCATCGGTAAACCAGTATCGTTATATGTGCCAAAAAAATGTATTCATCATATAGGGGGAGAATCGTATGAAGAAATCCAGTTCGCTTAAGTCTTTATTTGTATGTACTTTATTATTTTCTGCTGTAGTAACAGGGTGTAGCTCAAAGACAGGTAGTGCAGATGCCAAAAATAAAAACGCTAATGAGAAGAAAATTGTTGTATATAGCGCAGGACCAAAAGGATTAGCAGAAAAAATTCAAAAGGATTTTGAAAAGAAAACGGGTATAAAGGTGGAAATGTTTCAAGGAACAACAGGTAAGATTTTAGCACGAATGGAAGCCGAAAAGAAAAATCCAGTTGTGGATGTAGTTGTACTTGCATCTTTACCAGCGATGGAAGGGTTAAAAAAGGATGGACAAACGTTAGCTTATAAAGAAGCGAAACAAGCTGATAAGCTTCGTTCTGAATGGTCGGACGATAAAGGACATTATTTTGGATATAGTGCTTCAGCGTTAGGGATTGTATATAATACAAAAAATGTGAAGACAGCGCCTGAAGATTGGAGCGATATAACGAAAGGGGAATGGAAAGGAAAAGTGAATCTTCCAGATCCAGCACTTTCAGGTTCAGCTTTAGACTTTGTAACAGGATATGTGAAAAAGAATGGAAAAGATGGATGGAATTTATTTGAACAGCTTAAGAAAAATGAAGTTACAGTAGCAGGGGCAAATCAAGAAGCGTTAGATCCAGTGGTAACAGGTGCAAAAGATATGGTCATTGCGGGCGTTGATTATATGACGTACAGTGCAAAAGCAAAAGGTGAACCGGTTGATATTGTTTATCCAAAAAGCGGAACAGTTATTAGCCCACGTGCAGCAGGCATTATGAAGGATAGTAAAAATGTAGAGGGTGCAAAAGAGTTTATTGATTATTTATTATCAGATGATGTGCAAAAACAAGTTGCTAAAGCGTATTTATTACCAGGCAGAACAGATATAAAAGCGGAAAATAGACCGAATGTAGAAGAGATTCCGGTATTACATATTGATTGGAAAACAGTTGAGAAAGAACAAGATGAAATAGGAAAACAATTTAAGAAAGTATTTCAATAAGATGGTGATTACATGGTAAATCGATTCGTATCAGTAAGACAAGTTGGAATGACGGTAGCGTTGTTACTTGTGGCGATGTTAATCGTCATTCCGCTTTTTCTCATTTTCCTTTCTAGTGTATATGAAAATAGTAGTTGGAATTTTTTAAAGCCGTTTGAAGTGATGCAGAGTGGTGGATTAGCTGGAATTTTTCTAAATTCGATGCTTCTAGGTGTACTCGTAGTAATAGGAGCAACCATCTTTGCATTTCCACTGGCTTTCATTATGAGCAAAACAGATGTTGGAAAGCATAGTAAGTTAGATGTTGTTTTTATGATCCCATTTATGACACCGCCGTATATTGGGTCAATGGGCTGGATTTTGTTCATGCAACCTAACGGTTATTTCGAACAGTTTTTTCCGATGCTAAAGACGATTTCATCCTCGTTTTTTAGTTTAGGAGGTATGGTTTTAATTATGAGTTTGCATTTATTCCCATTCCTTTATTTCATGTTGAAAAACACGTTACTTCAGATTGGGAGTAGTAAAGAAGAAGCTGCAGCAGTTCATGGTGGAAGCTTTTTCTATCGTTTAAGAAAAATCATATTGCCGTTATTAGTATCAAGTTATGTAATGGGGGCTTTACTCATTTTCGTAAAGACGATTGCTGAATTTGGAACACCAGCTACATTCGGGCGGAGAATCGGAT
The DNA here is from genome assembly GCF_030757775.1 of Bacillus sp. MHSD_36. Classification (NCBI taxonomy): domain Bacteria; kingdom Bacillati; phylum Bacillota; class Bacilli; order Caryophanales; family Bacillaceae; genus Bacillus; species Bacillus sp. MHSD_36. The sequence continues at coordinate 525,022 of NZ_JAVBIS010000003.1, forward strand.
TTCACGTGCTGACTTCAGAAATTCATAAATTTATTTCAAGTTGGCCGATTGATTTTAGTAGTGCAACAGCATTATCTTCTTTATTACTTAGTGCATGTATGCTCATTTGGTATATGCAAAATGTATTGAATCGAAAGTATTCATATGCAATGGTTAGTGGAAAAGGTGTGAAATCTAAAAGGTATACATTGTCTATATTTACACGCATTGTAGCATGGATTTATGTAATCGGTTTATTAATCGTATCAATTGGAATCCCGTATTTTTCTATACTTATTGCTTCATTATCAAAATTAAGGGGCGGCGGCTTACATATAAACAACTTTACAACAAGCCATTATGAAGCATTGTTTACAATTGGCTCTCCAGGATTAGAAGCTTTATGGAACAGTTTTCTCTTTTCACTTATAACAGCGATTATTGCTGTTATGATTGGCGTCTTTTTGGCGCTTATGATTCGAAAGGGAAAAAAGTCCTCTGAAAAATGGCTTGATATGTGCGGTATGTTACCGAATATGGTACCAGGAATCGTGATGGTTGTAGGGCTTATTTTATTTTGGAATTCACCCTATATGCCCCTGTCCATTTACAATACACCAGTCATGGTTATCGTAACGTACGTCGTTCTTTTTTTACCTTATACAGTGCAGTATGTAAAAGCATCGCTCGGGCAAATTGATGATTCTCTCGTGCAGGCAGGAAGTATTTTTTCTGGAAATTATATTTATATTTTTAGAAAAATAATATTACCTCTTATTATCCCGGGTATTCTTGCTGGATGGGCGATGACATTTACAATCTCGATAAGAGAGTTAGTAGCATCACTTCTCGTACTACCTCCATCAGTAGAAACGTCAGCAACATTTATTTTTGCTCAATTTGAACAAGGAGAAGTATCTATTGGAATGGCGATGGCTGTCGTTTCAGTTGGACTTACAACGCTATGTTTACTACTTCTGCAACATATGGAGCAAAAACGAAAAGGGGTAGCATGATGAGGATAGAAGTATGGGGAGGAGCAGGGGAATATGGTCGTTCCTGCTACTTCGTAAAAAATAAAGAGACGAAAATAGTATTTGATTGTGGCATTAATCGATCATATGAGGATAGTTATCCGAAAATAGATAGGGAAGTTGTACCGTTTTTAGATGCAGTCTTCTTATCACATATTCATGAAGATCATACGATGGGCGTACCTTTATTATCGAAGTATGGATATAAGAAAAAAATTTGGACGACTCGTTATACGAAGGAGCAACTCCCTGCTTATTATGAAAAATGGAGAAACTACAATTTGGCGCAAGGATGGCATGTACCTTATACAGACCAAAATGTTAAAGATTTAAATTATGTATATATTGATGAGATTAGTAATCCGAATGAATGGATACAGATTACCCCTACATTGCGTTTTCAATGGGGGTATAGTGGGCATGTATTAGGCGCTGTTTGGTTTTTAGTGGATATGAGTCATACATATGTATTTTATTCTGGCGATTATTCAGCAGAGTCTAACATATTGCGAGCTAATTTACCTGAGAAGTTGCACGGCGATATAAAAGTCGCAATCGTAGATGCCGCTTATCATACTGATGATGTTTCGCAACATGAACGAGTAAACGAATTGTGCGCAGAAATTGAAAGAGTTGTTCAAAAGAAAGGGATAGCGTTACTACCATTGCCATCGCTTGGTAGGGCACAAGATATCGTATTGTATTTATATGAAAAATATAAAGAACTGCCCATTATAGTAGATCAAGAAATTTTGGATGGATTCCAACAGATGTTCGTATATAAAGATTGGATCAAAAACAATGAAAAACTTGAAGGGCTTATGGAGAGTTTAAAAAGAAACATAATAGTTATGGATCATGACAGCGGTATGCAACCTAGTTATGGAATAGTTGTAATGAGTGATGCGAATATGCAAACGAAGCGAGCGCAGTTATATTATGAAAAAATGCGGCATGAAGAACGAAATTCTATTATCTTTACTGGACATATTGCGAAAGGGAGTTTTGCAGAAAAAGTTTTGAAAGAACGTGTAGATAAGGAATGTAGGGTGAAGCGAGTACCGTATAAAGTTCACCAAAGTATAAGAGATGTGAAAGAGATGTTAAATACATTATTACCAGAACATACGGTGTTAGTACACGCTTTGAAAGAGGATACAGATCGATTACAGAAAAAGCTTAGCACGGCAGGGTATGAAAATGTATATTCACTTACTATGGAACGTATAGAAGTCATTTGAAATGTAAAGGGGATAGGTATATGAAAAAGGTATTTGTATTCGTAAGCATTTTCTTTTGTTGTTTCCTTTATAACGTTAAGGAAGGGTTTGCTGCCAGTCCAATGACACCTAGTTTTGAAGTGAAGTTATTATTAAAGCCCGAACAAGTATTAGGTTATAACAAAGAGATAAATCAAGAGGTACTAGAATATTTCCAGGCTGGTACAAATTATGAAAGAATACAAGTGCAATTTTTAGATACGGTAAGTAAAAACTTAAGTAAGGAAGGTTGGTTTGCTAGAATTCGAAAGAAAGAATTTAGTAAAGATTTTGAGCTAACATATAAAAAAAGATATCCTATTCCAAACGGTGTAATTCAAGATGCACTAGAAGTAGCTAAAAATGATGGATTTGATAGTAAAACCGATAACTATGATGCGGAAATAGATTGGGGATTTGAGAAGAAAACGTTAAGTATTTCAAATAAGAAAAGCTACAGCGCTAACGGATATGGAGTACTTGATTTACCAAAAGAACGAGCTGCTCAAAACATGTTAATAGAAAAGTTGCCAGGGAAAATGAACAAATGGTTGTATACGAGTTGGGGAGAAGAAATGCTCAAAAATTCTCGTATTTATGGTCCTGTATTAATGAAAAGGTATACAGCTGAATTTGAACATATTAAAACGAATATTGAAGTTTGGCCACTAAGTAATACAGGAAAAATAGAAGATGATTTCGTAATAGAAGTGTCGTTTAAAACAAAAGAGGAAAGTATTGCAAAAGAACAAAGAGAATTATTAATGCAGAGTTTAGATCAAAAAGGATGGCTGTTACCGAAAGATAGTTTGAAGACAGAGCTTATTTTTCAGTAAATAGTAAAAAGGAGTCCATATGCCATGGATTCCTTTTTATATATGAGTATCATGCTAAATCTGCTGACACGAACATATCATTGTTTTGAAGGTTTTTAGAGCGTAAACTATAAGCAACGACCTTCTTTTTATGTTGCTTTACAACATCAACATGCTCTTCATGACTATAAATATAAAATGTAAAATCCTTTTTGCCGCGCTTTGCATTAATAATTAAAGGCGTACCCTCATTGTGTGGTGGTGCGTAATAGCGATCTAAAAATAAACCTTCGTTAAAATCATGAATAATTTTGGACTTTTGTTCGCCTTCTACGTTATTTCCATTGATTGTAACAGTCGCATTCTCTTCTTCAAGTTGTGGATGTGTTTCGTACTTGCTAATAATGGATTCAATAACAGTGTTAGGAAGGCTCGAAACGATAATTTTAAATGCCCCAAATACAACTAACATTACAATAAACCAAGTCGTCATAGTATATCATCCCCTTTATTCTATTTAATAATATAACTCATATGGTAATAGTACATATGGTGAAGTTTTGTATAATTTGTGAAAAATATGCTATTTTCACGAACGAAATATTAGAAAAATCAATTTTGTTACAAAAAGTTGAAATCGAAGTATTTTAAAAGAAAAAGGTTTATAATAAAAATATAACTAATAACCACATTACTAATTATAAGGAAGTGTAACTATGAGTACTGTAGCAATCGTATATGGTATTATTCTTTCCACAATTATTGTTTTGTTTTTTGTTGGGGTTTCACGTTATATTCATAAATGGAAAGAAGGCGTTGCGAAATTAAATCACATTGAAGAAGAACTTAGTGATTTAATGTTACATCATGGTAAATAAAAAGATTATTTTTAGTTAAATAATGTAAAGAATATCACAAAACATGCTCTCCTTATGAAGGCATGTTTTTTGTTATATCAATGCTTAGGCACATTCATACATTTTTTCCATACGATACAGTGTGAAATTCGAAATGTTCGGAGTGGAAAAGAGGGATAAAATGAGTAGTTCCGGTTATGTTCCAGATAACAAAAATTTAAAGAAAAGTTCAGGAACTCCAAATCTTTTTTTTGATTCAAGAAAAAATATCTTTTTTAAGAGGGATGAGAAAAACGTTGCATATGAAGTTACGTCAACGCAGTTACCAGCGATGATAGGAGGAGCGTTTGTTGATTTGTTTATGACAAAAGGGCATATGCGGGAACCGCATTGGCATCCGAATGCGTGGGAATTGGATGTTGTTGTATCAGGAGAAGCAGTTACATCCATTTTAAATCCCGAAACAAATCAATTGCAAAATTATCATGTAAAAGCGGGGCAAACTGTCTTTATTCCAATGGGATGGTGGCATTGGATCACAGCGGTAACAGAAGAAGTACAATTGCATTTGTTCTTCAATAACGATCAGTTTGAAACAGCAGAAGGGTCAGACATACTTAGATTAACACCACCAGAAGTATTTCAAGCTGCATATGGTGTAAGTGCAGAAAAATTAGGGAAGGAACTTTCGCCAATTAAGGAGTCAGTTGTAATTGGTCCTCCTAATTCAAATCGACTAAAAAGTGTTAAAGAAAGTGACGACTCAAATATAGTCGTTACGTTAAATGGACAAATAACATCATGTGAAATAGAGTAACTCTTTCTTTTTTAGGAAGAGTTACTCTATTTTGTATAATTTTGTAATCGGGTTCGTTATAATTATCATATAGAAGGGAATGTATTAGAGGGGGTATATTGTGAACATATTAAAGATTATAGGAATTGTTGCAGCAGTTATTATAGTAGCCGTTATAGCTTTCTTTTTTATTATGAAGTACTATTTATCAAAAGAAGATCCTAATTACGTATTACAGTACATAAAAGAACATAAAGGTGATAAAACATGTTCATTATTAATTAGAAAAAATGGGGAAGTAGTAACATCTATAAATGAAAATATAAAATTACCATTAGCGAGTATGGCCAAAATCGTAATAGCAGTTGAATTTGCTAAGCAAGTGTCAGAAGGAAAAATAAGTCGTGATGAACAAATTTCATTGCATGAATTAGAAAAGTATTACGTTAAAGATACTGATGGTGGAGCACATCCTGCCTGGTTAGAAGACGCCGAAACTAGAAATTTAGTGAAAAATGGACAAATCGCTTTAGAAGAAGTCGCTAAAGGAATGCTTCATTATAGTTCTAATGCAAATACGACATATTTGTTAGATAAGCTTGGAATAGAAAGAGTAAATGATAGTTTAAAAGAGTTAAAGCTTACTAGTCATGACAAGTTCTCTTCGTATACTGCTTCACTATATATGAGAGGATATGTAGAAAAAGAGCTTCATGTTCCAGAAAATCAATCGTTAGAAATGATACGTAACATGTCAAAGGAAGAATATAATAAACATGTGTTACAAATACAGGAATGGATGAAAGATGAAGAAGAATGGAAAAAACGAGATATTCCATTAAAGGTAGATATGGAATTTCAGCGGATTTGGTCAGATCGATTAGTGGGTGCAAACGCTAAAGATTATATGAGTATAATGGAAAAGATAAATAGTAGAAAGTATTTTCCAAAATCAATGCAAGAAGAAATCGAGAACATTTTCAAAGGAACAGTTAAAAATAATAAGTTCGAATATGCTGGTCAAAAAGGTGGTTCTACCGCATTCGTATTGACCAAAAGCTTGTATACTACAGATAAGAAAGGGAATAAAGTAGAAGTTGTCATTATGTTTAACGATATAGAAGATCAAGTTGTATATCAAAAGCTGAGAAATAATGTAGATTATTTTATTCGAGACATTATAACAAGTGAGGAATTCAGAAATAAATTATAATAAAATAATTTTATTATGTAAACAAGATGCTATTAAAGGTAGGTGTTGAGATGGGATTGAATGAGTATATGCTTGAAACGTTTCCAAATTTAGAACTTAGACCATCTCTATTTTATAATGGGGATATTGGTATTCGCTTTAGATTAGGTGTGAACTATGATTACACTAATATTTATGAAAACTGCTCATATTTAGAAGGCGTTTATAGCAGAGCGATTACTTTATTTCAGTTTTTACATGCAACAGAAGATGATATTTACATCGTAGTGGATGTAAATGACTATGCAGACGGTGAAATTTTCAAACACAAATTGAATATCTTTTCTAAGTATGTAAAAGAGAAGTCCGATTTGTTTAAGTTACAGAAAAATACAATCCCTTATGTTTTTCCAGAAGATGATGAAGATGGATTGTATAAAACACATAGATTTACTTTGAAATGTAAAGTTTCTGACTTGAAATACATTCCTATGTTAAAAGCAATTTGTAATCAAGATATGGGAATCAAACCGAGTATTTTTCATAGGGTGTATTTCATAAATGTTAACAAGAATACTATATTTCACATTTATGATGATAGAGGTTGTGATGTATTAGCTACCTCTCCTAATACAATTAGGGATATGTATCATACATATAATGATTGGATATTAGATTACGATCGAAATAAAATCGATAAAGTATTTAATTGAATGTAGTCTATTTAAATGAGGGAAACACCATATGGGGTGTTTCCCTTTTATTAATATGAAAATCAACATTTAAATTTGGCGACACTTATTGTAAAAGTAAAGGGATTTGATGGTAATGTATTGAATTTGGATAGAAACAAAAAGGGGAGATGAATAAATGACAACAATATATTTCGTTCGCCATGCCCATTCTACCTATACAAAAGAAGAACGGGAGCGACCTTTATCTGAAAAAGGGCACTTAGATGCAGAAAATATAACACGCTTATTAAAAGATAAACATATTGATGTTGTGATTTCTAGCCCTTACAAAAGAGCAATTCAAACTGTACAAGGAATTGCGAATACATATCATGTATCAATAAAAATAGAAGAAGATTTACGAGAAAGGTTATTAAGTTCAGAGCCAGTAGCAGATTTTAATGATGCTATCGAGAATGTGTGGGAAGATTGGAGTTTTGCATACGAAGGCGGAGAATCAAATGATGTAGCGCAAAGACGTGCTGTAATATGTATGCAAAGTATATTAAAAAAATATAAAGGTAAGAATATTGTAATAGGTACGCATGGGAATATTATGGTATTACTAATGAATTATTTCGACTCGAAATATGATCTTCAGTTTTGGAAAACCCTTCATATGCCTGACGTGTATAAATTAACTTTTGATAATTATTGTTTCATTTCTGCTGAAAGAATACACTCTACAGATTATCAGATAAATAATTTGTAAAAGTTTATCAAAAAAAGAGGAAAGAGAGATGTTATTGTAGAAGTATGACTTTGTAACATAAAAAATATATGTTAAAGGAGGCTGTTTACATGTTTGAGAAAGAGAAAGAAGGGCTTATTGAAGTTCACAATGTATATGAAATTGCACCAGCAGATGGAACAATTATTGGTATGGCAACGGAAGAAGAAATGGAAATTGCTGCTGAACTAGAGCTGCAGTACTATGCCCATTCTCGTTTGTTAGAAGCAAATATTCAGTTAGACGGTTCCTCCTACAAAGAGTTACTTCAGGAGTTCCAGGAGTACGAAAGAAAATCAATGAGCTTTTGGCGAGCGATACATAAGCGTTTAGCTGTGCCATGGGCATGGGTATTGCGTATTGACGTTGCGAATGGTCCTATATATGTAAGTAATGGGAATGCGTATTACGAAGAAATCGATGATGAAGAAGATTATGAATAGATAAGTAAGGAAGCAGCTTTAGTTGCTTCCTTTTTTTATGCTTGAAATAATTTTTGACAAGCGAAAACAATACACCAAACACCTATACCGAATAGGACAGATGTACTAAGTGAAAACGAGTTTTTTAAACCCATATAGACGATAAATAATAGTAGTGCAGATGCAGGAAATCCATATAATACACCTATAGCAAATTGACTTAATTCTTGTTTGTTCCCGCCTTCGAAAGAAATCCAAAATAGGCTTAGTAAACTTACGAGAGGAAGGGCAGCAATAAACCCACCTATCGTACTATAATGTTTAGCGACTTCAGTAATAACACCGATAATAAGTGCGGAAACGATTACTTTAACGAGGAAATGCATATTTAGCCTCCTTCGCTAATAACGAAAAAGCTTTTTCGATTAATTGTTGTTCTTCTTTCGATAATTGTGATTCTAATATTTTTATCTTTTCTTTATCTAGTAAAGTATGTTTTTCTAATCCTTCAATGCCTTCTTTTGTTAATGTAAGGTTTACAACTCTTTCGTCTTGTTTATTTCTTTCTTTCATGATAAATCCTTTTTGAATAAGGCGCTTTACGTGTTCAGACGCTGTGTTATGGGAGAGACTAAGCTCAGTAGCCAATTTTCCAATTGTTATATCTTTCTCACGAGAAATGAGTTGTAAAATACGAATAACTTGATGAGAAAGGTTGTCTTCATACTCATATCGTAAGTGATAATAAATACTCTCCCAATGTTGATTGATGTCTTTCATAATGATAAATCCTCCTGTTTTTTATATCGTATAATAAGATATATTCGTTAATATAGAAATAAAATCCTTTTATTTGGATAAAAAATGTTGAAAAAGTTTATTTTTATTGAAATATAAGGTAATCTATGTGTAAAGGTATACATTTAGCAAGAGAGAGGATGATAGCTGTGAATACATTCAAATGGATGAGTCATGAACAGATGTATGTAGATGAAATACATGTTGAAAAATGTGGTCCTCTTTCAGTCGGCGTATATGGGGGGAATCAAGAGAGTGATGCATATGAACGAGGAGATGCAGTGCTTGCTTGGTGGGATCCTGAATTACAATTTGAATTTGTTATGATTTTTGATACACACCACAAAACAAAAAATATAGATTATATAATAGAAGCAATTTCAGAAAGAAAAGAGAAACTAAAAGAGTTATTTTCCTACCCGATACATTTAGCTTTTCATCATACACATATGTATTTGTTAGCATTATTTACAGATGAGTTGTTTATTGAAAAATGTGATCAAGATGATGAGGAACTTGCATGCTTAATTTGTTTGCGAAAAGGTGAATTTTTATATTGGCTATCAGTTGGTAATTGTTTCGCATATTTATTCCATTCTGAGAAAACGAAGAATGGAAAAGGACGATTAAATAAACGGAAGAATTACGAATATATTGGTAGGAAAAATATTTTTGCAGCAAATACACCTTGCTTTACGTCAGGTGTAAGAGGATTAGAAAAAGGAATGAATCACATTGTAATGGCAACGGACGGTATTTTAGAGTGTGATAAACGAAGGTTTGATGATGACCAATCTTTAGTAGAAATATTGCACGACGGAAATAGTCTGCAGATTGAACCAGTATTAACAAATGTACTGCAGTGGAAAGGTAGAGATTGTGCCACGATTATTGGATGGTCCATTGATACTGATAATGAACAATGTGCTAATTAATACAAAAAGAGTTCAAGGGCTTTTGTCCTTGAACTCTTTTTTGTTAAGCGATATGGATGTGATACGTTTTTAACCATTCATTTACTTGAAGCATATATTCCATAGCACTTCTTGCTTCAAAATTGTTAATGTCTTTATTACTTTGATCGGCAATGGCAAGTAGTGTGGAATGATTAATAAGTGAGAAAATAGGATTGTTTTTATTACTGCACATGTCGAGTGATAAATGACGGATTTTTTGTAAATAATGTGGATCTTGTGAAGTTGGATAAGCACTTTTTCTTCTATTGCGTACATCATCAGGTAAAGCAGGTTGTAGTGCTCTACGTAAAATACCTTTTTCAATATTATCAATGCTTTTTATGTCGAAAGGAATGTTCCATAAATATTCAACTAATCGATAATCGCAAAACGGTACACGAACTTCAAATCCTACAGCCATACTCATACGGTCTTTACGGTCAAGTAAGAACGGAAGAAATCTCGTTAAAAATAAATAAAACATTTGACGTTGTTTCGCGGATTTTTTACTTTCGCCTTCAAGAGTAGGTACTTCCAGTATCGCTTCTTGGAATCGTGTATCAATATAGTTTTCTAAGTTACATTGGTTACTTACTTCATTTAGTAGAAGAGGAGAAGTATTTTTCCAATTTGTTAGCCAAGGAAACTTATCTACATACAGTAATTCTTCTTGATGAAACCAAGGATATCCACCGAATACTTCATCAGCAGATTCTCCAGATAACGCTACAGTTGCATCTTTTTTCATTTCGCAAAATAGTAAATATAGTGAAGTTTCCATTTCACCAGCACTCGGTAAATCTTTTGCACGGAGGGGAACGAATAAGTGATTTGCTAATTCTTCAGCATTCACAATAATATCATGATGCGATGTTCCGACATGTTCAGAAACGCGTTTTACCCAAGGAGCGTCTAAACCAGTGCGAGCAAATGTCAGCTCGAAATCTTTCGCGCTATTTACGAAGTCAACGGAATACGTATGAAGTGTTTTGTTTTCTGCTGCAAATTCTTTACCTGCTAGTGCAGTAATACCGCTAGAATCTAACCCTCCTGATAACATGCAAACGAGAGGAACATCGGCAATTAATTGTCTTTTTACTGTATCTTGTAAAATAGATAAAATATGTGATGATGTATCTTCTATAGAATCTGTATGGACCTTACTTTCTAAATTCCAATACTTCGTAACTACTTTTTTATCACGTGTAAATGTTATAGAATGCCCGGCACGCACTTCTTGAATATGTTTAAAGACGCCACATCCTGGAGTTCGAAATAAGCCTAATCCAAATATTTCATTTATGCCATCCGCATCAATTTCAGTGGGGACAGATGGATGCGCTAATAATGCTTTAATTTCAGATCCGAAAATAATACTGTTATTTCTTTCTGTATAAAAGAGTGGTTTTACACCTAAATGATCACGTGCTAAAAACAGTTGTTGCTTCTGATCATCCCATAAGGCGAAAGCGAAAATGCCGTTTAAATGTTGTACGCAGTCTTCTTTCCATTCTAAATAAGCATGTAGTAACACTTCTGTATCTGAATGAGTTTCAAATGCATGACCACATTTTTGAAGTTGTTCCCTCAGCTCACGGAAATTATAAATTTCTCCATTATAAGTAAGAGCATACGTATAATCACCAGCACGAAATGTCTTCGGCTGTGTTCCGCCTTCTGGATCAATTACAATTAAACGTCGGTGTGCAAAGGCCGCACGAGGTGAAAACCAAAATCCTTCAGCATCAGGACCACGATGCTGAATACGATTTGCCATCTTTTCTAAAATAACATGTTCATTTGAAAGATCTTTCTTCCAATCTACCCAACCTGTAATTCCACACATACACATCTCATCTCCTAATTTAAAATAGTAGATTAACGAAATAAAATGTACACTAAGTTAAAGAATGACTATATAAATAGTGTACTACATGAATCAAATTGCAGACTTGAGAAAATTTTCTTTAAACGCATGGTTATGTGAGACAATGGCTAAGGGGAATTATTCCATTACATACAAAAAATAATAAAAAGATGAGAGAAAATATTTTTTTAGACGTTATATAGGGTGTAAAAGCTTTTACAAAAAATAAGGGGAATCGCTACATGAAATCAAATGAGAAAAATTTTATAAAAAGATTACAGCGGCAAAAAGAAGATGCGCTAGAATTTGTTGTCGATACATACTTACCGCTCATAAAAAGAATCACGCATAAAGTTCTTCTTCCTGTTCAAAATGATGGATTAATAGAGGAATGTGTAAACGATATATTTCTTTCCATATGGAATAACGCAAATAAGTTTCATGGAGAGCCGAGTGACTTTAGAAAATGGATTGCGGCAATTGCGAAGTTTAAAGCAATTGATTATTACCGGAAAGCGACTAAAAAAGTAGAAATTATTTCGGATGAGTTTCATATCAGTACGGAAAAGTCAGCGGAAGACGAATTAATTGTTATGGAAGATAGAGAAGAATTATTGATGCTTATTAATCAATTAGAACCGCTAGATCAAAAAGTATTCATTATGAAATATTTACTTGGTATGAAGACAGAGGAAATAGGTGACAAGTTAGGGTTAACTAGGGCAGCGATCGATAATCGTGTGTACCGGGGAAAAAAGAAACTACAACAAAATGCTACGAATATTAGTTTTGGAGGTAGTGCAATATGAAAGACATTTATGAACTATTAAATGATATTGATATAGATGAAAAGGAACTTGAGGAAATTGAGACTTCTGAGATTGAAAAAGAAAAAGTGAAGCGTAATGTAAAACAATCGATACGTACGAAGAAAAAGATGAAAAGTTGGAAAAAAGGTGTTGCTGCTGCATCTATTTTAGTAGGATTATCAGTTGCAACACTGGGCATTGGATTTCCTACGTATGCCGGAGGATTGCCAATTGTAGGTGATATATTCCGATTTTTAGATAATGGTAGAACAGGGTTATATGAAAATTATAAAGCTGACGTAGAGAAGACGACAGAGCTTCATTATAATAATAAACAATACGCTATAGTACTAAATATGATAAAAGAAAGCAATGGAATTAAGATAACGATAAATGATGCAATTTTCGATGGGAAGACAGTATCAATAAACTATTCAATAGAAAGTAACAGAGATTTAGGTGGAAATCCAAGTACATTGGATTTTTTAACTATTAAAGGAGCAGGTGTCCAATCAGGAAGCAATGAAATTACTAAAGTCGCCGATAGAAAATATACAGGTTTAATAAAAACAAGTAGCGATCTAGTTAGTAGTAAAGAAACTACAGTGAACATTGAATGGAGTATAAAAAGTATAGGCATTTTAGAAACAGAAGAAACGATAAAGGGAGATTGGAATTTTAATATTAATCTAAGAGGAATAGAAAATAAAGAACAATTGATTAGAGGTAGTACAGAAAAAGATGGTGTAAAAGTAAACATGGAGAGAATGGAAATAACACCAATGTCGTTTATTTTATACTATAACCAAGAAGTATCTCAAGAAATAAGGGGTGTATGGGATGGGGTGGATATCGATTTAGAAGTGAGTGATGATTTAGGTAATCAGTATTCTGGAGAAGGAAATGGAGGCTCAGGTGAGGATTCTTATAATTTTAATTGGAGTAAAACATTCCAACAACTCAATGAGAATGCAACCAAACTAATAATAACGCCTCACGTTAATTTAAGAATTCACACTTCTGAAAATTATGGCTCGGTAACAATAGTTGGAGGACACGTAAAGGAGAGTTTCGTGCCTCGAAAACTGGGAGGCAATAAGGGTATTGTTTTAGATGATATCGTAATTGATTTAAAGAAATAAAAGAAAGACTGCCTAAAACGATTAGGCAGTCTTTTTCTTCTTAAGAACTAGTAACAAGTAACGCATGAGGATGCTGCGTTTTATATTCATCTTTCCAAGGAATATTTAGTTGTTCCCACGATTCGCCGCTATCATTGGATTGAAACACGCCATTGTTATTTAAAGTGTAAAATGTATGTGGTTCTGCTGGATTTGTAGCAAACATCGAAATGACTGTACCGATTGCAGATGGTAGTCCTTGCTGTACTTGCTGGAACGGAGTGTCTTTCGTTTTTCGATAAATATAAGATTCATAAGGAATACGGTGATGAGCAAGATCGGCACTTGGCGCAGCAGAAACGAGAATCGTATCGCAATCAGCTGGATCGATAGCCATGCTGTATAAGTAATGATGCTCAAGTCCGTCACTACATGAAATCCAGCTGTTTCCACTGTTATAACTTTCAAGATATGCGCGATCAGGTCCGCCCATAAATCCGTCACCACATGATGCATAAAGGCGATTTGGGGCTTCAGGATGCATAAGTAATTGATGAGCATCGATAGGAGCACCGAATTTTTTATCAATCCATGTATGCCCTTTATCGTTACTTTGAATAACAGCACCAGCTTCAATTGAAACATGGATTGCATTTGGATTCTGTGGATCCACTGTAATCCAGCGTACGTGATGAGTGAAAGGTCTAGGCGGGAAGGCCCACGTATAAGAAGATAATAATGATTTCATATTTTTTAGTTCCGTCCACGTTTCGCCACCATTTTCTGAGCGGAATAAAGCGCTCGGTTCTGTGCCGACATAAACGACGCCATATCCGTTAACTTGTTCATTAGGGCTTATCGTAATGGAAGTGATCGAAGAATGTAAAATACCATCTTCTTTTGGAAAATCAAAGTAACGATAAGAATCTCCAATGGGTCTCCATGAATCTCCGCTATCGTCACTTAACCAGAGACCTCGTCCAAATGTTCCGCAATATACACGGTTTTGTTGGAATGGATCAACGGCGATACAGGTAGGTTGCATATTTTGTAAGTGATACGTTGCTTCATAGTTACCATATTGTTCTTTCACTACAACAAGTTCACGCTCCATACAGAGAAATAATCTTTTCAATTTCGTCCCCTCCTTAAAAATTCTTTCCTTAGTAAACAATATGAAAATAAAAAAGAAGTAGTCTTGTTTTTATTTGAGAAAAAGGACTTGTTTGAAAAAGAGCGAAGTGTGTATACAGAGGAAGTGGGGTAAAGTGAAATTTTAATCAGTGTGTGGCATCCCCACTGATTATGAGCTTTCACCAATCGGGCGTTAATGCGGGATAAAGATGGGGAGTTTGTTTCATACTAACATACAGATATTGTATTTAAAGGAGTATTCGTATGGGACATTCACATGATCACGGTCATTCTAACAATAAAAAGGCGTTGCTAATTGCTTTCGTATTAACGACAAGTTTTATGATTGCTGAAGTAATTGGAGGATTTGTAACAAATAGTTTAGCACTTCTATCTGACGCGGGGCATATGTTAAGTGATGCAGTATCGTTAGCGTTAAGTTTACTTGCGTTTAAGCTTGGAGAAAAAACAGCAACAGCTGCGAAAACATACGGGTATAAGCGAATCGAAATGTTAGCGGCATTATGTAACGGCGTCGTTCTTATAGTCATTTCAGTATACATTTTTATTGAAGCAATTCGCCGTTTTAAAGAGCCAGTTGAGATTGCTAGTAATGGGATGCTTATTATTGCTGTACTTGGTCTACTTATTAATATTTTATCAGCTTGGATATTAATGAGAGGCGGAGATGTGAAGGGTAATTTAAATTTAAGAAGTGCTTTCTTACACGTATTAGGCGATCTATTAGGATCAGTCGGAGCAATTATTGCAGCGCTATGTATTAAATTTTTCGGGTGGACTGCTGCAGATGCGATTGCTAGTATTCTTGTGTCTATTTTAGTCATTATTAGTGGATGGCGTGTAACACGTGATACGGTCCATATATTAATGGAGGGTGCACCGCAGCATATAAATGTTGAAGAGGTAAAAAGTACATTATTAAATATTACGGTTGTAAAAGAAGTTCATGATTTGCATATATGGTCTGTCACATCTGATTTTCAAGTATTAACTTGCCATTTGATTATTAAAGGTAATGAAACGCAAAGTGTACTAAAAGAGGCTACGGATGTATTAAAGGAGAAGTTTCATGTAGAACATGTCACCACTCAAGTAGAGATAGATGGTGAATTTAATCATAGTGATACAACTTGCAAAGTATGAAAGAAAAAGGATAAGAAAAAGTGTCATAACATTTTTCGCGCGGCATACATATATATAATGTGGCCACAAATACTTTGTAAGGTAAATATTTCATGAAATTACTTTACTTATAAAGAGTCATCTTTTATAATCAAAAGTGGTAATTGATAAAGATTATCATTTTCAATAATCGTAGAAAGGAGTTTTTTAAAAGATGAGTAGTCAACTCCGTTTTGCTGTTGAAAATCGTAAGAGGCATTTAATCGATGAGTTAATTGGAGCAGGTGTGTTTAAAATTCGCGACCGACAATTATACGAGCTGTCTTTAGAGGAATTGGAAAAAGAGTACGAAGATATGGAAGATTATGCAGATATTCAGGCATAGCTATATAGATTAATAAAAGGTGAGCTGGTTACGATTTTGTGTAACCAGCTCTACTATTTCGTAGAAATTATTTTTGATATTTCTTCCATTGGACGGAGCCAGTTTTGAGACATCATTTGTTCCATTTGTTTTTCATCTTTCTTTTGCAGTGCTTGAATGATTGAGTGATGTTCTTCAATAGATTGACTTGCCGGAACAAAGTTTTGGAAAAACAAGTATTCAAGACGTAAAACGTGAAGTTGCATATTTGCTAGAAATGGTTCAATATATTGGTTTTTAGCAATAGAAGAAATTGTATTGTGAAATTGTATATCTAGTTGTAACGCTTGTTTTGCATTTTTCTTCTCTATAGAGCACTGAAAATCATCATTTATTTCAGAAAGTAGTTTCAAATCAGCGTTTGTAATATTTTGAAGTGCTTGCTTTCCTATAATAGAGTGAAGACCAGCCATCGTCTCATAAATAATCGGAATGTCGTCTAATTTAATAGGAGCAATTTTTGTTTTTTGCCCGGGTACCATTTCCACCAAGCCAGAAAGTTCTAATATTTGCAGTGCTTCTCTTACAGGTGTTCTGCTTACTCCTAGTGCTTCAGCCAATTCCCCATCATTAATTTTTTCGTCAGGCTGCAGTACACCTTCAATAATCCAATCTTGTAGTTGATTTAAAACGAGTGATTTTGCCGAAATTCTTCCTTGTTTTTTATAATTTTGAGGGATAGGCATAGTGAGTTCAATCCTTTCATTGTATATTTTCCTTTTTCTCATGAACAAGCTTTAATTCGGGTTTCCCTTCATCCGGTTTTTGGCTTAAGATGAGTACCATTACAATGACACAAAAAGCCCCTAATAACTGAAAAGATTGAAACGGTACATGTAATATAAGTACAGAAGAAATAATAGCTGCGAGAGGTTCGGTACATCCGAATAATGTCGTTTCTTTCGGAGTTAGGTATCGTATGCTGTCTAAGTATAAATAAAATGCAATAAGTGTCCCAAAAATGATGACAAATGTGATAAGCGGTAAGGTATTTAGTTTTACATATTTCATCGTTGACAATAAAATGAATTCTTTCGTAGAAATAAAGTGTATAATCGTTACACCAATACCTCCAATAATCATGCCCCATCCAACGATAACTGAGGAAGACCATCTATCTAGTAATCCCTTTGAATATAAACTATAAAAAGCAAGAGATAATCCAGATAAAATTCCCCAAACGATAGCGGGTGTAGAAACTGCCAAGTTATGAACAGACCCGTTTGTTAGTAAGAGAAAAGTTCCTACTAATGAGAGGGCAATTGAAATGAAATCAATTTTTGATGGACGAACGTTCCATTTGAAAAGTAAGTATACAGTAATAAATATAGGAGCTAAATATTGTAATAATGTTGCGACGGCAGCATTTCCTTCTTTAATAGAAGCGAAGTACGTGTACTGTACAGCAAGCATACCGAATAGGCCAAACAATATCATTTTAGTAGCATCAGATCTTTGTTTCCATATGCCGAATATTTCTTTTTTTCTCGTTCCGAATGATGAAATAATGAGTAAGATAACGCCGGATATAAGTAATCGGATTGTAACTAACCATTCAGTAGAAACATGTTCATATTGAAAAAGTTGTTGTGCAGCTGTTCCAGACAATCCCCATAAACAAGCACCAATTACAACCATAATGATTCCTTTTAAACGATTTGGATTCATAAGGTATTTAGTCCTCCGTTCAAAATATATATTGAATACATTATGCAATATATCACAGGGTTTATAAAAAATAAACTGAAATTTCTTGCTTAATGTAAAGTTCTTATTCAAATTAAAGAAAGTTTGTTAATTAAGAGAACGATAAAATAAAAAGGGCTTCCGTTTACAGAAGCCTTTCTATTTTGAATTATGAAGTGTAAGTAAAAGCCGGAATAGGGTCAACAAATGTATTCCAGTTTTGCTTCATTTCCTTTTCTGTTAATAGACAATCATCTAATGATTGTTCAATCACAGAACGATTCATATCAATACCGATAAATACGAGCTCAGTTATTCGATCTCCATATCGCTCGTCCCAGTTTTTCAATACTTCGGGTTCTTCTATAATAATTTGATTTCTTTCAGTTTCAGGTAATGCCGCTATCCATTCACCGGCTCCTTGAATTGTAATAGAGGAACCTGCTTGAGATAGAAGCCCTATCATATTATTACGAGATGCGAGCCAGAAAAAGCCTTTCGCTCTTACAACATCTATAGGCCATTTTTCTAGCCAATTCATAAGGCGTTCAGGATGGAAAGGATATTTACGGCGGTACACAAAGGAATTGATTCTATATTCTTCCGTTTCAGGTGTATGATGTTCACTATTTAATTCCTGTATCCAGCCAGCCGATTGACTGGCTTCCTCATAATTGAATAAATTTGTATTTAAAATTTCTTGCAGTGGTACGTTGCTAAATGAAGATTCAATAATTTTTGCACTAGGATTTAATTTCTGTAGCAGTTGATGGAGTTCTATCACATCTTCTTTTTCTAGTAGGTCTATCTTATTAAGGATAATTACATTTGCAAACTCAATTTGATCTATTAATAAATCAATAACTTCCCGAGTATCATTTTCATCGATTGCTTGTTTTCGATCTAATAAACTTTCTCCATCTGCAAAATCATCCCAAAATCTATTTGCATCTACAACGGTAACCATCGTATCGAGGCGACAATTTTTCGTTAAATCAATGTTAAGAACGTCGTCAGTATAAGTAAATGTTTGGGCAACTGGAATTGGCTCACTTATACCGGAAGATTCAATCACTATATAGTCAATATCACCGTTTTCAACAAGACGATTCACTTCTATCATTAAATCTTCTCGTAGTGTACAACAAATACAGCCATTCTGAATTTCTACTAATTTTTCCTCCGTACGTGAAAAACCACCTTTTTTTATAAGAGAGGCATCAATGTTTACTTCGCTCATATCATTAACGATAACAGCTACTTTTAAGTTATTCCTATTAGTTAAAATATGATGTAGTAAGGTAGTTTTTCCGGCTCCTAAAAAACCACTTAATACAGTGATAGGTACTTTTTTCATGAAATAATCTCTCCTTTAAATCGTAATGATTACGTTTTATATTAAATGATAAAAAAGAAAAAATCAATGATAAATCATAATGATTACGATTTAAGAATAGAAATAGACTATAAAATTTGTGTTGTGGTATGAAGCATTTGGACAAGCACATGTTTACATATAAATAAAATGGAGGTGAGAAGGTTGGTCTTTAATAGAGTTTCAAAAGAATTAGCAGGCATAGCTCTTATCGCTATTTTTCTCTTTTTATTATTTTTTTTAGATTTTACAAGTCTAGCAAATTTACACAAACATATGCCACAAGAATGGTTGAATGTGAATACGGTGTTTTTAAGTATCGTTTTTGAAGCAATACCCTTTATTTTATTAGGGGTAATCGTTTCTTCACTTATTCAAGTGTTTGTGACGGAAGATATGATTCAAAAAGTACTGCCGAAATCTCCAATTGTTGCAATAATTCCGGCAGTATTTGTGGGAATTCTTTTTCCAATGTGTGAATGTGTCATTATACCAATTGTAAGAAGACTCATTCAAAAGGGGTTACCACTTCATGTAGGCATTGTTATTTTACTAAGTGCACCTATTATGAATCCAGTTGTTCTTTTATCTACTGTATATGCGTTTCAAAAAAATGATTATATTGTATATGCACGCTTTGGGATAACAATTCTTGTTGCTCTATTCATAGGCTTAATTGTGTATTATCACTATCGCGAAAGAAAGGTTTTAAAAGACGTAGAGGTTTCCGTTCAAAAAAGCAAAAACAAGAGTTTGAAAGATGTTATGAATCACACTGTAGATGAGTTTTTTGATACTGGTAAGTATTTATTGATGGGTGCTTTTTTAGCAAGTGTATTTCAAACGTTTTTTGATCGAAATGTACTGGATGCAGTAGCACATAACGAAGTAATTGCCCCAATTATTATGATGGGATTTGGTTATGTTTTATCAATTTGCTCTGCAGCGGATGCGTTTATAGCCGCATCTTTTGGACATATTTTTTCGGTAAAGGCGCTTCTCGCATTTCTTGTGTTTGGGCCTATGCTTGATATGAAAAATACGTTCATGCTATTTGCATATTTTCAAAAGAAATTTGTATTCTTTTTGATTGGAATTATTATTTTATCGGTGTACACAATCGTGCAAATTACAATGTTATAGGAGGTGAGAAACAATGGAGAAAGAGGAGCAGAAGGCATATCATCGCTATATCCGTGGCATTATTTTAATTAGTTTAGCAATGCTCTTATTTAAATTACTTGTAACAGGAAACATATATAATTTTATCGCTCCAAAAATGATTAAGTTTACGTATATAGCTTTTGTAGTGATTTTTCTTCTTGGTTCTTTACAAGTTTGGAGAGAAGGGAGTGAAAAACAGGATAATTGTAATTGTTGTAAGTATCGTACGGTATTAAAATCGGGGATGAAAAATTTCTTTGTATATGTTTTATTTGTTGTTCCAATTATTAGTGCTTTTTTATTTGGAAGTGTATCAATTGACGGAAGTTTAGCGGGAAAAAGGGGTATGAATCAAAGTGTACAGGCGAGAAGTATGGAAAAGAACGAAAAAGAGGGAATACGGGCAAATTCTGATTGGAAAGAACAAGATGAAACTTCGAATTTAAAAGTGACTGAACAAGTGGAAGAACAATTAACACAAAATATGTTAAGGGAGCGTAAAATACAAGTAGAGGATAAGGACTATGTTCAAACAATGAATATAATTGGTCAAGATGTTAATGGGTTTAAAGGGAAAGAAATTACATTCGCAGGGTTCATATATAAGGATAAAGATGTGACAGGGAATAAAGCAGTGGTGGCTCGATATGGCATAACTTGTTGCATTGCAGATGCATCAGTCTGGGGGATGATTGTTACGGGGCAAAACGTTGAAAAATTCCCAGAAGAAACATGGGTGAAAGTAACAGGGATATTAGATAAAACGACATATAAAAGAACGCTATTTCCACTTGTGAAAATAAGTAAAGTGGAGAAACTTAATAAGCCAACAGACCCATATGTATATGATGCTTTACCGCAATAAAAAAGAATTAATTCTTCATATTTTCATGAAATAGAATCATAATCATGACGATAAAAAAATAAAGATAAGAGTAATTTGGTTTGTTAAAAATATGTGTAGAAGGAGATACGAGATGAACTGGGTTACTCATAAACCAACATTTGAATTTGATAATTTTAGTCCATTTATTCGTGCGAATACTGCGTGGCTTGGGCATTTGGAGTTCGCATACGATTTAGTAAGATTTGAAAAACCAGAAATATTAGTTGAGCTAGGTACACATCTAGGCGCTTCTTTTTTCAGTTTTTGTCAAGGGGTAAAGGATGGGGGATTAGCTACAAAATGTTTTGCTGTAGATACTTGGACTGGAGACGGGCATACAGGTCCATATGGAGAAGGTGTTTTCCAAATCGTAGATAAAGTGGTGAAAATGAGCTATCCCAATATAGGTAATTTAATTCGATCTACTTTTGATGAGGCTGTTGATCAATTCCAAGATGGAACGATAAATTTGTTGCATATTGATGGCTATCATACGTATGAAGCAGTTTCTCATGATTATAAAACATGGTTACCGAAACTTGCGAATAACGGTATCGTGTTATTTCACGATATTGAGGTGAAAGATCGAAACTTCGGCGTGTATAAATTTTGGGATGAGGTCAAGGAGAAGTACCCTCATTTTCAGTTCCAGCATTCATATGGTCTTGGAGTATTATTTCCGAAAGGTTGTAGCGATAAGTTTGTGGAAATCCTTAAAAATAAAGAAGAAATACAAGATATGTATAAATAAAAGTGGAGCATGCATCATTTGAATGATGTGTGCTTTTTTATGTGCGGAATAATGATAGTCCTTAAAACGGTGAGCATAATAGTAAAAAGTTTTATGGTGGCAAATATTAAAAAAGTTATTTTTGATTGTTCTATATAAAAATGTAACATTTTTTATATTTTCCATTGCGAAAAGTAACATCTACTTTTACAATAGAAAAGTGTTATATTATACTGGAAAAATAAATCGAAATAATATGAAAATTTTGTTTTGTCTTCGCTAATTGTATATTACATACATGTAAGACGACACACGTCATGTTATCGACTTGTAAGGAGAGAAAAAAATGAAAAGTGTAAGATTACCATCGATGCTAGAAATCATAGTTCTTTTATTACTATTTCTTGCTGTTGTCTTTTCCTTCCAAACGATTTTTGATCTCCCAATTCAATTAGCGCTATTTATTTCATGGTTTTTAGTAATTGCGCTTGGATTAAGATTAGGATTTCGTTATCAAGAATTGCAAGATGCAATTACGAAAGGGATTTCTAACGGATTAGAAGCAATACTGATTTTAGTTGCAGTAGGTGCTTTAATTGGAACATGGATTGCTGGTGGCGTAGTACCAACATTAATCTATTATGGATTAGAGTTTATTCACCCTAGCATATTCTTATTAGCAACATTAATTATTTGTTCGATCACTTCTATTGCGACAGGAACATCATGGGGAACAGTTGGAACAGCAGGTATTGCCATGATGGCAATTGGTGAGGGACTTGGATTACCACTTCCGCTTGTTGCTGGTGCAGTTCTTTCAGGAGCTTATTTCGGCGACAAATTATCACCACTTTCTGATAGTACAGTTCTTGCAGCTTCTATGGCGAAAGTAGATGTTATTGCTCACGTTCGAGCTATGCTCGTATTAGATGTTCCGGCTTACATTATTACTAGCATTATGTTTACTGTAGCTGGTTGGATGTATGGCGGCGATAATGTAGATTTAAACCGAGTAGAGTTTTTAAAAGAAGCTTTATTAAAGGAATTTGATATTAAAATATGGATGCTTGTTCCGGCGGTCATTGTTATCGCATTATTAGCGATGAAGAAACCGTCTATGCCAACAATTGCAATGGGAGCTTTAATTGGTGCAATTTGGGCAACTCTTTTCCAAGGGATGAACTTTGGAGAGGCGATTGGAACAGCGTATAACGGATTCTCAATCCAATCTGGTGTTGAGTTTGTTGATAAGTTATTAAACCGTGGTGGAATTAATGGTATGCTTGGCTCAGTAGCCGTTATTATTTTCGGTTTAGGCTTTGGTGGATTGCTTGAAAAACTAGGCGTTTTAAAAGTAATCGTATCAAAATTTGAGAAGAAATTAAATTCTGCGGGTAATGTAACATTGTCTACATTAATCGTAGCATTCTTAGCCAATATATTTGGTTGTGCGATGTACGTATCACTAATTTTAACACCGAAAATTATGGAAGATAGCTATGATAAATTAAAAATAGACCGACGTGTATTAGCACGTAACTCAGAAGTAGGTGGAACGTTAACTTCAGGTATGGTTCCATGGTCTGATAATGGTATTTTTATGGCTGGTATTTTAGGAGTAGCAACGTTCTCATACGTTCCGTTTATGTGGTTAAGCTTCGTATCGTTAATTTTAGCAGTTATTTACGGATATACAGGCAAATTCATCTGGTATGTAGATGACGCCGATAAAGGAAAGCAAGCATCATAAAAAAATACCTTCTGCGATGACAGAAGGTATTTTTTTTATATATGCGAGTGAGAATTCTTATCATTTAAAAGAAAGTCTGTTATTATAAGAGATGTAGGTATTTTATTTTCAAGGGGATGAAAAAATGGAGTACAGAATTGAAAGAGATACATTAGGAGAAATAAAAGTTCCAGCTGATAAATTATGGGCAGCACAAACACAACGTAGTAAAGAAAACTTCCCGATTGGAACAGAGCAAATGCCACTTGAAATTGTAAAAGCATTTGCAATTTTAAAGAAGAGTGCAGCACTTACCAATCAAAAATTAGGAAAGCTATCAGAAGAAAAAGCAGAAGCAATTGTGGCAGCAGTTGACGAAGTCATTGCAGGAAAATGGAATGAACATTTTCCGCTTGTTGTATGGCAAACGGGTAGTGGTACACAGTCAAACATGAATGTGAATGAAGTAATTGCAAATCGTGGGAATCAAATTTTGAAAGAGAAGGGGTCTGACGTACATATTCATCCGAATGATGATGTGAACATGTCTCAAAGTTCAAATGATACATTTCCAACGGCGCTTCATGTAGCATGTGTAATTGCAGTGGAAAATCACGTATTACCAGCAATTACGAAATTAAAAGAAACGTTAGCAGAAAAAGTAACTGCATTTGAACATATTATAAAAATTGGTCGTACACATTTACAAGATGCGACACCGTTAACATTAGGGCAAGAAATTAGCGGATGGCACCGTATGCTTGAAAAAACAGAGCGTATGATTGCAGAGAGCAATACATATATGAAAGAGCTTGCAATTGGTGGTACTGCAGTTGGAACAGGTATTAATGCTCACCCTAAATTTGGTGAGATGGTATCAGAGGAAATTAGCCAATTTACAGGTAAGCAATTTATTTCAGCACCAAATAAGTTCCACGCATTAACGAGCCATGATGAAGTTGTATATACGCATGGTGCATTAAAAGCATTAGCAGCTGATTTAATGAAGATCGCTAACGATGTGCGCTGGTTGGCAAGTGGTCCACGTAGTGGTCTAGGAGAAATTATTATTCCAGCAAATGAGCCAGGAAGCTCTATTATGCCAGGTAAAGTAAATCCAACGCAAAGTGAAGCGTTAACGATGGTTGTAGCGCAAGTAATGGGAAATGATGCAACAATTGGATTTGCTGCGAGCCAAGGTAATTTTGAGTTAAACGTATTTAAACCAGTTATTGCGTATAATTTCTTACAATCCGCTCACTTATTAGCAGATGCAATTGTTTCATTTAATGATAATTGTGCAGTTGGTATTGAAGCAGATGAAAAAGTAATTAAAGAGAATGTGAATCGTTCATTAATGCTTGTTACAGCATTAAATCCGCATATCGGATATGAAAATGCCGCGAAAATTGCGAAGCATGCTCATAAAGAAGGTTTAACTTTAAAAGAAGCAGCATTGCAATCTGGACTACTAACAGAAGAACAATTTGATGAAATTGTAGATCCGAAAAAAATGATCGCTCCGAAAGAGTAATAAAAACGCCAAGATTCTTAGTTTAGAATCTTGGCGTTTTGATATTTACTTGTATTACTGCAAGTGCAAAAAGTATATTATTTGTTAGCAGGCATATTCAATATTTTCATATGTGGGCAGTTTTCTTTTAAAAGTGCAATGAATTTTTCTTCTTCTTGTGGCACGAAAGTTGTCACAGAGTCGAATAAATTATAATGGATTTCTAATTGCTGTCTAGTCCATTTTTTTGAATGAAGTTTTTTACCAGAGTATTTAATGTGGCGAATATCTTCAAATGGAATTTCAGTATGCAGTATGAAACCATGTTTTACGACAAGAGATGATTCCGTTACGTTGTAGTGAGAGAAATAGAATGAAGAAAGATTCACGATATTTAATAGCATCATGAGAGTGAAAAAAATAGACTTTTCATTTTGGAAGAATAGCGAAAAGAGAAAAATAGTGATAAATAATGTAATAAAAATGACGTGAAATGGATTCTTTTTCGCTTTGAATTTCAAGTTAGTCACCTCGGTTTCCGTGTACTCTAACTAAATTAAATCACAACATCGTAATAAAACGTATGAATATGCAGAATTGCATATTCATACGTTTTATTATTCATGTAAAATGTCCTGATGGGATCAATTTAAATGGAATTTTGTAATAGTGGAGAGGTATGGAGTGACTTACAAGA
Organism: Bacillus sp. MHSD_36; assembly: GCF_030757775.1. Classification (NCBI taxonomy): domain Bacteria; kingdom Bacillati; phylum Bacillota; class Bacilli; order Caryophanales; family Bacillaceae; genus Bacillus; species Bacillus sp. MHSD_36. Next base: position 550,872 of record NZ_JAVBIS010000003.1, read on the forward strand.
ATAGAAAGTTAGCGCTAGTCATAATTAGTTGTATGATGGTTATGGGTAGTTGTGCTAGTAAATTTGTTGAGGATGGAAACCGAAAGCATATATTTGTACAGGTAAGTAAGGCTTTAGTCGAGGTTATAAATAGAATATATAATGAATAAAAGGTATTTCCATATACGGAAATACCTTTTTTGTAGTCAAAATTGAATACTGAAGTTTTGGAATGAGTGAATACCAGTTCCGTGTTGAACGAGGTTGTTATCACTCAAATAAGGAAATGTCCATATTCACTAATCGCATAAGTATTCCGGGCGATTTGTTTAACAGTAAACCAAGGATCTTGCAGAATAATCATGTTTTGTTTCACATCCTATCTTTAATTCATGTATTAAATACATTCGCTTTTCATTGCTTTAAGTCCTTTTATAAGATTATTTAATAGATGTTTTTATAAAAGTTTATAAAATAGGCAAACGAAACGTTGAAATGTTTGTTTTGACTGTGTTAAGATGATGAAGTGGTAATAAACAATATTGGGATTTGTTTGTTTTAAAATAAACATTTTGAAGGAGTGTTTAGTGTGAGTGATATTTCAGAGAAGTTTTGGGATGCTTCGGTTGAGCAATTGAAGAAAGGGTATGTATTTGAAGCGGAAGCAGAGGAGTATATTTGTTTAGCTTGTGGAGAAGCGTTTATTAAGGGTGTAATTTATCAAAATAATCAAGTTTTGTATGAAGCAGAGAAGTTTGTTCAATTGCATGTGCAAAATGAACATACATCTATGTTTGATTATTTATTAAACCTTGATAAGAAGTACACTGGTTTAACTGATTTGCAAAAGAAAATGGTTGAGTTTTTCCATATGGGGCTGAATGATAAAGAGATTGTAAAAGAGATGGATGGCGGAAGTACTTCAACCATTCGAAATCATCGATTTACACTTCGTGAGAAAATGAAGCAAGCAAAAGTGTTTTTAGCATTAATGGAACTTTCAGAGGCAAAAGCAAAAGTACAAACGAAATTTGTACCGATTCATAGAACCGCAACGATGGTAGATGATCGCTACAATATTACGGAAGAAGAAAATGATGAAGTATTAAAAGCGCATTTTACAGAAGGATTAGATGGACCACTTTCTAAATTTCCGAAAAAGCAAAAGCGTAAATTAATTATATTACGCCATTTAGTGACGAAGTTTGATAGTAATAAAAAGTACACTGAAAAAGAAGTAAATACAATTATAGAAAGTATTTACCCAGATTTTGTAACTTTAAGAAGATATTTAATCGAATATGGATTTTTAGATAGAACAGCTGATGGAAGTCAATATTGGGTGAAGTTATAATAATATGGAAAAGGAAATGAATAGAAGCACATTATTATAACAAATATACAAAGAGATAGAAGTTAAAAACAGATTTTTAATAAAAGGAGAAATGAAATTTGAAACCACCTACAGATAACAATAAAGAAGGTGCGGAGTCACAAAAGCTAGAAAGTGAGAGTAAACCGATTTGGAAATCGATGTCCATGTTTTTAGTACCGTTACTATTAAGTAATGTATTACAATCAATTGGACAATTATTCGGTATGGTAGTAGTAGGAAGATGGCTTGGAGTTAATGATTTAGCAGCCATATCAGCATTCTTCCCGCTATTTTTCTTACTTGTTTCATTTGTAATTGGTATTGGTTCAGGTAGTTCGATTTTAATTGGTCAGGCGTTTGGCGCTAAAAACGAAGATCGTTTAAAAGCGATCGTTGGTACGACACTGACATTTACCTTTATTATTGGAGTTGTGTTGGCGATAATAGGTAGTATTTTTGCGATGGATATTATGCGCCTTATGGGAACGCCAGAAAATATTATTGATATAAGTGTTCATTATGCGCGTATTTTATTTATATCGATGCCAGTCTTATTTTTATATTTTGCATACACAACGTTTATGAGAGGTATAGGAGATTCTAAAACGCCATTTTACTTTTTAATTGTAAGTACAGCGCTAAATATGATCTTATTACCAATTCTTATTTTTGGATGGTTAGGAGCTCCGAAATTAGATGTGTATGGAGCAGCCTATGCTTCTGTTATTTCTACAGTTATTACGTTTATTGTCATGTTAGTGTATTTAAAGAAGAAAAATCACCCGCTACAATTAGATAGTACAGTAAGGAAATATCTTCGCATGGATGGGGAGTTATTAAAGCTGTTGCTACGACTCGGAATTCCAGCGAGTATTAATATGATATTAGTTTCCTTATCTGAAATTGCAGTAATCGCGTTTGTAAACCGTTACGGTTCGGATGCAACAGCAGCATATGGTGTCGTGAATCAGGTTGCAAGTTATGTACAAATGCCAGCCGTTAGCCTTGGTATTACCGTTTCTATTTTTGCAGCGCAATCAATTGGTGCAAACCAATTTAATCGATTGCAGAAAGTTGTGAAGGCCGGAATTATTATGAACTACGTCATCGGTGGTGTGCTAATCTCTCTTATTTACTTATTCTCAAGAGACATTCTAGCACTATTTTTAACGAGTCAAACTACTATTGAAATTGCTCACAGCCTCATTATGATCACATTATGGAGTTATTTAATTTTCGGTCATGCGCAAATTATTAGTGCGACAATGCGAGCAAGCGGTACAGTATTATGGCCAACTGTTATTGGCGTCGTATCAATTTGGCTTGTTGAAGTACCTGTAGCGTATTACCTTTCTTACTATACGAGTCTTGGCATAGAAGGGATATGGATTGGATACCCAGCAGCGTTTATTGTCAGCTTAATTTTACAGTATGCATATTATAAGCTTTCATGGCAGAAGAAACGTATTACACGATTAGTGAGTTAAATCATGAAAATGTCCCTAAGTTATTATACTTAGGGACATTTTTGTAAGTGTAAGTTTATAAATAGCTTTTTAAAGTAATATCAAAATGTTGTCTAATAAGTTTGTTATCATTCATATAAAATTCCCACGCTTTTTCAGGTTCACCGATGATTTCAAAAGATTCTTCTGTAATATATAGAGCACAATTATCCTCTAGTGCAATTCCTTCTATATTACCTTGATGGTTTTGTAAAAAGGAATGGAAGGCATTCATTCTATTTAATTGATTATAATGTGGACAAAATCTTTTGTTCACAATCCCCCAGCCGTTCCTCTCTATATAACCAGAGCCTTCATAATCTGATCGAATGCTAGAAGTGAACCAGCACATAGCACCGGCGCTATACCCTGCAATGAGTGTTCCTTGCTGCAAGGCACATAATAATTTCTCATCTAGTTTATGTTCTTTCCATTCTGTAAGCATATGAATATAGTTCCCGCCACCGAGATAAATTAAATCAGCTGATTGAATCATTTCGTCTATTTCATATTTAGAAGGTGTATCGGTTATAGTACGTAAAATTTGTACTTCACAGTGTAATTGCTTTTCAAACGTGTCTAAAAATAATTTTATATAGCTTTCATCATCACGACTAGCTGTAGGAATGAATAATACTTTTGGATATTGTTTATTTGTTAATTCTATAAGTCGCTCATTAATAGGCGAGTGATTTGAATCTTGTAAATCACCGCCACCAATGACAGCTAATTTCATAGTAAAGCACCACCTAATCATTTTCGTTATATAAAAATTCGATAGAAGAGAGTTACATTCCTTCTATCATGTAATGAATAAGTTGAAAATGTAGTTTCAATATATCGGAATAGTAAAGGTGGTAATAACTATATAGTAAAATGAATTAGAAACAATTTATCAATATATAACACTTCACACTATTGTTTCAAAATATGGAAACAATATGTTTAAATGGATATAAAGAAGCGTTAATTCACATTGAATTAGTGCTTATACTTTAAAAAGGAATCGGAAATAATAGAGATTTTATAAATGAGTTTTTACTTTTAATAGGAACTTGTATTACAATATGATAAAATTATTTCAATATATTTATTTAATATAAAAATACAAAGAGGGAGCGTGAAAAAGTGGATTTTCGATTTGAATTTACAACGAAGGTGAAAGAATACTTGGATGATGAGAAGGATGAAAAAATAATAAAAGATGGACATAGAGATATCATTTTTCAATATTTATATCCACTAGAGAGTGAAATTGGCATTTATAAAAATCCTAACTTTACTTTTTTTGCATCAGGAAGACGCTCGCATATCGTATTAGAAAACATTGAATTCAAAACAGAAGTAAATGTAAAAAGTAACATCATTGAAATTACAAAAATAGTGGATAATGTCGTTATTCCGTTAGATACTATCGTAGCGAAAGATCGGGAATTATTTGCACTAGGGCGCAATGAGAAGTTTAGTGTGCAAATATTAGAGCAGTATCTGTTTGAAACATTTGGAGAGAAGTTAGGTTTACAGTAAATGGAATGGGGGAGTGAATTTTAGTGTATAGCATTCATATTGACCTTTTATTTACTTTATACTACAATTCGTAGTGTGAAAGGAGCTATACGATGTTTACTCAAAACTATAAGTTAAATGAGCAAGGGTTAAACCATTTCTTTGGACCCCTTGAAGCGAAGATTATGGAGATTGTTTGGTCTACCGACGGTATTACGATTAAAGAAGTGCAGCAGAAACTAAGTGAAGAATCACCTGTGAATTTTAACACTGTCATGACAGTTATGAACAGGTTAGTAGAGAAATTACACTTAGAAAAACAGACTGTGAAAAGAAGTGGCATATATCGCGCTGTACAAACAAAAGAAGAATTCTTGTCCAATCAAACGAAGAAAATGACACAGGAATTGATGGGGGAATTTGGAGAATTAGTTGTAAATCATATGCTAGATGAGTTAGAACAGGTTGATCCGACTTTAATAAAAAAATTAGAAGATAAATTGAATCAGTTAAAAAAAGAGGATTAATGAAATGAAATGGCAAATGCGTAAAATCGTATTGTTAGCAGTCATTGTTAGTGTCCTTTTTTTCAGTATGTTAGTGTATTACGTTACATATCCATTTCTGTTTCAAAATAAGGCGTTCTTTCTTTCGAATTTTTGCTTGTTCCAGTTAGAAAAACATATGAAGGAATTATCGCTCATTCGTATTATAATTGCTGGATTTTTACTACTTACTGTTTTCATCGTGTGCAAAAGAATTTGGCGACAATTTTTCTATAGTAAAAAGTTACAAAAATTACTTATCCCTTTCATTCGAAAAGGAAAGCAAATATATATATTGCCGACTGAGGAAGTTGCGGCATTTACAATTGGGTTATTTCGTCCGAAAGTTGTCATGTCAGAAGGGATGCTTCAAACGTTTTCAGAGAAAGAAATGGATGCGATTATTTTTCATGAAGAATATCATCAAACGAATCGAGACCCATTAAAATTATTTTGTTTTACGTTATTAGCAGAGGGGATGATATATATCCCAATATTAAAAGGGCTATTGCAGCGCTATCATGTGTATCAGGAGTTAACGGCAGATAAGTATGCAATGCAAAAAATGAACTCTAAATTCGAGTTAGGCAGCGCATTATTAAAATTAATTAAAATAAAGACAATGGAAAATCGATGTGTGACAGCTTCATTTGCAAAAACAGCAATAAATTTACGAATCGAGCAAGTGTTACATGAAAAAGTTGTTAAGCATACTATTCCGTTACATACGAATTCAGTATATGTCACATTAGGCTTATTCTGTATGTCGGTTGTACTTATTGTCGGAGAGTGCATATAGCCTCTTTTTTTAACAATTAACACTACTTACCGTAGTGTTTGGGAGGAAGAAAAGTGAAGAAACTAATTGCGATTATACTAGCCGGGGCGCTAATTTGGGCAGGTGTTAACTTTTATAATACAAAAAAAGAAGAAAAAGAAAGAAAAGCAAAACAAGCGGAGTTACAAGAAACAGAAGTATTACCACAAGTAGGATTTAAAGCACCAAACATAACGTTGAAAGGATTAGACGGGAAGCTACATTCGTTACATGATGCAAAAGGAAAACCATATCTTATTAATTTTTGGGCATCATGGTGTGGCCCATGTGAAATGGAGGCACCTGACTTAGTTCATTTGTATGATAAATATAAGAAGGATGTTGAAATTTTTGCGGTAAATGCGACAATTGGAGATCCAGTACAAGAAGCGAGCGCATTTGCAGATCGTCACGAATTTAAGTTTCCTGTTTTACTAGATATGGACGGAGTAGCTGGATTAGATTATAAAGTATTTTCGTTACCAACGACATTTTTTGTTAATAAAGATGGGATTATCGTAGAGCAAGTACGAGGTGTATTACCTCCAGATCAATTAGAAGAGAAATTTAAGAAATTAATTGAGAGTTAAGGGGATTTTGTATTGATGGAGTGGATCGTGAGGTTACAACCTGTATCTCTTATCATTGGAAGTCTATTTGGATTTATGTTGATGAAACAAAAGATGAAGAACGAAAGTGTACCATATGAAAAAATGATGGATGCAGTAACAAATTCCTTTCTTATCATCGTATTTGTATGGAAATTTGCACCGGCATTTTTAAATCCAGTATGGGCTTTTAGGTCGCCATTGCAAGCGCTATTAGCTATAGGAAGTATGAAGCATATGATAGCAGGTTGTGCAATTGCGAGTGCATATATTGTTTGGAAAAGTAAAAAGGAGAAATTTTCACTTCGTATTTTACTTGATGCATTGCCCATTGCACTATGTATGAGTATTATTTTCTATTTTCTATTTCACCACAAAATAGGTGTACAAACGACACTGCCTTGGGGTGTGAAAATATATGAATCTAAATTTTTATATCATCCCATTTTCATATACGAGATCATCCTTGCCCTGTGTATATCGGGCTTATTATGGATGAAAAATGAAAGACTCGGAAATGGAAAGAATATAAGTATTTTTCTAATAGTTGAGGGTGTTGCTCATATTATTATTTCATTTATTAGTGAACAACACTCGGTTTTATTTGGTTTATCAGTACAGCAAATAATGAGCTTCTTTGTTATTAGTTTAGGAATTTTGTTGGTGCCGAAAAAATAAAAAAGATAGTCACATATGGAGTATACCCATGCGTGACTATCTTTTTTATTTTATATTAAAAAATCGGCGGAGTAACAGAAAATAAAACAATGGCATTTTTTTTGAATTGATTTACCCATTTATGTTTTAAATAGGCGGGTATTTTTACGCTATCACCTGTTTCTAATATGTATTCTTCTTCGTTTAAATGTAATGTGATTGTCCCGTCTAATACAAATGCTAATTCTTCACCTTTATGTTCTAGTACATTTTCTGATGAAGCTGTATTTGGCGGAACAGTCATAATTGCTGTTGCTAAATTCCCTGTAAAATCAGGTGATAACAATTCATATGATAAATTATCGATAATCATTTTTTTTCGTTTATGAGAACGTACAATTAAATCGTCAGTATTTGTATCTTCAAGTAAAAAGCTAAATGTTGGAACATCTAACGCTTTTGCGAGTACTTTTAATGTTTGGATAGAAGGGTTAGCAGATCCACGCTCAATTTGACTTAACATAGAAGGTGTAATACCTGCCATCTTTGCGAGTTCTTTACTCGTTAAACCGTTTTCTTTTCTTTGTTTTTCAATCTTTTTACCAATATCTATATTTTCCATAATGAAAAGCTCCTTACTATTTATTAAATTATATTTAAATAAATTAAATTAAAATTAACTGAAGTGAATAATTTGTGTTAAACTATATTAAAATTAATTTAATTATAATTTATTGAATCGTAAGCTACAAGGTTATGAGGAGGAAGAAAAATGAGGGAAATAGAGAAATTAAAAGAGCAATATCCACTAATAAATAAATTAATCGAAACAGAAGAAGTGTTTTGGCTGAATCCGAACATGGAAAAGTATGAAACGGCAATAAAAGATTCTCCATTGAATGAAGAAAATGTAAAAGATGCCGAAGAGAGGTTAAAGCGTTTTGCACCATATATTGCGAAAGTTTTTCCTGAAACGAAAGAAACGGGGGGCATTATAGAATCACCTTTAGTGAAGATAGCTTCTATGAAACAATCTTTAGAGAAAAATTACGGGAAACCTATATTAGGAGAATTGCTATTAAAATGTGATAGTGGGCTTCCAATATCAGGATCTATTAAAGCTAGAGGCGGAATATATGAAGTATTGAAACATGCTGAGCAATTAGCTTTGCAGCATGGAATGTTAACAGAAAATGATGATTACTCCATTTTAGATAGTGATATATGTAGAGAGTTTTTTGCAAAATACTCAATTGCTGTAGGTTCTACAGGTAATTTAGGACTAAGCATTGGAATTATGAGTGCAAAACTAGGTTTTAACGTAACGGTTCATATGTCAGCAGATGCAAAAGAATGGAAAAAAGATTTATTAAGAAGTAAAGGTGTAAACGTTATTGAGTATGAAGCGGATTATAGTAAAGCAGTAGAAGAGGGGCGTCAGCAAGCAGATGCAGATTCTAGCTGTTATTTTGTAGATGATGAAAACTCGCATGATTTATTTTTAGGATATGCAGTAGCAGCATCGCGTTTACAAAAACAATTAGAAGAGTTAGAGATTGTAGTAGATAAAGAACATCCTTTATTCGTTTACCTTCCATGCGGAGTAGGGGGCGGACCTGGCGGCGTCGCATTTGGTTTAAAGTTATTGTATAAAGACAACGTACACTGTTTCTTTGCGGAGCCAACGCATTCTCCATGTATGTTACTCGGTTTAATGACAGGACTTCATGATAAAATTGCTGTTCAGGATATCGGGATTGATAATGTGACAGACGCGGACGGACTAGCGGTAGGAAGACCGTCTGGATTTGTCGGTAAAACGATGGAACCATTTTTGAGTGGGAATTATACAGTAAGTGATGCAGAGTTATATAGATTGTTGAAAGAACTAGCAGATACAGAAAATATTTATTTAGAACCTTCTGCGTTAGCCGGTATGATAGGACCAGTGAAAGTATGTAAAGAAGATGAGTATTTACAAAAACAACAGTTAACAGAGAAGATGAAGAAAGGTACTCATATTGTGTGGGGAACTGGCGGTAGTATGGTTCCGGAAGATGTAATGAATGGGTATTATAAAACAGGCGAGGCATTAATGTTAAAACAAAAATGAGGCTAGTTGTAGCCTCATTTTTTTATGTACATAAAAATCTTTGTTATTTTCACATATGTTCTTTATAGTATAGATATAAAGGATTACTAAGATTGAATAAATATAACAAAAAAGCTTTATTTTACATAATAAGAGGATGTGTATACGATGTCATTGCAGACTAAATATATAGCGGGTATTTCGCTTGGGGTTATGGGAGTAGGTTTTGCTGCTTCTATCCCTTTTCAAGGAACTGTAGCAGGGGAGATTATACAAGGGGGATTTGAAGCTGGATTAGTTGGTGGACTTGCGGATTGGTTCGCAGTTACAGCACTATTCCGTCATCCGATGGGAATTCCAATTCCGCATACAGCGTTATTACCTAAAAATCGTAAACGAGTAACGAAAGGACTCATTCATACGTTGGAAAATGAGTGGCTGACGAAAGAAAGTATTACGAATAAAGTAACAGAAATGCAGCTAGCACAAATGGTGCTGCAAATTGCTGAGAGAGAAATGCAGTCTGACGCTGTGAAAAAGGGGATTGTAGCGATTGCGGAGAAGGCGATTGTAACAATCGATACAGAAAAGTTAGCTGTTATTATTGAAAAAGAATTAAAAACGTATTTGCATACAATTCATACAAGTAACATATTACAAGTGCTTGTTGATCAATTAGTTGTGCAAGAATATGATGAAAAGACACTTGATTATATTTTAGTAAAAGTGAAAGATTGGACAGCGCAAGATGAAGCACGATATCAGCTCGGAAGCTTAGGTATGAAGGCGATGGAAAACATAAAAGTAGATGGATTTTTACAGTTTACTTTGAAATCGTTTATGAATATTGTAGATGAAGATAAAATTGGCGGCATTTTGCAGAAATTCATTATTAGCAATATTAACAGCCTGCAAGATGCAGATAATAGTACGAGACAACTTATTTTATCGAAAATTCGTCAAGAAATTATAAATGTAAAAGAGAATGAAGCGTTACTACAAGAATTAGAAAATTGGAAAGAAAAATGGATTGCCAATTGGAATGCTACTGACAAAATTAAAGAGATGCTGGAGCAAGTACAACAAAGGGCAATTACTTTTGTGAAAAATGAAGAATTTACGGATAAATATGTCATTCCATTTTTACAAACACAAATGAATAAAATAAAAGAAGATGAACAAACTGTTCAAAAAATAGAAGAGTGGTTACAAAAACAAGTTGTCACACTTGTGGAGAAGAATCATTCGAAAATCGGAAAACTTGTACAAGAAAATCTTGATAAGTTAGATGATAAAACATTAATCGAAATGATTGAAAATAACGTCGGTAAAGATTTACAGTGGATCCGAGTAAACGGGGCTGTTTGCGGATTTATGATTGGATTAGTGCTAGAAGGAATTAAAGCGATTATATGAGAAAAACCTTCCGCAATTGCGGAAGGTTTTTTATTTTTCAATAACGCTCATATTTAAATTGTAAGCTTTCTCAATATTTAACTTGTACGTACCATTTCCAGTTTTAATCGAATTTTTATACCAATGTTCTTGCTGGTTGAATTCTGGATTTTCTTCTGAAGTATTATCTTCCTTTTTCGTTAAATCTTCAACTTGTTCCCAAGGTGTGTTTCCGTTGGATTCTTTTTTATTTGTTATGGCGATTACAGATACATCGCTTTCTTTTGTTAAATGAACAGATACATTTGAACTTTCCTGTACAAACCAATTCTTTTGTAATTGACCTGGATAAAGGGATAGTTCGTTATTTGAAGCACGAACTTCTACATTTTTATTTTGCGGAAGCACGAGTGTCGGTTTGACCTGCGGTGCGGAATTCCATAACGTATGTTGAACTGGTAATGATTTTAAAGTGATATACATCGTTTCCCCGGCTGTTTGAACTGAAAGGAAATCTTCTTGTTTTAAATTAAGTTTTTCATTAGTTTTCGTTGTCATTTCATATGTCCCAAGAAGGTGAATTTGATTTGTATCATTTCCCTCTATTGTTAGAGGGTGCTGTCCTGCATCCACTACAATTTTTTTGATAGATTCAGGTATATCAAGTTGTCCACTTGGAATATTACTCGTTTGGCGAGTAGTATGAATAGAATGACGAACTTCGTCTAGTAATCCAGTTGATAATAAACAGTAAAAAGCAATTCCAACGCTTCCTAAAACGCCGATAAAGAAAATACTAAAAATATCATATTTAATAAAGGATTGTTCCTTCTTAGAAAATAGAAGGTATAGTAAAATTTCTACGCCAAGTATAATAAGTAAAATAGGCCACCACGCTGTTAAGGAATCTAATACCGCAGTACCTTTTATAACTGAAAATAGTAAGAAGCAACCTAATGAAATAATAGAAAGCCCCATTGAAAATGTTCCAACGCGCCATGTTCTCATTCTTTTGTACCACCTTTGTTTTCTTTATTTCCAAGTAACAATTTAAAGCCGCCACCAATTAAGAGGAGTGCAACGATAGATGTTTGGAAATAGCGATAATATAGCTCGCTAAGATGAATGTTAAATATAGTTGCAAAGTAATCATTCAAAATAGGAAGGAGTGTTTGATCTAATAAATAATAACCACCGAGTGTAATTAACCCAATACCGATCCATCTTTGATGATTGATAAAATAATCAATGATAGGTTCGTCATGTACACGTTCTTTTCCATACTTTGCAGTTTGCTGTAAAGCGTCAAAGAAGCTATAGAACCAAATGATTGGTACTAAAAATAAAAATGCTGAAAGTCTTAATAAGTCGAGTAAATATATTGAAAGTAAAAAGGCTGCCATAAGCTGAAGACCGCGGCGTTGTAAGCCTAAATACATATGTCCCGCTCCGGGGAACATCGCTAAAATAGAAGCGAATGTTTTATTCTTCTTTCCTTGTTCACGATGCTCTTCAAACTCTTCGAAAATAGTACGATCATCTAGTTGCTCGCCACGTTCTTTTTTCTGAAGTTGCTGAACAACATCGAAGAAATTATAAATCCATAAAACAGGTAATGTAATAAGGAAGATAAGGAAACTTTCTTGCGATGTTAAAAGTGCAACGAAAATAATCATACTTCCGATTCCTGTGCAAGCTACTAAAAATGTAAGTCCACGTTGCATAAGTCCTAATTGAAAATGTCCAAGTCCAGGGATGATTGATAGAAGAATGATATAAAATCGTTCGCTTTCTTTAGAGGACTCTGTCAATTCTCCGGCTGCTTGTTTTTTCGATTGATTAATAATAGTGATAACTAAATCTAATAAATTGATTGCCCATAACACGACTAGTAAAAATAGAGAGAGAAAAGCAATGTCACGCGCTCCCAATGCTATTGTAGAAAATGCTGCAAAGATAAATAGAAATACAGCGCCTCCGCTATATAAAATAAACCGCCCAAATTTCTTTAAATATAAATGTCCAAGCCCGGGAATTAGCCCTAATACAAGTGCTAAAAAGGGATTTTTATTCATGCTTTGAACCTCCGTCCTTTTTGGATGTGTCTACCGATTTGTTTACAATTTGTTGTGAGATAGAAGACTCGTTATGTTTTGAAGATTTCTCGAAATTTGATGTCGCTGTGAAAATATATTGGAATAAACCACTTACCATAAAAATAATTGTAGCCGCGGTTGCAATTATGTAGTGAATAATCGTTCGCTTTAATGAGTTTGTTTTTATATTTTCATCAGGTTGTAGCGTTTCAAAATCAATTTGCGTCATAACTTCATTCGTAAATGAATCATCATTTATCATTGGAAGGTTTTCATGTTGTTCATCGATACTTTCCATATAAAGTGCTAAACAATGATCACATTCATAAAGATGTTCTTCCATAGATTCACGTTCATTGCTTTCTAAAAAATCTAAAGTATAATTGCGCCAATCTTCTTTTGAATAATGCATCATAGAAACTCTTCCTCCTTCCAATGTTTTTTAATCCATTTTCTTGCCCGGTACAGTTTCATTTCGACTGTTTTCACTTCGATGTTTTCCTGCAAAGCAATTTCGTGATAACTTTTTTCTTCTAAGTAATGTGCGAGAACGACGTCACGGTAATTTTCGGGAAGTTCTCTCAGTTTTTGAGCAATGAGTAATTTTTGCTCTTTCGTCAATAATAAAGCCTCAATATTTTGAGAGGATTTTATATTTTCCTCAGTTTCTTTACATAAGGAGAGTTCTTCGTTTTCTCTAGCTTTTTTTCTCTTATAATCAATAGCATGATTGGTGGCAATACGCGCCATCCACGTTTTTAATCCGCGAAATTGATAATTTGGGAGAGAAGCGTGAATTTTTACGAATACTTCTTGTGTAACATCTTTCGCATCTTCTTCATGTCTTAAAATAGAAAAGATAACTTGGAAAATATAGTGACGATATGTTTGCACAAGGATACGAAAAGCATGTTCGCTTCCTTGCTGTGCTTTTTCAATTAATTGTTTTTCCTCAATGGGTCTCTCCCTCCTTTTTGACGCATTCTATTATATAGACGTAAGAAATGATTGGTCACCCTACACATGTTGTAAAAAAAGAATAATATATTTTTAGAAAGGAGGCTATATGAAAAAAGGTGTGAAAAAATGGTAAAGAGAAGTATATAATGAGCAAGTGGGAAATGTTACGGGAAGAAAGGATGTGAATGTTAGTAGGGTAAGGTCCATACTAACAAACATGAAAATAAAAATATTAATAGCAGATGATAATTCTTTTATTAGAGAAGGCATGAAAATTATTTTAAATACATATGAAGAGTTCGAAGTGGTAGATACAGTAAATGATGGGAAAGAAGCAGTGGACTATTGCAAAAAGAACGATGTTGATATCGCCCTTTTAGATGTTCGCATGCCAAATATGAACGGGGTAGAGGCGACGAAAGTCATTTGTGAAGAGACGAAAACAAAACCGCTAATTTTAACGACGTTCGATGATGATGAATATATTTTGGATGCAGTAAAAAACGGAGCGAAAGGCTATTTATTAAAAAATAATGATCCAGAACGTATTCGTGATGCAATAAAAGGAGTATATAACGGTCAAACTGTTATGCAAGATGTGGTGCTTGATAAAATTAAGTCTAATTTAATGGAGAGCAAAGAGGAAGAATGTAAAATAGATAAAAGTCTTTTTACTGAAAGAGAGCTGAGTATTATCGCATTAATTGCAAAAGGGTTTTCGAATAAAGAAATTTCGAAGCAACTTTTCATATCAGAAGGAACAATTGCAAATTATATCACGTCAGTTTTAGGGAAAACCGGACTTGAACATCGTACACAAATCGCGATTTATTATTTGACAGGGAAAGTAGATTAAAGATATGGAATTTTGGTTAATTGTAAGTAAATTAATTGTTTTTATATATGTTGTGTTTAGTTACATTTATTTAAATGTTGCAAACTTACCATGGATTATACTTACTTTACTTTTATATCTTTCTGTAAACGTGCTAATCTCTATATTTAAAAAAGATACGTACAAAAACATATTAACTGCTGTATCAATTGGCGTAGTTATGTTATTTACATGGAAGATTCATCCGCTTTTTATTTTATTTTTACCATTGAACTTATATGAAATTATATTCCGTTATATAGAGAAGAAATGGCAACTCTTTATCATGATGATGATTCCTATTATATTTACAGATGAAAGTATTCGAATGACATATGGATTAATTGTTGCATTTGCGTTCGTCGTATTAACTATGGCAGAACGGTATATATCGCGTGTATTAAAACTTGAATCACAAAATGATAAGATGCGAAAAGATATGCAGCGGTTGACGAAAAGTCTAAATGAAAATAAAGAGTACATAAAGCAATCAGAGTACACATTTAAATTAGAAGAGAGAAACCGGCTCTCACAAGAAATTCATGATAAAATTGGTCACTCGATGACAGGGGCGCTAATTCAAATGGAAGCGGCAAAGAGATTAATGGGGATAGATAAAGAAAAGTCTGCCGAGTTATTACAAAATGCAATTCATATTTCAAAAGATGGAATTGAAAGTATTCGGGTTACATTAAAAAATATGAAGCCACCAACTGAGCAAATTGGTATTCATCGTATGAAATTATTCATAGAGGAATTTGCCGGTAAGCATGATATAAATATCCCTTTCGTATATAAAGGGAATTTAGATATGATTTCACCGATTCAGTGGAAGATTATTGGTGAGAATGTCACGGAGGCATTAACAAATGCGATGAAATATGCTGATGCGACAGTCATTGCAATCGATATTCATGTACTTAACAAGATGGTGAAAGTACAAGTGAAGGATAACGGAAAAGGTGCAGTGCTTGTTAAAAAAGGTCTCGGTATTATGGGGATGGAGGAGCGAACAGCTTCAGTAAACGGAAAAATTATTGTAGATGGAACAAGTGGTTTTTCAGTAACAATGCTGTTGCCCATATAGAAAATGGTGATGAGAATGAATCATCTCATATGAAAAAAGTGAATAACCTCATGTGAAAAGAATGAACTTCTGCACTGAGCAGGTTCATTCTTTTTGTTTATACTAAAAGCAGAGAAACCGAAATAGGGGTGAAATGATGAATACATTAGAAATTAAAAATTTAACGAAAAAGTTTGGTGATTTCATCGCGGTAGATAATATGTCTTTATCTATTAAAGAAGGAGAGATATTTGGCTTTTTAGGATCAAATGGTGCTGGTAAAAGTACAACGATAAATATGATCGCTGGCTTGCTAAGAAGTAATGAAGGTGAAATTAGCATATTAGGAAAAAATATAAAGAAACATAATCGATTTGCGAAGATGAATATTGGTATCGTTCCGCAAGATATTGCGATTTATGAAGAGTTAACTGCCTATGAAAATGTGAAATTCTTTGCTGGACTGTACGGGTTAAGAGGAGCTGAACTAAAAGTGAGAGTAGAGGAAGCACTTCAGTTTGTGGGACTAAGTGATAAACATAAAAGTTACCCGAAAAACTTTTCTGGCGGGATGAAACGAAGATTGAATATCGCTTGTGCGATTGCACATAGACCGAAGTTAATTATTATGGATGAGCCGACAGTTGGAATTGATCCACAGTCAAGAAACTATATCCTTCAGTCTGTTCGAAAATTAAATGAAATGGGAAGCACGATTATTTACACGAGTCACTACATGGAAGAAGTAGAAGAGATTTGTACGAAAATCGCAATTGTTGATCACGGTAAAGTAATTGCAGAAGGCACGAAAGAACAGTTGAAAGCGATTATTACTGATACGAAAGACATTTGGATTGAAGTGAAGTCAGTAGAAAATTTAGATGTAGAACAGTTAAAAGAGATAAATGGAGTGAAAGCTGTTCAAATTGATGAGAACGTAATTAAAGTAAACTCGGATGCAGGATTAAACAATTTAAATAAAATTATTCAGCACTTCATTAATCATGATATTGAAATTCGTTCGTTAGAGGAGCAGGCTCCAAATTTAGAAACAGTATTCCTTACGTTGACTGGAAGAAACTTACGAGATAATTAAAATGTAAATGAAGAAAAGGTAAAGGGAGGTTCATCAATTGAACATCTTCAATATTGCAATTATGCATATGAAAAGAGATTTCAGGGACGTAAGAACTTTAGTTTTTATGTTAGCATTTCCGATTGTGCTCATGCTCGTGTTAGGTACAGCATTAAGTAATGCGTTTAATAGTGATAGTCATTCAATTAAAGACATACAGGTGCTATATAAAGATGAAGCAAGTAGCACATTTTCTCAAGCATTTGAAGCATTTACGAAAGAAGTTGATAAATCGGGTATTCACTTTAAGAAAATTTCCGAAGGGATAGATGGAAAAGAAGAAGTGAAGCAAAATAAATATGCTGCTTATGTAGAGTTAAATAAAGATGGCGCAAAATTGTTTGGAAGTGACAAAAGTAGTATTGAGGGAAGTATTGTGGAAGGCATGCTTACAACGTTTGTTGATAAGTACAATGTAGTAGTCGAAGTTGCAAAAGTAGACCCTAGTAAGGTGAGCTCAGTTATTTCAAATGGAAATCATAATGATTATATAAAAGAAACATCTTTACAAGCTGCGAAAAAGCCAGGTTCTATGGATTACTATGCGGTTGTAATGACAACGATGATTGCACTATATGCTGCGATGGGAGCCAGTTCTTTAATTCGGGGAGAAAGAATACGTAAAACAGGAGATCGTCTCATTGCTGCACCTATAAGTAAGGCTGAAATATTCATTGGAAAAGTACTTGGTAGCCTAGTAGCAAATGCACTGTGCATATTACTCGTCATGTTATTTAGTAAATTTGTTTTTCAAGCGAATTGGGGCGAACATCTTGGAATCATATTTATTATTTTATTAACACAAGTCTTTCTAGCGATTAGCTTCGGTTTAGGAATCGGATATATTACGAAAACGGCTGAAGCATCTAGAGCGGTTATTATGGTAGTTGTACAATTAGCCTCTATTTTTGGCGGTGCATATTTCGTAGTAGAAGAAAATTTCGTTACGAATTTATCACCATTAACGTGGGCAAACACAGCTGTCATGAAAATTATTTATGCAAATGATATAGGAGCAGCACTGCCGGTAATATGTTTAAACCTTGGCATTTCGGCACTCTTTTTATTAATTGCAATTATTGCATTACGTAGACGGGAGGGGCTATAGTATGAAAGAAATTTTATGGCTCATACAAAAAACGTTATCTGTACTTTTGAAAAATAAAAAAAGTTTACTCATTATTATTAGTTTGCCGATAATAGGAACATTAATCTCCTTCTCAATGTATGGGAATGTAGGGCAAGGGACGTTAAATATCGGGATTGTAAATAAAGAAAATGAGCCGATAGCAAATGATACGATAAAGTTTTTAGAAGGATTAAACAATGTGAACTTGAGTAAGATCAAGGAGTCTGAAATAGAAGATAAACTCACTTCTAAAAGACTTGATGGAGTTATTACATTAGAAACTGGTTTTTCAAAAAGTGTTCGAGAAGGGAAGCCAGATCATATAGAAGTTGCATCGATTAAAGGTGATCAAGTAACAGCATTTATAAAATCATATTTATATAACTATATTGATAATATCGCTGCGATTAGTAAAGTAGCAGGGACGGATCAAAATACGTTTAATAGTATGTACACTGGTTATCAAAAAAGTTCATTTAAAGTAAAGTCTGAGACACTTGAAGATACTTCGAAAAATAAAGATATGACAAACCAAACGATGGGTTACCTTATTATGTTTATGCTGTTTTCAGCAGCGAACTTATCAGGTCAGATTTTAAAAGAAAAAGAAAATAGAACGTATTTTAGACTCTTATCAACGCCGATAGATGGAAAGAAATTCATATTATCTAATGTCGGGGTAAATATGATGATACTAACAGTACAAATTCTGATTACAACCCTATTCTTAACGAATGTTTTTCATACGAATATTAATATGCCTTTCATCGTGATGATTGGCGTACTCATGCTATTTGCTTTAATAGCAATTGGAATATCATTAGTTCTTGTAGCTTTTTCGAAAAACTCAGCGGCAGCAAATGCAATGCAAAATATGGTTATTGTACCGACATGTTTACTGGCTGGATGTTATTTTCCATATGATATTATGCCAAAAGCAGTACAAAAAGTAGCTGATTTTCTTCCGCAGAGATGGCTATTAGATACAGTATCAAAACTACAACAAGGACTTCCGATTTCAGATTTGTATTTAAATATTTTAATCTTATTCGCCTTTGCAGTAGCATTCTTCTTAATTGCTATTTATAAGTTTGGAAGAAATAATGATGCGAGGAACTTTGTTTAATATGAAAAGGGTGTGACATTAAGTCGCACCCTTTTTTGTATGAAGCATGAAATCTAAATTGGAATGACAAAATAGAAGGGTGGAAAGAAAATGAGCGGAAGGAAATCAAAATGATAAAAAAAATATTGCGAGTTACTTCTATTATTATTGCTATTGTTGTTTTTATTTTAATTTGTATGCATATTGATGTTACTTTAGGGAGGAAAATGGAAGCTGGGAAAAACATCCCGACAGAGTATGCACCACATTATAGTGATTTTCAATTATATGTAGAAGGGAAATCATTTTATAAACAGTTATTTACTGATATAAAAGAAGCCAAAAGCTCCATTTACACGTATTTCTTCATTTTGTCTGATGATAAAAGTAGCCATACTTTTTTGAAATTATTAAAAGAGAAGGCAAAAGAAGGTGTAAACGTCTATTTATCCGTTGATCGCATTAATGATTTATCATTTGAAAGAAAGATGATAAATGAATTGCGGGAAAGTGGTGTACATTTTACATATAGTAGAAAACCTGAATTGCCATTCGGATTTTATTCCCTTCACCATCGTAATCATCGCCGCATTACGACGATTGATGGGGAGATTGGCTATACAGGTGGTTTTAATATAGGAGATGAGTATTTAGGAAAAGATAAGCGATTTGGATATTGGCGTGACTATCATGTAAGGATACGGGGAGAAGGAGCAAAAGATTTAGAAGAGCAATTCGCTTTAGATTGGAAACGAGATACGAAAGAACATATAAAAAGAAGTACGAATAAAGCGAGTAAAGGGAATACATTACATACGATGGTTAGTTATAACGGACATCACGTCGCTGAAACGTATATCGAATTAATAAAACAAGCGAAGCATTCAATCATCATTACAACACCTTATTTTATAGCGACAAATAAAGAGGTAATGAAGGCTTTAATTGAAGCACAAAAACGTGGTGTTGCAGTAAAAATACTTTGGTCATATAAACCAGATATTCCTCTTATTAAAGAGGCGGCGTATCCGTATATTCGTCAAGCTGTTAATAGTGGACTTAAAGTATATGGTTATAAAAAAGGGATGTTTCATGGAAAGTTAATGTTAATTGATAATGAACTAACTGTTATCGGTACAACAAATTTTACTTCTAGAAGTTTCAATATAAATGATGAAATGAATTTGTATATTCATGGTGGTTCAATTGTAGGGCAAGTTAATGAGGCGTTAACGGAGGATTTTCATGATTCAAAAGAAATGACGAAAGAGTTTTTTGAGAAGTTATCGTTTTGGGAGCGCTGTAAGGAAAAGTTGGGGGGATTGGCTGATTTTTATTTATAAAGTTTAAAGAAAAGGGGGTCTTTTATAGACACCCTTTTTTTATGAGAAATAATTAGTTTTCATGCACAAGCAATGAAGCATCATCATTAATTAAAGTCCCTACATGTTCACCTAAACAAATTCTTTTCATTACCCCAGGCTCATCAAAGTTAAAAACGTGTGCTGGTAAATTATAATCACGGGCAAGTAGTAAAGCGGCTTGATCCATTACTTGTATGTTTTGCCTAACAATATCGTTATAGTTTAGTTTTTTGTACATTTTTGCTGCTTTATTATGCTTTGGATCGCTAGTAAAGACGCCATCTACTCCTTGTTTTGCAACTAATATTGCGTCGCTATTCATTTCAATGGCTCTTTGAACACTCGGATAATCCGTCGTCACAAACGGTTGCCCGTTCCCGCCTCCAAAAATAACAATATAACCGTTATCTAAATGGTGGACTGCACGAAGACGAATGTATGGCTCAGCTACAGCATTAAACGGGATGGAAGTCATTACGCGCACTTCTTTATTTGTTTTACTTGTTAAAACGCCGCGTAGCATTAAGCTATTAATGATTGTACCTAACGTCCCGATATTGTCAGCTTCTACACGATCGATTCCCCATTCTTCTGCTAAATGACCTCTAAAAATATTCCCGCCACCGATGACGATGGATACTTCGATACCTAGATCAACAATGGATAAAATTTCGTTTGCGATATGTTCTAATCGTTTGGAGTTAAAGCTATTTCCAGTTTGATCGGCAAGTGCACCGCCGCTTAATTTAATTAAGACACGTTTATATGGTCTCATAACAATTCCCCCTATATAGATCGCAATAAAAAAGGAACAAAGGCGAATGCCCTTGTTCCTTTTTAAGAAAATGAAAAAGAAAAGAAGAAGATAAGACGAATTTTTGCACATAATTTTTCATATTATCCACTCCTTTTCATTTTGATTTGTTGTAAGTATATATCTTTTTGATTATACGAAACAATCTGATTACTTATCAAGTATATTTTATTTCTTTTTAATAAAAAGGTGTCAATGAAAAAGAAAAGAAAAATTTTCGAATTTTTTGTGACAAACTTGTAGTTTTTTGTATGATTTTGTAGGTTCCCCTATATGATGTGTGAGTAAGCTTTTATAAATACGAAATGAAAGCGTTCGCATAAAGGGGATGAACATAAATGAAAAAATTCGGATTGGCGACACAAATCTTTGTCGCACTTGTTTTAGGGATTGTAGTAGGGGCAATCTTCTATGGTAATAAAACGGCGATTTCTTATATCACACCAATTGGAGATATATTTATTCACTTAATTAAAATGATCGTAGTACCGATTGTTATTTCAGCATTAATTGTTGCGGTAGCTGGTGTAGGAGATATGAAGAAGCTTGGGAAACTGGGCGGGAAGACAATTCTTTATTTCGAAATTATTACGACAATCGCTATTTTAATGGGATTACTTGCGGCAAATATATTCCAGCCGGGTACTGGCGTTGATATGAATAACTTACAACAAAGTGATATTTCTTCTTACAAACAAACAGCAGATGCTACAGAGAAGAAAGGATTCGCTGAGACGATTGTTCATATCGTACCGAAAAACGTATTTGAATCGATTGCACAAGGTGACTTATTACCGATTATTTTCTTCTCAGTATTATTCGGTTTAGGAGTTGCAGCAATTGGGGAAAAAGGAAAGCCTGTCTTTAACTTCTTTGAAGGTGTACTCGAAGCGATGTTTTGGGTTACAAATCAAGTTATGAAATTTGCACCGTTTGGTGTATTCGCATTAATTGCGGTTACGGTTGCAAAATTTGGTGTAGCAACACTACTTCCTTTAGGAAAACTAGTGCTAGCTGTATACGTAACTGTTATACTATTCGTTGTGATTGTATTAGGTATTAATGCAAGAATGGTTGGCGTAAACATTTTTACATTAATGAAAATTTTAAAAGAAGAACTTATTCTTTCATTTACGACAGCAAGTTCAGAAGCTGTTTTACCTAATATAATGAGAAAAATGGAAGAGTTCGGTTGTCCAAAGGCAGTTGCCTCTTTCGTTATTCCGACGGGTTATACATTTAACTTGACTGGATCGGCTATTTATCAAGCGTTAGCGGCATTGTTTGTTGCGCAAATGTACGGTGTGCACATGTCACTGACAGAGCAAATAACGTTATTATTCGTTCTCATGTTAACATCCAAGGGTATGGCGGGAGTTCCAGGTGCATCGTTCGTTGTTGTATTAGCAACGTTAGGTTCAATGGGGTTACCACTAGAAGGTATCGCATTAATTGCGGGGATTGACCGCATTTTAGATATGATTCGCTCATCTGTCAATGTATTAGGAAATGCATTAGCAGCCATTGTTATGTCGAAGTGGGAAGGCGAATTCGATAATGAGAAAGCAAAACAATATGTAGAAACAGTCAAAGAAACAAAAGCAGCATAAGAAATCGTTAAGGAGTGAATAATCATGGCAGCATTAACTGAAGTTAAAAATAGTGTTCGAATTGAAAGAGATTTTTTAGGTGAAAAAGAAGTGCCAAACTATGCATACTACGGCGTACAAACAATGCGTGCAGTTGAAAACTTCCCAATTACAGGATACAAAATTCATGAAGGTTTAATTAGAGCGTTTGCAATTGTAAAAAAAGCAGCAGCACTGGCGAATACAGATGTAGGAAGATTGGAATTGAACAAGGGTGGCGCGATTGCAGAAGCTGCTCAAGAAATTCTTGATGGAAAATGGCATGATCATTTCATCGTAGATCCAATTCAAGGCGGAGCAGGTACTTCAATGAACATGAACGCAAATGAAGTCATTGCCAACCGCGCTCTTGAATTATTAGGAATGGAAAAGGGAGACTATCATTATATTAGTCCAAATAGTCATGTAAACATGGCGCAATCAACAAACGATGCATTCCCAACGGCGATTCATATCGCAACATTAAATGCATTAGAAGGTTTATTACAAACGATGGGTTATATGCACGATGTGTTTGAATTAAAAGCAGAACAGTTCGATCATGTTATTAAAATGGGACGTACACATTTACAAGACGCTGTACCAATTCGTCTTGGACAAGAATTTAAAGCGTACTCTCGCGTGCTTGAACGTGATATGAAACGAATTCAGCAATCACGTCAACACTTATATGAAGTGAATATGGGGGCAACTGCAGTTGGTACAGGCTTAAATGCAGATCCAGAATATATTGAAGCAGTTGTAAAACATTTAGCTGCAATTAGTGAGTTGCCACTTGTTGGTGCAGAAGACTTAGTAGATGCAACGCAAAATACGGATGCATACACAGAAGTATCAGCAGCACTTAAAGTATGTATGATGAATATGTCTAAAATCGCGAATGACCTTCGCTTAATGGCATCAGGTCCACGCGTTGGTTTAGCGGAAATTATGCTACCAGCTCGTCAACCAGGTTCATCTATTATGCCAGGAAAAGTAAATCCTGTTATGCCAGAAGTAATTAATCAAATTGCTTTCCAAGTCATTGGTAACGACCATACAATTTGCCTTGCTTCAGAAGCAGGACAATTAGAATTAAACGTTATGGAACCAGTACTTGTTTTCAACTTACTTCAATCAATTAGCATTATGAATAATGGTTTCCGTGCCTTTACAGATAATTGCTTAAAAGGAATTGAAGCAAATGAAGATCGTTTAAAAGAGTATGTTGAGAAGAGTGTAGGAATTATTACAGCCGTGAACCCTCATATCGGTTATGAAGCAGCAGCTCGCGTTGCGAAAGAAGCAATCGCGACAGGGCAATCCGTTCGAGAACTATGTGTGAAAAATGGTGTACTGTCACAAGAAGACTTAGAATTAATTCTAGATCCATTCGAAATGACACACCCAGGGATTGCAGGAGCAACTCTTTTAAAGAAAAATTAAAAGGAGAGGGGGGACAAGCCCCTCTTTTTTGTTTACAATATAGAAATGCTATATATGAATAGAGGTAGGGATGTTATGAGTAAGTTTACAGTAGCTTCTAATGGTTCATTAGAAACGACATTAAGAGGAGTAGAAGTATTATCAACACCACTTTTAAATAAAGGGGTCGCTTTCACGCAAGAAGAAAGAGCAGAATTAGGTTTAAAAGGGTTATTACCACCAGCAGTTTTAACATTAGAAGAACAAGCACGTCGAGCATACGAACAATTTTGTTCTCAGCCGGATGATTTATTAAAGAATGTATACTTAACAGCGTTACATGATCGAAATGAAGTATTATTTTATCGCATTTTAACAGATCACTTGCGCGAAATGTTACCAATCGTATATACACCAACAGTCGGTGTAGCGATTCAAAGATATAGTCATGAATACCGTAAACCACGTGGTGTGTATTTATCAATTAACGATCCGTCAGGTATTGAAGAAGCATTCGCCAATATCGGTGCAACAGCAGAAAATATAGATTTAGTCGTTGTTACAGATGGAGAAGGTATACTGGGAATTGGTGACTGGGGCGTTGGTGGTATAAATATTGCCATCGGAAAATTAGCTGTTTATACGGCTGCGGTTGGAATCGATCCTAGTCGTGTATTACCAGTAATTTTAGATGTAGGTACAAATCGTGAAGAATTATTAAATAATCCGTTTTATATTGGAAATCGTCACCCTCGTATAACTGGTGAAGCTTACGATGAGTTTATTGATACATTTGTACAAGCGGTAAATAAGCAATTCCCGAAAGCACTTTTACATTGGGAAGACTTCAGTTCTCGAAATGCACGAAAAATTTTAGATAAATATCGTCATGATATTTGTACATTTAATGATGATATTCAAGGTACAGGTGCAGTTTCGCTTGCTGCGGTATTATCGGCAGTGAAAGCTTCGGGTGTACCACTAAGTGAACACCGCGTTGTTGTGTTTGGTGCTGGTACAGCTGGTATCGGTATCGCAGATCAAGTTAGAGATGCAATGGTCCGCGTAGGCGTATCAGAAGAAGAATCATATAAGCGTTTCTGGTGTATAGATCGTAATGGATTAGTTACAGATAATATGGAAGATCTTCTTGATTTCCAAATGCCGTATGCAAGAAAAGCAGCGGAAGTAAGTGAGTGGAAACAAAATGATGTGATCGGACTTGCTGAAGTTGTGAAACACGTAAAACCGACAATTTTAATCGGTACATCAACTGTTGCAGGCGCATTTAAAGAAGAGATTGTTAAAGAAATGGCTTCTCACGTAGAAAGACCAATCATTTTACCAATGTCGAATCCGACGCCACTTGCTGAAGCAAAACCAGTTGATTTAATTGAGTGGACAGAAGGAAGAGCATTAGTTGCAACAGGAAGTCCATTTGAACCAGTTACATATAACGGCGTAACGTATGTGATTGGACAATCAAATAACGCACTTATTTTCCCAGGTCTTGGTCTTGGAACAATTGTCGTACGTGCAAGCGTCATGACGGATGGAATGTTTGCAGCAGCAGCTGAAGCAGTTGCAAGCATGGTAGATACAAGTCAGCCAGGAGCACCTATTTTACCAGAAGTTGAAGAGTTACGTAATATCTCTGAAATGGTTGCAATTGAAGTAGCGAAAGTTGCTGTTGCAGAAGGTGTTGCTAGAGAGAACTTAAGTGATAACGATATCAAGATTGCAGTGAAAGAAGCAATCTGGGAGCCGCAGTATCGCCAAATAAAAGCGGTAGAAAAGGTTAGAATATAGAAATAAAGCCCGTTTATAAAAATAAGCGGGCTTTCACTTTTATTACCGAAAAAAGTATAGGAAGTGGCAACTTTGAATTGGAATCAATTATGGAAGAAAGATATATCTCTTTTAATTATATTAATGGTTGTTGTTCCGATTGCTGGAGAGCTTAATTTTCATCCTTTTAATGATACGTTTCGCGTTAGCTTTGGGACACCGCTTTTCTTCTTTTTATTACTATTTTTAAGAAGAATACCAGCAGCGGCTGCAGGTATTCTTGTCGGTATATGTGTCGTTTTATTCCGCGTATGTCTTGACTGGGTCATGCAAGGTTCATTTCATATGACAGAATCATTTTATTTGCGCTATCCTGTGTTTTTTTATTATTTTATTTATGGAAGTCTTTTTTCGCTTTGTAGGGTGAATAAGTTCCACCAGAGACCAATCGTTATTGGATGCCTTGGAATTACAATTGAAATTATCGCAAGTATGTCTGAACTAGCGATTTATCATATGGTCGTGCTGGGTACAACGATAATAGTTTCTGAATTAAATAAACTTATTATTATTGCTATTTTCCGTAGTTTCTTTGCACTTGGCTTTTTAAATATGATGAATTTATATGAAACGAAATTAAAAGAATCACAAGTCCGAAAAGAAAATGAAAAAATGTTAATGCACCTTTCAAATTTATATGTAGAATCTGTTCATTTGAAAAAAACGTTACAAAATGCAGAATTGATTACACAAGAAGCATATCAACTATATCGAAACTTACAAGCGAACAATGATTCCAGTAGTAAAACAGCATTGAAAATAGCAGGAGAAGTGCATGAAATAAAAAAGGATAATCAAAGAATTTTTGCAGGATTATCTAAACTGTTATTAGATAAAAATGTGGCTGAATATGTAGAAGGGCATGAGCTTACAGAAATGATTGTAAGAATAAATGAGAAATATGCTGAAATGCTAGAGAAAGATATACGTTTTTCTAAACATATAGAAGGTGAACACGCTGCATATCACGTGTATACAGTGCTATCAATCTTTAATAACCTAGTTGCGAATGCAGTTGAAGCTATTGAGGATAGAGGTCTCATTCATATTAAGTTATATAAACGAGGGCAACATGTAATCTTTGAAGTAATTGACGATGGGCCTGGTATTGCACAAAAATATAAGAAGTTAGTATTTAAGCCCGGGTTTACTTCAAAGTATGATCAAACGGGAACCCCGTCAACAGGCATTGGACTTTCTTACATACACGAAATGGTAACAGGGCTTAGCGGAGAAGTAAGGCTAGAAGATAATGAAACTGGAACAGGGTGTAAATTTATCGTTTGTTTACCGGAGTGCAGTTTAAAGCAGGAAGGGGAATAGGTTTGTTTTATTATATCGTAGATGATGATGAAGTTTTCCGTTCGATGCTTTCACAAATTATTGAGGATGGCGATCTTGGAGAAGTAATTGGAGAATCGGAAGACGGAGCTTTTGTTGAAGCAGAGCAGCTAAATTATAAAAAAGTGGATATTTTATTTATTGATTTACTAATGCCGATGAGAGATGGCATTGAAACGGTTCGCCATATAGCGTCTTCATTTACTGGGAAAATTATTATGATTTCTCAAGTTGAATCGAAACAGCTCATTGGCGAGGCGTATACACTTGGTGTGGAATATTATATTACAAAACCACTAAACAAAATAGAAGTAGTATTTGTTGTACGAAAAGTGATAGAGCGTATTCGTTTGGAACGTTCTATATATGACATTCAAAAATCATTAAATAATGTGTTTCAGTGGGAAAAGCCGCAAATGCGTAGTGAAACAGTGCAAGAAGAAAAAAAGATATCAGATTCAGGACGCTTCTTACTAGCAGAACTTGGTATTGCGGGAGAGAACGGAAGTAAAGATTTACTTAGTATGCTGGAATATTTATATGGACAAGAAAAGGCTCAAACATTTGAATTTGGATTTCCTGTGTTAAAAGATATTTTCCACCAAATAACATTAAAAAAATTAGATGCTATGGCTTCAGATGCAGATATAGATAAGGAAAGAAAAGCATCTGAACAACGTGTAAGAAGAGCGATTTATCAATCGTTGAATCATTTAGCTTCCCTCGGACTAACAGACTTTTCAAATCCGAAATTTGAAAGCTATGCTCCCAAATTTTTTGATTTCACCGTAGTTAGAAGACGGATGACAGAAATGACAAAGGATGAAATAGCGACTTCTGGACATATACGAATTAATACGAAGAAATTTATTCAGGTACTGTATTTTGAAGCGAAACGGTTGATGGAGATAGAATGAAGAAGATGCTTATTACTAAGCATCTTTTTTGTTGAATCAACATTTTATATTTTTTCGTTGAGCATGTAAAATGTTAAGTAAGAGAAAATGGTTTTACATTAAGGCGGTGTCAAAACAATGGGTTTTACATTAAATAAATCAATTATTAAAGAAGTATGCGGAGAAACCTCATATAAAAGAGGCGAAGCTTATTATAAATCAAATAAAGTAATCGTGAATCATTATGATGAAACGAACGAAATTTGTGAGGCGACGGTAAAAGGGAATGAAGATTTTCATGTTACAGTAGAAAAAGCTAAAAAAGGTGATGTAGTTGCGAGGTGTAGTTGTCCTTCTTTAGTGTCTTTTCAAACGTACTGTCAACATGTTGCAGCTGTACTGATACAAATAAATTATAACCAGCAAACGGGTGGAATGGGCTCTTTTAGTAGCAGAAATGATCAATTAACAAACGGGATGTTTCAGTTGTTTGCAGACAAACCGCTGCGGCCCAAAAGTAAACAACATCGTTTTGATACACGTGAAATATTAGATGTTGCATTTGTATGTTCACCGGTATCGACGAAAAGTGGTGGGGCTCTTCTTGGAATTCAGTTGAAACTTGCGAAAACATATTTTATAAATCATATTAGAGAATTTCTTTCTAAAGTGGAAAAAAGAAAGAGTTTTCATTGTTCAAATGAATTTACATACACACCAGATGTACATAGTTTTAAACAAGAAACGGACGCGATTATACAACAACTCATTAAAATATATCATAATGAAAAAATGTATGAAGATGCATTAGAAGTACATGCGAAACAAGATGAAAGTATGATATTTATACCACCAGCTTCGTGGAGAGATATACTCTCTTCACTTTCTAAAGTGGAGCATGTACATCTGAAACAAAATGAGCAACTGATTGACGGATTACAAATTTCAAAAGGATTATTGCCATTACATTTTGAGTTTACGAAAGGCAATAATGGTGGGTTTACACTTCATATAGATGGCCTAAATCGTGTTCAAGTTATGGAAATGTATAACTATGCTCTTTACAATGGGAAATTATATCATTTACCTATGGAAGATTGTATGCGACTTATTGAATTGCAAAAGATGATGAGTCGCTCAAATAGCAATCAGTTTTATATTCCTGAAAATAAGATGGAACATTTCGTAGCGAAAGTTGTACCTGGATTAATGAAACTTGGAACGGTACGCATTGATGAAGTAATATCTGATCGTGTTGAAACGCCGTCTCTAAAAGCAAAGTTGTATTTAGATCGAGTAAAAAATCGTTTGTTAGCAGGTCTTGAATTTCATTATGGAAACGTCATGATCAATCCGCTAGAAGAGGACGGACAACCGTCTGTTTTTAATCGTGATGAGAAAAAGGAAAAAGAGATTTTAGACATTATGAGTGAAAGTGCCTTCGCAAAAACGGAAGGCGGTTATTTTATGCATAATGAAGAGGCTGAGTATAACTTTTTATATCATGTCGTTCCAACGTTAAAAGGCTTAGTTGATATTTACGCGACAACAGCAATTAAATTACGCATTCATAAAGGGGATACAGCACCTCTTATTAGGGTGAGAAGAAAAGAAAGAATTGATTGGTTGTCATTTCGCTTTGATATAAAAGGAATACCGGAAGCGGAAATTAAAGGTGTATTAGTCGCTCTTGAAGAGAAACGTAAATATTACCGATTAGCGAATGGTTCTTTATTATCACTAGAGAGCAAAGAGTTTCACGAAATTAATCAGTTTGTAAAAGAATCAGGTATTCGCAAAGAATTTTTACATGGGGAAGAAGTGAATGTTCCGCTTATTCGGAGTGTAAAATGGATGAACGGGCTACACGAAGGTAATGTTTTAAGTTTAGATGAGTCTGTTCAAGATTTAGTTGAAAGCATTCAAAATCCGAAAAAGTTAAAATTTACAGTACCGCCAACTTTACATGCTGTAATGAGAGAGTATCAAGTATACGGATTCGAGTGGATGAAAACACTCGCTTATTACCGCTTTGGTGGTATTTTAGCAGACGATATGGGACTTGGAAAAACGCTGCAAAGCATTGCTTTTATAGATTCTGTTTTGCCTGAAATTCGGGAGAAGAAGCTACCTATATTAGTCGTTTCACCGTCCTCTCTCGTCTACAATTGGTTTAGTGAATTGAAAAAATTCGCCCCGCATATTAGAGCGGTTATTGCAGATGGAAATCAAACAGAACGACGAAAAATCTTACAAGACGTAGCGGAATTTGATGTCGTCATTAC
Organism: Bacillus sp. MHSD_36; assembly: GCF_030757775.1. Taxonomy (NCBI): domain Bacteria; kingdom Bacillati; phylum Bacillota; class Bacilli; order Caryophanales; family Bacillaceae; genus Bacillus; species Bacillus sp. MHSD_36. The sequence goes on from NZ_JAVBIS010000003.1 coordinate 581,317, forward strand.
GTCATATCCGTTACTGAGAAGAGATATAAGATCGTATGCGAGGCCATTTCATACACTATTTCTTGATGAAGCACAGGCGTTTAAAAATCCTACAACACAAACTGCAAGAGCAGTGAAAACAATTCAAGCTGAGTATCGTTTCGGACTAACGGGAACGCCTGTCGAAAATTCATTAGAAGAGCTATGGTCTATTTTCCATGTCGTATTTCCAGAATTATTACCAGGAAGAAAAGAATTCGGTGATTTAAGGCGAGAAGATATAGCAAAACGCGTAAAACCTTTCGTATTAAGAAGACTAAAAGAAGATGTATTACAGGAGCTTCCTGATAAAATAGAGCACTTACAGTCATCGGAGTTATTACCAGATCAAAAGAGACTATATGCTGCTTATTTAGCGAAATTAAGAGAAGAAACGTTAAAACATTTAGACAAAGATACGTTACGTAAAAATAAAATTAGAATTTTAGCTGGCTTAACGAGATTGCGACAAATTTGTAATCATCCCGCTTTATTCGTTGATGATTACAAGGGAAGTTCAGCTAAATTTGAGCAACTGTTAGACATACTTGAGGAATGCAGAAGTACTGGTAAGAGGATTTTAATTTTTTCTCAATTTACGAAGATGCTGTCCATTATTGGTCGTGAGTTAAATCGTCAAGCGATTCCATACTTTTATTTAGACGGAAATACACCTTCGCAAGAACGTGTAGAACTATGTGACCGGTTTAACGAAGGGGAAGGGGACCTATTTCTCATTTCTTTAAAAGCTGGTGGTACAGGTCTTAACTTAACGGGTGCCGATACGGTTATATTGTACGACTTATGGTGGAATCCAGCTGTTGAACAACAAGCAGCAGATAGGGCATATCGAATGGGACAAAAAAATACGGTACAAGTTATTAAATTAGTGGCTCACGGAACAATTGAGGAAAAAATACATGAACTGCAAGAAAGTAAGAAACATTTAATCGCTGAAGTGATTGAGCCAGGAGAAGGGAAATTATCATCAATCACGGAGGAAGAAATTCGAGATATTTTAATGATTTAATATAAAGTGAAACTTTAATCAGTGGGTGGGGGATGAATCCCTCACCCACTGATTATTAGTTGAACCAATCGGGCTTTTACGGGCAGTTGATCCCACATTTAACTTCTTTGCTTTCGCTGAATTTTGAGATGAGGGTCTTATTGCCCGTTAATGCGGGATAAAAAGCTATGCTTTCACATGTATGAGAGCATAGCTTTTTTAGTGTAATAATTATAATTTGTTTTGAACAAAGTAAAGAGATAATACAGAATTTACTTTTTAGTCCCTTTACTTTTATATGGCTTGGCAGCTGCCTTTTTCTTTGCACTTGATTGCCAACGATTCCATCCTTTACTTCCTGTACCTTGTCCTACACCTTTTTTCGGTTTTGCTTTCGTTTTACTCATATGATCACTCCGTTATATAAAAATCTTATTTGATAATAGTCAATAATTTAGAACATACTCTTTATAAATGACTATGATTGCTTTAAGTAAAAATAAACTGCTTGAATGCTATAGTATAACACGAATTTGCACGTAAACTGAAAGGAATTACAAAGAAAATGAAAATAATACGAAATACTGCGGATTCTATATTTCGAACGATTACATTACTTGTTGTCTATATGTTAGTCTCGCTTAGTGAAACTTTTTTTGGATTAACAAGGCAAAAGAAGTGAAGATGTTATATTGAAAACAATCAATAAAGCCGTAAAATAAAGAATTAAAAAATATTTTTAAATTTTTGTTGACTTTCTTTATTTTTTGTATAGAATAATCATTAATAAAATGTTTCAGAGATGTGACAACAAAACGACTATGAAAGGACGAGTAGTAGTAGGATGTAGTCTAAGCGAGTCAGGGGTGGTGTGAGCCTGATACGAAGCCTATTATGAAGAACCTCCTGGAGTTGCTAACCGAAATCCTTTATAGGAAAGTAGACTTAGCCGGGAACTTCGCCGTTACAAGAAGAACAGTATCGAGATATTTCATCTCCGTATTGTATAAGTGAGCAACCTCTGTTGCTAATTTGGGTGGTACCGCGGAACCAAAGCCTTTCGTCCCAGTTTTTTGGGAAAGAAGGGCTTTTTTTGTTGGCTTCTTTTCACAACATCCAAACATTTTAGGAGGAAACCACCATGTATCAATCATTAATGACAGTAAGAGAGACTCAAATCGCAATTAAGGAAGTTAAAACATTTTTCGAGGATCAATTAGCAAAACGCCTTGAACTATTCCGCGTATCTGCACCATTATTCGTAACGAAAAAATCAGGATTAAACGATCACTTAAACGGTGTAGAACGTCCAATTGAATTTGATATGTTACATTCAGGAGAAGAATTAGAAATTGTTCACTCACTAGCGAAGTGGAAACGATTTGCATTACATGAGTATGGATATGAAGCTGGTGAAGGTTTATATACAAACATGAACGCGATCCGCCGTGATGAAGAACTTGATGCAACACATTCCATTTACGTTGATCAATGGGATTGGGAAAAAATCGTTCAAAAAGAATGGCGTACTGTAGATTACTTACAAAAAACAGTACTAACAATTTATGGAATATTCAAAGATTTAGAAGACCACTTATTTGAAAAGTATCCGTTCCTTGGAAAGTATTTACCAGAAGAAATTGTTTTCATCACTTCCCAAGAACTAGAAGATAAATATCCAGAATTAACACCGAAAGATCGTGAACATGCAATTGCAAAAGAACACGGTGCTGTTTTCATTATCGGAATTGGTGATGCACTTCGTTCAGGTGAAAAGCATGACGGACGCGCAGCTGATTATGATGATTGGAAATTAAACGGTGACATTTTATTCTGGCACCCAGTATTACAATCTTCATTCGAATTATCATCAATGGGAATTCGTGTTGATAGTAAGTCACTTGATGAGCAGTTAACGAAAACAGGTGAAGACTTCAAACGTGAGTACGATTTCCATAAAGGTATTTTAGAAGACGTACTACCATTAACAATTGGCGGTGGTATCGGACAATCTAGAATGTGCATGTACTTCTTACGTAAAGCACATATCGGTGAAGTTCAATCTTCTGTATGGCCTGACGATTTACGTGAAGCTTGCAAGAAGGAAAACATTCACCTGTTTTAATAGAAGTGAGAGAATAACTCAAAGAGTTATTCTCTCTTTTTTATTGTGTAAACGAGTGGTTTACAGTGAGTTTTACTAATGGTTTCTTTCTTTTTTGTCTCCTATTATGTAATAATTTGTCAAAGGAGGGGACGTTATGAGTTTAGGACAACAACTTAAAAAATTAAGAGAATCAAAAGGATTTTAGAAGGAAGATATTGGTGAAAATATTGATATAACGAGGCAAGCGGTGTATAAAGTGAAACTTTAATCAGTGGGCGATTTATCCTACTGATTATTAGTTGAACCAATCGGGCTTTTAGAGGCAGTTAATCGCATCTGGCGGCCTTGATTGTGCTTAAAAGCTTTGATGAGATTTACTGCCTGTTAAAGCGGGGGAAGTGGGAAAATGATAAAAGCTGCCCTGATATTGAAAATTTGATTTTATTGAGTGAAATGTATAATGTTACGCTCGATGAATTAATAAAAGGGAACCAAAATTTAAAAGAGAAAATACATATTGATGAAGATGAAGATTTTGAGAAAGAGAATGAATTTGGTTTGCTAATTGTGAGTGCTTTTGTTAATTATGAAGGAATGCAAGAGATATTATTAGGAATTGCACTATTCATGATGGTTTTTTACTCTGACGTAAAGAAAGTTATTTTGAATGAGTTCCGATCGTTTTTCAAAAGAAAAGATATATATGATAAGAAGTGAGAAGAATTAGTTATATTTCCTAGGAAAGAGTATAAGAAGTAATTTGATCATTTTATATTGATTTTATGATATTGATAGTATGTTAAAAAGCTCAAATAAATATAACCCCGTTCTAAAGCTAGGACGGGGTTCAAAATCTAAGTTTTATGAAGTAAGCATTTTTTTTTAATATTTTTACTTTAGTAAAGACCCCTTATAAAACATTACTTATTTATTACCGAGTTCTTCCGCTAAACCGATTAAAATGCCTTCCGTTCCACGAATGTAGCAGAGTCGATACGAGTCCTCGTACTGAACTATTTCGCCAACGAGCTGAGCACCATGCTTAGTCAGTCTCGATACCATTTCGTCAATGTCTTCAACGGTGAACATGACACGCAAATAACCGAGGGCATTTACAGGAGCTGTCCGATGATCTGCAATAGTAGGTGGTGTGAGAAATCGTGAAAGTTCAATTCGGCTATGGCCATCTGGCGTCACCATCATAGCAATCTCCGCGCACTGAGAACCGAGACCGGTTACGCGACCAGCCCATTCACCTTCGACAGTAGCTCGCCCTTCGAGTTTTAAGCCAATCTCTTCGAAGAAAGAGATTGCGTTATCAAGAGATTCTACAACGATGCTGACATTGTCCATTCTTAGTAATCTGTTGTTTGCCATAGTCTTAATCTCCTTATATGTAGAATTTTATTATTTAATTCTCCTCATAATTATACTAAAATTCCTTTTAAATAAAAAACGCCTTGTCACAGTGTAGGGAAATGTGACAAGGCGTTTTCGGGTATAGTATATAACATCTTGTGAACGAACAACACGTCGTAAACTTTCTACTATTGAAATATGCGCGAACTTTCTTTCGTGAATGCTATTATTTTAAGAATTTAATAATGTAGTTTCTATTCAATACTATAACTTCGACTTCTCCGCAAAATATTCCCACCCTATTGCTATTAATATAGGAAGGAAATAGATTTATATAATTTATTTTAAGTATTACTAGTGGAAATTAACTCATCTGCACTAAAGGCTCAATTTTCGCCATAAATGATTGATGTAGTGCCTCAACACCTGTTACTAAATGAAGGCGGTCAATAACGACAGACACTTTAATTTCTGATGTACTTACCATTTTAATATGAATACCTTCTTCTTTTAAAGTAGTGAACATATTTGCAGCAACACCTGGATTAGAGACCATACCAGATCCTACAATTGATACTTTTGCTAAATGATTTTCATATTCCACAGATTCATAATGAAGTGTTTCTTGATTTTGTTCTAATACCTCTAATGTTTCTCTTAAATCATTAGAATGGATTGAGAAGGAGAGATGAACAGTTCCTTCATTTGTAATACTTTGAATGATGATATCTACATTAATATGTGCCGATGCTAATGTAGAGAAAACTGTTGAAAGTGCACCTTGTTCTAATCCTTTCATTGTGACGCGTGTAATATTATCTTCAAATGCAATACCTTTAACGATTGATTGTTGTTCCATGTTACATTCTCCTTTTACAATTGTTCCGTTTTCTTGTTCCATACTTGAGCGAACTTCTAACATGACATTATGATTTTTAGCAAACTCAACAGCACGCGGGTGTAATACACCAGCACCGAGGTTTGCAAGTTCTAACATTTCGTTATAAGAAATTTCATCTAATTTATAAGCATCTTTTACAACTCGTGGGTCCGTCGTATATACGCCGGTCACATCTGTGTAAATATCACATTTTTTTGCTTTCAGTGCAGCAGCTAATGCAACAGCAGTTGTATCAGAACCACCGCGTCCAAGTGTTGTAATTTCATGATTTTCACTCATTCCTTGGAATCCAGCTACAATAACAATCGTACCTTCAGTAAGATAAGATTGAATTCGATCTGTATGAATGTCAGTAATCCGTGCACTACTATGTACAGATTCTGTCGTAATCCCAGCTTGCCATCCTGTTAATGAAATTGCGTTATAACCTTTTGCTTGTAGTGCCATCGTTAATAATGAAATAGTCACTTGTTCTCCTGTTGATAGAAGCATATCCATTTCACGTTTACTCGGATTTTCTGTAATCGCGTTAGCAAGTGCGACAAGTTCATCTGTACTTTTTCCCATTGCTGAAACGATAGAGACGATACTATGCCCTCGTTCATATTCTTCAATAATTAAATTTGCTACATGTTGAATGCGCTCGACGCTTCCAACAGAAGTGCCACCAAATTTTTGTACAATCGTTTCCATTACGAATTCCTTCTTTCATCCATTTTTAAGAATAGATTAGGACATATATAAATCCCAATATTCCTGTAGTTACCAGAGAAAAGCAAAAAACACCATCTCAAATAAGTGAGGATGGTGCTGTTACAGGAAAAGGGAAACAGAAAACGGAGCTAATAAAAAAACCGCCAAAAAAGGAATACCATAAAAATGATATCTCTTTTTTGTAGATAGCTCTTCATACATACACGTCTGTACATATGACAGTTCTGTTTCTATTCGAAAACAGCCCCAATCGATAAATGCAGAGAAAATTATCGATTTCGGCAACACTTCCTTTCAGCTAATTTCATAGACATCTCTGTGTCTCCATTAGAATACTCATAAGTATTGCAACCTCTATCTCACGTTTTAGGCGAGAGTGTTTGATTTATGAAGTTGTTGGTAACATTTGTTTTATAATAATTTAAATTTTTCGGGTAAGCAAGTGTTTTATATGAATTTTAAAAATTCTTTCTTTTTCAAGGGGAAGTTTGTGAAAAACGTAGCAAAATAAATTCATTGCATGTACATTAAACTTATAGTGCGTAGGAGGTAGAAGAATGAAGGGGAAAAAGCCTATTTATGTTTCGGCAGAAATGAACACAACAATGGAGAAATTATGGGAATACACGCAAGAACCACATATACATACAGAATGGGATGCTCGCTTTACTGAAATTTCATATTTAGAGAAAAAAGAAGGAGAACCACAGAAGTTTTTATATAAAACAAAAATCGGATTTGGACTTGAAATAGCTGGAGAAGGTGAATCGATAGGTGAGATAAGAAAAGAAACGGGAGAACGTATCTCTTCTTTAAAATTTTGGACGGATAATCAATTATCTCTTATTCAAACAGGGCGTGGTTATTGGAAGTATACCCCTCGTAAAGAACACATTCATTTTGAGACGCAATATGATTATGATACGAGGTTTGGTCGTATAGGGAATGTAATAGATTTCTATATGTTTCGGCCGTTATTAGGTTGGGCGACTGCTTGGAGCTTTGATGCATTAAAATTATGGTTAGAGAAGGGACTTCACCCTAGGTTACTAATTAGAAGAACAATGACATATTGGCTCGTATGTTTTTTATTTGCCTTTGTTTGGATGTATCAAGGGATAGTGCCGAAACTGGTATTTACTCATTCAGAAGAAGTAAAAATGTTGTCTGTGATAATTGGTTCAACTGCGCATAGTATTTTCCTAGTTAAAATAATTGGATTGCTAGAAATTATTTTTGGTGTCCTATGGATGTTGCCATTTCAAAAGCGAAAAGTATTTGTCGTACATATTTTTATGTTAATAGCCTTAACGATAGCGGCAGGGTTTACGAATGTCGCAAGCTTTACAGAGCCGTTTAATCCAATTACATTAAACGTTCTACTCATGGGGTTATCGATTGTCGGTTATATAAATAGCACGAATTTGCCAAGTGCAAAAAATTGCAAGAGGAAGAGAAAGGGATAATGTATGGCTAATATGTATGAAAGACTATTAGGAGATTCTTATAAAAAGCTTCATCCAAAGTTACAGAAACGCTATGAAATTACGGAAGAAAATAGTTTTACTGGAGAAGGAAAGATGGATGAGATTTATGGAGGTTCTTTTTTCGTAAAATTCATATTAAAAATTGCATCGAAGTTCCGTATGTTTTTCTCTGAGCGGGGGAAGGGAGTGCCATTTACAATACATAATACGGCTGAGCGGGATGAACATGGACATGAACTTGTGCGGTGGAATCGTACTTTTTATTTTCACAATAAGAAAAGATATTTTAACGCTGTTATGCAGTTGGATGAAGAGAATACTGAAATTGTAGATTGTTTTGGTGAACCACACATACTTGTTTCGACACTGAATTTTCATATTGATGAGGTGGGGGCAATACATATTTCTTCAAAGAAACAATGGTTTTACATGTTTGGAAGAAAAGTTCCATTACCTAGATTCTTATACGGGGAGGCCAACATTGTAGAAAGTTATGATGAAACACGAAAATGCTTTCGAATTCATGTACAAGTACGCAATCCGTTAATTGGTTCATTATTTTCATATAAGGGAACATTTGTGGAGAGGAAATAAATGATATGAAAAATATAATAGTTGGGCTTGCTTGTTATATTGTTTTTCTAATATGTGAGTGGACAAATGTAAACCCCGTTGAAGCAATTATTTTATTATCTATTTTGTTATTTATACCGATGTCATTTTGTATTCTTGATAAGAAGACAAGAAATGGATCATATGTATCTTTTTATAAACTAGTATCGCTTTTATATCCAATCGCAGCAATTAGTGCAATGTTAGCTCTCGTCACAAATTACTATTTCTTTGCATTACTTTGGTTTGCATATACAGGAATTGTTGCGTTATTCGGTGTAAGTAGAGTGCTAGAAAGAGGATGGAGACCGTTAGAAGAGACAGCTATCGATAGTGCGTTTATGTATTTGTTTTTAGGTGGTTTCTGGTTTTTTGCTTCTGTAGCAAAGCTTTCCATTATGCACTTTAGTTCTGACATTATTTTACTTACAGCTGCACACTTTCATTATTCGGCATTTCTATTGCCGTTATCAGCAGGTTTAATTGGGAGAAAAAGAGAAAAGAGAAGTAAAGTATATGATGCGATGATGTTTGTCATCGTCATTTCACCTATGACAGTTGCGATAGGGATTACATACTCAAGGGGATTTGAATTTTTTGCCGTATTCCTATATTTATGTGCGATTTATAGTTATGGGATTTATGTTTGGCGCACGAAATTTAATGCTATCAGTGCAAAGATTCTCCTAATCATATCGTCTAGCACACTCATGGTAACAATCATGTTTTCACTTATATATTCGTATGGGAATTTGAAACATGTAATGACGATTACAATTGCTCAAATGGTTTGGATTCACGGTGTTGTCAATGGAATTGGAGTAGCGTTACCAGCATTTGTCGGCTGGTTGATTGAAAAGAGTGCTCCAAATTATAAATATTACGGGAAACCAATGAGCAGATTAAGAGGAAAGGCGGCAGTTGGTGAAGCATTTTTACATAACAAAAATGTAATAGATAGTAAGGCATACAACGGTTTAGTTGATAAAATGAATGATTTTCATAGTGAGGCATTTGACGTGACGAAGCTTCCTTTAAGCATTATTCGTTTTTATGAAAATACAAAAGAGTATGAGTTACAATCGCATATTAAATGGACTCGCTGGTTCCGCCCGTTTGCATTTTGCTATGAGAAAATGAGTAAACGTGTAGGACAAATACATTTAGGAATGGGCGGCAAGTGGGAAACGATGCATGGCTCTATTATTGGGGTAATAGATGAGAAGGATGGAAGAGAGAATGTAAGGGCGTGGTTAAGAAAAAATGAAGCAGAAGAATCTATTTTTGTAGCTCTTTACTCAAAATATACATATAAGAACGAGACATACATGAATATTGCATTACCTTTGCCATATTCGAATATGACGGGAGTTTTGAAATTATGTAATAAGAGTAAGGAATTAATGATTACTAGTAAGCTAAGAGAAAATGGTCAGGGAGATGAGGGCATTTATTTACATACTCGTTTCTTTACAATACGTTTACCGTTAGCAGAAACTTTTATTATTAAAGAGAGCACCAATCAAATGTTAGAAGCTAACCATAAAATGTGGATATTTGGAGTTAAGTTTTTAGAAATTGATTATGAGATTAAGAAAATAGAGGAGAAGTAAGAAAAGCTTGGAGAGATTCCAAGCTTTTTTTACGTATGCGTAATTGTCATAGCAACTTGTTTATCTAAGTCTTGGTCCCAAACACGTTGAATTTCAAACGTACCTTTTTCAAAAAATAATGGAAATCTTTCTTTAAACCAATCTTGCATAGGAAGATTTAATGCTGTATCGATTGGTACCCATAATAATTCGCCCTCAGGAGGATTCATAAGAAGTTCACCATCAAATGAGTCTGTCCAATAATTAAATACCATATATCGAACGTTTTCTTTCGGATTTACGTATTCATCTAATCCCTTAAAAGTTAAATTTGAAACAAGTAATCCAGTTTCTTCTTTTACTTCTCGTTTAGCAGCGTGAACGATACTTTCTGGGAAATCTACTTTTCCGCCAGGAGCGATGTAGCCAGGAAAACCTCGATGTTTGGGACGTTTTATAAGTAAAACGTCATGATTTCGCTGGATCATACACATTGTATAGATGCGGTGCTCGATGTTATGAGGATTTTGAGGCATAATCATGTATTCTCCTTTATCCGGCTTTAATGGGCAGTAAGACCCCCACCTCAAAATGCAGCGAAAGCAAAGAAGTTAGGTGGGGGGCGGGCTGCCCATAAAAGTCCGATTGGTGAGGGCTAATAATCAGTGGGGGATGAAGAAAACCCCCACTGATTAAAGTTTCACTTTATTTTTCTTGATAATTTTACCATAACATAATAGTTTCTTATATAATTAAAGATATAATATTCTGTTTTTTTTTTTTTTTTTTTTTTTTTTTTTTTTCGGTATCTGATAAAATCTATAATCATTTGAAAAGAGGAGAGGGAAATGCAAGGGGAAATGCAGAGAGAAAAAGATTTGGGATATGTCGGTAAATTGTTATTGCCAGTTAAAGCGTCACCACATTTTAAGTTTTTATGGATTGGACAATTGCTTTCGACTTTAGGTAGTTCGATAACAATGGTTATTTTGCCAGTCGTTGTATATTCATTGACTGGTTCAACAGTTGTAATGGGAATGACGATGGCAATGTACATGCTTCCTAATATTCTTGCGTTACCGTTTGCTGGATTAGTCGTAGATCGAATTGATCGGGTGAAATTAATGTTATTTACAGATATAATTCGCTGCGTATTAATGCTAGTACTTGCAACACTTATATTTATGGATGTATTAACAATTCCGCTTCTATATGTACTCGTAGCATTATATGGACTTATGGAAGGGATATTTCAGCCAGCGTATGCGGCGGTAAGAGCAAAAGTATTTGTACCGGAAATTCGCAATGCAGCTAATGCATTAACCCAAATGAGTAATCAAGGTATACGACTAATTGGACCCGCTCTTGGAGGATTAATCGTTTCAGTTGCATCTGCCGGAATAGGGTTTGGACTAGATGCAGTAACGTATTTGTTATCATTTTTATGTTTATTATTTTTAAGAGAAATAAAGTTTAAAAAAGTAAACCATATTGAAAAGAGAAAAATCGATTACAAACAAGAGTTTATGGAAGGTGTTTTTGTTTTAAAAAGTCATTCGTGGCTATGGATTACAATTTTAGTCTTTTCTTTCATCAATATTTGTTATGCAGGAATTATCGTCGTATTAATTCCATGGTTATTTAATGTTCATCATCATTTTGAAGCATATGTGTATGGATTAGGAATGGCATCTTCTGGCGTTGGAGCTGTCATTGCCGCGCTAATATTTGGCGGGAAAGAGCGTTGGCATAAGCGGGGATTACTTGCCTATGGTGGTGTTTTAATAAGTGGTTGTGCACTTTTAATAATGCCGTTTGTTGCTTGGGCACCTGCTTTAATTGGATTAATGGCAATTGAAGGTTTCGGTATGATGATATTTGGACTCATTTGGGAAACAAGTTTACAAGAGCTTGTGCCAGAAGAAGCATTTGGAAGAGTGGCAAGCCTTGATATGTTAGGTTCATTTGCTTTACTGCCACTAGGTTATGTAGTTGTAGGATGGTTAGCTACTGTCATAGGTGGCGAGATAACGATTATAACATTAGCTATTTTAGTACTTGTAACAATTGGAGTAGCATTATGTGTACCGAGTATTCGAAGATTTGATTGATGATATAAGGGAGGGGGAAACGACTTATATGCTTATAGAAAATTTGAAAGACATAGTCGCAAAGGAATTGGACAGCCAATATACTTTGCAGGAAAAGATCTTTGAAGTAAAAAATTTCACAGTCTATATTGCTACCCATAGGGAAAATAAGCTAGCATATAACCAACTAGTATTAATAAAACATTTTTGTAACGAAAAGCCTTCCGTGCATATTTGGCATAAGAAAATTAGCACCGATGCAACAAAACTGGACATCACAAAAGAAGTGACAGAAGCAATTCAATCTGGTTTTGTAAATGAAGAGTAAGCCCTAATTTGATTAGGGCTTACTCTTCATTAAATACAAATGTTTGTTTCATTTTTTTACTTTCATTTACTGGATGGCCGTTGTAAGAGAAGTTCTTTTCTTCCCAAGTAATCACAACTTTAAAATTATGGCTATTAAAGTCTAATGGGAATACCATGTAGTCAAAGCTTGTATGACTTTTAGAAATATTTTCATTAGGTGTAGTAGGTTTAAAGGTAGCTTTAGAGGTAGGATTGTTATCAAGTATTTCCACGGATACGTTTGATACATCATGACCGATGTTTTTTACGAGTAAACTATATGTATCAAATACACCTTGTTTTGGCTGGATGGCTTGCTTGTTTACGTTATGAGATTTATCAATTTCGATATACCATTGTTTAGACTTTGATGCAATTGGTAGTGATTGAAATGTGTATGCACTAGCTTGTATTGGTAGTGCTAAACAGATTAGTGCAAAGAGAGAAAATATTTTTCGTTTCATTTTTAGAGAGCTCCCATTCTGTAACGGATTTATTTATTATTATCTTCTCTTTGTAAAAGGATATACCATATAATGTAAGAAGTTATTTGTTAAGCTCAAATTTATTATAATTTATGAAAATAAGTTTGTTTTTTCAGGCTGCAGTTTTCTTAATGGAATGTCACATTGCTGTATCGATTTTAGTGTTGATTCGTATGTTAATATATATCAAATTCAACCAAAACACAGGGACAGTGTTTTTCTGCAACTATTATTTTTGTATATATTTATTTTGGGAATTTTATTGGAGTTGAATCTTTAGAATGCGGTATTACCAATTACATCTGGTAATACCGCATTCTGTGCGGCACGTTCTATCATTGCGGACTATTTCAATTTTAATCAAACGAAATTGAAAAACCGCTTAATTATTGCATACGGTTTGACGAAAAGTGATTTCACGCTGTTATGGAGATATTTCTCTTGGGCTAACCAATCGACTGCAGCAATTGCGTTATGGATTGGAACGATGTATTTATTTATAAAAGGAAAACTGTATGTTGTTTCCTTAATTCCAGCGATATTTATCACGCTTATGACTGTCATTTATATTTTAAATGCAAAAATTGGTTTTAATATTCCGTTAAACACATTTTATATGGTAGGTGCGGTTATTACCGTTATATTAACTGCTGTATTCTTTATAAAAGCTGTGAAAATAAAAATGAGAATATTGAAGTAGATGTGCAATTAGAGAAGGAAGCTGTGTAGAGATTTTTCTACACAGCTTTTTCTAATGTGAAAATTTTTCCAATAATATGTTAAAATAACATTGTCATACAACAAGGGGGATTTGTTTTATGGAAAATGGAGTTCTTGCTAAAGTAGATGTAACGAAAAGAATTGAATCGAAATCTAAGTACAATAAGAAATTAGAAAAATATCAAAGGCGCTTATTAGCATTGCAGCAAATTGTAAAAGAAGAAAAAATTGCAGTTATGCTCGTTATGGAAGGCTGGGATGCGGCTGGAAAAGGCGGTGCGATTAAACGAGTGACGGAACACCTTGATCCGCGTGGGTTTCAAGTAAATCCAATTGGAGCACCAGCACCTCATGAGAAACGGTACCATTACTTGCAACGGTTCTGGCGGAAACTTCCTCAGTACGGGCAAATTACTATTTTTGATCGCTCGTGGTACGGCCGCGTGTTAGTTGAGCGTGTTGAAGGTTTTGCTACAAAGGAAGAGTGGACGAGAGCGTATGACGAGATTAATGATTTTGAAAAACTATTAACAGATGATCATTATATAATTGGAAAGTTCTTCTATCATATTAGTAAAGATGAACAATTAAAGAGGTTTAAAGATAGAGAGAACAATCCTTTGAAAAGATGGAAAATTACAGATGAAGATTGGCGTAACCGTGAAAAATGGGACGAGTATGTTGAAGCAATGGAAGACATGTTTGAAAGAACAAATAAGCCGAATGCGAAATGGCAAATTATCGCGAGTAACGATAAATTATACGCTCGTTTGAAAACGTTGAAAGTGATTATTTCATTAATTGAGGATTACCTTGTAGAACATAATATAGAATTACCTTCGTATTATTATGAAATAAAAGAGGGTAAGACAGAAGGATTTGAAGCGAATCAAGATGTAGTTGTAAAATAGTACAAAGTTTGTATAGGAAATATAAAATAGAGATACCTTGTAATTTTGAACAACAAAATTACAGGGTATTTTTTATTTAGAAACATTTTACAAATAACAGAATAAGGTATATAATCAATAATCATATTAACATTGTTAATATGATTATTGATTATATAGTGTGTGGGGGTCTTATTTTGAAGGGAAGAGATGTTGTTTTAGGTTTACTAATGGAAAAAGAATTATCTGGTTATGATATTAAAATTGTGTTTGAAGAAGTATTTACTCATTTCTTTGATGGAAGTTTTGGAATGATCTATCCAACGTTACGTCAGTTGGAAAAAGAGGGGAAAATAAAAAAAGAAGTTGTTATGCAAGAAGGGAAACCAAATAAGAAAATGTACTTTATTACAGATGAAGGGCGTGAAGAGTTTTATCAATATATGCAAACGGATGTAGAGAAAGATGTTTTACGTTCAGATTTTTTAATGAGGATGTATTTCGGTAATTATAGCGATGATCAGGCGATAAAAAAATGGATTAAGAACGAAATTGAAAGGAAAGAGGCATACATTGCGGATCTACGCCTGAAATATGAAAAGTGGAGAGAAGGTATTACTTTTGTTGAGGAAATTTCACTCGATGTAGGTATTGCATCTTATAGTGCTCAAGTAGAGACATTGAAAAGAAAACTAGAACAACTAGAAGCAAAAGAACACGATAAAATGGAAGAATGAAAAAACACGTTCATTATAAATAAAGGGGTAGATGAACATGGAGCAATCAAAGGGTATTAAGATTGTCTTTTTAATGTGCTTAGGTATTTTTCTTTGTATGATTGATACGACAATTATGAATATAGCTTTACCATCGATACAAACGAGTGTAAATACTTCACTAGAAAAGATGTCTTGGGTATTAAATGTGTATACAATGACAATAGCAGTACTTGCTATCCCGCTAGGGCGGATTGCTGATATTTTTGGGAAAGCAAAGATGTATATTGTTGGTTTGATTATTTTTGGCGGCGGGTCAGTACTTTGTGCTTTTGCTAATACGGGAGATTTTCTTATCTTTTCTCGCTTTATACAAAGTGTAGGTGCAGCGATTTTATTTCCAACTAGTATGGTAATTGGTGTATCTGCAATGCCATTAGCTAAGAGGCATGTTGCACTTGCAATTTTAGGCGTAACACAAGGATTATCAGCGGCGATGGGTCCAGTAATAGGTGGAATTATTACACAAAATTTCGGTTGGAGATGGGTGTTCTTCGTAAATGTTCCAATTTGTATTCTTGGAATCATTTTATGCTGTATTATGTTACAAATAAAAAATGAAGAACGTATTATCTCAAAAATAGATTGGGTAGGACTACTATTAAGTAGCACAGCAATTTTTTCTTTTACTCTCATATTAGTAAAAGGAAATACATGGGGATGGCAAAGTAATATAGCTTTGTTTTGTTATGCAATTAGCGCTATTTCTCTTATTCTATTTGTTTTAGTAGAACGAAAGATTCATAATCCGATGGTGAATTTAAATTTATTTAAAGATCGAATGTTTGTCGGAGCATCTATCGTTGTCATATTAAGTAATTTATTTTTAATTGGAGTTACTGTATTGCTTCCGACGTTCTTGACAAAAATACAAGGCCGAACGGAAATTGAAGCAGCTTTTTTAGTGACACCTATTTCAGCAATGATATTTTTTGTCTCACCAGCTGCAGCAACTTTAATTAAAAAACTCGGAAAAGTAACTATTATTTTGTCAGGATTTCTTGTTATGGGCTTATCTTATTATTGGTTGCAAATGATTGATGTTAATTCAACAAATATAGAAATTATTATTCCATGTATGATATTGGGTGTTGGGTATGGTTTAGTAGTAGGTCCAATTACAGTTTTAAGTGCTTCTTCGTTTGAAGGGGAATTATTAACTGCTTCTCAAAGTGTTGTATCAATGTTGCGGCAAGTAGGTATTGTTTTAGCGGTCGCAATATTTGTATCTAACTTAACTCATAATTTAACTATAAATAAAGAAAATGTATATCGTTATGCAGAAGAAAAAGTTCGTAATATTCATGTGAGTAGTGCCGAGCAAGCTGAGATATTACAAGTAACAAAAGAAAAAATAGAGAATCAAAGTATAGAAACAAATGTCGAAAAGCATCAAAATGAAACATTTGTAGGGTTAAATAAAGAGAAAAAGGATGAACTAATTCACCAAAAAGTGGCTGAGGTATTAAGAGAAGTTCCAGTAGAACATAGAGATGTAAAAAGAGAAGAAGTAATGAGTCAAGTGACAAATGAAGTTGAAAAACAAGAGGAAAGTATAAAGAAAGAAGTACGTGCATTTTCGAATGATGTGAATCATTATGCTAAGAATCAGATGGCTATGAGTTTTACAGATTTATATAAAGCGAGTGTGCCAATTATTTTAGTCTTTGCTTTAGTGAGTTTGTTATTTTGGGAAGGAAAGGCTTTGAGTAAAAAGAGAGGGGAAAGAGTTGTAGGAGGAGTGTAAGGGAAATAATCTAAAGGTGAGTTATACTCAAAGGATGGAATGCTAGCTGTGAAAAAATTAGTATAATTATTATGGGAACCCCTCGGTAATGAGTGAAACGTAAACCGTGGGGTTCTTTACATGTATAAATACATTTCAGCATTTTAAATTTGGGGATTTTGTTGTTCTATAGTACATTAACAGGAGGGATTAGTTTTATCCCGCTTTAATGGGCAGTAAGACCCCCACCTCAAAATGCAGCGAAAGCAAAGAAGTTAGGTGGGGGATCAACTGCCCATAAAAGTCCGATTGGTGAGGGCTGATTAAAGTTTCACTTTATAGAGAGGGTGAGGAAATGATTGATACAGCCGATGTTTCAATAAGTAATCGTATGTATACAGAAGAAGAACAACAAAAATTATACAAACGAACATTACTAATCGTAAGTATTTCACAAATGTTCGGCGGAGCAGGGTTGGCTGCTGGGATTACAGTAGGTGCACTTCTTGCGCAGCAAATGCTTGGGACAGATGCATATGCAGGATTACCGGCAGCTATGTTTACGATGGGATCTGCGGTAGCAGCTTTCTTTGTTGGGAAGTTATCGCAAAAGTATGGTCGCCGCGTAGGGCTTGCAACAGGATTCATGGTAGGTGGGTTTGGAGCAATTGGTGTTATATTGGCAGCTTTAACAAATAGCATTATTCTTTTACTTATTTCTTTACTCATATACGGTGCCGGTACAGCTACAAATCTACAAGCTCGTTACGCAGGTACAGATTTAGCGAATAAGAAGCAAAGAGCAACTGCTATTAGTATTACGATGGTAATGACGACTTTTGGTGCAGTCGCAGGTCCCAATTTAGTAGGCGTGATGGGAAGGTTTGCTCATTCAATTGGAATTCCTGAACTTGCTGGCCCGTTCATCTTATCTGCGGCGGCATTTATACTGGCGGGTCTTGTTTTATTTGTTATGCTTCGTCCAGATCCGTTACTTATTGCTAATATGATAGAAACATATAAACAAGAGCATACATATAAAGGGCAACCAATAACAGAAGAGGCAATAGAAAACAAGCGAGGTATTACTGTTGGAGCTATCGTAATGATACTTACTCAAATCGTGATGGTTGCAATTATGACGATGACTCCAGTTCACATGGGACACCACGGTCACGCTTTAAGTACAGTAGGTCTTGTAATCGGTTTTCATGTCGGTGCAATGTACCTTCCATCTCTCGTTACGGGAATGCTAATTGACAAAATTGGAAGAACTACGATGAGTATAGCTGGCGGAGTAATTTTACTAGCAGCAGGTGTCATAGCGGCGCTAGCGCCGAGTGATTCTTTAATACTATTAATCGTTGCTTTGTCTTTACTTGGATTAGGATGGAACCTTGGTTTAATAAGTGGTACGGCTCAAATTGTTGATGCAACTATCCCTTCCACACGTGCAAAAACACAAGGGAAAATAGATGTGTTCATTGCGTTAGCTGGAGCTTCAGGCGGAGCGATGTCAGGTATGGTAGTAGCGAATTCAAGTTATGCGGCATTGTCATTAGCTGGAGGAGTTATAGCTTTCATGCTTATTCCTATTGTGATATGGAATCGAAAAGGAGAAAGAAGTTAAAGGGAGGTTCTAGTTATTGACTAGAACCTCTTGTTCATCCGTTTTTAACTCAAATCCCACTCCACAATAAGTCCTAAATGCGTAAGACCGCCCCCAAATCCGTACAGTAAAAGTTTGTCTCCATTATTTAATTTACTTTCTTTTCTAGCTGAATTTAGAGCGAGTGGAATAGAGACAGAAGATGTATTCCCCATATATTCCACGCTCGTTAATGTTTTTTGTATTGGAATTTGAGATTTTTCACAAATAGATTCAATCATTCGTAAGTTAGCGCTATGAGGAATGAACCAGTCTATATCATCCATTTTCATATTTGCAGTATGTAACAGTTCTTTTATACCTACTGGCACTGTGCGTGTTGCCCATTTATATACTTCTCTTCCATTTTGCACGATTTTTTCATTTGTTTGTAGTGGAGTGTCATTCATAGTAGTAGATAGGTTTGTTCTGTATAGATGAATTCCGCCGTCACCGTTTGTGCCCATGTGATATGCGATAAAGCTTGGTTTGTTTTCATCTTTTTCTAATAAAATGGCTCCAGCACCATCACCGAATAAAATACATGTTGTTCTATCGGTGTAATCAGTAACTTTTGATAATGTCTCTGTCGCTACGACAAGTACTTTTTTATGTGATCCAGAAGTGATTAAGTTATTACCGATGTGCAAGCCATATGTGAAACCAGCGCAAGTGGCATTTAAATCAAATGCCATTGTATGAGGTATGTTGAAGTATTGTTGTATTTGACAAGCAACACTAGGGAAAACGTAATCAGCAGTAGTAGTAGCGACAATGATACAATCGACATCTTCTAAGTTTTTCTTATATGTTGTACATAAATTTTCAATCGCGTTAATGGCTAAGTGTGAGGAGTATTCGTCTTCGTTAGCAATCCGTCTTTCCTTCATTCCTGTTCTTTGTACAATCCATTCATCATTCGTATCGATCATTTTTTCTAAATCATGATTAGAGAGTATTTGATTTGGAACATGAGTACCAATTGCAGTAATACGAGATTTAGAATGCATAGGAACATCTCCTAACTTATATTTTATAACCTGATACTAATATCAGGTTATAATAATGTCAATAAAGACTTTTATTGTATTGAAACTAGAATACTTAACTTACTATGAAGGAATTTGGTGAGTGGTGTAAAAATAGTATACGAGAAGTTTCTAAAATTGATAATGAAGTGAGTTGAGCTCCTTGAAAACAATTTTACGCATGTTGCCTGTTGTCATTATTTGTAGCTTTATTCTTATTATTTTTTCAGAGAAATCTTATGCTTGTGATTGTATTAACGTATCAGCAGAAGATGCCTTTCAAAAAAACGATGTAGTGTTTGAGGGAAAAGTAATTGAGGTTGGAAGGAAAGAAGGGGTTGGAATTGAAGTATTATTTGAAGTGAAGAAAATTTGGAAAGGGACAAATTCTTCGCAAATTATCGTATATACAAATGGTGGTGATTGTGTGTTTCACTTTGTGGAAGGAGGAGAGTACTTAGTATATTCTTCTCAAAGAGGATCTGAAAAACAATTACACACAAATAGTTGTAGTGGAACGAAGAGATTAGATGAGGCAGGGGCGGACAAAGTGGTTTTAAGTCAAGTTGCAAAAGAGTCTGTTCCAACGAAGGAAGTGGATTTAAAAGGGGAGATGGTGAGCGGTTTCAGTAGGTGGCAAGTTGCTATCATTTCCATTGGTCTATTATTAATCATTGTTTTTGTTGTGAAAAGAACACGCAAAAAATGACGATTAAAGTAAAAATATAAAGATTTTCTTTCAGTTTCTATAGGTGGTTTAACCTTGTGAAAGCGAATTACTTATGCTACACTTTATGTAACTTAAAATGAACGGAGGGGCTTCCTTTGATCTTAATCAGATTACGTCTCAATACTTTGTGCCAATAATTGAATAGCGCTCAAAGGCTCTGTCTGTGTACAGGGTGAACGGGATTGGTCTGCCTATTTTAAAGGAACCCTTTATTAAGCTTATATGTGAAAAAGAGGGAGGGACGAATACGCCCTCTTTTTGTTTTGCCTTTATAAATAGAATGGGATCGTATAGGTGAACACTTATTGTGGATACGTATATGATTTGGGGACTTTTTGACTATGAGATAGGATGAAAGCATAGCTTTCTTCTATTTCTTTGGTGAACCCTTATCCGTTTACGAAAACACAGGCAGCGACCTGTGTTTTTTATTTTACGTAATCGAAATGGAGGAATAAATATATGGAAGAATTATTACAAAGAGCAGTTTTAGTTGGAGTAAATTTAGGCAATGAAGATGATTTTGCATATTCGATGGAAGAGCTAACGAATCTTGCAGAAGCTTGTGATGTAGAGGTAATTGGGCAAGTGACGCAAAATTTACAACGAGTAAATCCGTCACATTATATTGGAAAAGGAAAGATTGAAGAAGTAGCAGCCTATGTAAATGAAGTAGGTGCGAATATGGTAATCTTTAATGACGAATTATCGCCTTCTCAAATTCGAAATTTAGAAGCAGATTTAGATTGTAAAGTAATTGACCGTACCATATTAATTTTAGACATTTTTGCGCAACGTGCGAAAACGAAAGAAGCGCAGTTGCAAGTAGAAGTGGCCCACCTTCAGTATATGATGCCTCGTTTAATTGGACTTCGTGAATCGTTAGGAAGACAGAGCGGCGGTGTTGGTACGAAAAATAAAGGTGTCGGTGAGAAGAAATTAGAGTTGGATCGTCGTAAAATTGAAGAACAAATTTCAGTTTTAAATAAAGATTTAGAAGCTCTTGTTGCGCAGCGTCAAACGCAGCGAAAACAACGTAAGAAAAATGAAATTCCTGTTGTAGCATTAGTAGGTTATACGAACGCAGGAAAATCAACGACGATGAATGCGATGCTTGAAATTTATAATGGTACAGAAGAAAAACAAGTATTTGAAAAAGATATGTTATTCGCGACGTTAGAAACATCTGTGCGAAATATTGATTTGCCAGACAACAAATCATTCTTATTAACAGATACAGTTGGATTTGTAAGCAAATTACCGCATCACCTTGTGAAAGCGTTCCGTTCAACGTTAGAAGAAGTAGCGGAAGCAGACCTACTTATTCACGTTGTAGATTACGCAAATCCAAATTACGAACAGTTAATTGATATTACAAATGAAACATTAAAGAAAATTGGAGTAGAAAATATTCCAACCATTTATGCTTATAACAAATCAGATATGGTAGATGTTGAAATTCCGAAAGTACAAGAAGACCGCGTTTATTTATCAGCGAAGAAACATGTTGGGATAGAAGAACTTGTCGAAATGATTCGTTCACACATTTATAAAGAGTATACGAAGTGTGAAATGTTAATTCCATATGATCAAGGACAGGTAGTTTCTTATTTCAATAATCATGCGCACGTTTTATCTACGAGTTATGAAAACGAAGGTACGAAACTAGAAGTAGAATGTAAGACGAGCGATTACGAAAAGTATAAGCATTTTGCGATTTAATAAAAAAGGCGATCCTAATATGTTTTAGGATCGCCTTTTTCTTATTCTGTAATAGAGGCCCACTTATAAGAATAAATTCCTGCAAATGGACGAACAACAACACCTTTTATTGTTGGACGTTCTAAATATACAAGCCCGGATTGGAAGATTGGAGCGATAGCTGCATCATCTTCAAGTAAGATTTTTTCAGCATCTTGGAACGCTTTCCAACGTGCTGGTAAGTCAGTTACTAAAGTAGAGCTCGTTTTTTCAATTAATTCGTCGTATTGTTTGTTTGAATAACTCATTTTATTAAACGGTCCGTCAGTGACAAACATATTTAAAAATGTTGTAGGATCAGGATAATCTGGTCCCCAAGTAGAAAGTGAGATTTCAAAATCGCCATTTCCTTCACGATCTAAAAATGCTTTTACTGGAAGAGGTTGTAATGTGATTTTTAATCCAGGTAAGTTTTTCTCTAGTTCACCTTTTAAAAACTCACTAATTTTTTTATCGTTAGATTCATCAGTTGTTATGATTGAAAGAGAAGCGTTTTGTAAATTTGTTTCTTTTTTCGCAGTTTCCCATAGTGTTTTAGCTTCTTTCACATTTGTTTCTACTTTTACATGACTTGTACTGCGAAAATCTTTATTATCAGGTCCTTTTACGAATCCTTTTGGAACGAATGCATTCGCAGGTATAGAACCATTGTTTAAAATCGTTGTTGCGATTCCTTGTTTATCAAAAGCAAGCGAAATAGCTTTACGAGCATTTTTGTTTACTAACAAAGGGTTCTTTTGACTAAATCGGAAAAACGTCACAGAAGGACGTTCCATCTTCTTTAAGCTCGGATCTTTTTGATATTTATCAACAAACTCTGAATTAATCGTAATTCGGTCTACTTGTTTGCTTTCAAATAAATTAACAGCTGTTGAAGTATCTTTTACGATATTTACATTAATTTCATTTAATTTCACATTTTTATTATCCCAGTAGTTCGGGTTTTTTGTCATTTTATAACTTGTATCATGTTTCCATTCACTTAATTGGAAAGGTCCGTTATACACTACATTTGCAGCTTCAAGTCCGTAATTTTTCCCTTGTGCTTCTACAACCTTTTTGTTTTGAGGATAAAATGTTGCAAATCCCATTAAACCTAAAAAGTATGGAACAGGGTGTTCTAACTGTACTTCAAGTGTTTTATCGTCAATTGCTTTTACACCAAATGAGTCAATTGGCAATTCTTTTTTATTTATTTTTTCTGCGTTTTTAATATCGAACATAATATGTGCGTATTCAGAAGCAGTTTCTGGATTTACGGCACGTTTCCATGCATATTCAAAATCATGAGCAGTTACTGGATCGCCATTTGACCATTTTGAATCGTGTAATGTAAATGTATATGTTTTTCCGTCTTCGCTCAGTTTGTATGATTCAGCTGCTGCAGGAACAGGTTTATTGTCAGGCCCAGGCATATATAATCCTTCCATTACGTTGTTTAAAGCAGCGTAAGAAAACCCATCGGTTGCGATAGATGAATCAAGTGTAGAAATTTCCCCAGCTTCTACAATGTTTAATACTTGTTTTGAAGATTCTTTTTTCTTTTCTCCAGTAGTTGTTGCCTCTTGTTTTTGACCACATGCTGTTAAAAACATAGATAATGTGATTGAGAGTGCAACGATCCCTTTTGTTTTTTTCTTCATAGTTGTCATCCTTTCCTTCATCTCTGCCTTAGTATAAAAGAAAATATAGAAAATTTCTATAAATAAATCCGATAAAACGTATAGAAAAAATATATTATGCAAGAAGTGATATTTCTGGAAAAAGAAATGAAACCAGTATAGAATAGAAATGTTTCAAAAGTCAGAATTTATTACACCTACTGTAATAAATATATATTTTGTACAGGAAGGAGAGATTCATATATGCAGGCAGTTTCGAAAAAAAATACAATAGAAACACCGACAATATATCGCATACTATTTGCGATTAGTTTCGGTCATTTTTTAAATGACTCGATGCAAGCAGTTGTGCCCGCGTTGTTTCCTATTTTGGAAAAAACGATGAATTTATCCTATATGCAAGTAGGGTGGATTGCATTTGCGTTAAATATGACGTCATCGATTATGCAGCCGGTTTTTGGTATGTATTCGGATAAGAAGCCGTCTCCATTTTTATTACCGCTCGGTATGTTTTCAAGTATGCTTGGGATGATCGGACTTGCATTTGCACCGAATTTTATTATTGTTATTATTTCTGTTTTATTTATCGGATTAGGTTCCGCAGTCTTTCATCCAGAAGGGGCTCGAGTTGCTTATATGGCAGCCGGTGCAAAACGAGGTTTAGCGCAAGCGATTTATCAAGTGGGAGGAAATACAGGGAATTCCCTAGCTCCTATTTTTACAGCTTTAATTTTCGTTCCGCTCGGCCAAATTGGTTCTTTAGGTTTTACAGCCTTTGCAGCGGTAGGAATTGTATTATTAATTTTCGTATCAAATTGGTATAGGAATGAATTAGCGACGGGTGCTGTAAGGAGAAAAAAGAGGGCTGCGCTTGAGGCGGAAAATGCGATTGTAAGTACACATATTAAATTTGTTATTTTACTTCTTGTTTTTCTTACTTTTGTACGATCTTGGTACGGTGCTGGTATCGGGAATTTTTATCAATTTTACTTAATTGAGCATTACGGTTTATCGATAAAAAATGCTCAGTATTTCGTATTCGCATTTATGATTGCTGGTGTGTTAGGAACCTTCTTTGGTGGTCCATTAGCAGATCGATTTGGAAAGAAAACAATAATTGTATTTTCAATGCTAGGTTCAGCCCCACTTGCACTTTTATTACCTCACGTTTCACTCGTGTGGGTCGTACCGCTATTTTTATGTATCGGTTTTATTAGTTCAAGTAGTTTTAGTGTAATTGTTGTTTATGCGCAAGAGCTTGTTCCTGGAAAAGTAGGGATGGTATCTGGATTAATTGTAGGGCTTGCGTTTGGACTCGGCGCTTTAGGATCTGTAGTCCTTGGGAAATTAGCTGACATATATAGTCTACAATTCATTATGTTACTATGTAGTTGTCTACCATTAATTGGACTTACTTCTTGGTTATTACCAAGTGATAAGAAAACGATAGAATAGGGGATGCACTATGAAATTATGTGAAAATGTTACAGAATTAATAGGAGATACACCTGTCGTCCGATTATCTAAATTTATTCCAGAAGACGCAGCAGATGTGTATGTAAAACTAGAAATGTTTAATCCATCACGCAGTGTGAAAGACCGTGCTGCCTATAATTTATTGCATGTTGCAGAAGAGAATGGTCTTATCAAACCAGGAGATACAATTATTGAGCCAACAAGTGGTAATACAGGAATTGGTTTAGCGATGAACGCGGCTGCGAAAGGATATAAAGCGATTTTAATTATGCCGGACAATATGTCAAAAGAGCGTATAAATTTATTGAAAGCATATGGAGCAGAAGTAGTATTAACACCAGCAGAACAAAGAATGCCAGGAGCAATTGCGAAGGCGTTAGAATTGCAAGAGAAAATTCCAAATAGTTTTATTCCGCAGCAATTTGAAAATCCAGCAAACCCGAATATTCATCGTTATACAACTGCACTTGAAATTTATGAACAAATGGATGGCGAGCTTGATGCATTCGTAGCAACGGCTGGAACTGGTGGAACTATTACAGGGACTGGGGAAACGTTAAAAGAGAAATTACCAAACTTATATATTGCAGTAGTAGAACCGAAAGGATCTCCCGTTTTATCAGGTGGTGTTCCAGGTCCTCATAAATTAGTAGGAACAAGTCCAGGATTTATCCCGAAAAACTTAAATACGGAAGTGTATAACGAAATTATTCAAATTGCAGACGAAGAGGCTTTAACGACGATGAGAAACTTAGCTAGACAAGAGGGATTGTTAGTTGGGCCATCTTCAGGAGCTTCTGTTTACGCAGCGATTATGATCGCGAAACGATTAGGCGCTGGTAAAAAAGTTTTATGTATTGCACCTGATACAGGTGAGAGGTATTTGAGTATGGGATTATTTGAATGAAAATGATACAAACATCTTACTCGTGAAATTGTTACGAGTAAGGTGTTTGTTTTAGGTTGTAAAGAGGGGAGAATAACAATGAAACTATTAAAACCAATACGTGAATATAGTGGAGAAATTATGGAATATAAACATGCGTTTTTACAATCAGGAGAACAACCACACGGCAGTAGTTCTTTACAAAATTTTGATTCTCTCGATGAATGGTTTGAAAAAGTGAGTATACAAGAAGTGGGAGAAAACTTAAAAGCTAATCGAGTACCATCTAGCCAATTTTTAAGTTTTGAACAAGGGGAACTTATAGGTTTTGTGAATATTAGACATCGATTAAATGAAGAATTATTACGAGAAAGTGGTCATATTGGATATAGTGTCCATCCAAATAAACGTCGCCAAGGTTATGCGACAAAACAATTGAAACTTGCATTGGGTGAAGCGCAAAAATTAGGATTGAAGAAAGTGTTAATAACTTGTGATAAATCGAATATCGGCTCTGCTAAAACGATTCAAAAGGTTGGCGGTGTGTTAGAAGATGAAGTGGTTTCTTCTCATACAAGTGAAATTGTTCAGCGTTATTGGGTGGAAATATGATTCAGTGGAACTTTGAAAAGGAAATGCAATGCGTAATATCGAAATAGATAAATAAAAAGCGAAGTTGTACTGCAATTATAGGGGGAAATGAAGTGGGATTAAAAGAGAAAGCAATAGAAATGTCGGAGATTTATAGGAGAAATCCAAAAGTAGAGGCTATTATTTTAGCGGGTTCAGTAGCTAGAAAGCTAGAAGATGAACATTCAGATATAGAACTACATATTTTATGGTCAATGCCACCAGAGGATGAGGATCGTAAAGGGCCTATTAACTATATTGGTAGAACAATTTTGTCATACCATCCTTACGAGGAAGAAGAATGGTCGGAAACATATTTGACGAAAGAAGGAATTAAATTAGAGATTAGTAACTTTCTAACAGAAACAGTAGAGAAAGTTATTTCGGATGTGGTGGATCAATATGATATAAGTTATGAAAAACAATGTATCGTATCATCCGTTCATGATGGTGTTAGTTTGTATGGAGAAGAGAAAGTGAATGAATTAAAAGATAGAGTGGTAGCATATCCAGAAAATCTAGCGAAACGGATGATTTTAGAAAATCTTTGGTTAAGCAATCGCTGGCATAATCGAGAGGCGCTTTTAAAACGAAAAGACTGGCTTATGTTATATGATGTTATTTGTGAAGCGCAAAGGAATATATTTGGGGTCTTATTTGGTTTGAATAAAATGTATGTACATCACCCAGCGTTTAAATGGATGCCATATAATGTGGAACGAATGATTATTAAGCCTGAAAACTTATATGAGCGTATGGCGAATACGTTAATAGGGAAACCGGAGTATAGTGTACAGGAGCTAGAAGTGTTAATTGAAGAACTATTCCATTTAGTAGAACAACATGATCCAGAATTACATATTGCCGAACAACAAAAACGTATGCAATATACGAAGTAAAAAAGGAGGGATGTAACAATGCGTTACATCCCTTCTTTTTTATTTAATTAATTTACCTAGTACTAGTAATCGTTGAATCTTATCACCGAGAATATGTGAAGCAAGTCCGCTCGTTAAGACGAATAAAAGGTAAACAATCCCTCCAGCGGCGCCGCATATAACAACAATGAGAAGTGATTCCATATAAGATTGTCCAGGAATTAACCATTTTAAAATTGCTTTTAATGCTATTACAACAGCAGACATCGCAGCGGAGTAAATCGTAATAAGAAATACTGTTTTTGCTGTTTCACCAATTTTAAATTTCGCAAACTTAACGATGCAGTACAACATGATAACATTGGAAACGAGGTATCCAAGAATGGTTCCAAGTACAGCACCGTGTCCGCCAAATAAATGTAAGAGCGGTGTATTTACTACAACTTTAACGAGAATACCGACTGAGAAAGCGATCATCGTTTTTCTTTGATAATCGATTCCTTGTAATATGGCAGCTGAAACTGTGAAAATCGCACTTAATATAGCAGAAGGTGCAAATGAAATTAAATATTGTGATCCACCAAGTGCAATTTCGGGATTTACATAAACCATACGGAATGCATCGTAAGCGATGCTAGCAAGGCCAAATGCAGCTGGGATAGTGAAGAATAACAAGACTTGAAATATCTTTGCAATTTGTTCTTGTAATTCTTCTAGTTTCCCGCTTGTATAAGATTTCGTTACAGCCGGAATGATCGTTAATGAGAATCCAGTAGCAAGTGAAGCTGGAATCATAATTAACTTTTGGGCATAGTTCGTTATATAAGCGAACACTGCATTCGCTGCTTCTAAAGGCTCTCCCATCGCTCTAAGGACATCAGCTACAGTATATTGATCTACTAACGTATAGAGCGGTATTGCAATACCGACAAATACAATTGGGATAGCATATCGAAGTAATTCTATATAAATATTTTTTAATGGGATATTCGATGCCCTTGACTTTAATTCTCCTTCAGGAGGCTTTAATCTATTATATTTTTTCCAGTACATCATTAAAATAGAGACGCTGGCAAGTGCCCCGATAACAGCACCAAAGGTAGCAACTGCAACAGAAGAAGCTACGGAACCCCCTAATAGTTTTGAGACGATGAAACTGCCAACTAAAATGAAAACAACGCGTGCAAATTGTTCTACGACTTGAGAAACAGCACTTGGTTTCATATGTTGAAATCCTTGGAAATAACCACGTGTAACGCTCATTGCTGGTACGATAATAAGTGCGAAACTTAATGCTCGCATCGTAAGTGTTACGTCAGCGATAAATTGTGGATCTGGCGTTTTCGAACGAATAATAAATTGTGATATGTATGGTGCTCCAATAAATAAAACTAAAAAACCTAAAAAGCCCATAAACAACATTAATTTTACGCTAGAGTTGTATAATTTTTTGCTTGTACTATAATCACCAAGCGCATTATGCTTTGCAACAAATTTGGAAACGGCAATAGGAATACCGGCAGTTGAAAAACTTAACAAAATACCGTACCAAGAGTATGCATATCCATATAAAGCGACCCCTTGTGTTCCGACTAATAGTTGAAAAGGGAAAAAGTATATAAATCCTAATATACGTGAAATCATTGTCGCGCCGCTTAATAAAGCAGTTCCTTTTAAAACTTTTGAAGTAGACAAAATTCTTTCCTCCTACTCGTGCTGTCTTACGTTCATCCCGCTTTAATGGGCAGTAAGACCCCCACCTCAAAATTCAGCGAAAGCAAAGAAGGTAGGTGGGGGATCAACTGCCCATTAAAGTCCGATTGGCTCAACTAATAATCAGTGGGGATGAAGAACCCCCCACTGATTAAAGTTTCACTTTATCGTATACTACTATAAACCTGTTCGAGAAGTTAATATAGTATGTAACATAAATATTCTAATATTATTCATTTAAAAGTCATATTTTACATTTTTATATAGAATGTAATACGTAAAAATTCAAAATATAAGTTGACACTATTTTTAATGTGTGATAAAAATGATAGTAATCAATTCGGAAAATAATATTTGGGCAATGAAAGGGTATAGTAGTGAATATCTCCCTATTTCAGAGAGCTGATGGTTGGTGTGAATCAGTATATAGATTATTCATGAAGTTCGTCCTGGAGCATCTTTCATAAATCTCATATTTTGAGGAAATGAAAGACGGTAGTTTATACCGTTATCAAATAAAGTGGTGAAGATTGTTTCACAACTAGGGTGGTACCGCGATATTTATCGTCCCTACGTATTTACGTAGGGACGTTTTTTATTTAGGTCTTACTTTGTTGTGGCTTCATAACTAGGGTGGTACCGCGATATTTTATCGTCCCTACGTATTTGCGTAGGGGCGTTTTTTATTTAGGTCTTACTTTTGTTGTATCTTCATAACTAGGGTGGTACCGCGATATTTTTGTCGTCCCTACGTATTTACGTAGGGGCGTTTTTTTATTAGTAGAGAGGAAGTGAACGTATTAGAAAAGAGTGTGAATAGAACAATATAAATACCGAATTGTAATACAGAAAAAGATAGAGAGAGGAGATTAACAAATGAATTCACAGCAATGGACATCGAAATTAGGTTTCGTATTAGCTGCAGCAGGTTCAGCGATTGGTCTAGGGGCAATTTGGAAGTTCCCATACATGGCCGGAATTGGAGGGGGCGGCGCGTTCTTCCTTATTTTCATCGGTTTCACATTATTAATTGGTTTACCGCTATTATTAGCTGAATTCGTTATCGGAAGAAGTACACAAAAAGAGGCCGTTGATGCATATAGAGAAATCGCACCAAAAACATTATGGCCATGGTTAGGGAAATTAGGGATTGTAACATGTTTCATATTACTTTCTTTCTACAGTGTTGTAGGAGGCTGGATTTTATTATATTTATGGAATGCAATTACAGGTAGACTATGGGAAGGAAATGGGGCATACGAAGCTACGTTTGGTGAAATCATTTCCAATCCGTATTTAGCAGTTGGCTCACAGCTATTATTCATCCTTATTACTATTTTCATCGTAAGTAAAGGTGTACAAAATGGTGTTGAAAAAGTAAATAAATATTTCATGCCAGCACTATTCGTTTTGTTCTTTGTATTAATCGTTCGTGCACTTACGTTAGATGGTGCTGGAGAAGGAGTTCGTTTCTTCTTACAGCCTGATTTCTCACATGTAACATCAGAAGTCATATTATATGCAATGGGACAATCGTTCTTCTCCCTATCTGTCGGTGTAGCCGTTATGGTAACGTATAGTTCATACTTACCGAAAGAAGAAAGCTTACCACGTTCAGCATTTTCTATCGTAGCTTTAACGCTTGTGATTACATTACTTGCAGGGCTTGCAATTTTCCCAGTAGTGTTCGCATTTGGAATGGAACCATCTCAAGGACCAGGTCTATTATTTATCGTACTGCCAGCTATTTTCAGTAAAATGGCATTCGGAAAATTATTCTTCATCGTTTTCTTATTACTATTCTTCTTTGCTACTATAACATCAGCAATTTCGATGTTAGAAATTAGCGTTGCATCTTTAACTGCAAAAGGTAAAGGGAAACGTGAAAAAATGGCTTTAATCGTAGGATTACTAATCTTCGTTGTTGGAGTACCATCAGCATTGTCATTTGGTATATTAAGTGATCTGAAGATTTTCGGAAAGACAGTCTTTGATTTAGCTGATTATGCAGTTAGTAACGTACTCATGCCACTTGGTGTTTTATTAGTTTCTATCTTCGTTCCTTTAAAAATGAAGAAAGATGTATTAATGAAAGAGCTTGGTGTAAGTAAAAATAAAGGCTATAAATTGTTCGTATTATGGTTATTCTTACTTCGCTTCATCGCACCAATTGCGATTATGATCGTATTCTTAAATGTACTTGGCATTATTTAAAAAGAAAGGTAGCGTATCGATCTATGATACGCTACCTTTTTATTTTGCTCTTTTTTGCAGTTCGTTTACCGTTACGAACTGATAGCCATTCTTAGATAAGGAGTCTAAAATACCTTCAATAGTTTGTAAATTTTCATTAGACTCATCATACATAGAGTGCAGTAAAATGATAGAACCTGGTTTTACATTTTTATTAACATATTCAATTTTATCAGCAGCAGATTTATAAAAAGTATCAGGTTCAAGGTCCCATGTAATTGTTTTGATATTGTTTTTATTTAAATAATAGGGCAGACCAATTAGCTTTTTTCCGTTAGGGGGTCTAAAATCAATTTCGTCTGTAAATCCCGTTTGGCGAATTAATGAATTTGTTTTTTCAATTTCTTCTTTAATAAAAGAAGGTGTTTTAAAAACCATTCTGTTATGAGAGTATGTATGGTTTCCGATTTGGTGTCCAGAGTGTACGATAGCTTCTCCTAACGAGAGGTTTTTTTCTAATTCATTTCCGATTAAAAAGAAAGTAGCTTTTGCATTGTATGTATCTAGTAGCGGTAATATTTGTTTTACATTGTTCGTAGGACCATCATCAAAAGTTAAAGCAACCACTTTTTCATTTGTTTCTACTCGGTTTGTTAAATCTCCAAACAATTGAAAGCCTCTTGCGTTCATCAATTTGTATGTTCCAAATAATGCTACAGTAATAATGAATAATGTAACGATTGTAATGATTATTTTCTTTTTCATAAAGCAACCTCACTATATTTTTGGATTGGACTAAAAAGTATTATATCAAATTAAGTAATTTCACGCTTTAAAAAGGATGTGGATGCAAGGGGAAGGAATTTGTCATATAATAAAATACAAAAGGTATATTAGGAGGTGTTTAAATGGCGATTATAATTCAATTGCCAGACACTGCAGCGTCTCATGCAAAGCCAAGTATGGAAATGGCGATACTTTGCGTGAGGTAGACAAGTAATATACAATCGCCTAAATGAGCTCGAATTATTTTTATATTTGGCTTTGCACCTTATTGAAATGAACCATAAAAAATAAGGGGCGAGCAGAAATGAAATACGTTAAAGCTGCGACGGTTTTACCAGAAAGTTTAATTACTGAAATTCAAAAGTATATACAAGGTGAAACAATTTACATTCCAAAACAAGAAACAAAACATCATAAATGGGGTACACGATCTGGAGGAAGAAAACAACTAGATGAAAGAAACAAAGCCATTAAAGATGCGTTTAAAAGCGGGATTTCCATTCATCAACTTGCAGAGGAGTATTTTCTTTCCGGAGAAACGATTAAAAAGATTGTGTACTCTAAATGAAGATAAAAGAGTTTAGTTCAAATATTATTTTGAACTAGACTCTTTTTTGTCTTGTATGTATTGGATATATTGCGTATGAATGGACAAGATAATAGAAAAATGTGCCGTTTTTTTACTAAATAGAATTTAGAACATTTGAGTGAAAAGCAGAAAGGTGAGCATTTATGAATCATATTGGACAAATAACGATAGAGCTTTTAATTGGTTTCTTT
This sequence comes from Bacillus sp. MHSD_36, assembly GCF_030757775.1. Taxonomy (NCBI): domain Bacteria; kingdom Bacillati; phylum Bacillota; class Bacilli; order Caryophanales; family Bacillaceae; genus Bacillus; species Bacillus sp. MHSD_36. Next base: position 614,282 of record NZ_JAVBIS010000003.1, read on the forward strand.
GTTCTATTAATTGCTACAAAAATACTAGGGAAAACACAAATATCTCAGCTAACACCCTTTGATTTTATTTCTGCTATCGTCCTTGGTGAGCTCGTTGGAAATTCAATATACGATCCTAAAATTAAAGTGTGGTCTATTTTATATTCAGTATTTGTTTGGGTAATTTTAATTTATTCAATAGAAGTGATAACACAAAAAATAAGAGGAACAAGAAGGTTTTTTGAAGGGTATCCTTCCATTATTATCCGTAATGGAAAGATTGACCGAGAACAATTAAGTTCAAATCATTTGGATATTAATCAATTACAACAAATGCTTAGACAACAAAAAGATATTTTTTCAATTCGAGAAGTTGAATATATGATATTGGAACCTAACGGAAACATAAGTGTTCTGAAAAAGAGCAAATATGAATCTCCTACTATAAATGATTTAAGTTTAAAACATAAGCCTGTATACTTACCAATTTCATTAATTAGTGATGGAAAAGTAGTGAAAGATAATTTGAGGGAAGCTGGTTTTGATGAAGGATGGCTGTATAAGCAAATAAAGCAAAAAGGGATTACGAAATTTGAAGATGTATTATATGCTGAATGGAAAACAGACGATGGTTTCTTTTGTCAGGAAATGACTCGGTAGAACGTAGCCAGGGTATGTAATATTCGTTTCTAAGTTATCTTTTACATATCAAAAAGCTAAATCATTGTATACAATAAGACTAGATCAACAATTTGTATGGAGTGATAAAGATGGAAGCTTTTATTAGAAGTGATCAATATAATTTTATAAAATCACAAGCTTATATTTTAGCAAATGGGCACGCAACGGCAAATGATAGGGGTGTTATTCAAGCGTTAAAATCATTAGCGATTGAAAAAATAATACATGTATTTGAGAATTTAACGAATGAACAGAAAGAGTTAATTGATACCGTATTAACAGTTCAAAATAGAGAAGATGCAGAATCATTTTTAACGAAAATAAATCCGTATGTCATTCCGTTTCAGGAAGTTACAGCGCAAACATTAAAAAAATTATTTCCTAAAGCGAAAAAGTTGAAACTTCCTGATATGGAAGAATTGGATATGAAAGAATTATCTTATTTAAGCTGGATTGATAAAGGTTCAAGTAGGAAATTTATTATAGCGAAAAATGAAAAAAATAAGTTTGTTGGTCTGCAAGGAACGTTCCAAAGCTTAAATAAAAAGAGCATTTGTTCACTATGTCATGGGCATGAAGAAGTTGGGATGTTTTTAGTTGAAATTAAAGGTGATGTACCAGGAACTTTCGTGAAAAAGGGAAACTATATTTGCAAAGATGGTATAGCTTGTAATCACAATATGAAGTCACTTGATAAATTACATGATTTTATTGAACGATTAAAGAAATAAAATGGAAGACCTCTAGTGCTGAAACTGGAGGTCTTTTATTTTGAGAATGGTAATAGATTTCCTTTTTGAGAGATATAATTTATAAATACAACATAGGAGAGCTGAAAAAATGCTTAAAAAGTTTTTGCTTTCTTTACCGGATGTTTTACTTGTATGCATTGTTATCTACATAACATACACAACTACTCTTAGTTTTGTACAGATGTTAGTAATTTCAATTGTAATCGGAATCGTTGGTGGTCTTGTTATAAGAATTTGTAAGGATGTATTCACGTATATAAGCTGGACAATGAAACAGAAGAAATCTTGAATACGTTATATTGCTATTAGGGGGAGATGAAATGACTAAGAAAAAGAGTAGAGTGAAAAACGAGATAGCACTTTGGACATTAACAGCGGTTGTTCTCATCATTGTATGGTACTTTTTTCAAAGATAAAAATGCATCGCACTTAAAAAGTACGATGCATTTTTATTATTTTTTTTGCCAATTTTCTTTTATAAAGTCTTCACGACCAGATTCTTTTTGCTCAGTAGCATATTTCTCTGGGTTCTTTTTATAGAAATGTTGATGGTATTCTTCAGCCTCATAAAAAGGTGTAGCCGGGCGAATTTCAGTTACAATTGGGTTTTTAAACATACCGCTTTCTGCAAGAGCTTGTTTTGATTTTTCAGCAAGCTCTTTTTGTGTTTCAGTATGATAAAAAATAGCAGTGCGATAAGATGGACCACGGTCAAAGAATTGTCCGCCATCATCAGTTGGATCGATTTGGGGCCAATATAAATCTAGTAATTTTTCATATGGAAAAATAGAAGGATCGAATGTAATTTGTACAACTTCTAAATGACCAGATATACCAGCTTTTACTTGTTCATAGGTTGGATTTTCTACGTGACCACCTGCATAGCCGGAAAGTACTTTATGAATACCAGGAAGTTCATCAAATGGCTTTACCATGCACCAAAAGCAACCGCCTGCAAAGGTTGCGAGTTCGTATGTTTTTTCGGACATTGCTGTAATCCTCCTAAATATATATGTTTTATATAGTATTATATAAATTGTTTTATTGCGCAATAAAAAAGATTTGAAAATATATGTTTTTTATAAACAAGATCCTCCGCTCACATCAATTAATTGTCCAGTTACCCAGCGGCTGTCTGGAGAAGCAAGGAATGCAGCAGTATCGGCAATGTCTTCTACTTCACCTAAGCGATTGAAAGCGGAAATAGTAGTAGCGTACTGCTTCATCATCGGGTCGCTCAAGAGTTCTGCATTCATATCTGTTTTAATAAATCCTGGAAGTATTGCATTCACCGTTATTCCTCGTGCTCCAAGCTGTTTTGCTAGCGTAAAAGTCATTGTATTAATAGCGCCTTTCGTCATACTATATGCAACAAAATCAGGTAAAGAAATGCGGGTCGCAGCGGATGAAATATTAATAATTCGGCTATTGTCACGTAAATGTGGCAGTGCTTGTTGAATGATAAAGAATGGTGCTTTTGCATTTACTGAAAACATTCTATCAAAAAATTGTTCAGTCGTTTCTTCAATAAAAGCACCAGGACCAATGCCAGCATTGTTTATTAAAATATCAAATTGTGTTTCACCAGTGCGCTTTTGTAATTCAGTATCTAAAGCGTTATAAAGGTTTTCTACACCGTGTAAGGATTCTAAATTTGCGCCGATAGAAAAAGCTTGGCCACCATTTGATTGAATTTCATGAACAGTTTCTTCAGCGTCATCTTTTCGATTACCGTAATGAACAGCAACCAATGCACCGTCATTTGCTAAACGTTTAGCGATCGCTCGTCCAATTCCTCGGCTTGCTCCTGTAACTAATGCTACTTTCCCTTTTAACATAGTTTCCTCATCTCCTCATAAACTTTATAAGTTTTTCTTTATGTAGTAATGCAAACATACTTAAGTAATATATGAGTGTATGTAAGTAATGCATTCCAATTTTGACTTGAGAAAAAATAAATAGAATGAATTTTGATTTTTTTGAAAAAACATGTTGACAATGAAAAGAACAACGTCCTATAATACGTTTAACAAATAAAAGTTAATTGAGAATTTTCTAACTTTATATCTTGTATATGCAAAGAAGAGGAAAGTAGATGATTATGATCGTTTCAGAGAGCTACTCCAAGGCTGTGAGAGTAGTAACAATCGAATCATTGAAGATCACCTCGGAGCATCGCTTGCGAAAGGGAAACTGAGTAGAGGGCGACGGCATCGTCTCCGGTAAAAGGACGGGGGTCTAATTGGACCTACAGAGCTTATATTTCGTGAGAAGTATAAGGAAGCTGAGTGGTAACGCGAAACTCTCGCCTCAGCAATCAAAGCTACTAAATTGTAGTAGTTGATTGCTGAGGCGAGAGTTTTTATTTTAAAAAATTGAATAAGAGAATGCGTAGAAGAGGAGAGTAAATGATAGGCATTGTTTCAGAGAGCTACCCCTAGGCTGTGAGGGTGGTAACAATCGAGTCTTTGAAGATCACCTCGGAGCACTACTTTTGAAAACTAGTAAAAAGTAGCGGAGTTGTTTCCGATAGAAAAACAAAAGTCTAATTGGACTTGCAGAGCTTATATTTCGTGAGAAGTGTAAGGAAGCTGAGTGGTACCACGATTCCCTCGTCTCAGCAATGGATTGCTACAAGTATGTATGTAATCGATTGTTGAGACGAGTATATTTTTAGGGTTTATATACTGAATATTCTGTTAAAAATACTCATCTCAGCAATCGATATAGAAATAGATTGCAAAAATAGAGAGAAAAAAGAGGAGCGATGTGAGATGGGAAATCAGTACATTTATATGAATGGGGAATTTGTAGAAAAAGAAAAGGCAGTTGTTTCAGTATATGATCACGGTTTTTTATACGGAGACGGTGTATTTGAAGGAATTCGTAGTTACGGTGGAAATGTATTTTGTTTAAAAGAACATGTAAAACGATTATATGAATCGGCAAAATCTATTTTACTTACAATCCCGCTGACGGTTGAAGAAATGGAAGAAGTGGTTTTACAAACATTGCAAAAAAATGAGTATGCGGATGCCTACATTCGGTTAATCGTTTCAAGAGGAAAAGGTGACTTAGGGCTCGATCCGAGAAGTTGTGTGAAACCGAGCGTTATTATCATTGCAGAACAATTAAAGTTATTCCCGCAGGAATTTTACGATAATGGACTAAGCGTTGTATCTGTTGCATCAAGACGTAATACGCCAGATGCATTAGATCCACGTATTAAGTCAATGAACTACTTAAATAACGTGCTTGTAAAAATTGAAGCGGCACAAGCAGGAGTGCTAGAGGCGCTTATGTTAAATCAGCAAGGGTATGTTTGTGAAGGTTCTGGAGATAATGTTTTCGTTGTGAAAGATGGAAAAGTGTTAACACCTCCTTCTTATTTAGGAGCGCTAGAAGGTATTACGAGAAATAGTGTTATCGAGCTATGTGAGCGACTTCATATTCCATGTGAGGAACGGCCATTTACTCGCCATGACGTATATGTAGCAGATGAAGTGTTTTTAACGGGAACGGCAGCAGAATTAATTCCAGTTGTAAAAGTTGATTCAAGAGAAATTGGGGATGGGAAGCCAGGAAGTGTAACGAAACAATTGACAGAGGAATTTAAAAAATTAACGAGAGAAAGAGGAGTACGTGTTCCAGGACTGGCGGAAAGCTTATTGTAGGTAGGGAGAGGAGTTAATTAAAATGGAGCAGCATACAACATGTGAGAAATTGCAGTGTGAAGAAGTGACAGGTGCCGGACACGTTATTCAATGTTTGAAAAAATTAGGCGTAACGACTGTTTTCGGTTATCCGGGCGGAGCGATTTTGCCAGTATATGATGCGTTATACGGAAGTGGTTTGAAGCACGTTTTAACTCGTCATGAACAAGCTGCCATTCATGCGGCAGAAGGATATGCGAGAGCTTCTGGAAAGGTCGGGGTAGTCTTTGCTACCTCTGGGCCAGGGGCGACGAATTTAGTTACGGGTTTAGCGGATGCTTATATGGATTCGATTCCTTTAGTTGTCATTACAGGGCAAGTTGCAAAACTTCTCATCGGAAAAGACGGATTTCAAGAAGCGGATGTTGTCGGGATTACAGTACCTGTTACGAAGCATAATTACCAAGTTCGTGATGTGAATCATTTATCGCGCATTGTACAAGAAGCTTTTTACATCGCCGAAAGCGGGCGGCCGGGACCGGTATTAATTGATATTCCAAAAGATATTCAAAATGAAAAGGTAACAAGTTTTTATAATGAAGTAATTGAGATTCCAGGGTACAAACTAGAGCCTATGCCAGACAGTATGAAGCTTAGAGAGGTAGCTAAAGCAATTTCAAAAGCGAAACGCCCACTTCTTTATATTGGAGGAGGTGTCATTCATTCAGGTGCATCCGATGAGATCCTCAAGTTTGCGAGTGAGAATCGTATTCCAGTCGTTTCCACTTTAATGGGACTTGGTGCATATCCGCCGGGAGATCCATTATTTTTAGGAATGCTCGGTATGCATGGAACGTACGCGGCAAACATGGCAGTCACAGAATGTGATGTACTGCTTGCTTTAGGTGTTCGCTTCGATGATCGTGTGACAGGAAAATTAGAGCTCTTTTCCCCTCACTCGAAAAAGGTACATATTGATATAGACCCTTCGGAGTTTCATAAAAATGTAACGGTAGAATATCCGATTGTTGGAGATGTGAAAAAAGCGTTATATATGTTGTTACGTATGCCGATTGATACACGGACAGATGAATGGCTTACGAAAATCGAGGAATGGAAAGCGGAATACCCTCTTTCCTACAATCAAAAAGAAAGTGAGTTAAAACCGCAGCATGTTATTAGCTTAGTAAGTGGATTAACGAATGGTGAAGCGATTGTTACGACAGAAGTAGGGCAGCATCAAATGTGGGCTGCGCATTTTTATAAAGCGAAAAAACCACGGACTTTTCTCACGTCTGGCGGACTAGGAACGATGGGGTTTGGTTTCCCGGCGGCAATTGGTGCTCAGCTTGCAAAAGAAGAAGAACTCGTTATTTGTATTGCAGGTGATGCTTCTTTTCAAATGAACATTCAAGAACTACAAACAATTGCTGAAAATAATATTCCTGTAAAAGTATTTATTATAAATAACAAATTTTTAGGGATGGTAAGGCAATGGCAAGAGATGTTTTATGAAAATCGTTTATCAGAATCAAAAATTGGATCGCCAGATTTTGTGAAAGTGGCAGAAGCTTATGGAGTGAAAGGATTAAGGGCGACAAATTCAATAGAGGCGAAACAAGTGATGTTAGAAGCATTTGCTCACGAAGGTCCTGTTGTAGTTGATTTTTGTGTAGAAGAAGGTGAAAACGTATTTCCGATGGTTCCGCCAAACAAAGGGAATAACGAAATGATTATGAAGAGGTGGGAAGAATGAGTCATACTTTTTCACTCGTTATTCATAACGAGCCAAGCGTCTTATTACGTATAAGTGGAATTTTTGCTCGGCGTGGTTATTATATTTCTTCTTTACATTTAAACGAAAGAGATACTAGTGGTGTTTCTGAAATGAAACTCACAGCAGTTTGCACTGAAAATGAAGCGACATTACTTGTTAGTCAGTTGAAAAAATTAATTGATGTACTGCAAGTAAATACATTATAAGGAGTGTATGGAATATGAAAACGTATTATGAGAAAGATGCAAATGTAGAGTTATTACAAGGGAAAAGAGTTGCGGTAATTGGCTATGGATCTCAAGGTCATGCGCAGGCGCAAAATTTACGTGATTCTGGTGTAGAAGTTGTAGTAGGTGTTCGACATGGTAAGTCTTTTGAAGTAGCAAAAGCAGATGGGTTTGAAGTAATGTCTGTTTCAGAAGCGGTTCGAACCGCGCAAGTCGTACAAATGTTATTGCCAGATGAACAGCAAGCACATGTGTATAAAACAGAAGTAGAAGAGAATCTCCGTGAAGGGAAAATGTTACTTTTCTCACATGGATTTAATATTCACTTCGGACAAATTAACCCGCCAAGTTACGTAGATGTAGCGATGGTCGCACCAAAGAGTCCAGGACATCTCGTTCGCCGTGTATTCCAAGAAGGAAATGGTGTTCCGGCATTGGTCGCAGTACATCAAGATGCTACGGGCACGGCATTACGGGTAGCGCTTGCGTATGCAAAAGGTGTAGGTTGTACACGTGCAGGTGTAATTGAAACGACATTCCAAGAAGAAACGGAGACAGATTTATTCGGAGAGCAAGCGGTACTTTGCGGCGGAGTAACTGCACTTGTGAAAGCTGGTTTTGAAACATTAACAGAAGGCGGATATCGTCCTGAAATTGCATACTTCGAATGTTTACATGAATTAAAATTAATTGTTGATTTAATGTACGAAGGTGGTTTAACGAACATGCGCCATTCTATTTCAGATACGGCTGAGTTCGGAGATTATGTAACAGGATCGAGAATCGTTACAGATGAAACGAAGAAAGAAATGAAACGAGTGCTTACAGAAATTCAACAAGGGGAATTCGCGAAGAAGTGGATTTTAGAAAATCAAGCTGGGCGTCCAACATATAATGCGATGAAAAAAGCAGAGCAAAATCATCAGTTGGAAAAAGTAGGAGAAGATCTTCGTGAAATGATGAGCTGGATTCATGCACCGAAAGAATTAGTAAAGAAATAGAGTAATAGATTGTAAGTGAAAAATACGTAAGAGGGGATTTGACAAGATGAGAAGTGACATGATTAAAAAAGGATTTGATAAAGCGCCGCATCGTAGTTTATTAAAAGCAACTGGTTTGAAAGATGAAGATTTTGATAAACCGTTTATAGCGATTTGTAATTCTTTTATTGAAATTATTCCAGGTCACAAGCACTTAAATGAGTTTGGAAAACTTGTTAAAGAAGCAGTGCGTGCAGCAGGTATGGTTCCATTTGAGTTTAATACAATTGGAGTAGATGACGGTATTGCGATGGGGCATATCGGCATGCGTTATTCGCTTCCGAGTCGTGAAATTATTGCAGATTCAGTAGAAACGGTTGTAAATGCACATTGGTTTGATGGCATGATTTGTATCCCAAACTGTGACAAAATTACACCAGGTATGATGATGGCTGCACTACGTATTAATATTCCGACTGTGTTTGTTTCGGGCGGCCCGATGGCAGCAGGGAAAACATCTAAAGGAGAAGTTGTTGATCTGAGTTCCGTTTTTGAAGGAGTAGGAGCTTATCAATCTGGGAAAATTTCAGAAGAAGAATTAAAAGATATTGAAGATCATGGCTGTCCATCTTGTGGTTCTTGTTCCGGTATGTTTACAGCGAACTCTATGAACTGTTTATGTGAAGTATTAGGCTTAGCACTTCCTGGTAACGGTAGTATTTTAGCAATTGATCCAAGACGCGAAGAATTAATTAAACAAGCAGCAGAAAAATTAAAGATTTTAATTGAAAGAGATATTAAACCACGAGACATTGTAACGGAAGAAGCAATTGATGATGCGTTCGCGCTTGATATGGCAATGGGCGGTTCAACCAATACAGTGTTGCACACATTAGCACTCGCGCATGAGGCAGGACTAGATTATGATATGAGCCGTATTGACGCAGTTTCAAGACGTGTACCACATTTATGTAAAGTAAGCCCTGCTTCTAATTGGCATATGGAAGATATTGATCGAGCGGGCGGGATTAGTGCAATTTTGAAAGAGATGAGCCGAAAAGAGGGAGTACTTCATCTAGATCGTATTACTGCTACTGGGCAGACGTTAAGAGAAAATATTGCTGGGGCAGAGATTAAAGATAAGGAAGTAATTCATTCACTCGAAAACCCTCATAGTGAAGAAGGGGGATTACGTATATTAAAAGGGAACCTTGCGAAAGCTGGGGCAGTTATTAAAAGCGGGGCAACTGAAGTAAAACGATTTGAAGGACCTTGCGTTATTTTTAATTCACAAGATGAGGCTCTTGCGGGCATTATGCTTGGGAAAGTGAAGAAAGGCGATGTAGTTGTTATTCGCTATGAAGGACCAAGAGGTGGCCCTGGTATGCCGGAGATGTTAGCACCAACCTCAGCGATTGCTGGCATGGGATTAGGTGCAGATGTTGCGCTATTAACGGATGGTCGTTTCTCGGGTGCTTCACGTGGTATTTCAGTAGGGCATATTTCACCAGAAGCAGCTGCGGGCGGAACGATTGCACTTCTTGAACAAGGGGATATCGTTTGTATCGATGTTGAGGAAAGATTGTTAGAAGTAAGAGTGAGTGACGAAGAATTAGATAAGCGTAAAAAAGAATGGAAACGACCAGAACCGAAAGTGAAAACGGGCTGGCTTGGGCGTTATGCACAAATGGTAACATCGGCGAATACAGGTGCAGTTCTAAAAATCCCGGATTTTGATTGAGCCAATTTAAAAGAGATAAGGATGATATGAAATGGTGCAAAAGGTAAAGGAGAGAGTGAAAATTGAAGATATCTTAATGGCACATAATTGCATGAAAGATATCGTTATTAAAACACCGTTACAACGTGATACAGTTCTATCTGAGAAATATGATTGTGACGTTTATGTAAAACGGGAAGACTTACAATTGATTCGCTCTTTCAAAATTCGTGGTGCGTACAATTTAATTCAAAGTTTATCAAAAGAACAATTACAAAACGGTGTTGTTTGTGCAAGTGCTGGTAATCATGCGCAAGGAGTTGCTTATACGTGTAATTTATTGAAGATTCCGTCAAAAATCTTTATGCCGACAACGACACCGAAACAAAAAGTATCGCAAGTACAATTTTTCGGTGGTGATTTTGCAGAAATTGTATTAGTTGGTGATACATTCGATAGCTCTTTCCAAGAAGCACAGCTCTATTGTGAAGAAAATGGAATGACGTTTGTTCATCCGTTTGATGATCCGTATGTAGTTGCTGGTCAAGGAACAGTGGCAGTTGAAATTATGCATGATATGGAGAAACCAGTGGATTATATCTTTACAGCAATTGGCGGTGGCGGATTAGCATCAGGTGTTGGTACATATGTAAAAGGTGTTAGTCCTGCTACAAAAGTCATTGGTGTAGAGCCAATGGGAGCTGCATCTATGAAAGAGGCTTTTCTTCAAAATGAAAATGTCGCATTAGAGAAAATAGATAGTTTCGTTGATGGGGCAGCTGTCAAAAAAGTAGGGAAGTTAACATTTGAAACTTGTAAGGATGTAATTGATGATATTGTTTTAGTACCAGAAGGAAAGGTTTGTACGACGATTTTAGAACTTTATAAGAAAAATGCAATTGTAGCTGAACCGGCTGGTGCACTATCTATTGCAGCGCTTGATTTATATAGAGATGAAATAAAAGGTAAAACAGTTGTATGTACGCTAAGTGGTGGGAATAATGATATTGATAGAATGCAAGAGATGAAAGAACGTTCGCTCATTTATGAAGGATTAAAACATTATTTCATCATTGAATTCCCGCAACGTTCTGGTGCGCTAAGAGAATTTCTTGATAAAGGATTGGGACCAGAAGATGATATTACGCGCTTTGAGTATATTAAGAAACATAATAAAGAAAATGGTCCAGCACTAGTCGGTGTAGAATTAAAACATAAAGAGGACTATGAGCAATTAATTACTCGTTTTAAAGAAAATAATATTCAATTTATGGAGCTTAATAAAAACCCTATTTTGTTTGATTTGCTTATTTAATAGAAGGAAAGAGTTAGCATCCAAATAAAAAAGATAGATACAAGCGAGGGAAATGCTGCTTGTTCTATCTTTTTTATAGTTAAACTAAATATTTTCCATATTCAAGAAGGATAAAGCTAGTTAACCAAAAGAGTATCGCAATACGAATGATTACATACATAATAAATTCAAAGGTAGTAAGTTTTCGTTCACGTTTTAGTTTTTTTAGAAGCCTAACAGAGAAAAGTGAACATAAAAGTAGAACGGCTATAGATATTTTATAAATATTCTCTAACAAACTTACATTTTCTAATAAGTCTTTCAGCATGTTCATCACCTATTCTATAAAGTATGGTACAGAGAAATCGATCTTGTTCTATCTAGCTTCGTTTATTTTTTATGTTCCCTGCATCATCAATTTCTACATCAGTTGAAATCGTTTGTAAATATTGTAGAGCTTTTCTCTTTTCCTCCTCATTCACAGGGGAAACTTGGTTGTTGCGAATGATGTAAGGATTGAATGACATTTGGACATCTTTTCCTTTAAAAGTTAAAGTTAATACGCCAGTTTCAGCGCTTTTTCCGTTCACATAACTTGGGAATAAAAAGTTTCCTAATGAGTAAGCGATAGGAACGTTATTATAATATTCAAACCCTTGTAACCAATGTGGATGGCTTCCGACAATCGCGTCGGCCCCGGCTGTAACCATTTTATTTACATATTGTTTTTGATAATCTACCGGACGGTTTGATTTTTCAACGCCCCAATGCATATAGACAATTAAATAGTCTGCATCTTTCTTTTGCTCTTTAATTGTTTTTGTTACAAGGTTTAAATCATACCCATTCGCAACGCCAGGTTTATTGTCATCAGCAACCCAAGTAAAATCAGGCATAAATCGGACGAAGGAAAGGAATTTGAATTTTTTTCCTTTTACAGTCATTTCTCTTGCGGTATATGCATCTTTTGCATTTTTTCCGGCTCCGATATAAGGGAACTTTAATTTTTCTATATGAGAGATTGTATCTAATAATCCATCTTGCCCATAATCAAGTGTATGGTTATTCCCGATATTTACGATGTCATATCCAGTGTTTTTTATCGCTTGAAGCGTAGATGGATCACTTTTAATCCAAAATAATTGTCCAGGAGCTTTCTTTTCTCTCGTTGTAAATGCTGACTCTAAATTAACGAAAGAAATATCAGCTTTTGTTATTTCTTCTTTTACATGTTGGAATGGATAATCAGCCCTATTTTTTTCGATTACAGGACGTAACTGCCAATCGAACATTGTATCACCAGAGAAGGTGAGTGTAATTTCCGGATCTTCTATTTTCTTTTCACTTGTTGAAGCGGTTTTACTAGATTTGTTTTGCAAATCGGGTTTGTCTTTCGCCTTTGAAGTAAAAGAGTGGTTAATTAATACAACAATTGGTGTAATACAAAAGGCTATTAACAGAAATCGTTTTAGTAAAGTTTTCATAAATACCTTCCCTTTTGAATTTATACCGCAATTTGTAGGCAATAAAACTCATGTTAATTAAAGTTTCGCATTATGTATAACTACAAAAAAATTGCGTTTATGTTGTGAAAAACATTTGTTAATATTCTCAATATTAAGTTAACATATAGATAACCTGTAAATCAATGAATAAACCAAAATATAGAAATAAAGAATTTGAAGGGTGAAGAATGAGAAATGGTTATATTAGGGGCAGTTGTAAATGGAATTTGTATTATATTTGGTACTTTACTTGGTAAATTATTTAGTAGAATTCCAGAAAGTATGAAGGGAACAATTATGCATGCAATCGGTTTAGCGGTTACTGTGCTTGGACTTCAAATGGCATTGAAAAGTGAAAATTTTCTTGTTGTCATACTAAGTTTAGTGATTGGTACGATCATCGGGGAATGGCTACAATTAGAGGAAAAGTTAAAACAGTTAGGAGATTGGCTAGAAAATAAAGTTGGATCGAAAGGGAAAGGGAGCATATCAGAGGGTTTTGTAACAGCTACTTTAATATTTGCAATTGGTGCGATGGGCATACTTGGTGCACTCGACAGTGGGATTCGCGGAAATCACGATATTTTATTTACAAAGGCAATTATCGATGGATTTATTTCTATTATATTAACGACAACTCTAGGAATTGGTGTAGTATTTTCGGCAATTCCAGTTATTTTATATGAAGGAGGTATTGCGGTTTTTGCAACACAAATTAATAGTTTGGTCCCGAAAGAATTAATGAATCAATTTATAGTAGAAATGACAGCTACAGGTGGTATTATGATAGCTGCTATCGGATTGAACTTACTTAGTATTATTAAAATTAAAGTGGCCAATTTACTGCCAGGTATATTGGTAGTTGGAATAATCGTTTCACTTATTTATAGTTACGGTTTAATAGTAAAGTAGTAGGGGATGGAGATACATATGGAGGAATTTCAATTTACGAAACGTGTTCATAACATATTGAAGATTGCGGCAAAAGAGGCGGAAAATAATATCATTCAACCAGTTCATCTGTTTATAGGGATGTGTAAAGAGGGTACTGGAGTTTGCAGCGAGTTATATATGTATTTGTTTCGTCACATTGGTGCGGACTTTTTAGAAAAGCTTTCAATACGAAAAGAGTACGATTTAACGGATCAAGGGTATAAAGAAATAGGACAATATAAGTTATCTTATAAGGTGCTAGAAATTTTACAAATAGCGAAGAAACGTATGGAACGTTTTCAGCAAGTAATAATGAATGAAGGGCATGTTATGTATGCACTATTTCGCGCGGATACGTTTATTGAAAATGCACAAATACAAAAAGGTATATTACATATTATAGCTGAACCAAGAGATTTAGCGGTCGATCTAAAATGTTTTGTTCCTACTTATAATGATTTAACTTGTACTGTCAGAAAGGCTAACCTTTCTGATTTTGAAAAATTAGCAAGTTTTGTTGAAGCAGAATTTGGTGAACGTTGGTTACGTTCAATAGAATATGGATTTCGCACATATAAAGAAAATGTACCTATTTATATAGCTGAACAAGAAGAAGGGATAGTAGGTTTTGCTTGCTATGATGTAGTGAGAGGAAAGAAAGGATTGTTTGGTCCAATGGGCACAGCGAAACAAAATCGTGTGAAAGGTGTAGGGAAGCAATTGTTACATCACTGTTTAGAGAATATGAAGCAGAATGGATATGAATACGCAATTATTGGACAAGCAGGTCCGATTGAGTTTTATGAAAAAAATTGTGATGCGCGTTTAATACCGTTAGAGAATAAGTAACCAACTCCATATAGGGGAGTTGGTTTTTTTATGAAAATAATGTAGAGATGTAGTGATTTTTACTAGAAAATAGCGGGTTTTGTAGTAAATCTTACAAGTAAAGCAAATTACTAAACTTTTTACAAGAAAGGGTGTAGAATGGGTATCTAAAGAAAGAAGGTGTGAAAATGGCCAGCTGGAAACGAAATTTAATGATTTGTTGGCTAGGTTGTTTTACCACTGCAGCCGGTATGAGTTTAGTAATTCCTTTTTTATCTTTTTATATTGAGGAATTAGGAGTAACTGGCACTTCAAGTATTGCACAGTGGTCGGGACTTGCATTTGGTATAACATTTTTAATGGGTGCGATCGTATCACCAATATGGGGAAAGCTTGGTGATATACATGGACGGAAATTGATGCTTATTCGTGCGAGCCTTGGTATGGCGATTATTATGACGCTTATGGGATTTGTAACGGATGTGTATCAACTAGTCGCACTAAGATTTTTAATGGGAGCAGTATCTGGTTTCCTTTCAACGGCGATGACATTTATTGCGGCAGAAACTCCGAAAGAGCATTCAGGCTGGGCAATTTCTACAATTTCAACTGGTGGCGTGAGCGGTTCTTTACTTGGTCCATTACTTGGAGGATATTTGTCTGAGTTAATTGGAATGCGCCATGTTTTTCTTGTTACAGGAGCTTTTTTATTCCTTTCTTTTCTCATCGTTTTTTTCTTCCTACATGAAGAGAATCACTCCGCTCAAGCAAAAAAAGTACAACCGAAAAAAGTATGGACGATGGTTCCAGCGAAGCATTTAATTATTAGTTTGTTTGTAACAACATTTATTATTCAACTTGCTAATATGTCCGTTCAACCAATTGTAACATTGTACGTAAAAAATTTAGTAGGTTCTCATACTGCACATATTGAAACAATTGCGGGTGCAGTTATGTCAGCGACAGGATTAGCAGTTATTTTGGCAGCACCAAGACTCGGACGATTATCAGATCAAATTGGTCCTCAAAAAACGTTAGTTGTAGCGTTGTTCGCTGCAGGAATTATTTTTATTCCGCAAGCATTTGTAACCTCAGCTTGGCAACTATTAATTCTTCGATTTTTATTAGGTATTGCACAAGCAGGATTATTACCTTCCGTACAAACTCTACTAAAACAACATACACCAACTCATGTAACGGGACGAATATTTGGGTATAATCAATCGTTTCAGTTTTTAGGAAATATGATTGGACCAGTACTCGGTGGACAAATTGCAGCACATGCAGGGTTTCAATATGTTTTCTTCTCTACATCATCACTATTGTTTATTGCGTGTATTTGGGTTTATTTTCATAATAAGAACGAAGAGGTATCAGAGAAACGACATTTGGAAGTTAGTTAACTAGGTGAATAAAAAAGAAAAGGATGAAGCAATGATTGCTTCATCCTTTTCTTTAAAATTGGAGACAAAGATAACTTAACGTACCAAGCTCATAACTGCGGTGAATGACTTCACCGTTATTTTCACCACTTCCCATAGCGATAAATAAAGGAACAAAATGCTCTGCTCTTGGTACTGCTAATTGTGCATGAGGGGCATTTTTCTCCCAATTAAATAATGCATCTTTATCAGCATCCTGCATATGTTTTATAATCCAATCATCAAATTCAATTGCCCATTGTTCGGGTGTAGTTTGATTCCATTTCAAAGCTCGTAAGTTATGAACGGTAACACCGCTCCCAATTACTAAAATATCTTCTTGTCCAAGTCCTTTTAATGCTTCTCCAATCTTAAATTGCTCTTTTGCAGGCAAGAATGGATTAACTGATATTTGTACGACAGGAATATTTGCTTCTGGATACATACGATGCAGAAGTGTCCATGATCCATGATCTAAACCTCTCGTCATATTATGATGTACTGGAATCCCTTTGTTTTTAAATTTTGTTTCTAACATAGATGCAATATGAGAAGAACCTTTTGCACGATATTTAATTTCGTATAACTCTGGAGGAAAACCTCCAAAATCATAAATTGTTTCATATTCGTTATCTGATGAGGAAATCGTTAATACTTCACTTTCCCAGTGAGCAGTAAAAATAACAATAGCTTTCGGTTTATATGTTTCTCCAAGTGTTTTTAAAAAACGTGTATAGTCTGTATCTTGAATAGCGAGCATCGGTGATCCATGTGCTAAAAATAATGATGGCATCATAGTAGAAACCTCCTAAAAATATATTAGTTACTTTATGTAAGTAACTATACTGTTTTATTGATTGTTCGTCAATAGAATAGTTTGACAGCTAATCGGAAAAGGAAGATGTTTGTCATAATGACAGCAATTGCATATAATACATAATAAGAATAATGAATGGATATTCATTTTTGAGGTACATAATAGAGTTGGGGGCTGACGAAATGAACGTACAGGAAAGTTTCGTTACGGCATTGGATGAATCAGAAATTTACTTACGCAAGTGGTTACCAGAATGTGAACCGAAAGGGATTATTCAAATTGCACATGGTATGACAGAACATGCAGGTGTTTATACAGACTTTATTGATGCGTTATTAGAAGCAGGGTATGGTGTGTATGCGCATGATCATAAAGGTCATGGGAAAACAGTAAAAAGAGAAGAAGACTATGGTCATTTTGAACCGGATATAGGGTGGAGTCAGGCTGTGTCTGATGTAATATTTGTTTCAGAAATGATAAAAGAAGAGCAGTCATGTCCATTGTTTTTACTTGGTCATAGTATGGGATCTTTCCTATCAAGACGAGCTGTGCAACTTAGAGGCGAATTATATGATGGATTTCTTATTTCAGGAACTGGTGGGAATCCAGGATTTTTAGGAATTATTGGTCATAAAGTAGCGACAATTGAGATGAAATTGCGCGGGGCAAAAACGAAAAGTCCGATGCTAAACTTTTTATCTTTTGGAAACTTCAATTCACACTTTAAACCAAATCGTACAAAATTTGATTGGTTATCTTCAGATAATAATCAAGTAGATAAATATATTGCGGATCCATTATGTGGATTCATTTGTACGACTAGTTTTTATCGAGAATTATTTTCTGGTGTATTAGAAGTAAATAAACTAGAAGAGTTCAAGAAAACACCGCAAAACCTTCCAATACATATTTTTTCAGGAGATCGTGATCCTGTTGGGGATATGGGGAAAGGTGTAAAAGAAGTATATGAGAATTATAAAAAATGTGGCGTGAAAGATGTAACGCTGCGTTTATATGAAAATGGAAGACATGAAATGTTCCATGAAGTAAATAGAGATGAAGTATTTCAAGATTTGATTTCTTGGTTAGATGGACATATTGTATGAGCAGAAACCTCACTTTTTGAAGTGAGGTTTCTTTAAGGAGATGGAGGAATAGTTATGAGTGAATTTGTAAATAAAGAATATGTAGAAATAGATTTTCAAGATGTTTGGATTAAAGAAGAGGAATTGAAAAATTGTACGTTCATAAAATGCCGTTTTAGAGGGATAGATGCATCGGAAGTTTCTACTGAAAATTGTAATTTCATAGAATGTGATTTTACCGGTTCTCTTTTTAACGCTTCTATCCATCAAGGAACTACATTTGCAAATTGTAAGCTTATTGGTGCGAATTTATTCGTATCGAAGTTTGAAGAATGTAAAATGACTGGCTCTGATTTTGAAGAAGCGAATTTAGACGGAATAACTATCATATCGGGTGATTGGTCATACACGAATTTAAGGTTCGCGAACTTAAGTAAACAAATGTTAAAGGGTATACGTTTAATTGAAGCTGACTTATATGAATGTAATTTAGAAAAAGCGGATTTACGTGAAGCGGATTTAACCGGTGCACAATTAGGTAAGGCAAAACTTAGCGGTGCAAATTTAAAAGGAGCGATAGTTGATAGAATTGACTTTACAAGTTTTAATTTAAAAAATGTAAAATTAGATATAGCACAGGCAGTTGCGGTAGCTAGATGCTATGGGGCTAAGGTGAACTAAATTGTTTATAAAACCGTTCAAATTGTTGAACGGTTTTATAAATCATAATAGTAGTATAATAGTAAATGAGGTGTTAATACTATGGAAGATAAAACGTTAGGTATACTACTAGATGTTGTTGGGGAATTATTTTCAGATGAAATATCAATCGCCGTTTCGAATACGGAAGAATATATTTACTATCGGCCAAGTAAACGAATTGATTTAAAGATTAGTGCCGGGGATCCTATTAAGGAAGGAACAATTGCTCATAAAGCAATGGTAACGAAACAAAAAGCCTCCGAGTTTATTAACCGAGATGTTTTCGGTATTCCTTATCATGGAATGGCGGTACCATTTTCAAATAATGGCCAGATTGAAGGTTGCGTGACGGCAATTTATCCAGCTTTAACGGATGGGAAGTCAGTCGTTACTTTAAAAACAACAGACGGATGGGTTCCAGTTCCTTTTTCAAAGGTGATGTATTTAGAAGCTAAAGATAAAAAGACGTATGTGAATTCAGAAGAGTTAACAGGAACACATAAGTACTCTCTACAAGAATTTGAATACTTACTTCCGAAAGATTCGTTTATTAGATGCCACCGTTCCTTTATAGTAAATGTGAATCATATTAAAGCGATTTATCCTGATACCCACTCTACTTTTTTACTTTCAATGGATAACGGAGAAAGGGTACCAGTGAGTCAATCATATGCTAGCTATTTTCGTAAGCTTCTAGGATTCTAAAATGTTCTGCTTTAGAACCTAGATTTGCTGTTTTATCTGAATTTTCGGCATTGTATACAAAAATCCCTATTTTGATAGTGTTAATGTGTAAAATAATTATGAATATTCATTGGGAGAGGGATTACATATGGAGAATAATTTAGATAGAATTAGGGATCAACGATTAAAAGATCGAGTAGTGACACCTGAAGAGGCAGCTTCATGGATTGAAAGTGGAATGACATTAGGTTTAAGTGGATTTACACGAGCTGGGGATGTAAAAGCAGTCCCATTTGCACTTGTAAACCGAGTAAAGAATGATAAATCTTTTAAAGTAAATGTTTATACAGGGGCTTCATTAGGGTCGGATGTAGATAAATTATTTGCTGAGGCAGGAATTTTAGGGAAAAGATTGCCTTTCCAAGCCGATGCGACTATGCGAAAAGGAATTAATAACGGAGACTTTTTATTTGTAGATCAGCACTTATCTCATACAGCAGAATTACTTCGTGCTGACGTTATGGATATAGATTTCGCCATCTTGGAAGCGGTTGCGATTACTGAAGACGGAATGATTATTCCAACGACTTCAATTGGTAATTCATTAGCATTTTCTTTGAATGCTAAGTCCATTATTATTGAAATGAATATGGCCCAATCCGCGCAACTAGAGGGGCTACATGATTTATATGAACCAGGTAAACAAGGGGAAAGGCTTCCAATTCCGGTTGTGAAAACGGATGATCGAATTGGAACGATTGGCATTCCGATTGATGTTGAAAAAGTGAAGGGGATTGTATTTACAAACCAATTAGATTCGCCATCAACAATTGTCCCTCCAGATGAAGAAACTGTTATTATGGCACAGCATTTAATAGAGTTCCTTCGAAAAGAAGTCGAAGTAGGGCGATTAACAAATCGTTTAGCGCCGCTACAATCAGGAATTGGTTCAGTTGCCAATGCAGTTCTTCATGGAATGTTAGATTCTGAGTTTGAAGATTTAGAAGTATATTCTGAGGTTTTACAGGATGCGGTCTTTGATCTTATGGATGCTGGGAAAGTCAATTTTGCTTCCTGCTGCTCGATCACGCTTTCTGAAGAGAAAATGCAAAAAGTATTTTCTAACTTTGAAAAATATCGTGATAAATTAATGATGCGCCCACAAGAAATTTCTAATCACCCTGAAATCATTCGTCGCCTTGGGTTAATCTCAATTAATACCGCTTTAGAATTAGATATATACGGAAATGTTAACTCTACTCATGTTTTAGGTACGAAAATGATGAATGGTATTGGTGGTTCTGGTGATTTTGCAAGAAATGCACGCCTAGCTATCTTTGTTACAAAATC
Organism: Bacillus sp. MHSD_36; assembly: GCF_030757775.1. Lineage (NCBI taxonomy): Bacteria > Bacillati > Bacillota > Bacilli > Caryophanales > Bacillaceae > Bacillus > Bacillus sp. MHSD_36. The sequence continues at coordinate 634,670 of NZ_JAVBIS010000003.1, forward strand.
GATTGCGAAAGGCGGTAACATTTCAAGTATCGTTCCTTTCGTATCTCATGTAGACCATACGGAACATGATGTAGATGTTATCGTCACTGAACAAGGCTATGTTGATTTAAGAGGACTGGCGCCAAGAGAAAGAGTGGAATTAATTATAGAGAATTGCGCACATCCAATGTATCGTGATCAGCTAAGAGCTTATTACGAAGAAGCTAAAACGAGAGGTGGACAAACCCCTCATGTTTTAGAAAAAGCTTTTTCTTGGCATACGAATTATGCTGAAAATGGAACAATGCTTGAAACGGTAGTAGAAACTGTATAGAAATGTAAAAATGATTCTTAAAAGAATATGCTATAAAGATTGAAAGAAAAAGAACGCCAGTTTTCAGAAATGGCGTTCTTTTTCTTTTAAAAAGTTGTTATCTATAATAAAGATTTATAAAATTAATTTCTTATTTACGAAAATAAGAGGTTTTTTTAATTACTTTTCGAATCGTTTTAAGAGTTTATATATTAAAGGTGAGGAGAAAAAATCATGAAGATAAGAGAAGCATTATTAAGTGAAGCAAACGAATTAAGTGAACTCGCATTACATTCAAAGGCAACGTGGAATTATAGCGAAGAATTCATACTTGCTTGTAAGGGGGATTTAACAATTACCGATGAGTACATAAAAAATAATTTTGTATATGTTTTAGAAAACGATAATACAAAGATTGGTTTTTTCTCATTTTTACGTAACGATAAGGCTCTCGACTTCTTATACATTCATCCTCGTTACAAAGGAAAGGGGTATGGGGAAATAATGTGGAAGTTTGTAATAGAGCAAGCAAATGAAATAGGAATAAAAAGTTTTACAATTGATAGTGATCCGAATGCAAAAGGATATTACTTGAAAATGGGAGCAAAGTTAATCGGAGAGACACCATCAACGGTTTTTGAGGATCGATTACTGCCTCTTTTGAAATATGATGTGTAAAATTATTAATAGTAGGAGAAGATTAGAATGGATGATGTAAAGATAAAAAGGATATATGAAGCACTAATAAAATCATGGTCGATTGAAACAAGTTCAAAGTGGACTATTGAGAATCCAGCAAAGGGACAGTGTGGTGTAACGGCTTTAGTCGTTCAAGATATATGCGGAGGTGAAATCAAAAAGACAAAAATAGGGGAGGTGTGGCATTTTTATAACTGTATAGGTGGGGAGAGGTTTGATTTTACAGAGACTCAGTTCAATGGAAGATTGAATTATTTAGATGTGAAATCAAATCGAGAAGAAGCATTTGCAGATACAAATGAAAAACAATACAGCATTTTGCAGGAAAAGATAATGAAAGAATTCAAATTATCTTTTGACTCTTAATCTTTAATAAGTTACTATAATGGTGGTAACTTGTTAAAGGGAACTTCATAGAGTTGAAAGGGGAAATACTTTTGAAAACAACTTATGTAAACGCTACAATCGTAACGATGAATGAACAAAATGAAGTGATAGAAAATGGATATATCATTGTAGAAAATGATCAAATTATAGATGTGAAGAGTGGAGAATTCGCTAATGATTTTGAAGTAGATGAAGTAATTGATATGAAAGGAAAGTGGGTTTTACCAGGGCTTGTCAATACACATACACACGTTGTAATGAGTCTCTTAAGAGGTATTGGCGATGATATGTTATTACAGCCTTGGCTTGAGACGAGAATTTGGCCACTTGAAAGTCAGTTTACTCCAGAGCTTGCAGTCGCTAGTACGGAATTAGGATTACTTGAAATGGTGAAAAGTGGTACAACATCATTCTCTGATATGTTTAATCCAATTGGAGTAGATCAAGATGCAATTATGGAAACGGTATCAAAGAGTGGAATGCGAGCTGCTGTCTCAAGAACTTTATTTAGCTTCGGAACGAAAGATGATGAAAAGAAAGCCATTGAAGAAGCTGAAAAATATGTGAAGCGTTACTATAATGAAAGTGGTATGTTAACTACGATGGTTGCACCGCATAGTCCATATACATGTTCCACAGAACTATTAGAAGAATGCGCACGTATTGCAGTAGAAAATCAAACAATGGTTCATATTCATCTTTCGGAAACAGAGCGTGAAGTACGTGATATTGAAGCACAGTATGGAAAACGTCCAGTAGAATATGCAGCAAGTTGCGGGTTATTTAAACGGCCAACGGTTATTGCACACGGTGTAGTATTAAATGAAAATGAGCGTGCATTTTTAGCAGAACATGATGTTCGAGTAGCTCATAACCCGAATAGTAATTTAAAACTAGGTTCTGGTATAGCAAATGTAAAAGCAATGTTAGAAGCAGGAATGAAAGTAGGAATTGCAACAGATAGTGTGGCATCAAACAACAATTTAGATATGTTTGAAGAAATGCGTATAGCGACTTTACTACAAAAAGGTATTCACCAAGATGCAACAGCTTTACCAGTTGAAACAGCTCTTACACTTGCGACTAAGGGAGCTGCTGAAGTAATTGGGATGAAACAAACAGGATCACTTGAGGTTGGAAAGTGTGCCGATTTTATTACGATTGACCCATCTAATAAGCCGCATTTACAACCAGCAGATGAAGTGTTATCGCACCTTGTATATGCTGCTAGTGGAAAAGATATAAGCGATGTAATCATTAACGGAAAACGTGTCGTTTGGAATAGCGAATGTAAAACGTTAGATGAAGAGCGTATTATATTTGAAGCAAGTCGTTATAAACGAGGTTTACAAAGATAGGTATTTTTAGGCTGTGGAGAAAATTTTCTCTACAGCCTGCTTTTGTGTCTGAACTTTTTTATGTGTCAACACTGATAAAAAGAATGGAAGGAGAGATTTCTTATGATAAGTATTATAAAACATCATCGTGAAGAGCAAGTGTCTGTGTCTGTAGAAGAGTGGATTCAGAAAAATCATTTCCTTCGTATGTTTGAAGCGACAAGTCGTTTTGATTTTAGTGGGGAGAAGTTACAATGGGTGTTATTTACAGCGAAATAGGAGGGGATTTTAAATTTATGAAACAAGGCATTAATCAAACCGGTCCTACTTGTGGATTATACAGCATTGTAAATGGCTTACTTATTATGAACAAGATAAGTAACCCAAAAAAAGAAAAAATTGATAAAGTAATCTATGAACTACTAAAAAATTTTAAGTTTGAAATCAAAGATGAAAAATTGACTGGATACACTTTAGTTGGTGAGTTTTTCATCTTTGATATATTTACAAAATTCATCGAATATGTGATTCAAAAACATGATAGAGCATACAGATGATCAAATGATAATAATTAGAAAAGTAAAACAGGATACCCTCCAGGTAAACGTTAAATAATTACACTAAGTTAAAATAATAAAAGGGGAATGATCCTTTTATTCGCATCATTCCCCTTTTATTTACATTAAATTTGAAGTTTTGCTTTTAGAACTTAAAAACGAACTTTCAGATTTCGTTATAAGTGGTTTTATTCAATTAGGTAATAATAAGGTGTAAACAGAAACGGACACCTTACAAATAGAACAGGGGGATTTTAACATACTCTTGTTCTATTTAATTATTTTTTTGCTAGTATATTAAAAATTCATAATTAGTGAAGTCATCTCTTTAATTAACCATTGGTATTGATCGATAAATATGGGGATAACAAGGATAATTAAGCCTAAAGCAGAACCATAGATGTAATTAAAAACAGAAATTTCTTTAGTTTTAGAATAAACTATGCCATGTAAAGAATGACGTATTAATAAGATAAATGATAGAATCCCTACAGCAAGTAATATATTTAAATTTGCAATTGGTGATAGTGTCTGATTTATTTTTATAATGCTGGTTGAACTAAATCCAAATAGTATTGTATTCCATGTAACGTAAATAAAGAAAGCTCTATAGTATAAATTATTAGATTCTTTTTCCCTTCATTTTGGATCTTTTGAAAATTGAACTGACAATTCCAAAAGATCTTTCATAGGCTTCATTTGTATATTCCCCCTGAATCACAGACTTTTTAATTATCCACGATTTTTGGGACATTTCATTACTGAAATGGAAAGTTTTTTATTAATCTGTTTATTAAATTTGCATCTTTTTTTCAACATTTTCTATTCTTTTTATTGAGAACAGGTTGTAGTGTTTTAAGCTAATAATAGTAGAAATAGCTACTATTATAATTCCAATAATTAAAAAGATATTAGATATCTTAACGTTTTTTTCAAGAGCGCCAGAACTAAACGAGCTGATAGAATATGCTAGAGTAGTAAAAGTAGTAGCTGTAGCATAGACTCTTCCGCGTATCTCATTTGGAATATTCTGTCCAAAAATAACACTTGCTATAACATTGAATAGACCATATAAAAAACCTAATATTGTAACGATTATTAATAATCCAAGGAATCCGATATTAAATTTAAGTATACAGAAGCATAATCCAAATACTACGGGGGTAAAGAAAATATAAATTCTTTTATAATTCTCTTTCACCTTTGGACCGAATACAATACCAACAAACATCCCCACAGTTATTAGACTCATCAGTAATCCATAATATGATGTTTCTATTTTTATTTCTACTAAGTAGAATAATAATAATACATTGATTCCACCAAACCCAAAAGACAAGATGATCCAAAAAAAGTTTAGCATTCTAATTAATTTGTTGTTAAGAAGATAGCTAACACCATCTTTAATATCAACAATTATATTGTTTGGTTTAGAGGTCTTTTGAACAGGTATAAAAACCATAGTAGTCACAATTGCACCAATTGCAAATGAAATCATATCCATTACAAGCGCTAGCTTAGGGCCTGTTAAGCTAATAATAATAGCTGCAATTGAAGGGCCTACAATTTGCGCAATTTGTTGAGTTGCTCCATGTAATGAAACCACTGTTGGAAATAAATCCCTTGGTACAATTTCTGGTAATATCGCTACTCTCACAGGAAAATATAAAGCATTTAATATCCCTATCATAAAGATAGATGCAAAAATTAAAGGTGGATCTTGAACTAATATTATAACTAATAATAGAAGAGCTCTTCCTATATCGGCGAATATTATCATTAACTTTCTATTCCATCTATCAGCTAAAGCACCTAACAATGGTCCGAAGATTGCAGACGGCAATTCCTGTAATGCGAAAGCAGATCCAGTTGCGAGACTGGAGCCAGTTTTTTGATAAATTAAAATTGGTAAGGCAACCCGAGATAAATTATTACCAAGTAGTGAAATAGCCCAACCTAGGTAAAACAAACCATAATTTTTACTTAATAATAATTTTATTATTGGTCTATTTAACATTTTAAAATTTCATCCTTAATTTACTGTACTATGATAAGATTTTTTTACATTTTCATATAAATCTAAAAGTTCCTTATTATCCGGTAATAACTCTAAAGCACTAGATATTTCCTTATATGCTTCTTCTATTTCATTTATCTCTAAATGTAGGTATGTTTTGTTTATTCTTATTGTTGCATTATTAGGTTCTAAATCTACAGCTTTTAATATCGATAACTTTGCTTCTTCTACATGTCCTTCTATTAAAGATATTATAGCTAGATTCACATACGTAGCCGCTTGAAGTGGATTTAACTCAATGGCTTTTTTAAAATCTTTTTTTGCTTTATCATAAATCTTTAGTTCTTGATAAAGAGCACCTCTGTTCAAATATGCCTCCACTGAATTTGGTGAAAGTGTGATAACAAAGTTATAATCTTCAAATGCTTTTTCATATTTTTGTAATTCACAATAAGTATTTGCCCTGTTAATTAAAGCCGGTATATACGTGTGGTTAATACTCAAAGCTCTAGATAAATCACGAAGTGCATTTTCAAACTTATGAGCTACATAGTATAAATAACCACGTGCATTCCAAGCATTAATGTTTTCTATGTCTAAATTTATTGCGTAATTATAATCTTTAAATGCGGATTTGTAATCCCCTAGAGACAAGTATGCATTACCGCAATTGATATAAGCTTCGTCCATTGGAAAGCCTTCGTTTTTCACTATTTCGTATTGTTTTATAGCTTCTTCAAATTTCCCTAACGACTGTAATATATTACCTTTGTTGTTATACAAATCAATGTGACTAGGAACCAGTGTTATAGCTTTTTCTATATAACTTAAAGCCTGTTCATGAAGCTTCATGTCTTGTAGGGCATAAGCAGTATTATAGTGAAGTATAGCTTGTGTTAGCTTGTGATTGGTTTCAGTTAATATTTCTTTGAAGACTTTTATATTTTCTTTCTCAATTAGAACAGCTTCATTATATAGTGAATTTTTATAATAATAGAGTGCTTTTGAATTATTTAACCAAATTCTAGCCATAACTGCTTGCGTATCATTCATACCCTCTAGTAGATTAAAGCCTTTATTTAAATACTTTAACCCATCTTCTTCAGTAACTTTTTTCTTTATCTTTAATGACCCTAAAATATAGAATACTCTGGCTTTAAAATAAGGATCATTAGAGTGTGTTAAACAGCTTTCTAGACTTTCTGTTGCTCTCTGGGTTTCTCCAATTAGTAAGTATGAAACGCCTCTAACCCGTAATAGCTTTGCTCTTTGCTCATCATCTAAATTATCCCAATATCGATTTGTTAATGCATTTACATAAAAAATAGCTTCTTCATAATGCCCTCTGCCCTGAGAATAATTAGCGGCATCATATAGTATTTCAAAGTCGCTATTGTCTTTTATTTTATCCAAATGATAAGCTATTTTTGAAAATTTAGATGTTAAATCTTCATTAATATTTAATAAGTCATTGATGTTTTTCTTATGTAGGATCTCCCTATCTTCATATGTAGCCGATTCATAAACATAAGTTTTTAATAAATCATTTTCTAATCCACAACTGCTAATATAGCTTGAAAGAAGTTCTCTTTTTTCTAATTCTGACAAACCATTATATAAGTCAAGTAGTTGTTTTTCGTTTCTAGGTGTTAAAACTTCTGAAGGCTGCTCTATACCTTCATTACTCAATATTCCGATTTTATAAAAGTTTGATACTTGTCCTAAAACCGCCTCACCTACCAAAATGTTATCATCTTGATTATTCATTATTTTTTCTACAACTTTGTTTTTTACATCACTAAAAGAACCTATAACAAAATAATCACTATATTTAGAACGCATAATTAGTTTTTGAATAAATCTGCTGCTAGAATAATCACACTTATCAACATCATTCAATATAAAAATAACCTTTTTGTTAGGTTCATATTCATTGGCAATCGCTAACATGAAATTAATAATACCATTTATTAGTCTATATACATATTTCAGGGTTAACGAGGTTGGGTTTTCCAATCTTGGAATATCGAGACCTAACCAAGTATCTTTAAAAGTCTGTTTTTTAGCTAACCAAGGCATTAGCGAACATATAGGGGTACCATATGTTGTTAGTAAAGTAGGATTCTTATTTTCGAGATCTTCTATATAAGGATTAATTAAACTCTTGATAAATGAAAAAGAATTTGTATTTAGGTCTTTACAGGAAGCTTTATATATAAAAAAGTCTTTATGCAGTTCCTCGAATAGTCGCTTCATTATTAAGTTTTTTTCAGATTCTTCCCCACTAATCAAATAGGTACCATTTGTTTTCTCCGACATATAGCTTAGAACATCTTTGTATAACTCTTTTTGTTCTTTATATTTTTGCAAACGTAACACTCCTCATATATTTTATTTTCAAACATATGCAAATGGATAAACTAAATTATCCATTTGCATATGTTTAATAGAATTAAATAAACAAGAATTACATTTTGTGATTATTTTAATTTCCCACCAAAAAGTAATCCTTGTTCGTATTGATATATTATCAAATAATGTTTTTTCATTTTCAACTAGCCATCAAGATAGCTTAGAGAATGAGCAACGATATTTTCATTTGTTCCAACTTTCATAATACGCATCATAACATTTCACCACCTTTCACCTAATGAAGAAATTTATTTTCAACTAGCCATCAAGATAGCTTAGAGAATGAGCAACGATATTTTCGTTTGTTCCAACTTTCATAATACGCATCATAACATTTCACCACCTTTCACCTAATGAAGAAATTCATTTTCAACTAGCCATCAAGATAGCTTAGAGAATGAGCAACGATATTTTCGTTTGTTCCAACTTTCATAATACGCATCATAATATTTCACCGCCTTTCACCTAATGAAGAAATTCATTTTCAACTAGCCATCAAGATAGCTTAGAGAATGAGCAACGATATTTTCATTTGTTCCAACTTTCATAATACGCATCATAATATTTCACCGCCTTTCACCTAATGAAGAAATTCATTTTCAACTAGCCATCAAGATAGCTTAGAGAATGAGCAACGATATTTTCATTTGTTCCAACTTTCATAATACGCATCATAATATTTCACCACCCTTCAAAAGAAGTTTTTTCACAATTGTTATTTTAGTACGAATTTTCTGCAAAGTAAATATAAAATGTAATAAAGTTCTATTTTTTTACTTTATTTGGTTAAAAATTCTTTTTGTATATTACAAATTTATACAAAAATCAAACTGTTATTAAGTTGACAAAATGATATTTTTGTAGAAAATATATAATTAAATGTAAAATTATGTTTTTACTCAAACTCCTTTTATACTATTTTTCAAGTTCTATATGGCCATCAGATCATAAACTCATACATGTTACAAATAGTTGATGAAGTATTAATCATTTAAAAAGCTTAGTAGTTTAAAAATTAAATCACTAAATGAATAATTACCCCTAAATGAAAAAGTTACAAAATACTGCCGCGCAATTAACGTTTGAAGAAACTGATTTTTCCGAAATAATACATTGGCAAAATTCTATTTATTTTGATAATTATCTTTTTTACAAACTGTAATTTTATTAATTGGTAAGCAGTATTTAATTTTTTTGAAGGAGATTTTTATGGGTTACAAAATTGTATTTTTTGATGTTGATGGTACTATTACACACCATGAGGATGGTAGCATTTCATCTAATACTAGAGAATCAATAAAAGCATTGAAAAATAACGGAATAAGGGTAGTAGCAGTAAGACCGCTATCTATGTGCAAAGAAATAATAGAATTAGGAATAGATACTTTCATTACAGCAAATGGGGATTATGTGACACATAATCATAAGACTATTTATAAAGTACCATTGGATAAAAAAACCATTAAAGAAGTATTTGAATTTGCTTACAAAGAGAAACATGGTTTATCATTTTTCACTGAAGATTTTAGTATGAATGGTGTAAAAGACATCAAAATATTGAGAGCTTTGAAGGAAACATTATCATTGAATGATTATCCTAAGATAAATCCACTGAGTTACAATCAAGAGGTATATTTAATGTGTCTATATGCTAACGATGAGATGGTTGAGAAATACATTCATCAATTCCCGCATCTAACATTTAAAAGATGGCATCCTTTTATATTGAATGTATTACAAGAAGGGGTAACTAAATCTTTAGCTATAACAAAAAACAACTTACTTTTCCATTAGATGTTGAGGTTCATATTCCTGAACATCATCTTTCACGTGCGGTTCATACAGCTGTAGAAGCGATGGACCTCTCTATCCTCTTATCACGTTATCCAGGTAGTGGCAGACCACCTTATCACCCAAAAATGATGTTGAAAGTCTTATTATATGCCTATACAAAAGGAATCTATTCTTCTCGAAAAATCGAGGCAAATGCCAATCGATATACGTTTGTATGGAAAAAATCCACCGAAAAATATGATCAAAAACTAGATGAGAAGTACCAAAAGATTGTCGCGACCATTGAACAAGCAAGTGAAGACGATCAGAAAGCGGAATTAGAAAAAGAACAAATGAAAGAGGCCTGTCACTTCTGAAAAAATTAAGCAAACCATTCAAACCTTAGAAAAACGCCTTATTTTTTCACATGAAAGCAAACAACAAACAAGCAATGGTTATACTTCTGTCAAAAGAACTTATCGTTGTACAGAATGTTTGGGCTGTCCATTTCAAGAAACATGTGCCAAAGGAAAAGAAACTAAATCTATCAGTGTCTCTGTCGAAAATCAAAAACAGTGAAAAGAAGTACGAGAACGTTTACGTACAAAAGAAGGTAAAGAATTATATGGAAAGCGAAAAATAGAGGTAGAACCCGTATTTGGTCATATTAAATACAATCGTTTCTTCCAACGTTTTTCCTTGCGAGGCCTTTCTAAAAATCGACTGGAATGGGGTCTTATTTGTGTTACCTATAATTTAAGGAAATGGACAACAACAGCTCAATCAAAAGCGAAAAACTCCAATCATAAGTAGAAAAACAATAGGTTTTCTACTTATGATTGGAGTTTTTATCTATATAAAGGTAAAAAAAGAAGTTGTCTCCAAAAGTTCGCTTTTAACGACCTTTTGGGACAACCTCTTTTTACTTGAACGAATAAATATTCAAAAGAATGTCGCATCTTTCTGTTATTATTTCTGCTATAATATATTACGCTTTATAATATTTTATATTTAAGGAGAACAACTCATGAAGCGAAAAAAGAGCCATTTAATGGTAATGGCACTTGTTACATCTTTATTATTAACAGCTTGTAATAATAAGGAAAATAAAAGTGATACAGAGGCAAAAAAACAAGTGTTAAATGTAACAGTATCAGAAGAAATTCCTTCTCTTGATACTGCGAAGACGATGGATGGTACATCAGCACACGTTATGCAAAACATATTTGAAGGTTTGTATGTATTAGATGATCAAGATCAGCCTATTCCAGCGGTAGCAAAATCGTTTAAAAGAAGTGAAGATGGTAAAAAATATACATTTGATTTGCGTAAAGATGCAAAATGGTCAAATGGAGACAGTGTGACAGCAAATGATTTTCTGTTTGCATGGAAACGTGCAATTAATCCTGAGACAGCGTCTCAATATGCATATATGCTTTTTTACGTGAAAAATGCAAAAGAGATAAATAAGGGAACAGTGCCTCTTGCTGAACTTGGGGTTAAAGTTATAAATGATTATAAATTGGAAGTGGAACTTGAACAGCCAATCCCGTATTTTTTACAGTTGTTAGCGCTACCTATTTACTTACCACAGCATGAATCATTTTTGAAAGAACAAGGAAAGAATTATGCATTGGAACCTAGTAATCTCATATATAATGGGCCATTTGTATTAGAGAAATGGAAGCATGAACAAGAGTTTCAATTAAAGAAAAATGCTACATATTGGGATGAAAAGAAAGTGAAATTAGACGGGATAAACTTTCAAATTGTAAAGGATACAATGACCGCTGTTAATTTATACGAAGCTGGTAATTTGGACCGGGTGCCTATTAATTCTCAATTTGTAGACAAGTATAAAGGGAATAAGGAGTTACATATGTCGAGCGAACCTGCAATTGCTATGCTACGTTTTAATGAAAAAAATAGTGCGTTAGCAAATAAGAAAGTGCGTCAGGCTATTTCATTCGCGTTAAATAAAGAGGATTTCGTTGCTCATTTTATTAATAACGGAGCAAAACCTGCAAGTGGACTTGTACCAGCTGGTCATGTAAATGAAGAGACTGGTAAAGATTTTAGAAAAGAAAATGGAGATCTTTTTCCATATGATTTGCAAAATGCGAAAAAGATTTGGGAAGAAGCGAAAAAAGAGCTTGGAGTAGAACAAGTAAATCTCGAGTTTTTAACATTTGAACAAGATAATGCAAAACGTATGGCAGAATATATAAAAGGTGACTTAGAAAAACATTTACAAGGACTCGCGATCCAAATTAAACAACAACCATTTAAGCAAAAACTACAGTTAGAACAAATAGGAGATTACGATATATCTATGGGAAATTGGGGGCCGGATTATAAAGACCCAATTAGTTATTTAGAACTCTTTACAACGGATAATCAAAATAATAAAATGAATTATTCTAACCGTCACTACGATGAATTAATAAAGAAAGCGAAAAGCGACCTAGTATTAGATCAGAAGAAAAGATGGGAAGCATTGCAAGAGGCCGAGCGTATTCTATTAGGGGATGCTGCGGTCGCACCGCTTTATCAAATGGGCTCAGCTTACGTACAAAAGGGTTATGTAAAAGGAATTGAAAAGCATCAATTTGGTGGTATTTATTCTTATAAGAATGCTTATATTGCTAATGAGTAAATAAAAAACCTTACTTTTTAAAAGTAAGGTTTTTTACGCATACATTCTATTAAACTGATTTCAATAAAGAATAAAAATTCGTGTCATAAGGGATATCATCTTGATACATATAATTTTTTAGAACACCTTCTTTTTCAAATCCTAATTTTAATAGCACCTTATTGGAAGCTTCATTTTCAAGAAAGACAATTGCTCCGATCCGTTTTAAATGAAGTGTGTGGAAACCGTATGATATAACTTCAGAAACAGCTTCAGTCGCATATCCTTTTCCCCAGTGTTCAGGGAGAAAGGCATAACTTAAATTGGCCCGTTTATGTTCAGAAGACCAATCGTGAAAACCGATGGTACCAATGAGTTCTTTCTTGTTTTTTAATTCAATTCCCCACTTTATACCGCTTCTTGCATTGTAACTCAGTTTAAAGTTATGAATGACTTGTTTCACTTGATCAATATCTTGTAATGGTTTTTGGCCATAATAGCGCAGTACGTCAGTATTAGAGAAGCATTGTAGTATACTCAGTGCATCTTCTTCGGTAAGTTCTCGTAAAATGAGTCGTTCAGTTTTCAATATAGGAAACATACTTTCACTCCATTTCTTTTGAAACTAGAATGTGTTGTTATTATATAATCTAGTCTGAAAATAAAGATTATTCAAGAGGGAAGTATGGTTTTCATTTATGATAAAATTGATTGTGGAATATATTTCAAAAGGAGGTTTGTATATGGAGAAAAACTCAATTTTAATTGTAGATGATGATCAAGATATTGTTCGATTTGTTAATGCGAATTTAATGCAAGAAGGTTTTAAAGTTTTAAGTGCTCATAACGGAGAAGAGGCTTTAAAAATCATAAATAATAACAGTATTCAACTTGCTATTTTGGATATTATGATGCCACAAATGGATGGGATAGAATTGTGCAGAAGGATTAGAGAGAAACATAGTTTACCAATTATGTTTTTAAGCGCAAAATCATCGGATGTAGATAAAGTAATTGGATTTAGTACTGGGGCAGATGATTATATTGTGAAGCCGTTTAGTACAATTGAATTTATAGCGAGAGTGAAAGCTCAATTAAGAAGGTATACATATTTCAATCAAAATGCTGTCCAAGTAATAGAAAAGAAAATAAACATTAGAGGTTTAGAAATAGATGAAGTGTCGAGAACAGTAATGCTATATGGAGAAACAATCAATCTTACGAAAACTGAATATGATATTTTGTACTTAATGGCGGCTGCGAAGAATCGTGTGTTTACTATTGAAGAAATATATGAAAGCGTTTGGAAAGAAAGAGCCTATGAAAGTAATAATACAGTAATGGTTCATATTGCGAGATTGAGAAATAAAATTGAAGAGAATCCAAAAGAACCGAAGTTTATTCAAAATGTTTGGGGAGTCGGATATAAAATTGAAGATTAAATCATTACAGGGCATTAGAGCTAAGTTTTTTATCGCATTCATATGTAGCATCTTATTAGCAACTGTAAGTATAATAGCGTTTCAAATTGTAATTGGAAATATATATAGTCATGTTACTGCGTTAGAAGAAAAATATTCACTTTTATATGTAATAGCTTTTTTAATTATTACTACAATATACTTTGCATTCATGACAAAAACAATGATGAAAAGGTTATCTGAAATTAACAAGAGTGTGAAGGAAATAAGTAGTGGTAATTTGGAAATACATATACCTATTTCAAAAAATGACGAGATTGGTGAATTAGCAGCGAATGTTAATAGAATGGCTAAAAGTTTAAAAGAGTCTATCGAAAATGAAAAAAAATCGCAGGAAATGAAAACTGAAATGATTAGTAATATTTCTCATGACTTACGAACACCTGTAACATCTCTAATCGGTTACGCGGACCTGTTAGGAAATCAGCTTCATACAAATAGTGAAGAATGTGAACAGTATGTAAGTATATTAAAGCGAAAAAGTTATGAATTAAAAAATCAAGTAGATGATTTATTAGATTATTGTCAAATAAATTATAGGGAGATTGAATTACATAAAAGTGTAGTAAATATGAAAGCGTTCACTGAACAAATCATGATTGATTTTGTGCCACAACTAGATGATGCTGATATGAGCTTTCGTATTAAAGCTGATAACGAGTTACATGTGGAAATGGATGTGGCGCTTATGGTGAGGCTGTTCGAAAATGTAATTAGTAATAGTATTATGTACGGGAAAGACGGAAAACAGATTTTAATTCAAGTTTCTAAAAGAGACATGAATGTTGAAATAGAAATTAAAAATTTTGGACAATGCATTCCGAATGAGGATCTTCCTTACGTTTTTGAGAAGTTTTATCGTGGTGAAAAATCACGTAGCTCTCATACGGGTGGCAAAGGAATGGGACTTGCAATTGCGAGAAGTATAGCAGAGCTTCATAAAGGGGATATCACTGTGCGCAGTAACGAGAAAGAAACTGTTTTCATCATCGTTTTACCGCATTATAAAGAATTGTAAGAAAGTCGTAAGTATTTCTTTTATATGTCGTAATTTTCACTTCGTATCATGTAGAACAAAGATATGAGAGTGAGGATACAATATGTGGAAGAAGTATGCATTAGTAATTTTAGTTGCGTTTTTAATTATAAGTTGGAGTGTAGTTTATTTAGCTAAAGGTGTTATATCAGTCATTTTTTGGTGGAGTATACAAGCCTTTAGCATAGTATCATTCTTTATTTTGATAGGGGTAACATTACTATTTGTGTGGAAAGGCATTTTCAGACAGCGAATAGATAGAGAGCTACTCTTCATCGTTCTTTTCTCTATAATTGGAGCTTGGCCCTTAGGGTGGTTTGCTAACATAGGGGGACTTGCTTACCCAGCAGATGTACAATCTATGAGTCCTAAAGCAGTCGTTCGTTTTCCTTTGAATGAACGAGCATTAATAGGTTGGGGCGGTGATCGGTTAGAAACAAACTATCACGTCATAAAACCAAATGAAAGGTGGGCATATGATATTCTCATTCCGCCTGCTGAAGTGAAAAGTCGTAAGTTAGGAGATTATGGAATATATGGAGCGAAAGTAATGGCACCAGCTTCTGGAACAGTTGTATCCATCAATAATGACGAAAAAGATGTAGTTCCGGGAGAGGATGATTTTCAATCAATGGCGGGTAATCATATTTATTTACGACTAGATGAATCAGAGACATATTTAATTCTTGCCCATTTAAAGCAAGGATCAATTAAAGTTAAAGAAGGACAACATGTAAATGAAGGAGAATTTCTTGCTCAGGTCGGTAACTCAGGAAGTTCAAGTGAGCCGCATTTACATATTCATCATCAAAGGCAGAATCCATCCAAGGTAAGCATATTTCTTTCGGAAGGATTACCACTTTACTTTCGAACTGAGAAAGGTGTGATAATGCCGGAAAAAGGTACATACATAAGAGGTAATGAAAAAAGGTATTCCAGTTCTATTGGAATACCTTTTCTCATTACCCTACAAATGTTTGATACAGTAAGAAAATATTTAAAATGATAACAAGTGCAGCAATAATCCAAGCGATAAAAGTTGTTATGCGGTGATTAACAAGTGCACCCATAATTTTTTTACTGCTTGTAAACATAATAAGTGGTACTAATGCAAAAGCAATACCGAATGATAAGACGACTTGGCTCATGACTAGAGCGTAAGTTGGATTTACACCTAAAGCGATAATAACTAATGGCGGAATCATTGTAATAAAGCGGCGTAAATATAACGGAATATGCATTCGAATAAAACCTTGCATAATAATATCACCTGACATTGTACCGACAGAAGAGCTAGATAGTCCTGCTGATAAGAGTCCAATTCCAAATAAAGCAGCTGATACAGGGCCGACTAACGTACTGAACTGGTTAAAAGCAACATCGAGATCTTCGACATGTAAGCCGTTTTTAAAGAATAGTGCAGCAGCAACAATTAACATACTTGCATTAATTGCTCCGGCGATAATCATTGCGATAATAATATCGATAAATTCGAAACGGAAAATCTTTTTCTTTTGTTCGTCAGTTGTTCCGACCACGCGGCGTTGTGTCAATGCAGAATGTAAATAGATTGCATGTGGCATAACTGTTGCACCTAATATCCCTGCTGCAAGTAATATACTGTCTACACCTTGGAATTTCGGAATAAATAATCCTGAAAGTAGAGGACTTAATTCTGGTTTTGCATAAAAAACTTGAATCCCAAATGCTATTACTACAATAAAAATCATCCCTGTAATAATAGCTTCTAGTGGGCGAAACCCTCTGCGTTGAAACTCAAGAATAATAAATGATCCGACTGCTGTAATTAAAGCAGCTGGCAACATAGGAATTCCAAATAATAAATACAATCCGAGTGCTGCGCCGATAAATTCAGCTAAATCTGTAGCCATAATAACCAGTTCACCTTGTATCCATAAGCCGATAGACACAGGCTTTGGAAAGTGTTCGCGAGCTATTTCAGGTAAATTATTTCCTGTAGCAATTCCTAACTTTGCTGATAAAGTTTGAATTAATACGGCCATTAAGTTAGACGCGAATATAACCCATAATAGTAAATATCCATATTGTGAACCAGCTGCGATATTTGTGGCAAAGTTACCAGGGTCAATATAAGCTACGGATGCGATAAAAGCGGGTCCTAAAAACGGCAACAGTCTTTTCCAGCCTTTTGTTTCACCACTTAAAGCTAAGTGTGCTGATTGAACAGTTGTACTTTGAGAAGGGACTTGTTCCTCTTTTGATATATCTTTATTCATAGTCGTTTTCCCCTTTAAAATGTTAACATGATGAAATTATTGTAAGTATTCTTGCTGCTTATTTCAATACATTTAAATGTATTAGATGATATTTTTATCCCGCTTTAATGGGCAGTAAGACCCCGACCTCAAAATTCAGGGAAAGCAAAGAAGTTAGGTGGGGGGCGGGCTGCCCATAAAAGTCCGATTGGTGAGGGCTAATAATCAGTGGGGGATGAAGAAAACCCCCACTGATTAAAGTTTCACTTTATTTGAACATAAATGTTTCCTTAGTGCAAATTATATGCCTTTATACAATGAATGGTGTGACGTTATAAAAAAAATTGGGAGTTTATGGTGTGAAGACGTGGGGAAACATAATGAATTAAAGGGCTATTTTTGAAATTTATGTGAACATAAAGCGGATAATACAGCATATTAATTGATGGAATTGCATTTGTATGATATATAATATATTGGGATTGCAACATAACCATAGTGTTATGGTGTGTAATCTTGTTTTTTATTTTTGTTAACTGATAGAAAATAGTATAAAGAGAAGAAAATGGGATTCATTTTCTTATTATATATGTTTTGATATGAACGTTAACTTATACATGATTTTAAAAATTAGATAGGTGGTAGAAATACATTGGCAACTACAAAACCATATAGAGTATTACTATATTACATGTACACAACAATTGAAAACCCAGAAGAATTCGCGGCAGAGCATCTAGCATTTTGTAATTCACTTGAATTAAAAGGTAGAATTCTTGTAGCAAAAGAAGGTATTAACGGAACTTGTTCTGGTACTGTAGAACAAACAGAGAAATACATGGAAGCTATGAACAACGATCCACGTTTTGATGGTATCGTATTTAAAATAGATGAAGCTGATGGTCATGCATTCAAGAAAATGCACGTGCGTCCTCGTCCAGAATTAGTTACACTTCGTCTAGAAGATGACATTAACCCACACGAAATCACTGGTAAGTATTTAGAGCCAAAAGATTTTTATGAAGCAATGAAACAAGAAGATACAGTTATTATTGATGCACGAAATGATTATGAATTTGATTTAGGTCATTTCAAAGGTGCGATTAAACCGGATATCGAATCATTCCGTGAATTACCAGATTGGATTCGCGAAAATAAAGAAGTACTTGAAGGCAAAAAGATTTTAACGTATTGTACAGGCGGAATTCGTTGTGAGAAGTTTTCTGGTTGGTTAGTTCGTGAAGGTTACGAAGATGTAAGTCAGCTTCACGGCGGTATTGTAACGTACGGAAAAGATCCAGAAGTACAAGGTGAGCTTTGGGATGGACAATGCTACGTGTTTGATGAGCGTATCGCTGTACCAGTAAACCAAAAAGAACATGTTATCGTTGGTAAAGACCACTTTACAGGTGAACCTTGTGAGCGCTATGTAAACTGTTCAAATCCAGAATGTAACAAGAAAATTTTATGTTCTGAAGAAAACGAAGCGAAATATTTACGTGCATGTTCTCATGAATGTCGTGTAAGCCCTCGTAACCGCTACGTAATACAACATGAATTAACAGAAGAACAAGTAGCTGCTGCATTAGAAAAAATCGAAGCGGGAAAGTAAGTTTTTATAAAAAAGTACTCCACATTTTATTTTGGAGTACTTTTTTTGTTAACTTTTTTCGGTAAGTCGATATATTGCCGATAAAAATTTCGTTTACTAAAACGTGTACCATGTATTTTAAATTTGAGAATAACCTTCTTTACTTCTTATCATCTTTCTCTTTCACAGCAGAAAGTACAGTTTGTTTTACCCATGCTTTTCTTCGTTTATGTTGTAAGCCCCATTGGTATAAACTTTGTGCACCTAAAATAAGTGAAATGACGATGCCGCTAATCGCTATTAAAAGCGCGAAAAATTCAAGTGGCGACGATATTTTGTTTGAATCGGTGTTTCTTAACAAATCAATCATAGTAAAACCTAACATTTGGCCTACTACAGAGTAGAGCGTTAAAATTAATAGTAAAAGGCTATCTTTTTTTGAAGCGACATTTTCTTGATATTTAAACAAACTATCAAGATTTTGTTTTGCATTCGAGTATAGTACTTCAATGTTAAAAAGCTTTCTTAATCGAAAGAAAATATCTTCACTCTGTGATTGAGATACTAACTCTAAAGAAAAGTAATTTGCTGTAAACGAATTGATTGAATAAATTAATTGCTCTATTTCATTAGTATCTTGTTCAATATTTAACTCGGCATAAGCGTTTGCCATTTTTAATAAAACCACTTTATGAAATAGATTTAATAACAAAGCGTAATAAAACTCCCCATACATTTGACTCGCAAGTTTAGCGATTGCTTGCTCACCTTCATTTGTTATACATGTAAAAATGTGTTCTTCCATAATAAAGTAGCGATTAGGGGCCCATCTTTGATAAGAATGTTTTGCTAAATAATCTTGAATATAAGGAACATTATTTGCACTAATATAGGGCTTACCATCGTCTGTTAATCCGGAAAGACTGGAAGCTCGGTATACATCAACTACATGAAGGTTCGACTCTTTGTTTATAGATAATAAAGTTTGTACATACATTCGTTGATCTTCAAAGAATGGGAATGTTTGAAAGTAAGAGCTCCGCAATCTCTTTTTTTCAAAGAAGTCGGTTACACCATGAAATAAATCGCCGAATATAAGCTTCTCTACTTGTGAATATTTTTTTCCATTACATTCAATACAAATAGTCTCGTTTGTATCATTTTTAGTTTCAAGTACACGGAAGCGGGCGGCGAATTCAATTGCTTCTGATAATGTCATGTTTGGAGCGGTTTCTACTTCCGTCCGAATGGTTAAGAAGCCAAGCTCATAAGGACAAAGTGTTACGTCAATAGAATGAATCTTAAATGGAACGGAAATAAGACTTGTTGTTAAATGTCCAGTTAAGTTAAGGTCTTTAGAATAGCGCTGCAATCCTTTTTGATGTTCTGAGTGAGGAAAGAGTATTTTATTTGTAAATGAAAGATAATAAGCTTCCATATTCTGATGTGAAACTTGAAACTTTCCGTAGTATGTACTTTCATTTTCAAGATGATCGAGTCGAAAAGGGCGAAAGTCATTTTTCTGTAAGAAGGGGAACATATTTTGTTCATATCCAGTTTTAAAAGAAAACGGGAATATAAATTGAAATATAGCTGTTGTTACATCCTTTTCCTCGATTGTTTGTATTGCCTCCATTTACATTGTTTCCTTTCCATATATGCTATAAAAACAACATGCCCAAATTTATTTGAAAATAACCACTGTTTTACACTCGATTAAGTATGAAAATTCAGCTTATTTAGCAGGGGACATGTATAATGTTATGTATACTGAATGTTATAAAATTGTATTTTGAAAAGGGGGATGTTGTATGCGTATTTTAGTATTAGGAGCGGGTGGCGTCGGAGGCTTTTTTGGAGGTCGTTTAGTAGAAAAGAGAGAAGATGTTACGTTTCTTGTTCGTAGTAAACGAAAAAAACAATTGGAGGAAGGAGGACTTGTAATCCGAAGTGTTAACGGGGATTTTTCTTTCCAACCGAAATTAATAACGAAAGAAGATCAACCCTCTTCATTTGATGTCATTTTATTTTCAACAAAAGCGTATCACTTAAACGATGCAATCCAAGATTTGAAGCCGTTTGTAGGTGAGAATACTGTCATCATTCCATTATTAAATGGTATCGCTCATGTATCACTATTACAAAAAGAATTTGGTGAAGAGAAAGTGATTGGCGGTTTATGCTTTATCGAGACGACGTTAAATGATCAAGGGGAAATTGTACAAACGAGTGCTGCCAACAGACTTGTGTTTGGCGAAATACAGCTTCAAGGTTCAGAGAGAATAAAGCATATTGCTAAAGCATTTACAGGTACGAAATCTAGTTTTGTTTTAAGTGAAAACATTATGCAAGATATGTGGCATAAATATTTATTTATTACTGTAATGTCGGGTGTGACGACATTAATGCGGGCACCGATAGGACCGATTCGTGAAAGCGAAGGTGGACGCGATTTTATCCAAAACTTATTTGAAGAATGTGTGCAAATTATGAGATATATAGGAGCGCCAATTAAAGATAATATTGCCCAAGAACATATGAAAACAATTGATAAAATTTCGTATAATATGAAGTCATCGATGCAGCGTGATATGGAAAAAGGTTCGTTCATTGAAGGCGAGCACTTACAAGGATACTTACTAAATGTAGCAAAACAATTTTCTATAGAAGCACCGTTATTGGGTGTGGTATATCAAAATTTAAAGGTGTATGAAGAAATGACCTTTAACGGATCAGCAATAGAATTGGATGTATGAAAAAATAAAAAAGAAAGCAATATATAAGTATATTGCTTTCTTTTTTATGACAACTTATTTATTTCTTTTCATTCTATCTGTCAAATTTATTTCCTGTTCACGTTTACCGTATAATTGATTAATTTCATTTGCTAATGCATCTAAATAGGAATCGGAAAAAATAGGCTTCTTTTCTTTAGACATGTGAGTCTCCTTTATCAATTTTTAGTATTCATTATGTATATTTATCAGCGAATTATCCGCAATCATTTTAATTTTTTCTTTTTCAAAATTTTTGTTTACATTTTGAAAATAAAGGAGTATTATAATCCACAGTTTCAATTTTCTAAATCGCTGAAACCGCATGGTACGGGGGACCCGTTCTTATGGATTAATTCTTAATCCAGTGGGGTGAATCCTTGAAAAAGGTAGGGCTACTCATAGGCCCGAATCCGACAGCTAACCTCGTAAGCGTTATATTGAGAAGGAAGGTGGAGCTTGTGCGACAAAAAAAATAATGTCTACAAGTCTATTTCGCTATGGCTTGTAGACATTTTTTGTTTTCTGAAGAAATAGTTTGCTGGCTGTAACAAGCAGCATCGTTCGTACAAAATTATTGGAGAGTGGACAGCAGTGGTTTCATCTATTAAAAGATTTTTAATTGGAAGACCGTTAAAATCAACTGAGCTAGGAGAGCAAAAGCTTAATAAAACGAAGGCGTTAGCTATTTTATCTTCTGACGCATTGTCATCGGTTGCATACGGACCAGAGCAAATTTTAATTGCTTTAGCAGGTGTTGGAGCGATTGCTTATTGGTATTCCATTCCGATAGCTGTTGGGGTATTAGTGTTATTGACAGCCCTTATTTTATCTTATCGTCAAATTATTTTCGCTTATCCGCATGGCGGAGGCGCGTATGTTGTATCAAAAGAAAATTTAGGAATGAATCCAGGGCTAATAGCTGGAGGATCTTTATTAGTCGATTATATTTTAACTGTTGCAGTAAGTGTATCTGCAGGTACAGATGCGATTACGTCTGCTTTTCCGAGCTTACATGCACATAAAGTAATTATTGCAGTTATATTTGTTATATTGATTACGATATTAAATTTAAGAGGTGTAACGGAATCAGCTTCCGTTTTAGCATATCCAGTTTATTTATTCGTTTTAGCACTATTCATATTAATTGGGGTAGGGATTTATAATATTTTAACTGGTCACGTGTCGCAGGCCTTACACACGCCGATTGGAACACCAGTTGCGGGAATTAGTTTGTTCTTACTGTTACGAGCATTTGCATCAGGTAGTTCTGCTTTAACAGGTGTTGAAGCAATTTCAAACGCAATTCCAAACTTTAAAGATCCCGCACCAAACAATGCGGCGAGAACATTGCTTGCAATGGGTGCATTACTTGCAGTTTTATTTTCAGGAATTGTTTTCTTAGCTTATTATTACGGAATTACTCCAAGTAAAGAAGTAACAGTTGTTTCACAAATTGCTGAACAAACTTTTGGACGTAATTTTATGTACTATTTCATACAAGGTACAACTGCTTTAATATTAATTCTTGCTGCTAACACAGGTTATTCTGCATTTCCGTTATTAGCAGTTAACCTTGCAAAAGACAAATTCATACCGAGAATGTTTACGATTAGAGGAGATCGCCTAGGTTACTCAAACGGTATTATTATACTGGGAATTGCTTCGATTATTTTAATTGTAGCTTTCCAAGGGCAAACAGAACATTTAATTCCGTTATATGCAGTAGGTGTATTTATTCCGTTTACCCTTTCTCAAACTGGTATGGTATTAAAATGGCTTCGTGAAAAACCTGAAGGATGGATTTTACGATTATCGATTAATTTGATTGGTGCAGTTATTAGTTTTATCGTAATGAGTATGTTCTTTTTAACTAAATTTGCACAAGTATGGTCGATTCTTATTTTCTTACCTGTTATTATCTTCTTGTTCCACCGAATTAAGAAGCATTATGATGCGGTAGGAGACCAACTAAGTTTAAAAACTTGTGAGCCACTTGTTCCGATTAAGGGAAATGTAATTGTCGTTCCGGTAGCTGGTATGACTCATGTAGTAGAAAATTCATTGAATTATGCTAAGGCTCTTTCTGCCGATCAAGTTATCGCTGTATATGTTGCTTTTGACAGAGAAGAGGAGAAGAAATTCGAAGAGAAATGGAAGAAGTGGCAACCGGAAGTTAGGCTTGTTACATTACATTCTCATTATAGAAGTATTATTCAGCCGCTAACAAAGTTTATTGATACAGTGCAATATAAAGCGAGTGAATCAAATTATCGAGTTACGGTCGTTATACCACAGTTCATACCGAAGAAAGGTTGGCATAACATTCTTCATAACCAGTCTAGTTTACTCATTCGTGCGTATTTACTCTATAAAAGAAATGTTGTTATTACGACAGTTCCATATCATTTGAAAAAGTAAGAAGGTTTTTTAAGGATAGCTTCATGAAAGTGAAGCTATCCTTTTTGTGTATACGCTATGCATAATTGCATATGAGCACAAAAGATATATTGATATAATTTTTGTGTTTATGAATAAGTAGGGGTTTTTGTTGTGATATATGGATATTTCAATTGAAATAGTGTAGCGGATTATATTTTGAAATAAAGACATGAAATCTTGAAAATAAAGGGAATGAAAATACTTCTTTACGTTATATAAATAGCTGTGGTTAAATGACCTTACAGTACAAAACTTATATGAAAACAAAACGAAATTTCATATTTTCCTACGTGGATTAGTCTAAAATGAATAGTATTTTTGTGTAATGTATTCACTGTATGAATGTTGGAAATGAGCTAGAATAGAAAATTTATGCAATGTTATTCATACTAAGCACATGTGAAATGTTTTATAACAATAAGTAAGTGCTGTAGCAATAAAAGTTGGGAGAGATGGTTCGTACATGGATCGCGGTGAGAACGTTCTCTATTTTAACCATCTCAAATTATATGCAAGAAAATAGAATAATAAAATGCGATAGTAATAGTTGCTAATACATAGGAGGAGTTAAAGTGAAAAAGACTTTAATTACAGGGTTATTGGTTACAGCAGTATCTACGAGTTGCTTCATTCCTGTAAGCGCTTACGCCAAGGAGGGGCAAACAGAGGTGAAAGCAGTATATGCACAAAATGTAATTGCTCCAAATACATTATCCAATTCAATTAGAATGTTAGGATCACAGTCACCGCTTATACAAGCATACGGATTAGTTATTTTACAACAGCCAGACATTAAGGTGAATGCGATGAGTAGTTTGACGAATCATCAAAAGTTTGCGAAGGCAAATGTAAGAGAGTGGATTGATGAATATAATCCGAAGCTAATCGACTTAAATCAAGAGATGATGAGATATAGTACTAGATTTAATAGCTATTATAGTAAGCTTTATGAACTAGCAGGAAACGTAAATGAAGATGAGCAGGCAAAAGCAGATTTTACAAATGCATATGGAAAATTACAACTGCAAGTACAAAACATCCAAGAGAGTATGGAGCGGGATTTATTAGAGTTAAATCGATTTAAAACGGTATTAGACAAAGATAGTAGCAACTTATCAATTAAAGCTGATGAAGCAATAAAAACACTACAAGGATCAAGTGGAGATATTGTGAAGTTAAGGGAAGATATTAAAAGAATTCAAGGGGAAATTCAAGCTGAACTAACTACTATTTTGAATAGACCTCAAGAAATTATTAAAGGTTCTATTAATATCGGTAAACAAGTATTTACAATTACAAATCAAACTTCGCAAACGAAAACAATTGATTTTGTTTCTATCGGTACTTTAAGTAATGAAATTGTAAATGCTGCAGATAGTCAAACGAGGGAAGCGGCTCTTCGCATTCAGCAAAAGCAAAAAGAGCTACTACCACTTATTCAAAAGTTATCACAAACTGAAGCAGAAGCGACACAAATTACATTTGTTGAAGATCAAGTAAGTAGCTTTACAGAACTAATCGATCGTCAAATTACAACTTTAGAAACGTTATTAACAGATTGGAAAGTTCTAAACAATAATATGATCCAAATTCAAAAGAATGTTGAAGAAGGCACATATACAGATAGTAGTTTACTTCAAAAACATTTCAATCAAATTAAAAAAGTAAGTGATGAAATGAATAAGCAAACAAATCAATTTGAAGATTACGTTACAAACGTTGAAGTACATTAAAAATAAGTAACGATATAGGGAGAGAAGAAAAATGACAAAAAAACCTTATAAAGTAATGGCTCTATCAGCACTTATGGCAGTATTTACAGCAGGAAACATTATGCCAGTCCATACGTATGCAGCTGAAAGTACAGTGAAGCAAGCTCCAGTTCATGCGGTAGCAAAAGCTTATAATGACTATGAGGAATACTCATTAGGACCAGAAGGCCTAAAAGATGCAATGGAAAGAACAGGTTCAAACGCTTTAGTAATGGATCTGTACGCTTTAACAATTATTAAACAAGGGAATGTTAACTTTGGAAATGTATCGTCTGTTGATGCGGCTTTAAAAGGGAAAGTGATTCAGCACCAGGATACAGCTAGGGGAAATGCGAAGCAATGGCTAGATGTATTGAAGCCACAGCTTATTTCAACGAATCAAAATATCATTAATTACAATACGAAATTCCAAAACTATTACGATACTTTAGTTGCTGCGGTAGATGCAAAAGATAAAGCGACTCTTACGAAAGGTTTAACTAGATTATCAAGTAGTATTAATGAAAATAAAGCGCAAGTAGATCAGTTAGTAGATGACTTGAAGAAATTCCGAAATAAAATGACGTCCGATACGCAAAACTTCAAGGGAGACGCAAATCAAATTACATCTATTTTAGCTAGTCAAGATGCAGGAATCCCGCTTCTGCAAAATCAAATTACAACGTACAATGAAGCAATTAGTAAATATAATGCAATTATTATCGGTTCATCAGTTGCGACAGCTTTAGGGCCAATTGCCATTATTGGTGGTGCAGTAGTTATTGCTACAGGTGCAGGAACGCCGCTAGGAGTCGCATTAATTGCAGGTGGTGCAGCAGCTGTAGGCGGTGGTACAGCTGGTATCGTATTAGCGAAGAAAGAGCTTGATAATGCACAAGCTGAAATTCAAAAAATAACAGGACAAGTTACAACTGCTCAATTAGAAGTAGCTGGGTTAACGAACATTAAAACACAAACTGAGTATTTAACAAATACAATTGATACTGCAATTACAGCGTTGCAAAACATTTCAAACCAATGGTACACAATGGGATCAAAATACAATTCTTTACTTCAAAATGTAGATTCAATTAGCCCGAATGACCTTGTTTTCATTAAAGAAGATTTAAACATTGCGAAAGATAGCTGGAAAAACATTAAAGACTATGCAGAAAAGATTTATGCGGAAGATATTAAAGTGGTAGATACGAAAAAAGCTTAATCAAATACGAATCGCTAGAGCGTTACGTATTGATGAAAGGTTTGAAGCTCCTGTTCAGTTGTGAGCAGGAGCTTTTGATATCCTTATATAGAGAATAGGTGAAAAATATGCAGAAACGATTTTATAAAAAATGTCTTTTAACGTTAATGATTGCTGGGGTGGCAACGAGTAATGCATTTCCTTTACATCCTGTTGCAGCAGAACAAAACGTAAAAACATTGCAAGAAAGTGCGAAAAATTATTCGTTAGGGCCAGCTGGATTCCAAGATGTGATGGCGCAAACGACATCAAGTATATTTGCAATGGATTCATATGCAAAATTAATTCAAAATCAACAAGAGACTGATTTGAGTAAAATAAGTTCGATTAATAGTGAGTTTAAAGGAAATATGATTCAGCACCAACGAGATGCAAAAATTAACGCGGCGTATTGGTTAGATCACATGAAGCCGCAATTTATGAAAACGGATCAAAATATTATTAATTACAATAATACTTTTCAAGCGTATTATAATAGCATGCTAATTGCGATTGATCAAAAAGATAGCGTAAAGTTAAAAACGGATTTAGAAAAATTGTATGCGGATATTGTAAAGAATCAAAATGAGGTAGATGTATTATTAGGAGATTTAAAAGCCTTTCGCGATAGAATGGCGAAAGACACAAATACCTTTAAAGAGGATACAAATCAACTAACCTCGATTTTGGCAAGTACGAATGCTGGTATTCCAGCTCTAGAGCAACAAATTAATACATATAATGATTCAATTAAAAAGAGTAATGATATGGTTATCGCTGGTGGCGTACTTTGCGTAGCGTTAATAACATGTCTTGCTGGCGGACCGATGATTGCTGTTGCGAAAAAAGATATCGCAAATGCAGAACGAGAGATCGCCAATTTAAAGGATAGAATTTCTGGTGCACAAGCAGAAGTCGCAATATTGACAGATGTAAAAAATAAAACAACAAACATGACTGAAACGATTGATGCAGCAATTACAGCACTGCAAAATATATCAAATCAATGGTATACAGTAGGGGCAAAATATAATAATTTACTACAAAACGTAAAAGGAATCAGCCCTGAAGAATTTGCCTTCATAAAAGAAGATTTACATACAGCGAAAGATAGCTGGAAAGATGTAAAAGATTATACAGAAAAATTACATGAAGGTGTGGCGAAGTAAACAGTGGACTAGTTCCGCTGTTTATTTTTTGCCGAGGGTACCAACCTTCTTATCTCAAGGTATTCACTTTTCTTGGTATGATTGGTCGTAAGTTCTATTTATAAAAAATAGGTCTTAATAGAAATTTATATAACCCTTTCAAATAAGTACAATTGGATATTAGCCATGTGTATTTTAAGTGCGAAATATATAGTTTGATCCTAAAATATTTCTCAACCTCAAAATTGCATGCATTCAAAATAATTGTGTTAATATTTAAATAATATACAGGTAATATCTAAAGAGAGGGTGACGGGCGATGGAAATAAGAGATTTCACACATACAGGATATGCATTATTACAAGAATGGTATCTTGAAATGGTTTCGCAGCATACAGAAAAAACGATTGCCTTGAAACAAGTTATAGATGAAAAATTTAATAGTATGAAAGAGCATGACGATCTTTTAGATTATTACACCTTATTTAATTGTCGTTTCCAAATGTTAATCGGTAACTTTGAACATGATCTAGGAAGTCTTTCACATCTTCAGGAGCAACCTGATTCAAGATTGCAATATTATTATCACTTTTTTAAATTCATCTATACAACAGAAATGGGGCAGTATCCAAAAGCAGAACATCATTTGAGGTTTGCAGAACAATTACTACCAGTCCTTAATGATGAGTTAGAAAATGCAGAGTTTCAATATAGAGTAGGCTTGTACCATTATTATTTATCACAACCCACTTTAGCGGTGAAACATACATCGAATGCCCTAGAATACTTCGAAAAAGATAAAGAATTACATTCGTTTTATGCGAAGGTTGGAGCGTGTAAAAATACAATAGGAATGTCCCTTATTACACTTGATCAGCATGATATGGCGGAAGAATATCTAATATCTGCCTTAAGTATATTAGAGGATGAAAAGGAATTGAAAGCAGCCCTAACAGTTCGTTATAATTTAGCTGTTTTCTATTCGAATCAAAAATTGTGGGAAATCTCTCTAAGGTATTTAGAAGATGTATATGAAAAATTTAGTTCTCCTCGATTACCGTACCAGAAAAAAGGTATACATACCTTAGCGAAAGTTCACTATAAATTAGGGAATTATGAAAAGGCAAAAATCTTTATTGATGAAGGGTTAAAAGATTGTACGGAAGAATACCACCACCGTTATAATATCTTGAGTGCTTTAGTTAATAAGGTTTCTATTGAAAAATTAGAGTTTGTTGTTTTAGAAGCTATAGCTTATTTTAAGGAACAAAATATTTCAAAAGAAATTCAAAATTATTCTGAACTTTTAGCTAATGAGTGTTATAATGTAGGAATGAAGGATAAGGCTTCAGAGTATTATCGTATGAGTTATGAAGCTAAAATTTCAATAAAGGAAAAGGGGTATTTAAGATGAAAAAGATTAAGGTTTTTGTCATAAGTGTAGTAACTGTCACTGTATTATCTATTGGATTAAATAACCCTGAAATTCATCAAAATACATCAGAAAAAGCACCTGTTGTACAACATATGACTGAACCAGGTGGAGGAATCTAGTAAAAGGTTCATTCCCCTTTTAATAAACGATAATTATAATTCCTAAGAAAAGCCTATTTCCTAAAAAGAAATGGGCTTTTTAATATGTGGTAATACCCCATTGTTCATCAAGCGAAAATTTTAAGACGCTCTCATAACAAAAAATCAGCTCATCTTTTCTTAGCTGTCTAACAAAAATTAAATTCCACTAAAACAGGTAAATCTTGTTTTAATTTTTTACTTCAAATTGAAGATTTAATGCATATTACGTATGGAATTGAGAAAAAAGCATGAAAAAGGGACAAAAAATGGTCTCTTTACTAACCCTTACAGAAAAAGCGAATGGAAATTCCATAAGTATGAGAAAAGCAGTCTTTGATATCCTGGGCCTCATATAAAACTTTTCTATGTTAAATAACTTGATTCTACCGTACGTTTTTGAACGGGCCTGTTATCGTTATTGCAGAAAATGCGTGAATTAAATGATAATGGATTTATATGTTTCAAGCGTATCTATATTGAGTTTGTAAATCTACAAAATAAGTTTTCGATTTATATGATAAGTGTAGTAGAAGCTCCGTTAGATAAAATTCGGTAGTCGAATTTTTTTGCATAAAGCTGTATAATGCTTGTAACGAAAAGGAAATACAGGAAAGGATATGTAATGAGTTACTATGGATAAAGATAAACAACAATTAAGCGTTGAAGTTGCAAGATTATATTATCAATCAGATTATAGTCAGCAAGAAATTGCTAACAAATTAAATATTTCAAGACCGACAATCTCAAGATTATTAAAGTACGCTAAAGAAAAAGGATTTGTTCAAATTAGTATAGCCGATCCATTTGCTGATTTAGATAACGTTGGAAATTTACTGAAAGAAAAGTACAACTTGTTAGAGGCACATGTCGTATTTTCACCAGTGCCAGAATATGCAACGATTACAGAGTATATTAGTAAATATGCAGCGGAGTATATGGAAAAAACGGTTAAAACTGGTGATATCGTTGGTGTAAGCTGGGGAATGACGATGTATGAAATCGCTAGGAAAATCGTACCACAACATGTAAAAGGTGTAGAAGTTGTTCAGTTAAAAGGTGGTATTAGTCATTCTAGTGTAAATACATATGCGAATGAAACAATCGCTTTATTTGCTGATGCTTTTCAAACAACGCCAAGAAATCTACCCCTTCCAGTTATATTTGATAACGCAGTGACAAAAGAATTAGTAGAGCAGGATCGACATATTCATCACATTATCGAAATGGGGAAACAAGCGAATATTGCAATTTTCACTGTAGGAACAGTGCGAGATGAAGCGCTATTATTCCGATTAGGTTATTTTGATAAGGATGAAACAAGTTTACTCAAAAAACAATCGGTCGGTGACATTTGTTCACGATTCTTTGATGGGGACGGAAATATTAGTAGTGAAGAAATTAATAAGCGCACCATTGGAATTGAGTTAGAGGAACTGAAATTAAAGAAACGTTCTATTTTAGTTGCTGGTGGTAATAGAAAAATAAAAGCAATTGATGGAGCGTTACGTGGCGGATATGCAAATGTATTAATTATCGATCAGCATACAGCAAAAGAATTGTTACATTATCAAAAGGATTAGAAATAAAAGGCTTTCTCAAGATATTAATTTTGAGAAAGCCTTTTATTTTGTTATGTATGAATTATGGGAGTGTTTTTTGAATACAAATTGCCTTTTTAAAAATAATTATGGATATTGAGATACATACTACCATTGTTAATATAAAAGTTTTAATTTTACATATGAAGCGTTTCTTAGTTAGAATGCGCTTTATTTAATACAAGAAAATTACTTTTAAAAGAATGAACAAAATTTCAAAAGTGTATTTACATTTGTTCAACTAAGAGTTAGAATGAAGTTGTTAAAAGATATGAGGAGTGAAGATAATGAACATTGCAAAGTTAATTGACCATACAATTTTAAAAGCTAATACTACAAAAGAAGATGTTATGAAAGTAATCGAGGAAGCAAAGGAATATAAATTCGCTTCTGTTTGTATTAATCCTACATGGGTGAAGCTAGCTGCTGAAGAATTAGCTGGACATGATGTAGACGTTTGTACTGTAATCGGTTTCCCATTAGGAGCAAGCACGACTGAAACAAAAGCATTTGAAACAAAAGATGCGATTGCAAAAGGTGCAACTGAAGTTGATATGGTAATCAACGTAGGCGCTTTAAAAGATGGCGACAACGAACTTGTTGAAAAAGACATTTATGAAGTAGTACAAGCAGCAAAAGGAAAAGCTCTTGTAAAAGTAATCATTGAAACTTGTCTATTAACAGATGAAGAGAAAGTACGCGCTTGTGAATTATCTGTAAAAGCTGGTGCTGACTTCGTAAAAACTTCAACTGGATTCTCAACTGGCGGAGCAACTGCTGAAGATATCGCATTAATGCGTAAAACAGTAGGACCAAACGTTGGTGTAAAAGCATCTGGTGGTGTTCGTACACGTGAAGATGCAGAAAAAATGGTAGCTGCTGGAGCTTCTCGCGTTGGAGCAAGTGCTAGTGTTGCAATCGTATTAAATGATGCAAAAGGTGCTACAGATAACTACTAATCATTAATGAAGTCAAAAGCAATAGATACACAAAGTAAAGTGTATCT
This sequence comes from Bacillus sp. MHSD_36, assembly GCF_030757775.1. Classification (NCBI taxonomy): domain Bacteria; kingdom Bacillati; phylum Bacillota; class Bacilli; order Caryophanales; family Bacillaceae; genus Bacillus; species Bacillus sp. MHSD_36. The sequence continues at coordinate 666,658 of NZ_JAVBIS010000003.1, forward strand.
ATTGCTTTAACAATTAAAAAAATGTAAGCGGATACGAATGGGAGGAGACGGCTTATGAAATACTTAATTGGTATTTTCGGCCTCGTATTGATTTTAGGTATCGCTTGGCTTGCTAGTAATGATAGAAAAAAAGTCAAATATCGCCCAATCATAACGATGGTTATATTACAATTCATTTTGGGGTTTTTATTATTAAATACAAGTGTAGGGAATATATTAATTAGCGGAATAGCAGATGGTTTTGGAGAGTTATTAAAATATGCCGCTGATGGTGTAAATTTCGTATTTGGTGGATTAGTAAATCAAAAAGAGTTTTCGTTCTTTTTAAGTGTATTAATGCCAATCGTATTTATTTCAGCTTTAATAGGTATTTTGCAACACATTAAAGTATTACCTATTATTGTGAAATCTATCGGTCTAGCATTAAGTAAAGTAAATGGAATGGGGAAACTAGAATCATATAATGCAGTTGCTTCTGCGATTTTAGGACAATCTGAAGTGTTTATTTCAGTTAAGAAACAATTAGGATTATTGCCAGAGAAAAGAATGTATACATTATGTGCTTCTGCAATGTCTACCGTTTCAATGTCTATCGTTGGATCGTATATGGTGTTATTAAAACCGCAATATGTTGTAACTGCTTTAGTGCTTAACTTATTCGGTGGTTTTATTATCGCTTCTATCATTAACCCGTATGAAGTTACTGAAGAAGAAGATATGTTAGAAGTGCAAGAAGAAGAGAAAAAGACTTTCTTTGAAGTATTAGGTGAATACATTATAGACGGATTTAAAGTTGCAATCACAGTAGCAGCTATGTTAGTCGGTTTCGTTGCTCTTATCGCATTCATTAATGCAGTATTTAAAGGTGTAATTGGTATCTCGTTCCAAGAAATACTTGGTTATGTATTTGCACCATTTGCATTTATTATGGGTGTACCTTGGCATGAAGCAGTTAATGCTGGAAATATTATGGCAACAAAATTAGTATCAAATGAATTTGTCGCTATGACAGATTTAGCACAAGGAAACTTTAATTTCTCAGATAGAACGACAGCGATTATATCTGTATTCTTAGTTTCATTTGCAAACTTCTCTTCAATTGGAATTATTGCAGGGGCAGTTAAGAGCTTAAATGAAAAACAAGGGAATGTAGTCGCAAGATTCGGTCTGAAATTACTTTTCGGTGCAACATTAGTAAGTTTCTTATCAGCAACAATCGTTGGCTTATTATTTTAATAGATTCATATCATATAAAAAGGAATGGTGATTGTAATGAGAATGGTAGATATTATTGCGAAAAAACGTGATGGCAAAGAATTAACGACTGAAGAAATCAAATTCTTTATTAATGGATATACAGACGGAAGTATTCCTGATTATCAAGTGAGTGCACTTGCAATGGCAATTTTCTTTAAAGATATGACAGATCGCGAACGTGCAGATTTAACGATGGCAATGGTTGAATCTGGAGAAACAATCGATTTATCAGCAATTGAAGGAATTAAAGTAGACAAACATTCAACTGGTGGTGTTGGTGATACAACAACATTAGTATTAGGACCATTAGTAGCTGCCTTAGATGTACCAGTAGCAAAAATGTCTGGTCGTGGTTTAGGACATACAGGCGGAACAATTGATAAATTGGAAGCGGTAGAAGGATTCCACGTTGAAATTACGAAAGAGCAGTTCATTGATATTGTAAACCGTGACAAAGTAGCTGTTATTGGACAAACAGGAAACTTAACACCTGCAGATAAAAAGATTTATGCATTACGCGATGTAACAGGAACGGTAAACTCAATTCCTTTAATCGCAAGTTCAATTATGAGTAAAAAAATTGCAGCTGGTGCAGATGCAATCGTACTTGATGTAAAAACAGGTGCTGGCGCATTTATGAAAACAGAAGAAGATGCAAAAGAATTAGCACATGCGATGGTACGTATCGGAAATAATGTAGGACGTCAAACTATGGCTGTTATTTCAGACATGTCACAACCGCTTGGATTTGCGATTGGTAACGCACTAGAAGTGAAAGAAGCAATTGATACATTAAAAGGTGAAGGTCCAGAAGATTTAACAGAATTAGTACTTGTATTAGGAAGTCAAATGGTCGTACTTGCGAAAAAAGCAAATACATTAGAAGAAGCGCGTGAAATGCTAATTGAAGTGATGAAAAATGGAAAAGCAACTGAGAAGTTTAAAGAGTTCTTAAGCAATCAAGGCGGAGATAGCTCAATTGTAGACAATCCAGAAAAAATGCCACAGGCGAAGTATGTAATTGATGTACCTGCAAAAACTTCAGGTGTTATTTCTAACATCGTTGCAGATGAAATCGGTATCGCAGCTATGTTACTTGGTGCTGGCCGTGCGACAAAAGAGGATGAAATCGATTTAGCAGTAGGATTAATGTTACGTAAAAAAGTTGGCGATGCAGTAAAAGAAGGCGAGCCATTCGTAACAATCTACGCAAACCGTGAAAATGTAGAAGATGTAAAAGCGAAAATCTATGAGAACATTTCTATCGCTGAAACAGCAGTGGCTCCTAAATTAGTTCATACAGTGATTACTGACTAATCATAATTACACTTACTTTGAGGAGGAAGTAATATGGATAAGAAAAAATATATTGAAGAAGCAAATAAGATGTTAGCAAAAGCATATATTCCGTATTCGAAATTTCCTGTTGGTGCAGCGTTAGTTACGAAAGAAGGTAAAATCTATACTGGTTGTAATATAGAAAATGCTTCTTACGGTTTATGTAACTGCGCAGAAAGAACAGCGATCTTTAAAGCAGTATCAGAAGGTGAGCGCGACTTTAGCTACTTAGTTATTACAGGCGAAACGGATGGACCGATTTCACCATGTGGTGCTTGTAGACAAGTGATTGCTGAATTCTGTGAACCGAAAATGCCAGTTTTACTAACTAATGTAAAAGGCGATGAAAAAGAAGTGACTGTTGAGCAATTACTTCCAGGTGCTTTCTCGGTAGAAGATTTAAAATAAGTTAAAAAACCATTCCACAAATATGAATTGTGGAATGGTTTTTTTATTTTCGAAAGTTGAATGTAATATTTTGTTCATATTCCGTTCATAAACTTTCCGTAAAATGATTGCAGCGAATATGGAAAGTTTACAGCAGGAGGAATATAATGAAGAAATTCTATAATGCGGCATGTAGTTACTTATTGGTTTATCCGACATTAACGGGCAGTAAAACTCCCATCTCAAAATTCGGCTGGAGCAAAGAAGTTAGGTGGGAGATCAACTGCCCGTAAACGTCCGAATAGTTCACTTTATGCTTTTGCTAAAAAAGTCATTTAAATAGATAGGAGTGGAAAGTATGATAGCGCTTTTATCAAGTATTGTAGCAGTTTGTATGGCTGTTGGGGTAATGTTTCTTCGCTTTAAAGCAGCGAAAAAACCGATAACGAAAAAGAAAATTATATTACCGCCAATTTTTATGAGTACCGGCGCAATGATGTACTTTTTACCAGAGTTTCGATTAACATCGTTAGAAATAGTTGAGGCAATTAGCGTAGGACTGATTTTCTCTATATTTCTAATTAAAACAACTAAGCTCGAAATAAGGGCCGAACATATATTTATGAAACCGTCAAAAGCATTCATATTTATTTTAGTCGGATTATTAGCTGTACGAGTGACGTTAAAATCATATTTAAGCCAATCAATTGATTTGGCAGAGTTAAGCGGAATGTTTTTCTTACTCGCATTTGCGATGATTGTTTCGTGGAGAATTGCTATGTATCGCTCATATGTTAAATTGGAAAATACACTAAAAAGAGCTGGAATTTCTAAATAAGAATTCCGGCTCTTTTTATGTTTTATACGATTGTATTTTTAGCTTTAATTTCATTTGCTTAATTTTAAACGTATTTGAGCATCTTGTAATGCGGCTGGTGTAACGTTATGACCATTTTGATCTACAATTTTTGTGTTTAATAAAATGGAATCTAGGCTTCCACGAAATGTTTTTGTATAGTTTTGACGCAACATTTGTTGTTCTTGTTTTTCATCAACTGTTAATCCAGATGTTTTTTCTTTTTTTGATAATTCGTTAATACGAAATAAAATGTTTTTCATTTGTTTCACCTCTAATTTGATTTAATTATATTAGTTGCTTACTAATGTATAGTTATTTTAACGCTTGATTTTTATTATGTCAATACCATCTAAAAGGTTAAAAATTGACGAAAAATTATAACAATAATAAAATAAATAACAGAGAACAATTAGTTTTACAAGCATACATAGAACGCTAGGGGGATTATTATGAAATCAACATTTTTTGCTCAAAATAGAGAACGATTAGTAAACACATTACCAGATGAATCTATTACTGTTTTATTTGCTGGACAAGCACCTCATATGTCAGCGGATGCACATTATAAATTTGTGCCGAATCGAAATTTTTACTATGTAACAGGAATCGATGAACCAAATGTTATTTTCATGATGAAGAAGTTTGGAAATAGTGTAGAAGAAACACTTTTCATTGAAAAGTCAGATCCAGTAATGGAGAAATGGGTCGGTAAAACAGTTTCTAACGAAGAAGCAGAGAAAATTTCAGGTATAAAGAAAGTTGTATATTTAGATAGCTTTGAAAAGACAATGTCAAATATACTTTTCACAGAAAATGTGAAGCATCTATATTTAGATTTAGAGCGTCGTGAGTGGAATGGTACGGAGACAAAAACGCTAGCATTTGCTAAACATGTAAGAGAACAATACCCACATGTAACAATTGGTAATGTATATCCGAACATTTGTGAATTACGAGTATTTAAAACAGAAGAAGAAATTGAAATTATTAAAGAAGCGATTGCTGTAACGAAAAGTGGTATTTACAATGTGTTGAAGCATGCAAAAGCTGACATGATGGAATATGAATTAGAAGCTCAATTTGATTTTACACTGAAATCATCTGGCATTAAGCACCATGCGTTCAATACAATTTTGGCGAGTGGGAAAAATGCTACAGTTCTTCATTATGAAGATAATGATGCGCAAATTCAAAATGGCGATTTAGTACTGCTAGATTTAGGCGCTCAAAAAGATTACTATAATGCTGATATTAGTTATACATTCCCGGCAAATGGAACATTCTCTAGTCGCCAAAAACAAATGTATAATATTGTATTAAAAGCATTGAAAGAAACAACGAAACTCATCAAGCCAGGAGTAAAGTTTGCTGCATTAAATGAGCATACAAAAAAGGTACTAGCAGAAGAGTGTAAAGCAATTGGTTTAATTCAAGAAGATGAAGAGTTATCAAAATACTATTATCATGGTGTCAGTCACTTCCTTGGTTTAGATACGCATGATGTAGGAACATATAAAGATAGAGTGTTAGAAGAAGGTATGGTTATAACAATTGAACCTGGTCTTTATATTGAAGAAGAATCAATTGGCATTCGTATTGAAGATGATATTCTTGTAACGAAAGACGGACATGAAAACTTGTCAAAAGATATCTTTAGAGAAGTTGAAGAGATTGAAGGGTTTATGAGCGTATATAATGAAAATGTAAAGGAAATCCATAGTGTTTCAAAATAACAGTGGATAAGGAAAGGCACTCAATTTTGAGTGTCTTTCTTTTTTTAAGATCTAAAACAGTGGAGGTTTCGATTGTGATGCTCAAAAATACTATAGGTTTCACGATTATGAGAAGTTCAATATTTTATCCCGAAAAATCCTGATTGGTGAGGGTTGATTAAAGATTTACTTTATATGATCAAATACTATAGAAAAACATTAATGTAAAAAATAACTAATTTTATATATAATGCAAAGGAGTTTCAAAATATATAGGAATCTCGTAGTATCATTTTACTATTATTAAATTTTATAAATATATAAGACAATTATTGAGAAAAAAGATAGGTATAGAATACTCGGAAAATAGGAATTATAATAAAAAACAGACGGAGTAAACTGAAATTTCAGAATAAATCGTCTAATAAAAATGAAGGGGGAACTATAATTATGAAAAGAGAGTGGATTGCTTTAAAAACTGAATGGATTGCACTTTAATGGATAAATCATAGGGGCGTTACTTTTAACGCCCCTATGATTTATAAAAAATGAACTGAAAGGTAGGAAAAAATGATATGAATATAATGCAAAAAATTTATCCAGAACATCCTATGTTATGGAATTTTTTATACCCTTTTTTTGGGGAGGATAGTGTTGAAAATGCTCAAAGTAGAGTTGAAAATATGTTGCGGAAAACAGAGGTAAGTCAGAAAAAAGGAAAAACAGCATTATACCTTCATATACCTTTTTGTGATACTATTTGCTCATTTTGTCCATTTATTAAATCTACAAAGTATGAACCTATAATTGGAGAGTATGTAGAATGTCTTATTAAAGAGATGGAATTATTATCCTCATCTCCTGTCATTCAAGCTTTAACATTCGATGTTATCTTTGTTGGTGGAGGAACGCCCTCTGTACTTACTCCTACTCTAATAGAAAAGTTAACAACAGCAATTAATAAAAATTTCAGGTTGTCACCTGACTATGAGTGGACGTTTGAATGTGAGGCAAAAACAGCAGATGAAGAAAGAATTGCAGCAATGGCAGCTGGGGGAGCAAATCGTGGAAGTTTTGGAGTACAAACTTTGAACCCTAAATATAGAAAGTTATTTAATTTAACTTCAAGTTATGAACAGATACAACATACTGTTGAGACAATGAAGCGATATTTTAAAAGTTATAATTTAGATTTGTTATATCAGTTACCCGGACAGAGTGAGAAAGAACTTATAGATGACTTAAATGCAGTAATGGAATTGGGAACAACTAGTATAGATGCCTATCCTTTAGAATACATTGCATGTTCAAAAGGGTGGTTAAACAAAATAACAAAAGGTAGTATTCCAAGGCCTCCTACTCCTGCAGAAAAAATTAAATATAATCGTATAACATATAATCATTTTAGAAATAGTGGTTGGAATCAAAAGTATGTATATACATTTATGGCACCTGGACATGAAGAAAAGAGGTTTAAATATGGAGAGATTATTTATGGTGGATATGAGGACCAGTGTATAGGATTAGGAACTGGAGCCGTGACATATATGCAAGGTATTACATGGGCAAATGAGGGGAACACACAAAAATATATAGAACAAATTAAGGAGCAAGGATTAGCCGTTGCAAAGTCACGTTTATATCATGCGTATGATAGAAGATTTATATTTTTCCCGAAAACAATGAGATTAGAGAAACATTATATAGAGGAAATGCCAGAAAAAGATAAAATAATTGCTAAATTAAATTCTCTCGTACACTTAGAGGTAGTCATTGAAGAGAAAGATTGTTATCTTTTGAAAGAGGAAGCAAAACCTTGGTATCCTGCTATACTAGTAGATTTAATTCCTGCAAACGAAAAAGTATATTTTGATAAAAGTGTAAATGGACTACAGAAACAATTGAATTGGTACGAACCAGTTGGAGTGGAAGTTTAGTGAATACAAATAAAGTTGATAAATATGTATTGTGGAGGGACAAGAATTTCCTACTATTACTATTTGGACAAAATTTATCAGCCTTTGGAGACTGGTTCCGCACAGTCGCGACAATTGGTTTAATTTATAAATTAACAGGAGACGCTACACATATAAGTTTATTATTTATTTGTTCAATTCTGCCTACAATAGTTATTTCAATGGTTTTCAGTCCGATTATTGACAGGTTTTCCCGACGTTTACTTATGATTATTGCAGATATTGCTCGTTTATGTATTGGAATTGGGTTTGTAATAGTTGTTTCGACTAATGTGTCTCCATATTTTTTATATTTACTTCTTATTATTAATGGATCATTTTCGGGTTTGTACTTACCAGCACGTTCATCGTTTATTCCTGAAGTGATACCTCAACAAAGTTTAACGCGCGCAAATAGTATCCTTACTACAAGTTTTAGCGCAGTTATGCTTATTTCTACGGGAGTCGGTGGACTTGTTACAGAGATATTATCTATTAAAATGATTTATTTTATTGATGCATTTACATTTTTAATCTCTGCAGTTTGTCTTATGTTTATAAAGATTAGTGAAAAAATTGAGTCAAGTAAGGTCAAAGATTCTTACTTTAAACAAGTCTCTGAAGGACTATTAGAAATTAAAAACATGCCTGTATTAAAAAGTGCAATATGGGTACTAGTTGCAAGAGAATTTGCATTAGGGATCGTATACGTTATTTTTAGTTTATATATCTTAGAATTTTTTAATGCAGGTAATTTTGGATTAGGTCTTGGACACATGGCTAGCGGTTTAGGACAAATCATTGGTGGTGCGACGCTAGTAGCATTTTTTAAGAAAAAAGAATTTACTTTAGTATATTATCGTAAATGGATTACTTTAGCTTTATTAATTTTGGGTGGATTACATTGTCTTTCTTATCAACAAGATAACTTTATATTATTTTTGATTGTAGTTGTATTAGCTAATTTATGGTATGGGCCTATCGAAGTTTTAAGTTCAACTAGTATTATGACTTACGTAAACCCTGAAGTTCGGGGGCGAGTTTTTGCATCATCGATTGCTTTATCAAGAATTTCGTATATTTTAGCGTTTATTTTAATGATGTTTATAGGAGATTTAGTATCTATTCCTACGATTGCTTTTGGAATAGGAGGCTTTATAATTATTGCAAGTCTTATAAATAATAAAATTTTATCTAGGACCCGATTTGAAAATGAACAACAAAGATCAGAGGTAACATCTACATCATAGTTAGCTTGGAGGTTGAATATGAAATTACAGAATCTTACGCCAAGAGAAATAATTACATCATTGCAAACAACTTTGAAGAATTTAGACGAGTTGGTTCAAGGAATGCCTGAACAAGTTTTACTCAAAACACGTTTAGTAGGAGGGTGGAATACCTCTGAAATTATCGGTCACTTATATGATACTGAAGAGGTGTGGGGGAAGAGAATTAAAGATACCTTTTCTCAAAATGTTCCTATTTTAGAATCTTATAATCCAGAAGAATACGTATTAGTGAGAAATTACAAAGAATATAAAAGAGAAGAGATATTGTGTTTAATTTCTAGATTTAAAGTATTAAGAGAAAAAACAATTTCGTTGTTAGATGAACTAGATAATTGGGATAAAGTGGCGATGCATCAAGAAGAGGGTAAGATATCTATTAAATACATGGCAGAAGTTCTAGCGTTACATGAACAGCATCATTTGAATCAAATTGAAGAGTTAGCTATAATAACAAAGGAGGGAAATGTTAAATGAAGTATGTAGATTTAATGATTCCTGAATTATATTTGTATACAAAATATCTAGTTTATGTACAAAAGGATGCCAAAAGTTCTGAAAAAAATTTAGAAAAAGCCAATTGTATATTAGCAAAGTAAGATGTCTGGTTTTTTTGTAAAGTTAATAAAAGTGTAAAAAACTGTGACTGAATAATGTACTTTTAGGCAACCACCAATAATATATGATAGGGTGAAAAAACGAAGTTTGTAACTAGGCTTCGTTTTTTGTTTATTTATGGTATGAATTATTATCCTTTTTAATTATAGCAATCTAGGGTCATACCTTTGGTAATAAAAGAGTGGCCTGAATTTTTGTTATATAATATTCATGGTCAATGAAAAATTATTAAGTTTTGAAGATGTAACAGATTTAAAGGGTATCTTAAATTAATGTACGGAATTTAAAGGGGAATTTGAAATAAAAGATAACACGTTAAAACTATCCTATTGATTATTACAATGGTAATTAAAGTTTCTGCCTCTAAAAGAAGGTGGTTAACAGTTAATTTAGGTATTTTAATCTACGTATGTTTTTCAGGGCGCACTGCATTGTTTGAAAGTATGTTATAAGTATGAATTCATCGAATTTAGAAATGATAGATTAAGAATTAAAAGGTGGATAATCTTTAAAGGGATAATTAGAGTTATACCAAGTGTAAAGTTTTAATCTGGATTACGTAATATATAACTCAACCTATTGTGAAGCCATAAAGAATAAGCGTATAATATTATAGGTCTCACATTTGCGAGACAAACCGCGAATGATAAATAAGATTGTTGTTTTATCATCGCTTCTAAACAGATAGACAATGAAAGTAACACTGGAATACAGATAGGGAGTTATAAAATGAAATTAATTATTGCCGAGAAACCAGATCAAGGGCTGGCTCTTGTTTCACAGTTTAAATATCGCCGGAAAGATGGTTATTTAGAAGTAGAAGCAAATGAGTTATTTCCAAATGGAGCGTACTGTACATGGGCAATTGGTCATTTGATGCAGTTATGTAATCCAGAACATTATCATGCCGAGTGGAAAAAATGGTCACTTAATACGTTGCCGATGATTCCAGAGCGTTTTCAATTTGAAGTAACAAAGTCAAAGTATAAGCAATTTAATGTTGTGAAACAGCTGTTACATAATCCTCAGGTAACAGAAATTATTCACGCTGGTGATGCTGGGCGTGAAGGGGAATTGATTGTACGAAACATTATTAATCTCTGTAACGTGCAAAAGCCGATGAAACGTCTTTGGATTTCATCTTTAACGAAGCAAGCTATTTACCAAGGGTTTAAAAACTTACTTGATGAATCAGATACAATTAATACGTACTATGAGGCGTATACAAGGTCATGTGCTGACTGGGTCGTTGGTATGAATGCATCGCGTGTCTTTAGTATTTTGCTAAAGAAAAAAGGAATGAACGATGTATTTTCCGCTGGACGTGTACAAACACCGACACTCGCATTAATCGTAAAGCGTGAAAAAGAAATAGAGAACTTTAAGTCAGAGCCGTTTTGGGAAGTGTTCGCAACCTTTAATATAGAAGGAAAGAAGTATGAGGGGAAATGGGAGAAAGATAGTGAATCTCGCTTAAAAGACCCTGATATGGCAAATAAAATTGCGGCATTTTGCCAAGGAAAACCGGCTGAAGTAAAGGAAATGAAAACGGAGCGTAAAGAGTTTCAGCCACCGCTTTTATTTAACTTATCGTCACTGCAAGCTACGGCAAATAAAGCATTCAAATTTTCACCGAAAAAGACGCTTGATATAACGCAAGCATTATATCAAAAAGGGATTGTCTCTTATCCTCGTTCGGATTCCAATTATGTTACTCAAGGAGAGGCAGCGACGTTCCCTGATATTTTGCAGAAGTTAAGCCAGTTTGATGAATATAAAGGGTTATTACCAGCTCCAGTTGAATCGATTATGAATAATAAGCGTTATGTGAATGAAAAGAAAGTAACAGATCACTACGCCATTATTCCGACAGAGCAAGTTACAAACCCAAGCAGATTATCAGGTGATGAAAAGAAAATTTACGATATGATCGTAAGAAGACTGATTGCCGCTCACTATGAAGTTGCAATCTTTGATTATACGACGATTATAACGCTTGTAGATGAACGTGCTGAATTCATTTCAAAAGGAAAACAGCAAATTCAAGAAGGATGGCGTAAAGTTATTTTCCAAGATGATAAAGATGATGAAACAATTCTTCCGATTGTAGCTGAAGGTGAACAAGGGAAAGTTGTAAAGGTGAAAGTGAAAGAAGGAAAAACACAGCCACCGAAGCGTTATACAGAAGGACAACTTATTACGTTAATGAAAACGGCAGGTAAGTATTTAGAGAATGAAGAGCTTGAGAAAGTATTAAAGAAAACAGAAGGTTTAGGTACAGAAGCGACTCGCGCTGGAATTATTACGATGCTGAAAGATCGTAAATATATAGATGTGAAGAAAAACCAAGTGTATGCAACCGATAAAGGGAAAGTATTAATTACCGCAATTGGCGATAAAATATTAGCTTCACCAGAAATGACAGCGAAATGGGAGCAGCGTCTTGCGGAAATCGGCGAAGGCACAGCATCACCAGCTACATTTATGGAACAAACGAAAAAGTTATCAGCTAAAATTATTGAAGATGCAGTAGAAATGTCGGAGAAATGGGATTTCACTGGATTACACGTTGAATCGATTGAGCGAAAAGGATCGAAATTTACAACTGGTAAAAAGGTTGGTAGTTGTAAAAAATGTGATGGCGACGTGATTGATAAGTCAACGTTTTACGGTTGTTCTAACTACAATACAACGCAATGTGATTTTACCATCTCAAAGAAAATATTAAGTAAAACAATTTCGCAAAAGAACATGACAAAGCTCTTAAAAGGTGAAAAGACCGATTTAATTAAAGGCTTTAAAAAAGGCGAGAAAACATTTGATGCGAAGTTAGAGTGGAAAGATAATAAGATTAATTTTGTGTTTGAGAATTAAGTGTTGTCAACAAAAAAAGGTGTTTTACTGAGTAAAAAGCTTTGTAAGAAGTTAGATGTGAAGAAGATTCCACATTGTAAAAAAACATTAATTTTATATTTTAGGACTAGAGCATGATAATTGGATGTCATGCTTTTTTCTTTTTTATATTTGGTGCTTCTAGAGAATTTATTTAAAGACTTATAATAAGTGTTATTACTATAATTGTTCTGAATATCAATCGATTTTACTAATAGGGGTGCCGTCACATATCCATCAACTTAAAGAATTAGTGTTCCCAAAAACGAAAAAATGAGCTGAATTCTCATGGACAACTGTGGAGAAATAAAGTTTTCGTCTTGGAGGTATTTCAAAATCTTAGCCTGATAGGCATAGGGTAGCATGTACATTTTAATATTTGTATACTCTAAGGAACTCTCAAAATTTAATAAGGGCTAGCGTCAGGAAAATGTAGATTGACAACTTTAAGAAAACTTCAATATTAAAAATTCAAATTTGATAGCTTGAAAATGAGAAATTAGGCTTTTCACTGCTCTATTAAAGCACTCTTCAATAGAATAACTGTATTATCACCTAACAGATTTTTAACCCAAAAGAAAAAAACGAAATCCCTTCTTTATTAGAGATAGGAAATTTCGGTTCATCTTTATTTTAAAGTCACATGATGATTTGGTAAATCACCTTGGATAAAGTAGGTTTTATTGATAACGAATCTGTATTTCTTGATTGATTACTGTCTATTCCTCATACATCATTTTCCTCGTCATACCACCATCTATGACAAGGTTTATACCGGTAACAAAATCATTTTCATTGGCTGTTAAATAAAGACAGGCTCGTGCAATATCATCTGGTTTTCCTACACGCTTTGATAGATGCTGTTCATGATCAATTTTGCTTAATTTTGAATAATCTCCTGTTTCAATCCAACCTGGGGAAATAGCATTCACGGTAATCCCATCTTCGCTAAATGAGGCTGCAAGCGCATGTGTAATGGCAACGATCCCGCCTTTTGTGGCAGCATAAGATTCTGAATTTGGCTCAGACATAATCGCCCTTGTAGAGGCGATATTCACAATGGATCCACCTTCTTTGTTATGACGCATATACTTTGCTGCTTCACGTGAGCCCAAGAAAACACTTCTTAAGTTTGTATTGATTACATCGTCCCATTCTTCTAGCGAAACATCGTAAGGAGACTTGAATAACTCTTTTCCTGCATTATTGATTAAAATATCTATCTGACCGTATGTTTGATAAGTTAATTCCATTAGTCGAACTATATCTGTTTCGAGCCTTACATCTGTTTGTACGAAAAGTGCTTCTTTACCCTGTTCTTTCATCTTAGTAACTGTTTTGTACCTGCTTTTTCATCTATATCTGCTAAAATAACATTGGCCCCTTTTTCTGCATAATGTAAAGCAATTCCTCTCCCGATTCCATTTCCAGCCCCTGTTATGACTACTGATTTATTAGAAAAATCCATTGTAATTACACTCCCTAAAAAACATCACATTTTTATTTTTTCATATAACATACAAAAAGTATCTTTCTCTAATTAATACAAATCCTTTTTATATCCTTCTGCGTAAGCAATAGTTAATTGATTATGCTAGTAATTTTATTCTTCACTAACAAAGGGAGTAATTATCTTTTTTTCATAAGAAGATAACACGATATTCGTTGAAGGCGTACCATATTGCATTGTATCATCAATAAATTCTTCTAAACTTTCTACAGAATATGTTGCTATTTTGACAATATAGCTAATTTCCCCTGCTACTCTGTAACATTCAAGTACATCTGGATGATTATAGCAAAAGTTAGCTAATGATTTACAATCCTTTGATTTAAACAATATAAGTGCAGAAATTGGACGGTTTATTTTTTTTAGAGAAACATGTGCATGGTAACCCTCAATAATTTGTTGTTCCTCTAGCTTTCGTACTCGCTCAGTTACTGACGGAGAAGATAAGTGAACGGATTCTGCTAAATCCTTCATTGAAATTTTTGCATTTGACTGTAATAGTCCCACAATTTTTTTATCAATTTGATCCATAAATTATCCAACCTTTTTTTATAAAATAGAATAACCTAAATTCCTTATATAATAAAGCCAAACAATCGAATATCCTTATTGAACTTATTTATTGGCCTTCTATATTTGTATAAAATAAGGGTATTAGGAGGCGATTTACGATATGAAAAAGGTTTTATTATTATTAGCTGACGGATTTGAAGCAGTAGAAGCTAGTGTATTTACAGATGTACTAGGTTGGAATAAATGGGAGGGAGATGGATCAACTGAGGTCGTAACAGTTGGTCTTCGTAATAAATTAACCTGTACTTGGAATTTTACTGTCATACCTGAAAAAACAGTTGATGATATTCAGTTAGATGAGTTTGATGCGCTAGCTATTCCAGGAGGATTTGAAGAAGCTGGTTTTTATCAGGATGCATACAGTAGCGAATTCTTACATGTTATTCAACATTTCTATGCCAAGCAGAAGCCTATTGCCAGTATTTGTGTTGCATCATTAACGCTTGGTAAAAGTGGAATTCTTACAGGTAAAAAAGCTACCACATACAGTCATCCAACGAGTATACGAAAAGAGCAGTTAAAGAATTTCGGTGCAATAGTACAAAATGATTTAATTGTTCAAGATGGAAATATTATTACATCTTCAAATCCAGGTACAGCTTTTGATGTTGCGTTTTTATTACTTGAAAAACTAACATCTAAAAAGAATGCTGAACATGTAAAGGATCTTATGGGATTTTAGGCATTTATCTTCTTATGAGTTTTTGGTGCTTGCTAGAAGTAATGTGAAAAGTCGCCGTGCTCTAGTTCTATTTGCTGAACCCGAGGAAAAAGAAAAAGGGTTTGATTACTACAATACTTATAATAGGAGAATTTTTATGATTATAACACTTTTCACATATATTTTGTTAGGTTTATCTTTAGCAATACCCGCAGGTGCTATGACAGTCCAAATGACTAAACAAGGAATGAGAAATGGTTTCCTACATGGTTGGTTTGTAGGTATAGGAGGAATGACTGTAGATTTTAAGCTTTGTTCATTTTACTAGACGTTTTCTAAATCCAACCTTTATGAAAAGGGTATCTATATTTGCCGCAATAGTCCTATTCGGATTTAGTGGTTATTTTGGTTATGAGTTTATAAAACAAGTAATGACTTTTATATCAAAAGCATAATTCCTATAAAATTAAATAGGGTTGTTATAATGTAAATGAAAAAGATGCGTATTTTAAACTTAAACGTAACGTAATTGTAAATATGTTATATCACGTAGGCAACCCCTCAGGAATTCGTTAATCCCTGAGGGGTTTTTAAATTACCTACACGTAGCCTTTAGAAAAAAGAAACAATCCTCACTATAATTGACGGTGTATGAGCTTAGCTTGATAGCGAGGGGGTACCACCCACACTTTAACGGAAATATACGCTAAGCAAATTTCGATATAAAAGAAGCCGAAAGTTTCTACTCTAAGAAACTTTCGGCTCCAATTCGTTATAAGTTAGCTGCTACTTTATTTTCTCCATAGTCTTTCACTATTTTATAAAAAGTATTTTTCTTTAGTTCTAATAGCTCCATGAACTTAACTCCCGTTAGTTCTTCATTTTTCCACTTTGGATAAGTTTCTTCTATAGTTCATGTGTTGGGTGGAGTGTGTGGGTACGACCTTGCATTCCATTTTTGGGTTCTCTCTGAAAATTCGTCTTATGTAATCTGTTGCGATTTCTTGTAAACAAGTCCTTAAGTCCTGGCTTAAATAGCGATAATTTTGCAGCTGTCTTTTAACGTATTCTTGTTGTTTGGTGTTTGATCTTTTGATTATATCAATCATAGCATCGTATTCGAAAAAGAAATGTTTTTTGTTCACTTCAATGATAAAAACATCATTTTGAACAGGATTTTCAAAGGAAAATCGCTCAAGGAATGTAGGTTGGGTCTCGTTATGTACAAGGTTTAACATAGAGTATTGCTCCTTTTACTGTATGATGTTATATTTTGTCATTTAATAATATTTCTAAGATGGGGTAGCATCACATTGGTCTTTTTTATTTTTTATAAGAGGAAAAAGTAATTAAGAGAAACTGTAAGTAGTTTATACTGATGTTTATAGAAGTATGCAATAAAAATATTATCTTAAAAAATAAAAATTTATTGTAAAACGATAAATTTTATATTAAAATCAAAATCATAATAAATAAGTGTTGTGCTTTTTATGGAAAAGGTAGCAACTTTATATTTTTAATTAGAGGAGGTATAAATATGTACATTAACAATTTGATTATTGAAAATATGGATAACCCTCATGAGTTGGAGAGAATGTATAGAAAAGACCCGAAAGCTTTTAAAAAGTCATTCTCACAAGCATGGGATGAAAAATCAGATTCTCAGGTTCTAGCTGCTTGGTATGAAAGATTGTATTTCAAGGAGACGGCAAAGAAAGAAAAAATATCGCTGTTTCAAAAAGGATTCTTATTCATGGGTATGTTAGCTATTCTAGCTGGGCTAAGCACCAGAATCATTTTCCACTTTGTCGAACAGGAAGCAATTGCTCCAATTAACTTGGCTCTTGGTGTAATTCCCTTTATTGCTGCTTATTTTATTTACAATAATACTCCGAAAAAAAGTATTATTTATTTCCTTGCAGCGTTGTTCCTAATTGCCGGTTTTTATCTTAATACGTTGCCAGTAAATTATAAAGACAGTACCATCCTTGTTTATTTACATCTTCCTATATTTTTATGGGTCTTAGTAGGGCTTGCGTTTACAGGAAATGAATATTCAAAAGGCAGTACAAGGTTAGCCTATATTAAATTTAATTTAGAATATTGCCTTCTCTATGCGAGCATGGCAGTGAGCGGAATGATACTAGCAATATTCACTATGCGATTATTTAGCTTTGTTGACTTGAATATAGGAGAATTCTATTTTAGTAATGTTGTTTTATTTGGAGCTGCCGCTCTCGCTGTAGTGGCTGCATACTTAGTATCATTGAATCTTAAACTTGCTAAAAATATTACACCTTACATATCTAAAATTTTTAGCCCTCTCGTCCTGATCACATTGTTTATTTATCTTATAACGGTAATTTGGGTCGGGAAAAATCCGTTCTTGGATCGTAATTTCCTAATGGCCTACAACGGAATCCTGCTTGGCGTATTGGCTGTTACTATATTTTCTATCGTTGAGAGTGAATCAGACGAGAAAAAGAGCATTTCAGATTATATAAATTTTGCCTTAATTGTTCTGGCGCTTATTATCGACACTGTCGCATTGTCAGCCATCGTATTCAGACTTTCTTCTTACGGGATTACACCTAATAGACTTGCTGTTTTAGGTGTAAACATACTGATCTGGGCAAATCTCATTTGGATTATGTTCTCCTATATGCGTTTTCTACAAAACAAATCAGGGCCGACAGCTATCCAAGATGCTGTTACGAAGTATTTGCCAATCTATGGACTTTGGGCAGCTTTCGTTATCTTTACTTTTCCTGTAATGTTTAATTAGATAGGCTTTGTTAATATAATGATTAATTAATTTTCTATAACGTATAAAATCCTTAGAGCGGATAATTATCGTTACTTCTATTATTTCTTGAAAATAAAAAAACGTCCTAATTTGGGACGTTTTTTTATTATGTATATTGCTGTTTTTTCTTAATAAGTAATAACACTTGTGAAATACAAGCAAGTACGGGCAGTTCAATTAATGGTCCAATAACGAGTGCAAGTGCAATAAGGGGCTCGTCCGGAAAAGCAGTCACAGCAATAGCGAGTGCAACAGGTGAGTTTCTTGCTAATGTTGTTAAGCTTAAACTCACTGTATCTTTATAAGATAAGCGCATCATGCGTCCGATAAATTGTCCGAGTATAAAATTAATGATGAAGAACAATAGAACAGGGATGAGTAATAGTAAAACGACATTCATATTTTGCAGTAAATATTTACCTTGTGATGCAAACATCGCTACGATTGCTAAACTTAAAAATACAATTTGCGCAGAGCTGAAAAACGGAATGAGTTTATTCTCGAGTGTTTCGGTTTTTTTCATTTTATTCATAATGAATTTTGTAGCATGTGCAAGTACAAATGGTAAGACGATTACGATAACAATACTTTCAACTAAAACAGAAAGCGCTACAGTCTTCATGACACCAGCAAATAAAAATAAATAAATGGGAAGCAGTAGTACTTGCAATATTAAATTCACAGGCAAAATTGCAGTAGAAAGTGCTACATTTCCTTTTGCTATTTCAGTAAAGATTAAGTACCAATCTGTGCATGGGGTAACCATTAACATAATAAATCCAACCCAAAGTGCTGGATGATCTGAAAGAAATAGTGCACCTAATCCCCAAGCGAGTAAAGGTGTCCATATAAAATTAATAGTAAGGCTCGTTCCAGCGAATTTTAAATTGCGGAACCCGCTTTTTATTTCTTTCAATGGGATGCTGAGGAATAATCCATAAAGCATGAAAAATAAGAAGGGGACAATAAATTGCTCTGAATACATATGTATCAAATTAAATTGTCCAAGTACGATGCCGCATGTAACAGCAAAAAGAATAATAAAAGTTTGAATCTTTTCTATAGTGCTCATGAATAAATCCTTTCTAAATATGAATTTCCCTCTCTACATCTATTATACAAACAATAAAGTTATAATGGATGTTTTAATTGTATTGGAATCATTATTTTTAATCCGAGATAATATTTTTTATTTAAAGTTACTTGACTAAAGTAAGTAGGTGTAATACAATCACTTACATAAGGTAATTAAATAACAAAAAGTTTTAATTAACTGTAAATAGGGTATCAATTGAAACTTTTTATCCCGCATTAACGGGCAGTAAGATCCCACCTCAAAATTTAGCGGAAGCAAAGAAGTTAGGAGAGGGGTATCAACTGCCCGTAAAAGCCCGATTGGTGAGGGCTAATAATCAGTGGGGGTGAACCCCCCCACTGATTAAAGTTTCACTTTATTAGAATAAGAATTTTTATGATGATGAATAATGAATATGATAAGAAAGTTTAGGTGAAGAAAATGGGATTATTTAGCTCATTATTTGGTAAAAAAGAAGAAAATCAAAAAGTAGAGGAGAATAAAACAATGTCAAAAGTATTATTTGTAAAAGCAAACGATCGTCCAGCGGAGCAAGCAGTTAGTTCAAAAATGTATGAAACGTTTGTAAGTGCTTATAAAGAAACAAATCCGAATACAGAAATTACAGAGTTAGATTTATTTGCATTAGATCTTCCTTATTACGGAAATATCGCTATTTCAGGTGGATATAAACGTAGTCAAGGAATGGAGTTAACAGCTGAAGAAGAGAAGGCTGTTGCTACAGTAGATCAATATTTAAATCAGTTTTTAGAAGCTGATAAAGTTGTATTTGCGTTCCCATTATGGAATTTCACAGTACCAGCACCATTAATCACATATATTTCATACTTATCTCAAGCTGGAAAAACGTTTAAATATACAGCAAATGGCCCAGTAGGTTTAGCTGGTGATAAGAAAGTCGTTGTGTTAGGTGCTCGTGGTTCAGATTACTCTTCAGAACAAATGGCTCCTATGGAAATGGCAGTTAATTATGTAACGAATGTGCTTGGATTCTGGGGAATTACAAATCCAGAGACTGTTGTAATTGAAGGACATAATCAATATCCAGATCGTTCACAACAAATTATTGAAGAAGGTTTAGAGAACGTTAAAAAAGTAGCTGCGAAATTTTAATTCATGATAGTAAACGGAAAAACCAACATGGATGACCATGTTGGTTTTTTAGTCTATTTTCCGTGTTAAAAAATGTATATTTATAAAATAAAAGAAAAGTTTGAAAATAGTATTGCAAAATATTATATAGCAAACTATAATGAGTTCAAGAATAGTTGATGATCGAATTAAAAATTCAGAAAATTCAATTAGTTAAAAATGGAAATGAGATAAAAGGATCGGAATGGAGGTTGTTATATTATGACGAACAAAGTACCGTTTTCGTTCATAGTAGTTATTGGATTAATGTTATTCGCACTATTTTTTGGAGCAGGAAATTTAATATTCCCGGCAATGCTAGGGCAATCGGCAGGAGAGAATGTATGGATTGCAAACGCTGGATTTTTAGTAACGGGTGTTGGATTACCATTACTAGGTGTACTAGCATTTGGTTTTTCGGGTAAAGATGATTTACAGTCATTAGCAAGTCGTGCTCACCCAGTGTTCGGGATTGTGTTTACAACAGTTTTATACTTAGCGATTGGCCCGTTATTTGCAATACCAAGAACAGGAAATGTTTCTTATGAAATTGGTCTTAAACCGTTTATGCCAGAAGGATTAGGTTCTACACCTTTAATTCTTTTCACAATTGTATTCTTTAGCATCACTTGTTTTTTTTCGCTAAACCCCGCGAAAATTGTCGATATTGTTGGAAAAATCTTAACGCCAATTAAGTTGACTTTTATCGGTATATTAGTAATCGTTGCTTTTATACATCCGATTGGAGATATGCAAGCACCAGTGGAAGCTTATACATCACATGCATTCTTTAAAGGGTTCCAAGAAGGATATTTAACAATGGACACACTTGCATCATTCGTATTTGGAATCATTATCATTAATGCAATTAAAGAAAAAGGTGCGAAAACGAAAACACAGATTATGATTGTTTGTGCAAAAGCGACAATCATTGCAGCATCTATTTTAGCAATTATCTATACAGCTCTTTCTTATATGGGTGCCTCAAGTGTTGCGAAGCTTGGACATTTAGAGAATGGTGGAGAAGTATTAGCGAAAGTTTCTAACTACTATTTCGGATCATATGGCGGAGTGTTATTAGGATTAATGATTACAGTAGCGTGTTTAACAACTAGTGTGGGACTTGTATCAGCATGTTCTTCATTCTTCCATAAGTTATTCCCAAATGTCCCTTACAAAGCAATTGCAATCATACTATGTGTATTTAGTGCAATTGTTGCAAACGTAGGATTAACACAATTAATCGCAGTTTCTGTTCCAGTATTAACAGCAATCTATCCACTAGCAATCGTATTGATTTTCTTAACATTCTTCCATTCATTATTCAAAGGAAGAGCTGAAGTTTACCAAGTGAGCTTAATCGTAACATTTATTATCAGCTTATTTGATGGATTAAGTGCAGCTGGCGTTAACATTGCAGTAGTAAGCCAAGTGTTCACTAAATTCCTTCCGATGCAAGAAGTAGGATTAGGTTGGATCTTCCCAGCGATTATCGGTGGATTTATCGGATACGGCATTAGCTTTTTAAAAGGAAAAAATCAAGTTCAACCAGCAGCTAGTGCGAATAAGAAAATAGGTTAAATAAAAAGTTATAGAACTTGTTTCTATAACTTTTTTTGTTACTATTAATAATGAAAGAAAATAAAGTAGTAGGGGAAATAAAATGAAAAAAACAATTGATCATATTGGCATTGCAGTTCGAGATATAGATAGTACGATACGTTTTTATGAAAAGGTGTTGTTAGGAACTTTAATAGATCGTTACGTAAGTGAAGCTCCTGGTGTTGAAAGCGAAGTAGCCATTCTTGAAGTGGATGGAGATAGAATTGAATTACTTGCACCTACGAATAATACGACATCTCCAATAGCACGCTTTATTAAACAAAAAGGTAAGGGTGTTCATCACGTTGCGTATCGTGTCGATGATTTAGATGTGGCTTTAGAAGAGTTAAAAGAACAAGGTATTCGAACGTTAGAGCATACACTTCGAATGAATAAGCACGGTAGGAGATTAATATATCTTAACCCAGCGGATACAGAGGGGACGATCATTGAGTATTGTGATTATCCGGAAGAGAAGTAAAGGGACTTTATTATTGAAGAAGGATATTACGTAAAAACGTAATATCCTTTTTTATTTATGAATTTCACACTTTCTTCACAAATGATTCACGATAACTTTTCTTCTTCAGGAACTTACATAAATATATTTTATGATATAATAACAATCGGCTTTAAAAATGTAAGTTGTATCTATGAAGGTAGTTACTATTGTATTGGAAGTTTAGAGGTGAGGGAGAATTAAAGAGTTATATTGTATAGAAATTTATATTTAATCAGGTTAATATTTCGCCAGAGAATTGAACTTGTGAATTTAAAGGAATGAAAATATAGTGATGTGGAAGAAAGAAGTGAAATGAGCGTGAAAGTAACGAGAAGGTTAGGGACATGGCTATTACTTGCGTGTGTGCTTATTATATTGATACCAAAAAGTGCATTTGCTCATGCGTATATTGTGAAATCAAACCCTGCTGAAAATGAAACGTTGAAGAAAGCACCAGCAGTTGTGAAAATTGAATTCGATGAGGACATACAAGTCTCAAGTTTTAATACATTGTACGTGAGAGATACATCAGGTAAAAGGGTCGATTTAAAAGATGCTCATATTGATAAAAAAAATAAAAAGCTATTAGAAGCTGGATTAAAAGAGAATTTCAAAAATGGTCTCTACTCTATTCAGTGGAAAGCGATTTCTGCTGACGGCCATCCTATTCAAGGAGTTATTCCGTTCCGAATTGGATTAGCTGAAGCTGGAGCAGACGATGTACAAGTAGAAGAGATGGGGTATGTCCCGCAAATCGATATGATTATGGAGCGTGGAGTTCTATATACAGGTTTCTCCTTATTTATAGGAGTATTATTCTTTAATCTTATTATATATAAAGGGAATGCAACTTCGGTTCGATCAAGAAGTAAAAAAATAATATGGATCTCATTAATTGGCATATTCTTTAGTTTACTATTCAATCTACCATTGCAAGCGAAAATAAATGCTGATGTTTCATGGCTAGAAGCATTTGATCCTTTACTATTAAAAGAAACGTTACAGCTTTCTGTTTTTAGTTACGTATGGCTCACTCAAATGGCTCTTATTAGTTTGCTTATAATTGTTACATATTTTGCGATGAAATGTGAGAAGTTTTCGTCGTTTAAAGTATGGAGCATTCCAATAGTATTATTTATTGGGATCCTTGTTATGAAAGCATGTAATAGTCACGCATATGGTTTAAAGTTTAAAGAGATTACTGTCGTTATGGATTTTCTGCATTTATTTGCAGCTGCATTATGGATTGGCGGTCTATCATCCATTATTCTTCTATTACGTAAAGAGGATGACAAGTGGAGTATGTATTGGGATATGATTAAGCGTTTTTCACCATGGGCAACAGGTGCTGTCATCGTGATTTTAATAACAGGTCTTTTTAACAGCACATTCTTTATTCCAACAATCCACTCGTTATTTGATACGAAGTATGGATTAGCTTTATTAGCAAAGATACTTTTATTCATTTTCATGGGGATATTGGGAATTGTTCATTATGTGAAAGGGAAAATGAGAGCGAAGCAAGGTTTAGGCGCTACAGTGAAAGTGGAATTTATCATTGGAATTATCATTTTCGTCATCGTAGCTTTTATGACAAACGTACAAACACCGCCGATGCCTCCTACTGGACCTTTTACAGAGAGCAAACAATTAGATGATGGATATGAACTTATTTTACATGTAAGTCCTAATAAAGTAGGACAAAATACATTTCATATTACTTTAAAGGATGAGAACGGACAACCTGTTACCGATATGGAGCAAATTATTTTAACAACGCAATCATTAGATATGAATATGGGAAAAGGTTCATTTAAAGCTTCCGCAGTTTCACCAGGAGAATACGAAGCAGAAGGTATGTATATTAACATGACAGGAAACTGGAATATACAAGTGCATGGATTAACAAAATCCCTTGATAGTTTTGATACGGATTATAAATTTATAGTAGGCGGCAGATAAAGAGAAGGTATAAATAAAAAGGAGTTAATAAAATGAAACGTATAAAAAAAATTGGCACAACAATGATCGCAACAATTATTGCAATGGGCATTTTTTCGTTACCGGTTAGTGCGCACGTCACTGTGAAGCCAGCAACTTCAGACGTAAATTCTTGGGAGACTTACACGATAAAAGTACCGGTTGAAAAGAATGTAGCAACGACAAAAGTTACACTGAAAATACCGTCTGGAGTGGAGTTTCAACAGTATGAACCCGTGCCAGGATGGGAAGTGGGAGAGCAGAAAGACAATGCTGGAAAAGTTAAAACTGTAGTGTGGGAAGCAACGGGAGAAGGGATTTTACCCGGCCAGTTCCAGAGATTTACTTTTGTCGCTAAAAATCCGGATAAAGAACAAAAAATAGCTTGGGATGCATATCAACAATATAAAGATGGAGAAATTGTTGAATGGACAGGCGATGAGAAAGCTGAAAAACCACATTCACTTACTACAATTGCAAAAGGTACGTCAATAACAGGGGAACATGGTGAAGTGTCTAATGTAGAAAAGAATGAAAGCACTAGTAATATGCAATTGATAGCAATTGTCTTATCTATTTTAGCGATTATATCGTCGGTAGGTGCGTGTGTTTTTGTAATACGTCGTAAAAGATAAGTAAGATTGAAAGGTCTCATCGTAAATAATGAGACCTTTGTTATTACGTCTATGGATCAGTAAGAATGAGGATAGTGGAGAGCTTGAATCTCCAAATTCTTTATACTGTAAAACCATATAATTCCCCCTGATGATTAGAATTGTTAGTCTATTTGTATGTGTTAGAGGGAATATTCTTTCTATTTAAATATCATCATACAATAAAAAAGAGCCTACAAACAGTAGGCTCTTTCTCATATTTATTTCACTTCAACCTGCTGGCTTACAGCAAGTGTTTTCGGCTTTATATTTACGAAACAAATACTCACCACAATAAATAATAGTCCGATGAATAAGCTGATCGTAATGGCCTCATGTAAGAAAATTGAGCTTACAATAATAGCGATTAGTGGAATAAGAAATGTATAAGCCCCAACTTTACTTGCTTCACCAGCTCCAACAAGAGTAAAGTATGCAAGCCATCCCATTGCAATAACAAAGAATGAAATAAAGAGTAGTACGCTAACAAATGATATACTCCAAGCGATATTAGACCAGCTTTCAAACTCTGATCCAAATCCAATTAAGCAGAATCCGCCAATAATAAGCTGCAGTGTTACCATCCAAATAGCATTAACACGGTGCCCAGTCTTCTTAATAAATACTGTGCCAAGTGCCCAGCCAATCGCGCATCCTAACGCGAGAAGGATGCCGATAATAGAAATATGTCCAGTTAAACTACTAGAGCTAATCACACCTACGCCAATAAATCCGAGAATAAGCCCGAAAATTTTTAACCCGTACATAGATTCTTCAAGCCAAATCCATGAGAAAATGCCGAGTAAAACAGGTTGTAGAAATACGATGGCGGAAAATAACCCAGCAGGCATATATTGAAGGCCGACAGTTTGTAATCCGTAAAATATAATGATGTTAAGTAAAGAAGAAATAACGTATAAATGCCAAGTTTCTTTTAAGTGTAACTCTTTGTATTTTGGTAATGCGAACAGGAGTAAAATGAATCCTCCAATTAAAGTTCGAACGCCTGCAAATAAAACGGGTGGTGTATAATGCAGGGCGAATTTAGATAAAGGCCAATTGATTCCCCACATAAAAACGAGAAAGGTAAGGATGATGGCCGTCTTAGTTCGAGAAAGCTGTGTCACGGTAAGACCTCCTTGTTGTTATTCATTTCACTATGATATGATATCGACTGTAATAAATAAAATGAATCTTTTTTATAGGGAGTATAAGTGATTAGTTATGACCATTACACAACTGCAAGTATTAATAAAAACTGTTGAGTTAGGTAGTTTTACGAAGGCTGCTCGGGTGTTAAATATGACGCAGCCAGCGGTAAGTCATGCGATTTCAAGTATTGAGTCAGAGTTAGGAGTTACGATTCTTATACGTGATAAACGAAAAGGGCTAATCGTTACGGATGTAGGAAACAGAATTCTTGTACATATTAGAGAGATTTTGAACGGTGTAGAGAAGATTGAACAAGAAGTTGCGATGGAGAAAGGGCACGAAGTTGGGACGATTCGAATTGGGAGTTTTCCGAGTGCTTCTGCACATTTCTTACCCAAAATGATAAATCATTTTAAGGAGAAGTATCCGAACTTAGAAGTTGTTCTTTGTGAAGGAACGATTCAAGAAGTTGAAGGTTGGTTAGTATCGAGGGTTATTGATATAGGAATTGTTATTTTGCCTAATAAAGAGATGGAGATTGTCCCATTAACGAAGGGGAAAATGGTTGTTATCTTAAGAGAGGATCATCCTCTTTGTAAGAAGGACTCTATTGCAATTAGTGATTTAGAGAATGAACCGATCATATTATGTAAGGGCGGATACGAACCACCCATTATTGATATGTTTAAACAAGCCAACGTATCACTTCGGGCTGAGTATGTAATATCAACCGTTACCACAGCTTTAAACATGATTCAAGAAGGGTTAGGTATTGCAATATTAGCCGAATTATCTTTAACGAATTTACCACAGAATGTGCAAACGAGAGAATTGGAACCACAAGTATGGAGAGAGATTGCTTTAGCTGTTCCTTCATTAAAGGATTCTTCAATCGCTGTGCAGCTATTTATTGAGGAATTTCAAGTGCTATTTGCAGAGTAAAAAGAAGTGTCTCATATATCATAATGGGGCACTTTTTAATTTGTTTATAAAAAATCTATAAAAAGGATTGACTTATCTTTTTGTTGTAACTATAATGATTACATCGAGGTGGTGATCACGATGAAAATTAGTAGCCGCTTTTCTATAGCTGTTCATATTTTATCTATTTTGAAAAACAATCCATCTTCACTTTGTACTTCAGACTATATGGCTGAAAGTGTAAACACAAATCCAGTAGTCATTCGCAAAATCATGTCGTACTTGAAACAAGCGGGTTTTGTATATGTAAATCGAGGTCCAGGTGGTGCGGGGTTATTAAAGGATTTACATGAAATCACATTGTTAGATGTGTATCATGCAGTAAATGTAGTGGAAGAAGACAAGCTATTTCATATTCATGAACAACCGAATCCAGATTGTCCAATTGGAGCAAATATTCAAGCGGTATTAGAAGTTATATTAATACAAGCACAATCTGCGATGGAAGAAGTTTTGAGAAATATTACGATGGGGCAGTTGTTTGAAACTTTGCAAGAAAAAATGAATGCTTAAATCATATTTATATTTTTTTATCATTAATGTAACTGATTTGATTACAACTGTAAAGGTAAGGTGTAAAAGTTATGACTGTAAAAATGAAAGTATACTCAGATTTTATATGTCCATTTTGTTTTTTAGCAAAAGGTCCATTAGATGAGGTAGCGAAAGAGAATGATGTAGAGATCGAATGGATGCCATTTGAATTACGTCCAAGTCCATATTCAAAAATAGATCCATGGAATGAGCCGGAAAAATTAGGTTCATGGGATGCTTTCATTCTTCCAACTGCGAAGAAATTAGGAATTGATATGCGTTTGCCACGTGTTTCTCCGCACCCATATACACATTTAGCTTTCGAAGGGTGTCAATTTGCGAAAGAACGTGGACTTGGAAATGAGTATCATCACCGCGTATTCACAGCATTTTTCCAAGAAGAACAAAACATTGAAGATATTGATGTTTTAACAAAATTAGCGGTGGAAGTAGGTCTTCCTGAAGCCGAATTTAAAGATGCTTTAGTAACTCGTAAATATAAAGAAAAGCATGAAGAAGCAATTCAGCACGCATATGAGGAAGCGAATATTATGGCTGTTCCAACTGTCATGATTGGAGAGGAAGTTATTCAAGGGCTTGCTAGTAAAGAAACGCTACAAAGAGTCATTGATAAAGAAATTGAAAAGGATAAAACAAATTCATTTGAAGGTATGCAATGTAATACAGATGGATATTGCTAATCCACTTGTTATGAAATAACAAAATAAAGTGAAACTTTAATCAGAGGGGGGTTCTTCATTCCCCACTGATTATTAGCCCTCACCAATCGGACTTTTATGGGCAGTTGATCCCCAACCTAACTTCTTTGTTTTCGCTGAATTTTGAGGTGGGGGTCTTACTGCCCATTAAAGCGGGATAAATTATAAAACAAATATTTGGAGGAATTAAAATGTCAGCAACTACAACAAACTTAAAAGAAGCAATCGTGAACCGTCGTTCTATTCGTAAAGTAACAAAAAACGATGCAATTACGAAAGAAAGAATTGAAGAAGTTTTAAAAACAGCTTTACATGCGCCAACATCTTTCAATATGCAAAGTGGCCGTATGGTTGTATTAATGGATGGAGAGCATGAAAAGTTTTGGGATATTGTTAAAGAAACACTAAGAGCCCGCGTACCAGCAGAAAACTTTGAAGCGACTGTAGAAAGATTAAAAGGTTTCTATACAGGTGTTGGGACTGTATTATTCTTTGAAGATCAAGCAACAGTAGAAAAAATGCAAGAAAATGCACCATTATATAAAGATCAGTTCCCATTCTGGTCTCATCAAGGAAATGCAATGTTACAACATACTGTATGGATGTTATTATCAGCTGAAGGAATTGGTGCGTCCCTGCAACACTACAATCCAATCGTAGATGCTGAAGTGAAAGAAACTTGGAACATTCCAGCAGAGTGGAGCTTAGTAGGACAAATGCCATTTGGTGAGCCAAATGAACAACCGGGAGAAAGAACTTTCTTACCTACTGAAGATGTAGTGAAATTTTATTAAGAAATTTAATATATAAAGAGTTAAATAAAAGGAGAGTACGTATTAGTCATATATGTACTCTCCTTTCGTATGTAATATTAAACTCTTACTAAAAGTACAATTTTCTTCATACGAATCGAAGTCTTTCCTCACAATTAAATCTATTGTGTTTATTATTTTGAAATGACAGTAAACATCCCCGTCATGTTTGGTGAGTAGTCTTTAAAATCAAATTTCTCATAGAACAATTCTTTACCTTCTGATGCAAACAAACCGACAAACGCCTTATTAGGGGCATTTTCATGTAAGTATGTAACTAAACGATGCATGATCTCTTTCCCGATACCATGTTTCTGATAATTCGGATGAACTACTATATCTTGAATATAGAAATAGATAGATCCATCGCCAACAATTCTCCCCATGCCGATCATTTGTTCATTATCTTTCACTGTGATGCAGTGAATAGAATTCTCCAGTGAAATATCTGCTACATCAAAATTCATATAATCAGTCCATCCAACAGAATCACACAAATATTTGTACTCTTCTAATGTTGGGATGTTATGTTTAAATTCATATGTTTTCAAAATGTACCCTCCAAGCTCTTAAATTTAACAAGTATATACATTCGACATTTTTTGGTCTTTTCCTCTTACGTAATTGGCTGTAGCTATTGAATTTTGTACAGTTTCCGTATTTGTATTAATTTATAAGAGGTTAGGGGAAAAATATAAGAAATAATGGAAAGGGAAGTGGGAAAATGAATAATGAGAAAAAGTATACAGTGGTAGGTACTGATGTTGAAGAAGTAAAACGTTTAAATGAAAATTCGGGATTATCATTTAATCAAGTGAAAGAATTGTTAGTGAAGAAAATGCAAAAAAAGAAGTAATGAAATTCTTCATTTTTTCATTTAGCATTTTAAAAAGAGAGTTATAAGGATAACTCTCTTTTTAAATACAATGGAGCGATTTTTAGAGTGGAGGAAACAGCATGAAGAAGTGGATAAAGATAACGCTGTCTATTACTGGAGGTATTATTCTATTGGCATGTGCCGGAGGATATTACTTGTATAAAAATTATTTTCCAAAGGAACCTGAGCGTATCGTATATGATAAAGATAGAGTATTAAAACCGATATATAATCAGCTATAGCTGGTTATCCGGAATTAGCGGTTCCTGCTGGATATGATAAAAATGGAGAACCAATCGGTGTAGTGTTTGTAGGGAAATAGTTTGGTGAAAAAGAGCTTTTCAATATTGGATATGCGTATGAACAGCAGTCTAAAAATAAAAAATCACCTAGTTTATAAAAGATTATATGAAAAATAACTGGAATCCACCGAAATATGTTGGTGGATTCTAGTTAAGCGAATCTAACAATATGAAAAGAAAAAAAGGATTCTTCTCAATTAGTAAGAAAGATTGTCTATAGGAGTTCATAAAATGTAATATATTCAATTTCCATCCATTGAAGGGGGAGGTTAAATCTTAATGAATGAAGTGAAAAATTTCTTTCGAAGCAGAGGGTTCCAACGGTTTCTCGTTTTAATAATAGTAGCACTTGTATTATACGGATTAAAAAGTATGATTAATTTAATATTAATTACGTTTATACTGACATTTTTAATGGATCGATTTCAACGTTTTATTTCAAAGAAATTGAAAGTGAATCGGAAAATTGTTATCGCATGTTTGTATATAATATTAGTAACTTTTATCGGCACAACATTATATAAATATTTACCTGTGCTAACGATACAAATTTCCCAATTGATTTATCAGTTTAGGCTGTTTTTTCAAAATCCACCTGATAATGAAATTATTAAATATGCACTCTCGACAATTAATGGGATGGAAGTATCAAAATATATAGAACAAGGTGTAGATGTCATATATCAATCGATTGCAAATATAGGAAAAGTCAGTCTGCAAATACTACTCTCTCTTATTTTAAGTTTATTTTTCTTGTTAGAAAAAGAACGTATAATATCATTTACTTCAAAATTTAAAGATAGTAGTTTGAAGGTTTTTTATGAGGAGATTGCATATTTTGGTGAAAGGTTTGCAAGATCGTTCGGTAAAGTAATTGAGGCACAGTTTTTAATTGCGGTTGTAAATTGTATTCTGACTGTTATTGTATTAATCGTTTTAGGGTTTCCGCAGCTTCTCGTATTGGCTGTCATGATTTTCTTGTTAGGATTGATACCTGTTGCCGGTGTAATCATTTCCTTGTTCCCGCTTTGTATTATTGCTTATAACGTAGGCGGAGTTATGTATGTTGTATACATACTCGTGTTCATTATAGTAATCCATGCTCTTGAAAGTTATTTTTTAAACCCGAAGTTTATGTCTGCGAAAACGAATTTACCAATCTTTTATACATTTATGATTCTCATCTTTTCAGAGCATTTCCTTGGAATATGGGGGCTTATTATCGGGATACCAATATTCATCTTCTTATTAGATGTACTTAATGTAAACAATGAGGAATCAAATAGAAAATAGAAAATAACGAATGTTTTCTATGAGTGAACAATGAAAAAGCAATCCAAAATAAATTGGATTGCTTTTTTACTATACATATTAAAGAACTGGAGCCATAGTTTCTTTCAACACTTGAACAGAGTGATCGAATTTTAATTCTTCTTCCTCACTTAATTCCACTTCTAAAATTTCACGAACACCACTGCGATTTAAAACAGCAGGGACACCGATATAAACATCTTTTTGACCATATTGACCTTCTAAATATGCCGAAACAGTTAATACACTATTTTCGTCGTTTAAAATGGCCTTAGTAACACGGAGAAGGGACATACCGATACCATAGTAAGTTGCACCTTTTCGCTCAATAATATGGTAGGCTGCATCACGAACGTTTATGAAGATTTTGTCTAAATCTTCTTGCGTGTATGTGTTGTCTTTATCAAGAAGCGTTTGTAGTTTTTGAATACCGACTGATACGTGACTCCAAACAGGAAGTTCCGTATCACCATGTTCTCCAATAATATAAGCATGAATGTTGTGTGGACCAATATCGAAGTACTCACCTAACATATAGCGGAAACGAGCAGAATCAAGTGTTGTACCAGAACCAATTACGCGCTCTTTAGGTAAACCAGATTCTTTCCATGTTACGTAAGTTAAAATATCTACAGGGTTAGTTGCAATTAAGAAGATACCATCAAATCCGCTATCCATAATACTGCGAACGATTTGTTTAAAGATTTTCGCGTTTTTCTCAACTAAATCTAAACGTGTTTCGCCTGGTTTTTGTGGTAATCCAGCTGTAATGACTACAAGATCTGCATCTTTACAATCTTCGTAGCTGCCTTTCCATACTCTAGTTGGAGCTGGTGCAAAAGGAACAGCATGACTTAAATCCATCGCTTCTCCTTCAGCTTTTGCCTCGTTTACATCTACTAAAACAAATTCTTCAGCTACAGCTTGGTTAATCATACAGTAAGCATAACTACATCCAACCGCTCCTGTTCCAACTAATACAACTCGGTTAATACCTTTTTTCATTTCATAATTCCTCGCAATTTCATTGATTTTATTATGTAAGATAATACGTCTTACTTCTATAGAGTCATATCTAGTTTATTACATTTTATAAAAGATATTCAAGTAATTGAAAATGTATCCTTGCAATCCTTTGCATGAAACATAGGAATCAAGTTAACCGAATATAATGCAATAAAATCCTTTATTGAAGGGGAAAAGGGTATGATGCAACCATTAACGACGGAGAGAATGCTTCATATTATTAATATGGGGCTCGTTAAAACGAAGAATCCAAAGCAGATGACTATTGTTGGTGCAGGGATTTCAGGATTAGTTGCAGCATCGTTATTGAAAGAAGCAGGGCATAACATAACAATCTTAGAAGCGAATAACCGAATAGGCGGAAGAATATATACGATGCGTGAACCGTTTAGCAAAGGTTTATATTTTAATGCAGGGCCAATGCGAATACCTGAAACACATGAGTTAACTTTAGCTTACATCCGCAAATTTAAATTACCGTTAAATCTGTTTATAAATAAAACCGCTTCGGATATTATTTATACGAATAATATTAAAACGAGATTGAGCTTGTTTGAAAAAAATCCAAGTATACTTGGATATCCCATTTTAGAGAATGAAAAAGGAAAAACGGCAGAAGAGTTAATGTTAGTAGTACTAGAACCAATACTTAATTTTATAAAAAAAGATCCTGATATAAACTGGATCATCGTTGAAAAAAAGTATAAAACATATTCGCTTGGCTCATTTTTAATTGAGTATTATTCAGATGGAGCAATCGATATGATCGGTGTACTTCTTGATATGGAAGCATATATGGGAATGTCTTTAATTGAAGTATTACGTGAAATGATCTTTTTTACTTCAACGACGAAGTATTATGAGATAACGGGCGGAATGGATGCACTACCACATTCATTTTTACCGGAGTTAAAAGATAATCTTTTTATGTCGTATAAAGTAGAGAAAATCATACAAGAAGATAATAAAGTAATGCTACAAGGAAGCCATGAGCAAACGTTAGAGCAATTTATAATAACAAGTGATAGTGCTATTATTACAATTCCATTTTCAGCGTTACGATTTGTAGAAGTTCAGCCACATCATTTATTCTCTTATTTTAAAAAACGAGCAATTCGTGAGTTAAATTATATTGCTGCAACTAAAATTGCGATAGAGTTTAAAAGTAGATTCTGGGAGAAAGCGGGGCAGTGTGGAGGTAAATCTATTACAGATCTACCTATACGATTTACATATTATCCGAGTTATGGCATTCATACACCAGGGGCATCCATCGTTTTAGCGAGTTATACGTGGGCAGATGAGGCATTAACATGGGATAGTCTCTCGCAAAGAGATCGTATTCGTTACGCATTAAGAAATTTAGCGGAAATATACGGTGACATCGTCTATAGTGAGTTTGTTACTGGATCATCTTTTAGCTGGAGTAAAAATCCGTATTCTTGCGGCGCATTTACAGCTTTCGAACCGGGGCAAGAGCTCGAGTTATATCCGTATATTACACCACCAGCTGGAAAAGTACACTTCGCAGGAGAGCATACGACATTAACACATGGGTGGATGCAAGGAGCAATAGAGTCTGGCATTAGAGTTGCATATGAAGTAAATGAACAATGAAGATATATTTACAAATCGCTACTCTTTTAATAAAATAATAAATATAAATCGTAATTATTACGCTTTGAATACGTTTGAAATAAAGAAATGGATGGTCGATCACATGAATAAAGTAGAAATTCATATATTAGGTGGCTTTTTAGGAAGTGGAAAATCAACATTATTACAAAATCTATTGTTAGCGGAGAAAAAGAAGAATAGAAAAGTTGCAGTATTAATGAATGAAATTGGTGAATACTCGGTAGACACAGATATTATTGGAAAAGAGAATGTTTTAAGAGAACTTCTGAAAGGATGTATTTGTTGTACGCTAAAAGAAGAGCTTGAAATACAACTGCATTCGTTATATCAGCAAGAAAGACCAGATGTCATTTATATAGAAACGACAGGTGTTGCGCATCCCATTGAAGTGTTAGATGCATGTGTATCACCAATTTTAGCACCTTTCTTAGAAGTGAAATCAATTGTAGTCGTTTTAGATGCAGTAAGATGGTTAAATCGAAGTGTATTAAGTGCAAACGTTCAGCAATTATTGCATGAGCAACTGAAGTTTGGTAGCCACATTTTAATTAATAAATCAGATTTACTAACAGATGAGGATAAGAACAAAGTAATAAAAGAAGTGAAAGTGATAAATAATCATGCGAAATTGTTTGAAACAAAATATTGTAATATATCTTTAGAAGACATAGAAGAAGTTGAATTTACGAATGGCGCGGAACATGAGACACTACATGTAAAACAGCATTTACATATACAAACGATGACATATCAATTTACGAAATCGATTGATCAAGACAATTTATATGAATGGCTTTCAAAGTTACCAGACAGTATTTATCGTGTAAAAGGATTTGTGAAATTCCATGGAGATAAATACCCGCATCTATTCCAATATTCATTTGGGGTACCGACTTTACTGGAACAAGACTTCGGTTTCCCAACGAACTTGGTAGTAATAGGGGAAGGGCTAGATAAGAAACAATTGACTGAAGGATTGGAGAAAGTAGAAAATAATTCTAATTAAGATGAAAGGCCTAACTTATTTTTAAGTTAGGCCTTTTTGTATGTAGAAAAACACTTGCAGATTTTGTCTAACGATAATAATTGTAAAATTCGGAAATATATTTATAATCAAATCTAAGAGGTGATTCAGGTGTCAGAAAAAATAATAATAGATGTAAAAAACTTAACAACAAAAGGGTTAGAAACGAGAGAGAAATTATTGTGTGCTGCAGAAGAGGTATTTGGTAGTAAAGGATATTACGAGGCTTCTATCGTGAATATTACACAAGAAGCAAAGGTAGCGCACGGAACTTTCTATAATTACTTTCCATCTAAAAAAGATATATTTGATGAATTGATTCGCAGATTGAACCGTGAGTTACGCTTGCTTATTAAAGAAGAAATGAAGGGAATATCAAGTTATGAAGAGGCACAAAGAAGAGGTTTTCAGGCTTTTTTTCGGTGGGTGAAAGATCGACCTAATCTATATAACATTGTACAACAGGCAGTAGTTGTTGATGATAACTTATATAGATGGTACTATGCAAAGCTCGCAAATGGATTTTTAAAAAGTTTATCGGCTGGTATGGAAGCGGGAGAGTTTAAACAACTTGATAAAGAAACAATTGCGTATTGTCTTATGTCAATTGGGCAATTTCTAGGAATGCGATGGGGTTATTGGGAAGAGAAAGATGTTCCAGAAGATGTATTTGAAGCGGCGATGGCATTAATATTTGAAGGATTGAGAAAGAGATAAGGGAGTGGAGGAAATATGCAAGGCATTGCTTATTGGATTGAAAAACGGTCCTATTTACATCCAGATCGCATTGCCATTATTACAGAAGAGGAGGAAATGACATATAAACAGTTACATGAGTATGTAAGTAAAGTAGCAACCTATTTAATTTACGACTTGAATGTACAAAAAGGAGAAAGGATAGCCATTTTATCACAAAATAGCTTGGAATATATTGTACTTTTGTTTGCTATAGCAAAGGTAGAATGTATTGCTGTGCCACTTAATATACGGTTAACAGAAAATGAACTTATCTTTCAGTTAAAAGATAGTGGAACTACAGTTTTATTTATAGAGGAAACATTTCAAAATATGGCACTGTCAATGCATAAGGTATCGTGTGTTCAAAGAGTTATTTTGATTAAAAGTTTAAAAGAAATAGAAGATAGAAAAAGTGACAACTTTGAAGAGATAAATGAAAGCGCATCCTTTATTATATGTTATACATCAGGTACAACAGGAAAACCGAAAGGAGCCGTACTTACACAAGAAAATATGTTTTGGAATGCGCTTAACAATACATTTGCGATTGACTTAACTATGCACGACCGCTCTATTGTATTATTACCTTTATTTCATATTGGTGGAATTGGTTTATTCGCATTTCCAACTTTATTTGCAGGTGGCGTAATTATTATTCCAAGAAAATTCGAACCAATCACAGCTCTTTCCATGATAGAAAAACATAAAGTGACTGTCGTGATGGGAGTACCTACAATTCATCAAGCATTGATTAATTGTCCAAAGTTTGAAACTACAAAATTACAATCAGTTCGCTGGTTTTATAACGGTGGTGCTCCATGTCCAGAAGAGTTGATGAGAGAATTTATAGATAGAGGATTTTTATTTGGGCAAGGCTTTGGCATGACTGAAACATCACCAACCGTATTTATGCTTTCAGAAGAAGATGCAAGACGTAAAGTAGGTTCAATTGGAAAACCTGTACTGTTTTGTGATTATGTACTTATTGATGAAAACAAAAATAAGGTTGGAATCGGCGAAGTTGGGGAGTTACTTATAAGAGGGCCGAATGTAATGAAAGAGTATTGGAATCGACCAGATGCAACAAAAGAAACAATTCAAGATGGTTGGTTATATACGGGAGATTTAGCTAAGGTTGATGAAGATGGTTTTGTATACATTGTCGGTAGAAAAAAAGAAATGATAATTTCCGGTGGTGAAAATATTTATCCACTTGAGGTAGAGCAGGTCATTAATAAGATTTCGGAGGTATATGAGGTAGCGGTTGTTGGCAGGCAACATGTAAAGTGGGGGGAGATTCCAATCGCTTTTATTGTGAAAAAGAGTAGCAGTGAATTAACTGAAAAGGAAGTCATTGAACATTGTCGTTTATTTCTGGCAAAATATAAAATACCGAAAGAAATTGTTTTTCTAGAGGAATTGCCCAAAAATGCAACTGGTAAAATTCAAAAAGTACAGTTAGCAAATCAATTGAGAAGCAGGTGAAGAGATGGCGATGTATAGCATGGGTCAGCAGGCATCATGTAGTAAAACAATAACAGAAACAGATTTTGTATTATTTGCAGGTTTGAGTGGGGATTTTAATCCAATTCATATTGATCATGAGTATGCGAAACAAACTAGATTTAACCAAAGGATAGCACATGGTTTACTAACTTCTAGTTTATTATCACAATTACTTGGGATTCATTTACCTGGAAAAGGATCCGTTTATATGGAACAAACTATTAAATTTACAGCACCAGTTTTTATAGGAGATACAATTACAGCTACGGCTACAGTGCAAGAATTTATGATAGAAAAGAGAGTTTTGAAATTGTTAACTGAATGTCATAATCAAAAAGGAGATTTAGTATTGACAGGTGAAGCGACGATGATGGTGCCAAAAGAAGGAGGGGTAGTCTAATGAATATTGGGGTTGAAACGACTGGTGTTTTCTTCCCAAAAGACGTAGAGACGGCTGCAGATCTATCTAAGAAAACAGGCATCCCTGAGAAAATTATTATAGAAAAGTTTGGTTTATATGAAAAACATGTCGCAGACGAAACGATGCATGCATCAGATTTAGCTATTGCTGCTGCAAAGCCAATCTTATTACAAATAGATCCTCAATCTATTGATATAGTCATTTATTTTGGCAGTCCACATAAAGATTACCACGTATGGTCAAGTGCCCCAAAAATTCAGCATGAACTTGGATTGAAAAATGCTTATGCTTTTGAAATTATGAATGTTAGTTCTTGCTTTCCTATTGCTCTCAAAGTCGCAAAAGATATGCTCTACTCCGATAACTCAATTGAAAATATATTATTAGTAGGTGGATGTAAAGAATCTCAAATTGTAGATTATGATAATCCACGCTCACGTTTTATGTTTAATTTCGCTGATGGCGGAAGCGCAGCTTTAGTGAAAAAAGATGCTAGCAACGGTGAAATATTAGGAAGTGCGATTATAACAGATGGTTCATTTCATGAAGATGTACGTATTCCAGCAGGTGGATCAAAGCAGGTTGCGAGCTATGATACAGTTAAGAATCGACAACATTATATTGATGTAATAGATCCTAATAGTATGAAAGAGCGTCTAGACCGGGTTTCAATCCCTAATTTTGACAAGGTGATTCGAGAGGCGTTAAGAAAAAGTGGGTTAACTCCTAAAGATATTAAAGTATTATTACCATTGCATACAAAACGTTCTATGTTAATAGAATTGATACAGGGGTTAGGGCTAGAAGAAGAACAAGTTGTATATTTAGATCATTATGGACATATGTCAGCGCTTGATCCTTGCATTGGTCTGCACTTTGCAAATGAACAGGGAAAATTACAGTCTGGAGATATTGCAGTAGTAGTTAGTGCAGGGACTGGGTATACGTGGGCAGCGACTGTGATTAGGTGGTAGTAAAGATGGATTTTATCAAAAAAATTATATGTTGTTTTTTCATTGTTACTGTGAGTCTAGGGATGTTTGCTTCTGTAGGAAGTGCCGCGGCTGTAAAATATGTGAAATCATGGGGGAGTGAGCTAGATCCTTCTAAGTTATTAAGGACACCGGTGGCGATGGCAAGGGATGCAAAAGGATTTTTGTATGTTGTTGATATGGGGAATAATAGGGTTTTGAAAATAGATAAGAATGGAGAAGTTGTTGATACAATAGGAACTTTAGGTGAAGGTCCGGGACAGTTTAATATGCCATTTGGTATTGCTGTTGATAAAGAAGGTAATATTTTAGTTGCAGATACAGCGAATTATCGTATTCAAAAATTTAATGAGGAGTTTCAATTTATTAAAAGTTGGGGCACAAAAGGTAAAGGAAGTGAGCAGTTCTCGTTTCCTAGGGAAATTGCAGTAGATAGCGATAACAATTACTATATTACGGATGAATACAATCATCGTATTCAGAAATATAGCCCGAATGGTCAGTATATTCAAACGATAGGGAGTTATGGAAAGGCGAATGGAGAAATGGCTTTACCACAAGGTATCGCGATAAATAAACAAGACGAGGTTTATATTGCAGACACATATAATAATCGTATTCAAGTGTTTGATAAAAAAGGGGAGTTTAAGCGAGTAATCGGAACAGGAATTGCAGGTTTAGGCCCATATCAATTCTACCATCCAAGAGGAATAAATTTTGACTCAACATCTGGATCGCTATATGTAGCAGATACTTATAACAATCGGATAATGGAATTTACAAATAAAGATCAATTTCTATATACAGTAGGTAACTTTTTTCAGTTTGTTTATCCAAATCAAGTTCTTCCGGATGGTAAAGGGAATATCTATATAACGGATACGGGAAATAATCGTGTACTTTTATATAAGGAAGTAGGCCTAACAGCGGTAATGAAGAAAACTATAGGTAGTGAAAGGAATGGAAATACACAATATGCAGGACCTTATGATGTCAAAAGAGACACGAATGGAAATGTTTTTGTATCTGATTCCTTTAATCATCGAATTTTGAAATATGATA
Organism: Bacillus sp. MHSD_36; assembly: GCF_030757775.1. Classification (NCBI taxonomy): domain Bacteria; kingdom Bacillati; phylum Bacillota; class Bacilli; order Caryophanales; family Bacillaceae; genus Bacillus; species Bacillus sp. MHSD_36. Next base: position 706,574 of record NZ_JAVBIS010000003.1, read on the forward strand.
CAACTGGGAAGGTTGTTGGGAAGTGGGGAAGTTTATTTGGTGCTGGTGGACCACTAGGATACGGAAGTCTTCCAGGACAGTTTTATGTTCCAAGACAAATTGCAACGGATCGTTACAATAACGTGTATGTATCTGACTCTGTAAATCATCGTATCCAAAAATTCACCAATTCAGGAATAGCGCTTGCTTCATATGGTTCATTTGGAGTATTACCAGGTTTTTTTCAATTTCCATCTGGAATAGCTATTGATAGTAAAGGAAACATATTTATAGCTGATTCAGAAAATCATCGTATTCAAAAATTTAATCCATTCTTTGTATATATGAAAGAATGGGGGAAAAAAGGAACTGGAGAGGCAGAGTTTTTTCAACCTATGCAATTAGCGATTGATTCAAAAGATAATGTTTATGTTGTGGATCGGATTAATAATAGGGTTCAAAAATTTGATAATGAGGGTAATTTTCTTACAAAATGGGGTACAAATCGTGGAGCTGGAAACTTAGATCCACTAGAAAATTGGGGAGAGGGTCCAGGAGATCTTTTTTTACCAATAGGAATTGAGATTAATATAAATAATACCGTGTATGTCACAGATACTTCTAATAATCGTGTGAATATTTATAATGAAAATGGGGATTTTTTAGAGTCTTTTGGGAGCTTTAGTGGCATATCAGGGCAGTTTTTCTCACCACAAGGAATAGACGTGGATAGCCAAGGGAATATCATTATTACAGATGGTTTACTCCAAAGAATTCAATTTTTTAAGAAAGCTAATTAATATTGGAGGCTCAAAATGTTTGTTAGAAAGGATAGAAGTTTAATAGTTTCGGAATGCGGTATAGGTAGGAATAAAATATTTATATCAAATTGTAAAGGGATTTAATGGAAATCGGAGAAGATACATGTATACTAACAATCTCGTTTATATGATTCAAAGAAAAGTCATAATTACGGATGGGGAACTTTGGCGTGTTTGATTCTATCAGACAGAAAAGTATGGGGAGGATCACAATGTCGATGAAAAAACGTAAATGGCTAAGAATGATGACTACTGGTTGTGTTTTAGGTTCGTTATTCATAACGGCAGCTTGTTCAGGAAAGAAAACAAGTACAGAAGATGAAAAGACGATTAAGGTAGGGGTTCTTGCTTCATTAACAGGTCCATTAGAATCGTATGGAAAACAAACAGTGAACGGATTTGAATTAGGGTTAGACTATGCAACGGGTGGAACTGGGAAAGTGGAAGGGAAGAAGATTAAGTTTGTTGTAGAAGATACGGAAACGAAAGCAGATGTAGCAGTTAAAAAAGCTACGAAATTATTAGAAGAAGAGAAAGTTGATTTTTTAGTCGGATCGTCTAGTTCAAGTGATACATTAGCGGTTTTACCATTAGCTGAAGAATATGAAAAAATAATGGTTGTAGAACCGGCAGTAGCTGATAGTATTACCGGGAAGAACTGGAATAAATACATTTTTAGAACAGGTAGAAATTCATCTCAAGATGCAGTCGCTGGTGCAGCAGCAATTGCTAAAAAAGATGTGAAAATAGCAACGTTAGCACAAGATAATGCATACGGCCGTGAAGGGATTGCAGCATTTAAAGCTGGAGCGAAGAAATTAGGTGCGAATATTGTAAACGAGCAATATGCTGATACAAATTCGACTGACTTCACTGCAAATATTCAAAATATCATTAGTTCAAAACCAGATTATTTATTTATCGTTTGGGCAGGGGCAAATTCACCTTGGAAACAGTTAAAAGATATGAATGTAGAAGCACAAGGTATTAAAATTTCTACGGGTGCACCAGATATACCGGCATTAAAAACGATGGATGCATTAGTAGGAATGCAAGGCTTTTCTGTTTATTATCATACACTCCCGAAAAATAAGGTGAATGATTGGTTAGTGGAAGAACATAAAAAACGATTTAATGGTACGGTGCCAGATTTATTTACAGCAGGTGGAATGTCAGCGGCAATTTCTATTGTAGAAGCTTTAAAGAAATCAAAAGGAGATACAGATGTAGATACGTTGATTAAGAAAATGGAAGGAATGGAATTTGATACACCGAAAGGAAAGATGAAGTTTAGAGAAAAGGATCATCAAGCGATGCAGACACTGTATTCTATCACATTGAAAAAGCAAGATGGTGTTGGCTATCCGGTGCCAGTATTAGAGCGAGAATTAACGATGAAAGAGACAGAACCACCAGTTCAAAACAAATAGACTGAATTTTCTGTTGTTTTTGTATAAAGAGGGAGTGCACCCTCTTTATACGTATTTCTTTCATACTTAAAGCTTTAAAAGGAGGAATTTCGTGACACATTTGCTTGAAACGAAAAATCTTAGCGTATCTTTTGGCGAGCATCATGTTATTAAGGATGTGAATTTGACAGTACAAAAAGGAAAGCTAATTTCCATTATTGGACCAAATGGTGCAGGAAAGACAACGTTATTTAATTTACTAAGTGGGCAAATTTCTCCAACGAAGGGTGAAGTGTATTTTAAAGGACAAGAGATTACAAATTTATCAATTTCAGATCGAACTCGATTAGGAATTGGTCGTTCTTTTCAGCTTACAAATATATTCCCAGAGCTAACGGTACTTGAAAATGTTCGTTTGAGTGTTCAATCATTTGTTCAAGATTACTATAGTTTTTTTCCGAGTTTGGCAAAAGTTAAGCAACAAGTTGGAGAGGCGAGACGTTTTTTAAAAACAGTATTACTTCAGGAGAAGGAACATGTATTAGCGAAAGATTTAGCGCATGGAGAAAAAAGAAAGTTAGAGCTTGCGATGTTATTAGCTTTAAAAACGGATGTGTTACTACTTGATGAGCCGACTGCAGGTATATCAGTTGAGGAGGTACCGGCTATTTTACAAGTGATTGAAAATATTAAAAAACATCCAGAGAGTACAATTGTACTGATTGAACACAAAATGGATATGGTACTAGGTTTGTCAGACCATCTTATCGTTTTATTCCATGGAGAACTATTGGCTGAAGGATTGCCCGAAGAGATTATGAAAGATGAGCGTGTACAAAGTGCTTATTTAGGGGGATTATATAGTGGCACTATTACAAGTGAATAATATAGAGACGTATTTAGATCAGTTTCATATTTTACAAGGGGTATCTCTTACTGTTGAGAAAGGGACGATTACTGTACTGTTTGGGAGAAATGGGGCAGGAAAGACGACGACATTACGTTCGGTTATGGGATTTCACCATATCGCACATGGTGAAATTTATTATGATCGTACACAAGTAAATGGACTATCAACACATTTAATTTCAAGAAAAGGAATAGGGTATGTACCAGAAAATCAAGGTATTTTTCACGATCTGACAGTAGAAGAAACATTTGCTCTTGCTAGAGGAAAGGGCGAAGAAGCGGAAGAGAAAATCGAGTGGATGCTTGAATTATTTCCAGATTTAAAGCAGTTTTGGCACAAAAAAAGCGGACTCTTAAGCGGAGGACAAAAGCAAATGCTAGCAATTTCAAGGGCATTTATAAATAGTGATGGTTTATTACTTATTGATGAGCCGAGTAAAGGCTTGTCCCCCATTATGGTAGAAAAATTAATGATAGCCATTTTAAAAATGAAGGAGAAAACAACAGTTTTACTCGTTGAACAAAATTTTATGATGGCTAGTCAAATTGGTGATTATTTTTATATTATGGATAACGGAAAAATTGTTCATAACGGTTTTATGTATGAATTAAAAGAGGATAAGGAAATGTGTCATAAATATTTAGGAATCTCTTAACATGAATCCGGGGTGAGAAGGATGGATGTGTTAATCAATTTATTTGTAAATGGGATTTCAACAGGGATGCTTATTTTTTTATTAGCATCAGGTCTTTCACTTATTTTCGGTTTAATGAGCGTTCTAAATTTCGCACATGGTGGTTTATTTGCGTGGGGAGCATTTACAGGAGTTTGGCTATTTAATATGACAGGTAGTTATATATTAGCGTTTATTGGAGCAATAGCTATGGGGATGTTTCTTGGCTTCATTTTAGAAAGATTTCTTATTAGACCGGTGTATGGAAATCATGTTCGCCAGCTTCTTGTGACACTTGGAGGAATGCTTGTACTAAGTGAATGCATTAAAGTATTTTGGGGTCCTAATCCAATTGGTGCAAAATTACCGTTATGGCTACAAGGAAGTTTTACATTCGGAGGCGTTATCTTAATTAAATATCGTCTATTTGTTATTATAATTGGGATTATCATATACGTCGCCTTACTATTATTACTTAAAAAAACAAAGATAGGTCTTATGATACGAGCTGGTGTAATGGATAAAGAGATGGTTCAAGCGCTCGGTATTAATGTAAAAGCAATATTTTCTTTCGTCTTCTTATTAGGAGCAGGGATGGCTGCCTTAGGTGGATTCTTATTAGCACCATATTCAGGCGTAATTTTCGCCGAGATGGGTATGCAGTATGCAATTTTAGCTTTCATAGTAGTAATTATTGGAGGGTTAGGGAGCGTACAAGGTTCAGCAATCGCGTCTTTAATTGTCGGATTAGCTGGTGCTTTTACAGCGTATTTCATACCAGATTTATCACTTGCAATCAATATGTTAATGTTACTATTTTTCTTAATAGTGAAGCCAAACGGACTGGTTAGTGAAAAGGGGTGAAATGGTGAGCAGCACATCAAATCGAATTAAAGTATACTTCGGAGTAATTATGCTCATTTGTTTAAGTGTATTTCCATTCGTAAATGATTCAAGAAGCTTGTTAATTTTGTTCACTCAAATCTTCATCTTTGCTATTTTTGCAATGAGCTTTGATGTATTGCTTGGATATACAGGAATTGTATCATTCGGTCATTGCATGTTCTTTGGAATAGGGGCATATGGGGTAGCGCTTTTATTTGATCGACAAGGAGTATCCATAACGAACTTTTTAATAGGGATAGTAGCTGCAATTATCATTTCAGCAATGGTTAGTTATATAATCGGTTTGCTCTCTTTACGACTGAAAAGTCATTTTTATGCAATGTTAACACTTGCTATTTCACAGTTGTTTTTCGTCCTTGCTGAAAAATGGCGTGGGCTTACTCACGGAGGTGATGGTTTTACATTTGGTGTACCAGACTTATTCCGTGATCGTTTTACCTTTTATTATGTAACGCTTATATGTTTACTTATCATTTTTGTTCTGTTACGTCTTTTCACTAAATCTTCTATTGGAAAAGTGTTAAAGGCAATTTCACAAAATGAGCAACGTGTGGAAGCACTAGGATATAAAGTTCTTCATTATAAAATTATCGCTAGTATTGTGGCAGGAGTAGTAGCTGCGATTAGTGGTGGATTATTTGTTATCACATTGCGCTTTGTAAATACGACTGTATTTTCAATTGAAATGACATTAAATGCATTATTGATGACAATGATTGGAGGCGTTGGAACGTTAATTGGGGCAATTGCTGGAGCAGGAATTATTGAATCACTGAAATACTATTTATCAGAACTAGCTACAACGTATCCGATTTTTGAACGATGGACGATTATTCTCGGTTTATTGTACATTATCGTATTGCTAGTTTTTCCGAAAGGATTAGTTGGAACGGTTAAGAGATTGAAGGGTATGAAACGGAATAAGAAGGAGAAAAGTGCAGAAGTGGAGCAAAATGTGTGAAGAATCAGTTGTATAGAATATGAAAATCCCTCTTTTAGATTCATAAAGGAGGGATTTTTATTGGTGTATATAATGAGTTAGTTTATAGCTATTATACTAATTAAATAATTCATTAGGTATTTGTTTTAAAGAGTTTTGATTTGTAAAAAAATGAACAGCTAATTTCTCAATTGGAACATTTTCAATTGGTACCAATTTATCATTTTTAATCGGTAAAAAGGCAACCCCTTTTCCGTCCTGAATAAACTCTTCCATAAGTGAATAAGAATCTAATTGTTGAAGTTGACACTGAGATAAATTATTTTCTTTTAGAAATTGTATCGTCTTATTTCTAAAGGGGCACTTTTTGTCATTACTAACGAAGAAGAGTTCCTGTGAAAATTCAATGGTACACTTTTCTTTTGGTTTTAATAAGCCTATAGAAATTGAAGTGGAAAATACTTTTTTAAACGCTATGTCCGGGTAATCCTCATAAGTAATGACCATATCAACTTTTTGTTGCTGCAGTAATTTTTGCAAATGACTACTATTTTCTACATATATTTGATAATTCCTGAAATTTTCTTTAATGCGCTTGCTTACATAATTAGTCAAAATAGATTGTGACGTCGCGATTATATAATAAGAACCATTCATTTTAATTTTATCTTTCGCTTCTTCTACTAAAGTTAATATTTGATTCGTGTAGTCTAATAAAATGTCACCAGAAGGTAATAAGGAAACGCCTTTGTTATCTCTATGTAGTAAAGGAGTTTCTAATTCTTGTTCTAATTTTTTGATTCGCTCAGTTACGTTTGGCTGAACATATCCTAACTCTTTAGCAGCTTTACTAATAGAACCTTCACTAGCTACAGTTTTGAATATAATAAGATCATTTATTTCCATTTATCACAGCCCCTTATACGATATCATTATAAATGATATCAAACATAATTTATAGCTATTTTACGGTAGTCAATCATCGGTTTATCATTGTGTATATAAGATAGAAAGTGAGTGATAAATATGATTGGAATGAAATATAAGGTCATGTTGCCAAAGGATTATGATATGGAGATCATTAAAAAAAGGGTAAAGGAAAATGGGCATAAAACGGATGGTTTTCAAGAATTAAATTTCAAAGCATATTTAATTACCGAGGCAGGTAAAGACGGGAATTTCTATAACTGTTATGCACCTTTATATATTTGGAATGGCTATGAAGGAATGAACAAATTTATTTTTGAAGGATATTACGATAATATTTTACAATCTTTTGGATGGCAACAAATAAATATAGGTGTTCCATTAGTTGTTAATTTAAGTGATGATTTTAAAAAAAGTAAATATGTTATTGAATACGTGGGGAGTATTTCTCAAAGTAATTCACTGAGGGGGACTCAATTAAAAACGATGAATGAATATGTACAAAATATAGAAAAGTGTTTAGGCAATGTAATAGTTTATAATCCAGATAAATGGAGGTATAGTCAGTTTAATTTTTATGAAGAAAAGCCTGACATGGTAACGAATAAAGATGTTACAGTATATGAGATTTTGCACATTTCACGATGGAAATTTGTTGAAGTTTAAGAAAAGGACTGAAAATGTATGCCTTTTGTGAACGTTTATTATTATGAAAATAAATTAAATAAAGAAGAAATCAAAAAGATAGGTGAATGTATTCATCTTTCATTAATTGAACATTTTAACATCCCTGAAAATGATTATTTTCAACTGTTTTTATCTTACTCGCAAAATCACTTTTTATATAATCCATATTATTTATTAGAAAGAGGAGAAAAGAGAACAGAGAATATGATGTATGTTTCTATTACATGTGGACCGGGGAGAACGATAAAACAGAAAAGTGATCTGTATCAATCGATATCCTCGAAGGTTTCTGAATGCTCCGGTATAAAAATTGCAGATATTTTTATTACGCTAAATGAGATAGCTGCTGAAAATTGGTCATTTGGTCAAGGAGTGGCACAATTGGTAAAAGTAAAGGGGGAGTGAAATGATGAATGAGTCCATTGAATATTGTATTCAAGAGAAAATGAGAGAAAAGGCACCTGCATTTGCTCGTTATAGTGAAGAGATATTGTTCGAGGAAGTGTGGCGGGATGCCACTTTAACATTAAGAGAAAGAAGTCTATGTACAGTGGCGGCACTAATTAGTCTGAATCAGACAGAACAATTACCATTTCATTTGCGACTGGCCAAACAAAATGGAATTAAAGAAAATGAAATGATTGCATTAATAACACATATGGCTTTTTATGCTGGTTGGCCGAAAGCAGTGGGAGCTTTACATATAGCAATGAATGAAATGGAAAGTTAAGAATAACGATAAGAAAGAATTCATTTAAACATGAATTCTTTCTTATCGTTATTTATGTAATACTCTAATGAGATATTTTTCGCGTTTTCTCTTGCTTTTTTATCACTTGCGTAGTAAAGTGATAGTAAGATTCACAATAGGAAGTGATCAAACATGCGTGATAATACGATAGGATCATTAATATGGTTACGTTTAATACGATTTACGAACCAAAGTAATCAGATGTCAAATGAGTTTTTAAAACGTTTTGATTTAACGACAGCTCAATTTGATGTGCTTTTGCAAATACGTACGTATCAACCACTAACGCAAATGGAGTTAGCTGAAAAGGTAACTGTTACTCAAGGTGGTATTTCTCGAATGTTAACTCGTCTTGAAAAAGAAGGATATATAGTACGAAAACAAGATTGGAAAACGAAAACAATTAGTCTTACAGAGCAAGGGGAAGCAGCTTTAGAAAAAGCACTGCCAGAGCAGCTTGCATTTCAATCTTCGTTTTTTGATGATGTATTAAATGAAGAAGAGCAGAAAATATTATACGAGCTAATGACGAAAGTGCATAAACACAGTGAAAAAAAAGAATTACCGCAAGAGTAATTTTTTTTACATTATCAATTGACTAGTCAATTGATGGTTAGTTGAAGAAAATTAATATGACTTAATTAAAGGAGAGATCAACTATGGAAAAATACCGTATGGATCCAAGTAAAGGAATGGAGTTTGGATTATATTCAATTGGGGACCATGTTTTAAATCCACATAACGGAGATAAAATTAGCGCTGAACAAAGAATTCATGAGTTAATTGAAACATCTAAGTTAGCGGATCAAGCTGGCCTTGATGTATTTGCTGTCGGTGAAAGCCATCAAACACATTTTACAACGCAAGCTCATACCGTTATTTTAGGAGCTATTGCACAAGCTACACAAAATATAAAAATTGCAAGTTCAGCAACGATAATAAGTACATCTGATCCGGTACGAGTATATGAGGATTTTGCTACAATTGACTTAATTTCTAATGGACGTGCAGAAATCGTGGCTGGTCGTGGATCTCGTATTGGGGGATATAGTTTACTTGGTTATGACGTGAATGATTATGAAGAATTATTTGAAGAGAAGATGGAACTTTTATTGAAAATTAATAACGAGGAACATGTAACTTGGAATGGACAGTTCAGAGCACCACTTGCATACGCATCGGTTATTCCAAGAGCGAAAAATAATAACTTACCAATTTGGCGTGCAGTTGGTGGCCCGCCAGCTAGTGCGATTAAAGCAGGACGTGCGGGCGTACCAATGATGATAACAACACTAGGTGGTCCAGCTATTAACTTTAAAGGATCAGTAGATGCTTACCGTGAGGCTGCGGCGCAAAGTGGATTTAATCCAGCAAGTTTACCAGTTGCAACGACAAGTTTATTTTATACAGCAAAAAATTCACAAGATGCATTTAATGAATACTATCCTCATATTAATGCTGGTATGCTTACACTGCGTGGTGGTGGGTATCCGAAGCAACAATTTACAAATGCAGTAGATTATCGTGACGCATTAATGGTTGGTAGCCCGCAACAAATTATTGAAAAAATGCTTTACCAATATGAATTGTTTGGGCAACAACGTTTTATGGCACAAATTGATTTTGGTGGTGTACCACTTAATAAGATTGAAAAAAACATCGAATTAATTGCTACTGAAATTTTACCAACTGTTAGAAAATATACAGCAAAATAATTTAAAAAATACCGAGAGTCTAATCGATTCTCGGTATTTTTTATGTACGAATTTAGTTTGAAAAAATGAAAAAATAAATTTTCAGTCTAGAAAGAAGGGATGATATTTTCTATTTTTGAATAACATTATTTCGTGTTTGAATTTTGGAAATATATTTTTCTCTTGACAAAAGACAAACTGAATTCTTCGTTGCTTAAGAGGACATTTTTTCTCGTGAAAGTCAAGTGTATGAAGAGAAAAGTGATTATTTTATTGAGATAAAAGTAAGTATTATATTAAAAAAATACATTTTATTAATGAAAAAATCTAATTCAAAAAAATGACAAAAGACATATTTCAGACAAAATGATGTCAATAATACGTCAAAAATCAGCTGAATTTACTATGCAGGTATATTATACAATTCGATTAACGGATAAAACACTACAGAAATAGTGAAAAGGTAAAAAATAGCATTACAATAGTTTGAAAAACTGAAACTTCATATTTTTCGACAATACATACAAAATGTTTTTGTCTTTTCGTATTTCTTAATAATTGAGTTTGATAAGATTGCTCAATTAACTTTTATTATAAAAACTATGAAGGAAGTGATTGTAGTATGGAAACGCTCGAATTGGCACGAATACAGTTCGCATCAACAACGATTTTCCATTACTTTTTTGTTCCGCTGTCTATTGGTTTAGCTTTTATTATTGCATTAATGCAAACGTTATATGTAGTAAAGGGACAAGAAATTTATAAGAAGATGACGAAGTTTTGGACACAAATATTCCTTGTTAACTTTGCGGTAGGTGTAGTAACTGGTATTCTACAAGAATTCCAGTTTGGTATGAACTGGTCAACCTATTCACGTTTCGTAGGTGATGTGTTTGGTCCATCACTTGCTATTGAAGGTTTATTAGCATTTTTCATTGAATCTACATTTTTAGGTTTATGGGTATTCGGTGAGGATAAATTACCGAAGCGAATTCACCTTTTATGTATTTGGCTTCTTTCAATTGGAACAATGTTATCAGCATTTTGGATTTTAACTGCAAGTGCATTTATGCAATCGCCAGTAGGATATGAAATGGCAGCAGATGGACGTGCACAAATGAATGATTTCTTAGCGATCATTCAAAATCCACAATTATGGGTACAATTCCCGCATACAATTACAGCGGCAATTGCAACTGGTGCATTCTTTATTGCAGGTGTGAGTGCATGGAAAATAACGAAAGCTCAAGAGACCGAAGTGTTTAAAAAATCGTTCCGCATTTCTATCATTGTTGGAACACTTACAACTGCGCTAGTATTATTCTTTGGTCATGCACAAGCACAACAATTAATTAAGACACACCCAATGAAAATGGCGGCAGCTGAAGCGTTATGGAATACGAGTGAGGATCCAGCGCCATTTACAGTATTTGCAAAAATTGATGCAGAGAAGAAAGAAAATGCGTTTGAAATTCAAATCCCTTATATGCTAAGTCTATTATCATTTGATAAATTTAGCGGTCAAGTTGAAGGGATGAATCAAATTCAAAAGCAATATGAAGAAAAATATGGACCTGGAGATTATATTCCGCCAGTACACACTATGTTTTGGAGTTTTAGAGCGATGGTAATGAGTGGAACATTTATGCTTCTTCTAGGAGCGTACGGATGGTTCTTATCAAGAAAAGATCGATTAGCTGAAAAAACTTGGTATTTAAAATTAATGGTGTATGCAATTTCACTACCGTTTATCGGTAACACAGTAGGATGGATTATGACTGAAATGGGACGTCAACCTTGGGTAGTTTTCGGTGTTATGAAAACGGAAGATGCTGTATCTCCAAATGTTACGTTCGGAGAAGTATTATTCTCTTTAGTTTCATTCACATCACTATATTTAATTATAGGTGGAATTACTGTTTACTTATTCGTTCGTATCATTAAAGGTCATGAGAATAAGAAAATGAAACAGGATTCTCAAAGCCATGATCCATTTGATAAGGAGGAAGAGTATGTTATCTCTTAATGAGTTGTGGTTTATCATTATTGCCATTTTATTCGTAGGCTTCTTTGTACTTGAAGGTTTCGATTTCGGTGTAGGTATAGTTTCAAGGTTTTTAGGGGAAAACGATTTAGAGAAAAGAATATACTTAAATACAATTGGTCCATTTTGGCACGCGAATGAAGTATGGCTTGTTTGTGCAGGTGGCGCTATGTTCGCGGCATTCCCGCACTGGTATGCAACTTTATTTAGCGGGTTTTACATTCCGTTTGTATTTATGCTTCTTGCTTTAATTATAAGAGGTGTTTCCTTTAAATTCCGTGCGAAAATAGATAATCATAAATGGAAAGGTTTTTGGGATTGGGGTATGTTTTTAGGAAGTTTACTACCACCTATCCTTTGGGGAGTTGCCATTACTAACTTTATGGTAGGTATTCCAATTGATGAGACAAAAAATGCTGTAGGGGGATTCTTACAATTACTTCATCCATTTGCATTACTTGGAGGAGTTATGTTCCTTCTGCTATGTATTGTTCACGGATTGCAGTTCCTTACTATACGTACAACTGGTAAGTTAAGAGAACGTGCACGTATTGCCTCGTTGAAAATTGCACCGCTCGCAATTATAGCACTTCTTATTTTTGCCGGTGTAGGGTTATGGAAAACAGATATTTTCACTGGTCATGGTACAGAGTGGATTATGGTTCCAATCGGAGCTTTTGTAGCGTTATGTGTGTCAACATTATTAAATAAAAGAAGAAGAGATGGTTGGGCTTTCTTTATGACAAGTTTAACAATCATTTTACTGAGTGCAAGTGTGTTTGCTGGCATGTTCCCACGTGTCTTAATTAGCTCGTTAGGGTCAATATACGATTTGACAATTTATAATGCAGCATCAGGAGAATATGCACTAAAACTGATGACGTATTTTTCAATTGCTATATTGCCATTTGTTTTGGGAAGTCAAATATGGAGTTTCTATGTGTTTAGACAACCTGTTAAGTCAGATAAAGATTTGGAGTACTAATGAAAAGAAAAAGAGGACTTCCGTCGTATCCTGGTAGCCGAGTTTTATATGTAGTATTAACAATCATTAGCATTTTAGAAGCTTTTAGTATTATTGCACAAACAGTGTTTTTAGCGAAGGCTATTACGTTTTTATTTCAGGGAGAAACAGTGCAATCTGTGTTAAATGAAACGATTTATTTTGGAATCATGTTTGCAGTACGTCACATGCTAGTTAGAGTATCACAAATACTAGTGGAACGTTTTGCGGAAAAAACAGGGGCGCTACTGAGGAAACAATTAATAGAGGCGTATTTCACGTTAGGTCCACGGTATGTTCAAACTGCTGGAACAGGTCATCTGGTTACCTTATCGATAGAAGGTATTGAGAAATTTAAAACATATATTGAATTAACAATTCCTAAAATGATACGAAGTAGTATCGTACCGGGGCTAATTGTACTATATGTTTTTACGCTAGATATTGAGTCTGGAATCATTTTAGTTGTAACGATTCCTATCGTTATCATATTTATGATTCTACTAGGATTAGCAGCGCAGAAAATGGCGGATAGTCAGTATGAGACATATCGTGTGCTTTCTAATCATTTTGTAGATACGTTAAAAGGGTTAGAAACATTAAAGTATTTAGGTAAAAGTGAACAGCACGAAGGAAAGATTGAAAAAGTAAGTAAAAGATATAGAAAAGCAACGATGCGTACTTTGCGAGTTGCTTTTCTTTCTTCTTTTGCATTAGATTTCTTTACGAGTTTATCAATCGCATTTGTGGCAGTCGGATTAGGGATACGTTTAATAGACGGGACGATTGTCCTATTGCCGGCCCTTACGATTTTAATTTTAGCTCCGGAATACTTCTTACCGATTAAACAAGTTGGAGCGAATTATCATGCTACGTTAGATGGACAATTGGCAATGGAGCAAATAGAAGAGATTTTACAGCAACAAAAAGAAATAGGAAAGAAAGAATCTAATGTAGACTTAATATGGAATTCAACTAGTAGCTTGAAATTACATGATGTAAAAGTAAATAGTAATGAATCTGAAAAAGCTATATTAGAGGGAATTGACTTTACTTGGAAAGGCACTGGCGCCATAGGTGTAATTGGTGAAAGTGGGGCAGGGAAATCAACGTTAATCGACGTATTAGCAGGATTTTTAACTCCTTCAGCTGGAAAGATGATTGTAAATGGTGTGGAAATTGATGGATCTACTCGTGAAGAGTGGCAAAAGAATATTGCTTATATTCCGCAGCAATCTTATATTTTCCCGCTTTCATTAAAAGATAACATTTGTTTTTACGAAACAAATACAACGGATGAAGAAGTGGAAAGAGTTATTAATGAAGTTGGTCTACGTTCACTTGTTACATCGCTTCCGAACGGAATGTATGAAAAAATTGGAGAAGGTGGACGTATGCTTAGTGGCGGGCAAGAACAACGTGTTGCTATGGCGCGTGCACTTTTAAGTAAAAAGCCAATTATTTTATTAGACGAGCCTACGGCACATCTTGATATAGAAACTGAATTTGAAATAAAGCAAGCGATGTTACGTCTGTTTGAAGGTAAGTTAGTATTTCTTGCAACGCATCGTCTTCACTGGATGAAACAGATGAATCATATTCTTGTTTTAAATAATGGGAAAATGATAGAAAGTGGAACGTATGAAGAGCTTTTAAAGAATGAGGCATTACATTTTCATAGGAAAGAGAGGGAATAGAGATGAGTAACTGGATTAAACCTTATATACAGCAAAATAAAGGTAGAATGACTGTAACTATTTTCCTTGGTCTTCTTGGAGTTAGTTCAGGTGCGATGTTACTTTTCATTTCAGGTTATTTAATCTCTAAATCTGCTCTTAGACCAGAAAATGTAATGGCTGTATATGTTCCTATAGTTGCAACACGTGCGTTTAGTATAGGGCAAGCGGTATTTCATTATTTAGAGCGTTTAGTTGGACACGATGTCGTATTACGCATTTTAGAAAAAATGAGAACGAAACTATATAGAATAGTAGAACCGCAGGCGTTATTTTTCCGTTCGCGCTTTCAAACGGGCGATATGTTAGGGGTGTTATCCGAAGATATAGAGCATTTGCAAAACCTATATTTACGTACAATATTTCCTAGCATATTAGCATTAGTTGTATATAGCATATTCGTACTTGTTATCAGTGCATTTGACGTAGTGTTCGCACTTATTGCAGGGTGTATGTTAGCGATTATCGTCTTTCTTCTTCCATTTGTATCATTACTTTTAATGAAGCGACATCATGTTACTTTAAAACAAGGAAGAAACCGTTTGTATCAACAACTAACAGACGCAGTTTTTGGATTATCTGATTGGCAAGCAAGTGGTAGAAAAGATGAATTCATTCATAAGTATGTAGAACAAGATGCGCAGTTGTTACAAACGGAAAAAAGAATGAAACGCTGGAATCATATTCGGGACAGTATTATTCAATTAGTAGTAGGGATTGTAGTTATTTCAATGATCATATGGACTGGAAATGAGGCGGCAAGTGAACAAATTGCACCTACCGTTATTGCGGCTTTCGTCTTAATGACGTTATCTGTCACTAATGCGTTAATTCCTTTTGCTGATGCTATTGATCGAATTCCATCATATGTAGAATCTGTTCGTCGTCTAAATCAAATAGAAGATAACGATGTTTTACACGATGAAAAGGAATTACATGGGGATAAAGATTATGCTGTATCTAAACATATAGACATTGAATTAAATCATGTATCGTATAGTTACCCAGATAGTAATGAATTCGTATTGAAAGAAGTATCACTACAAATAAAAGCAGGAAAGAAAATCGCCATTTTAGGAAGAAGCGGAACAGGGAAATCTACTGTGTTAAAATTGTTAACAGGTGCGCTAAGTCCGTTACATGGTGAAGTTTTATTAAATAGTGAACATGCTCATACGAATCTTTTATCAAAATATATTTCTGTATTAAATCAAAAGCCGCATTTATTCGATACGACAATTGGAAATAATGTGCGAATCGGTAAAGCAGAAGCTACGGATGAAGAGATATGGAAAGCTTTAGAGAAAGCACAGTTAGCTTCGCATATTGCTACTCTTCCAGATGGATTACAAACAAAAATGCATGAAATGGGAAAAAGGTTTTCTGGCGGGGAGAGACAACGAGTTGCTTTTGCTAGAACGCTCATGCAAGAAGCACCAATCATTGTACTTGATGAGCCGACGATAGGCTTAGATCCAAAGACAGAATTATCTTTAATAGAAACAATGTTTTCTGCAACGGAAGAAAAGACAGTAATTTGGATTACGCACCATCTTGTAGGAATTGAACATGTAGATGAAGTTATATTCCTTGATCGTGGTAAAATTGTGATGCAAGGGAGTCATGAACAACTTCTGAAAGAAAATGAGAAGTATCGAAAGTTGTATGAACTTGATAAAGGAATATAAATACGCAATGAAAAACACAAATTCTTGAAAGTTCAAGGTTTGTGTTTTTTTCACTAGAAAGAGTGTTTAAAATCTATCTGTTTAAGGCAATACTGAGCCATAGTGAAAGGATTGTTGGAAGGTGTGATTCTATGTTTGAAGAGGATGGCATTGTTTTAATTATGGAGCCTGCTGATGAACGGAATATGAGGAAATTTATTTTTACTGTGCCGAAGTCAGTTTATGAAAAAAAAGAGATTGTATTACATTACGGAACACCTCTAGGTCAAGGATATACAGACATTATAGAAGATATTATTAGTGTACATATAGAAATTGAAGTAGTAACAGTTATTGGTCATGTAAGAGCATAAATGATTCTCCAAAAAACAGATCTACTCATATGTAAGTAAATCTGTTTTTTGGATTTCAAAGGAAATTATGAAAGGGTAGGTATACTCTTTGTTTTGAGTTATATAGGACTGTAGAAAAATAAAAATGGAAAATAACGATATATTTCTCAATGTATATGCAAAACAGGAGAAGAGTGGTTCTTCTAGAATGTATAATGAAGGAAGAGTAGAAAATAGCGTGTGCTGTAATGAAGTGTATAAGAAGAAAATGTATAAAAGAATGATAATTATTTAGGAGGAAAACATGAAGTTTACAAAAACAATGTTACTTTCGATTATAGTTACAATTGGCTTAATGGGATGTTCACTAGTAGAACAAGGAAAGAACTCCATAGATTATGCTCAAAAAGCGACAGACTATGTAAATGAAATAAGTGCCTTTGCAAATGATGCACCAGCATTAGCTGAAAAGGCTGTTAATGATAGCGAAGCTCGAAAAGAATTAGAAACGAAGCTTAGTGAAATTAAACAAGATATACCCGCTTTCAATGAATTAACACCGCCGGATGTAGCAAAGGATCTTCATCAGCAAATCGTCGGATATAACGAAAAGTTAAATATATTAATTGATACGGCGATGACAAAGATAGAAGAAGGGAAGGTGAATGTAGAAGAGTTTAAAAACTCTGAGCTTATGCAGACGGTAGATCAAGTTCGAGATTTGAAAGATAAGGTGCAAAATTTAGGTCAATAGTAAAAGGCTCCGTTTGTGATAAATGGAGCCTTTTACTATTGGATACAATAAACGATTACACCAATGATAATAATCATGTTGCCGATGAGTTTACGTTTCGTTATTTTTTCTCCTAGGAAATACCAACCGAAAATTAATATGATGATATAACTTAAGGATTCTAATGCTGATGCTTGTTTTAATGCCATTCCCTTCATGGCGATAACATTTAATCCAGCGTTAATTACAAATAAAGAGTAGCCAATAATAACATAAGGATTCACATATTCTTTTATTCTAGAATCGTATTGTTGCAAAGTAGCTTTTTTTAATAATATTTGTGAATAATTAGCTAAAATTATCCCGAAAATAAATAATAACATATAACTATTCATCTTTTGTCACCACCACAATTCCGACGATAATAATAGCTGCACCAAGTAAATGATTCCACTGAATCGTATCTCCAAATAGAAATACTGACCAAAGCATTGACCATAGTATAATAATCCCGCGATGTGAATATGCTTTTGATATTTCGAAATGTTTAATTACTTGTTGCCATAAAATTGCATATCCAAATAAAAGTATAACTAGTCCGAAATAAGCAATAAAAAATGAGATGGAAGCAATGGGGAATTTAGCCGCCCATTTCATGTAAACCATAATGATAGAATATATCAAAAAAGCTACATGTAAAAATAAGTAATTTTTAATAGTTGGTTTCATTTATTCACTCTCTTTTGCATATAAATATATATTTATACCTAATTTTTCTAATGATAGATATTGGAACGTATTTAGTTTAATCTTTCACATTCCAAATTATATAGTATCATGGCTTTTATTGTAAAACAATAAAAGCCATGTATTCATTTTTTCCAAGATTCTATAATATGTATTGTTTTATTTGTTGCATCCAACTCTACTTGAACACCGATAGGTATGGTAATCATTGGATGTGTATGGCAACAATCGAAGTCTGCTAGAAAAGGAATTCTTTGATTTTGAAGTACTTCTAATAGTATTTCAAAAGGTTTTCGATTTGTACCACAATGATCAAATTGCTCATGTTTTCCAAGAATGATACCTGAAATTTTATCGAATACACCGTTAATTTTAAGGAATGAAAAGCTTCTTTCGATAGTAGCTGAATCTTTTGAACTGTCCTCAATAAAGAGAATGTCACCCTCTTGAATATGTGGCATATAAGGGCTACCCCAAATTCCTTGTATCGTGTTTAAATTCCCGCCAATAATACGTCCAGTAGCTTTTCCGTCAATTACTGAAATCCAATCGTTTGGACGAAGTTCTTTCTCCTTCGTCTTTTCTTCCCAATTAATAAATTCATCTGACCAAAATAATGGTTGTTTTATATGATAAGGAAGAGAATGATCATGTAGTAAAGTTTCAGCAAAATATTTATATGTGCAATCAACAAAAGGTTCAAATTCGCCAAAAGAAGGGACGAGAGCTGGTCCATAAAATGTAGGTATTCCTGTTTTGGTGTAAATTCCTAGTAATAAAGCAGTTGCATCTGAATACCCAATCATTATTTTAGGGTTATTTAGAAAAGCATCATAATCAATATAAGGTAATAAGGAATTTGAATTCATGCCACCAATTGTTGACATGATACAAGAAACATTAGGATTTCTTATTAAAGCATTTAGTTCCTCAGCACGCTCTTGTATACTACCCGAACGATAATAATCATATCGACCTGTTAGTGAACCTTCTAATATATGAAATCCTTTCTGTTGTAAGTAAGATTTCGCTCGTTCAAATCTTTTAGGAGAAGTGTAGGTTACTGGAGAAGAAGGTGAGTAAATCCCAATTGTGTCTCCGTATTTTAATGATTTTGGAAGTGGCATTTGTATGAATCCCTTCTATTAATAGTTTTATTCATAAGGATTTATCATTGGATATTCTTATATTTCGGTATTGTTATTGTAACATACATGCATTGAAATAATAATTGCTGTAGATGAATAAATATGCTTTTTACCTTGACGATATAAAGGGAAAGTTGTTATGGTTAAATGTGAGTGTATAAAAGGTTTGTTAAAGGAGTTTTGAAATGAAGCGGTTAAAATGGGGAAGGCTGACAGTCCTATTAGTCATTGTTTTAGGGATATGTTGGTTCTTATTCCAAGGAACTCAAAAGAGTGCAACAAGTATAGAGGGACAACCTTTACAAGTGGCAGAACTACCTAAAACAGGATTAGTTGAAAAAGTAGTCCCACCAAAGTACATACCACCGGAAATTGATGCAAAAGCAGCTATGATTATTGATGCGAGTAATGGAGATATTATTTATCAACATAATGAAAATGAGGCTTTTGCGCCAGCAAGTATGTCTAAGATGATGACAGCGTATCTCCTACTAGAGAGTATACATAACGGTAAAGTTCGCTGGGAAGATCCAGTTAAAATGAGTGCGAAGGCTGCACAAACAGAGGGAGCGAGAATCCCAGTACAAGTTAATGACACATTAACTGTTAAAGATTTATATCATGCATTAATGATTGAGTCAGCTAATAATTCAGCTGTGGCTTTAGCAGAACATATGGCAAAATCGGAGAAAGATTTCGTTCAGCTTATGGATGCAAAAGCGAAACAGTTAAAAATGTCGGAACATGCTAAATTTGCAAATGCTTCTGGATTACAAGAGCCAGATGGAAGTGAAACAAAAATGACGGCTGGTGATGTAGCAAAATTGGCGTATAATCTTATAAAAGATTATCCAGAAATATTAGAAGTGACTCACTTACGTCAAAGTCAGTTAGCATTCAATAATATTAATGTTATCAGTACAAATGATATGTTAAACAAAAATAATAAAGCTTTATATATAGAAGGAATCGACGGATTAAAAACAGGATTTACAGATAGCGCGGGGTATTGTTTTACGGGTACAGCCAAACAAGGTGATACTCGTATTATTACAGTTGTTATGGGAACAAAAGGTAAAACGAAGCGTTTTACAGAGACGAATAAGCTAATGTCTTATGCGTTTAGCTTAGTTAATTAAGTAAAATATTGAGTTGTATCATCATATAAGAAAGGTAATTTGTTGTTACTCACTATCGGTAACAATAAATTGCCTTTTATTTTTTAGCACTAAGAAAGTAAAAGGGTAAAAAATATGAGTGTTATTATTTGAGTTTATTATTGTTTGTTTATATTATAAAGTTAGAAACTTATTAATGATAAGTTTTGAGGGGCATATGATGTGTACATATGAAAAAGCCTCAAATGAAAATTGGAGGGAATTATGATGGCAAAAGATTTTTACTCAGCAATTGAAGACAGAAGATCTATTTATGCGATTAGTAAAGAGCAAGTAGTTTCTGATGAAAAAATTCAAGAAGTGATTTATCATGCTGTAAAACATACACCTTCAGCTTTTAACTCTCAGAGCGCTCGCGTTGTCGTCTTGCTTGGAGAACAACACGATAAGTTATGGGATATTACGAAAGAAACGTTACGAAAAATTGTGCCTGAAAATAACTTCGCCTCTACTGAAGAAAAAATGAATGCATTTAAAAGTGGTTATGGAACGGTTCTATACTTCGAAGATAGTCAAGTGGTAGAAGAACTGCAAGGGAAATTTTCATTATACAAAGAGAACTTCCCAATGTGGTCTCAGCAATCCTCTGGAATGTTACAATTTGCAATTTGGACAGCTTTAGAAATTGAAGGATTTGGTGCTACATTACAACATTACAATCCATTAATTGATGAAGAAGTGAGAAAAGAATGGGAAGTTCCAGGAAATTGGAAGCTCATTGCGCAAATGCCGTTTGGTAAACCGGTTGTACCTGCAGGTAAAAAAGAATACCAACCATTAGAAACTCGTGTGAAAATTTATAAATAGTGTAGGGACGATAAAGTGAAACTTTAATCAGTGGTGATGTTGTTCATCCTCCGCTGATTATCAGCCCGTCCCCCACCTAACTTCTTTGCTTTCGCTGAATTTTGAGGTGGGGGTCTTACTGCCTGGCGAATAGCGGGATAAAAAGGTGAACAGAATTATAATTCTGTTCACCTTTTTATAAGTAATAAGGATCTTTTTGATAGGAATTTTTCATTTGATTTTTTAATTCGTTTTTACGTGTTTCAATAGTTGATATTTTTTGTAAGGTAAGAATTGATACGAATTGAAAAAAAGCATAGTACAGTTCTATATTTTTATTTATAGGATTATCTATTATGTTATGCATAAATACACCTCCTTCTTTAATCCCGATATTTGCGGCCAATATGACTTCCATCTCCAAATTTAACGCTAAGTGGAGAATACCGACTTGTAAAAGTTCGATTGGTTTCCGGCTAGGGTGGATCATATTTGTATGGATTAAGATACCACGTTATATATGATAATATAAATATCCTGAAAATTCCATAGTTAGTAAAAATAGGTGGCGGAATGTGTGTTTTCGTCAAATTAAAACAGAATTTTTGAAGTTAAATCTTACAAATCGTCAAATCTTTTAAAAGCGATAGATGGTATCAAAAATAGTTTTCTAAAAATATTATGCTATTGATAAAAAAAGCATTTTTTGTCATGATAAGAGTATGCTTCATAGAAAGAACTTTACTAGGAAACACATTCTTTGCATGGCATTAGATTAATAGAGGTTTTCGGAGTATATAGGGGAATGTATATTAAGATAATGAATGGAATGTCGAAATTTCAATGAAATACATAAGGAATTTGAAAAAAACATTGCAAAAACAGTGAGTTTAATGGTAAAGTTCACATGAAGTTCACACGGAATTCACTTCGTTCGTTTAAAATGAACTCTGTGTGAAAAATAAAACTCTTGTTAAAAAATGGAACTTAATGAATATTTTACTTTGATAATATTGTAAAGTATTAAGTTTATAAGTTTTTTTTAAGAGGATAGTAGGGAAAGGAAGTAAAGACAACTTATGAAAAAAGTAATTGCAGGTTTAGCAGCAGCTTCTGTAGTGGGTGTTGCAGTTCCAGGTATGGATTCTGCTCAGGCACAAGTTTCAAACGAGGCGCTAAAAGAAATTAATGGACAAAATCAAAATCAAACGACTGTAACTGAAACAAAAACTGTAGAAACAAAATCTGACTTAAAATACACAGTAACTGCTGATGTATTAAATGTTCGTTCAGGTGCTGGTACAGGACATAACGTCATTTCTAAAGTGAAATCAGGTCAAGTACTACAAGTAATTGGACAAGAAAACGGTTGGTTCAAAGTAACTGTAAACGGTCAAACTGGTTATGTAAGTGGTGACTTCGTAACGACTGGTGGTAAAACAGGAACTACTGTTCAACAAGGAACTGGTACTTACACAGTAAACGTTTCTTCACTAAACGTACGTACAGGCCCAAGTACATCTCATACAGTATTAGGCTCTGTAAATAAAGGTAAAACAGTACAAGTTGTTGGAGAAGTACAAGATTGGTTTAAAATCAACTTCAATGGTGGAACTGGATACGTAAGCAAAGACTTCGTAACAAAAGGTGGTTCTGCTGTATCTAACGAAACAAAACAACCAACTACAAACAACAACAATACTACTACAGTTCAAACTGGTGGTTCTTATGTTGTTAACACTGGTGCTTTAAAAGTACGTACAGGCCCAGCTACATACAACGCTGTAATCGGTGGTGTAACAAACGGTACAGTATTAAACGTTACTGGCGCTGAAAATGGTTGGTACAAAATTAACCATAACGGCCGTACAGGTTACGTAAGTGCAGACTTCGTTAAGTTTGTAAAAGGCGGAGTAAACAACGTTACAAATAACAATAACGTTACAAATAACGTTAAGCAACCAGGTAAAGACGTACAAAAACCAACAACAGGTGGAGATACATCTTCAATCGCTGGATTCGCTAGATCTTTAAATGGTTCACCATACAGAACTGCTGGTACAACACCTGCTGGTTTTGACTGCAGTGGATTCATTCACTACGTATTAAATCAAACTGGTCACAAAGGTGCTCGTCAAACAGTTGCTGGATACTGGAGCTCTAAAACAAAAACTAGCAATCCACAACCAGGTGATTTAGTATACTTCCAAAATACTTATAAATCAGGTCCTTCTCACATGGGCGTTTACTTAGGAAACGGTCAGTTCATTAGTGCAGAAACTGATGCAACTGGTGTACGTATTAGTTCTGTAAGTAACTCTTACTGGAGCAAGCACCTATTAGGTTACACAAAAGCATACTAAGAAAAAGTAGTTTATATACTTTTCGTATAGAGAAAAGGCTTTCCAGGGAAACTTGGGAAGCCTTTTTATAGTTGAATAAACTGGGAATATAGTAGTTTTACTGTAACTTCCCATTTAAAAATCGAGCGTATAGGTCATGGAAGTAGTTCGGGCGAAACAAGTTAGCTGCATGTCCTGCAAACGGTATTTCTTTATATAAAACGTTTGGAAGAATAGCCTTTAAATCAAAAAGGCAAGATTTATAGAGATGATCATGTTCACCCATTACCCATAGAATAGGGTGGGGAAGTGATTTTAATTTAGATTTCAAATCGAATTCTAATCGGTGTCGTAATGATTGGGCAATAATTGATGAATGTAATTGCAATCCAAAACGGTAATAAATATTTCTTGAGATGACTGCGAACGGATTAGCCTTTAGTATGCCACTTGGAAAAATGGTATTTGCGTATTGAGAAAGCCATTTAGAGTAATCGTCTCCTCGCTTCTCCCAAAATTTTTGAAATACGTTATATAAAAGGGATGGATTATTATAATGCCCACCGATATGACAAATGCTTAATACTTTTTCTGGATGCATTTGTGCAAAAATAGTAGAAATATAACAGCCGTAGCTTAAAGCGCAAATATGGGCTTTTTTAATGCCTTCTTTTTCGTATAAATTCAATAATTGATCTACGAGACGCTGTAATGAAAATTCGATTGCTTCTCCTTTATCATCGCCGTGACCTAATAAGTCATAAGTAATAACGTTGTAAGAGGAGGAAAATCGTTTATGCTCTTTTTTGAAGGCGCGACGATTGCCGACTAATCCATGAATAAAAATAATTGTTTCCTTTTCGGAATGTATATTTGTTTGCAAAAAGGATACTCCTTTCAATAACGGGAGGTTTATATAGTATTGTAAATTGATTATTTATCATTCACATAGAATAATATTTAGCACTAGGTAATAATATCAGATGTTTATATCTGTTGTAAAGATACGTTTGTATGTATATTTTGTAAAAACAGAAAAAGTGTGTTTACATTCAGTTTACATTCGTATTGTATTCTACTTTTAGAAAGAACAGTTTGGTTTAACACGAGGAGATGAACGTAATGGAAGTTAAAAATGAAATGAAGAAAAAAGGGAGCTGGAGGCAGTTTTTACGCCTTATTCAAGATACAAATCCTCCGAAAGGGATATTAATTTTTGCGTTATTCATGAGTTTGCTTTCTACAGGAGCAAGTTTATTTATTCCGATGTTAACGAAAGGGTTAGTAGATAATTTTTCACTTGCGTCAATAGGTACAGGACAAATTGTTGGGCTAGTTGCATTCTTTATTATGCAAACTATAGCTGCAGGGTTGTCTATATATTTACTAAATTATATTGGGCAGAAGATTGTAGCTGGACTGAGAGAACGTTTGTGGAAAAAGGTGCTTATTTTACCGGTAACTTATTATGATCAAAATAGAACAGGCGATACAATTAGCCGTATGACAAATGATACAGGAGTTGTTAAAACGTTAATTTCTGAGCATTTGTCAAACTTATTAACAGGCGGGATTTCAATCGTCGGATCATTAATTGTATTATTTGTTTTAGATTGGAAAATGACACTTTTACTTTTAACAGTTATTCCATTATCGGTACTCATTTTAGTTCCGCTTGGACGAAAAATGTATAAGATTTCAAAAGCACTTCAAGATGAAACGGCTTCTTTTACTAGTGTATTAACGCAAGTATTATCAGAAATTCGTTTAGTAAAATCTTCGAACACAGAAAAAAGGGAATATGAAACTGGAAATAAAGGTATTGGAAAGCTATTGCAATTTGGTTTGAAAGAAGGTAAAGTGCAAGCGTTAATTTCACCAGTGATGTCGTTTGTTTTAATGGCATTGCTTGTTATTATCGTAGGTTATGGTGGAATGCGTGTTTCTAGCGGTGCATTAACAACAGGTGAACTTGTAGCGTTTATTTTATATTTAGTTCAAATTATAATGCCAATGAGTCAATTATCTATGTTCTTTACACAATTCCAGAAGGCAATTGGTGCAACGGAAAGAATTAATACAATTTTAGAATATGAAGTAGAAGACCATGAAACGGGTGTGAAGGTTACAGATGCAAAGCAGCCAATCGTTCTTGAAAATGTACATTTCGAGTATAACGAAGAAGAGCAAGTGTTAAAGAATATTGATTTTACAATTGAATCAGGAAAAGTAACAGCAATCGTAGGGCCAAGTGGTAGCGGGAAAACGACATTATTCTCATTATTAGAACGTTTTTATGAGCCCACTAGCGGTGCTATTAAATTAGGAAAAGACTCAATTAAGAATTATTCACTACAATCATGGCGACGTCAAATCGGTTACGTTTCACAAGATAGTCCGTTAATTGATGGAACGATTCGTGATAATATTTGCTACGGTGTTGAGGGTGAAGTGACTGATGAAGAAATTGAGAAAGTAGCAGCGATGGCATATGTTGATGCGTTTATTCATGACTTACCGAATGGATATGCAACAGAAGTTGGAGAGCGGGGTGTGAAGCTTTCTGGAGGACAAAGACAGCGAATTGCGATTGCCCGAGCGTTACTTCGAAACCCGCAAATTCTTATGTTAGATGAAGCAACTTCAAGTTTAGATAGTAAGTCCGAGTCCGTCGTTCAAAAGGCGTTAAATAACTTAATGAAAGGGAGAACAACGTTAGTTATTGCACATAGACTTTCTACTGTTGTAGATGCAGATAAAATTATCTTTATAGAAAAAGGGAATCTTACAGGTAGTGGTACGCATGATGAATTATTACAGACGCATGATATGTATCGTGAATTTGCAACGCAACAATTGAAAATTAAAGAGGCGGCATTATAAAATGAATAATCAGTGAGGGATTTGCTTCACTGATTATTTGTTTTTAACAGTAATAAAATAGATGCTGAGTAGAAAGGAAATGGTTCTTTTGATACCTAAAATATTAATTGTAGACGACGACCCGCATATTAGAGAACTTGTTTCTGTTTTTTTAGAGCGGGAAGGATTTCAAACATATGAAGCAATTGATGGACTAGATGCACTTCAGAAAATAGATGAAGTGAAAGTCGATATGGTTATTCTTGATATCATGATGCCGAATATGGATGGATTCGATTTATGCTTTGAATTAAGGAAGTACTATGATATTCCGATTTTGATGTTAACTGCTAAAGGGGAAACGTCTCAAAAAGTAAAAGGATTTCACCTTGGAACAGATGATTATCTTGTAAAACCATTTGATCCGATAGAACTAGTAGTGAGAGTAAAGGCATTACTGAAACGTTACCAAATTACAGTGTCGCAATCGATTCAAGTTGGAAATGTACTGTTAAATCGTAAAACATTCGAAGTTACAATTGGAGAACAAACAGCTACGTTACCACTGAAAGAATTCGAATTGCTCTTTACTTTAGGTTCTAAAGCAGGAAGAACGTGTTCGAGAGAGCAATTAATTGAAGACGTATGGGGATATGATTTTGAAGGAAATGAACGTACACTAGATGTTCATATAAATCGGTTACGTGAGAAGTTTCAAGAAGAGAAGTCGAAATTTAGTATTAAAACAATAAGAGGTTTAGGATATCGCTTAGAGGTAAGTAAATGAGAAAAAGAAAACAAATGAGTAAGTTGAAGATGTTGAAAGTAACGGGAGCGATCATAGCGCTCTTTTCTTTTCTCACGATAATTTGGTCTACAGCATTTTATGTATCATCCAGTATAATAGATGCGCTTGAAATAAATCTATCACCTTTTGTTATGTATCTCATTAGTGATGTACTCAGTTTTATATTTATGATTCTTCTTTGGATATTAATTGCAGTATTAATGAGACCGAAGCGACAGGCAATGATTTGGACTATTATTGAACCGATACAAAAAATTGCAAAAGGAGACTTCTCCGTAAAAATACGAAATGAAGAAAGGTATGATGGAGAAATTGGTGTACTCGTAAAAAGTATAAATGATATGACAGATGAACTAAATGCGATGGAGAAAATGCGTCAGGAATTTGTATCGAATGTTTCTCATGAAATACAGTCACCATTAACATCTATCAAAGGTTTTGCTAGAGCGCTACAAGACGATAATCTTTCTGAGGAAAAAAGAAAGCATTATCTGACCATTATTGAAACAGAAACAACGAGATTATCTAAACTAAGTCAAAATTTATTGAAACTAACTCTACTAGAATCGGAAGAGTATATACCAGAAAAAGTGACTTATCGATTAGATCAACAGTTAAAACAAATTGTATTAAATAGTGAACCGCTTTGGGATCAGAAAGAAATTGAATTAGACCTTGATTTAGAAAAAGTGCATATAACTGCTGACCAAGAAAGTATGAGTCAAGTTTGGATTAATTTAATTCATAATAGTATTAAATTTACTCCAAGTAGCGGCACAATTACAATCCAGTTACAAAAACATGAGAAAGTAGTGGAAGTACGTATTCGCGATTCGGGAATTGGTATATCAGAAGAACAGAAACAACATATTTTTGAACGTTTTTATAAAGTGGATTCTTCACGCAATCGTGCTTATGGAGGAAGTGGCTTAGGCTTGGCCATTGTAAAAAAAGTACTCGACCTTCATCAAGGAGAAATAAAAGTCGAGAGTGAGGAAGGGAATGGGACGGAATTTATTGTTTGTATTCCGAATTTTAAAGAGAAATAGTGTTAGGAGGAAACTCTTCTAACACTATTTCTCTTTAAAAACACATTTCCCGTTACTGCAACTATATTGATAAGCTTTTTCTTCGTTATTCATACGGTATGAGTAGTCTGATGCTGTATCTTTCTTAAAGTCAACATATGCTTCTGCACCGTTTTTATCATCATTGATATCAACGAATTGAACATGGCGTATAGAATAATCTTTCTTTTCACTTAAACCTCTTTCTTGCAAGTTTGTATAAATACCGTCTACTAACTCGTCAAATAATGACCAGTTTAAATTAAGATTTTCGAATGATTCAGTATGTCTTCCTAAAATGCCGTTGTCTTGTATTATTTTTTTATTATTATCGTATGTATAAGTGTATGTAAAATAAGGTTCGTTTTTAAATACGACTTTTGCATAATAGCCGATATTATAAAGAGGAGTATATTTTCCGGTTATGCTTTGTATTTCTTTTTGCTTATATTCTTTTATAGTATGGAGATATTCGTTAGTATCTTTTTCTATTACTTTATAATGTAGTGGATTACCAAATATAAAGCACATAGTCAAAAATATGATGCATAGTCCGACTGCAGTTAGTGACAAGAACCACTTTTTTCTTTTCATACACATACACCCTCCTATGTGGGGTTTATTTCTATTTTACATAAATTATGGAAAAAGCATGATAATTATAAATAAAAAATTTCTATAGTTACCTACAAGTAACCTACGCACATGAAAGTGCATCATTGCCTTTTCACATAAATATAGATACAATTTTAATATAATACATAATTGAGATGATTAAGGAGTGTTATACTTGGCAGAATTATTACAAGGCAAAAATGCTTTAATTACAGGAGCAGGTAGAGGGATTGGTCGTGCTGTAGCGATCGCATTAGCGAAAGAGGGCGTAAATGTAGGTCTTTTAGCTCGTTCAGAAGAAAACTTAAAAGCTGTAGCGAAAGAAGTAGAAGCAGAAGGCGTAAAGGCTGTTATTGCGACTGCTGATGTTTCTTCATATGAAGAAGTAACTACTGCAATTGAGACGTTAAAAAACGGTTTAGGATCTATCGATATTTTAATTAATAACGCTGGTATTTCTAAGTTTGGCAAGTTTTTAGAACTAGACGTTGCTGATTGGGAAAAAATCATTCAAGTAAACTTAATGGGTGTATACTATGCAACTCGTGCAGCTTTACCAAGCATGATTGAACAACAATCTGGTGATATCATTAACATTTCATCTACAGCAGGACAAAAAGGTGCACCTGTAACAAGTGCATATAGTGCTTCTAAATTTGGTGTTCTTGGCTTAACAGAATCGTTAGCGATGGAAGTTCGTAAACATAACATTCGCGTAACAGCTTTAACTCCAAGTACAGTAGCAACAGATATGGCTGTAGATTTAGGATTAACTGATGGGAATCCTGATAAAGTTATGCAAGCAGAAGATATTGCAGAGTTTATCGTAGCACAGTTGAAATTAAATAAACGTACATTTATTAAATCAGCGGGACTTTGGTCTACTAATCCGTAAGGGATAAATGTATAAACAAAAGAAGGGATATTTATTCTGTAATGGAGTAGATGTCCCTTCTTTATTTTTCTGTTTATGAGACGGAATTTTCGGTATAATCAAATACAGATAGTAGAAAAGTATTGAAAAGGATGGTATTTACATGAGTACGATTGAGAAATGGACGGCTGTTGATCAATATGTGGGTGATGTGAGGAGGTAAAAGGGATGAAAAAGAAATTTCAAAAATTATAACATGTATCGTGTGCAACACAGGAAGCTCGCGGACCTCCAACATACTTGGAAATATAAGTTTATATTAAAAATTGGAGGTTAGGAATAGATGAGAACTGAAAAAGAAATGTTAGACTTAATTATGAATACAGCAAAAGAGGATGAAAGAATTCGAGCTGTTATCATGAATGGATCACGTGTGAATCCAAATGTGAAAAGAGACTGTTTTCAAGACTATGATATTATTTATGTTGTAAAAGATATACGTTCTTTTACATCTAATCATAATTGGATACGTAGATTTGGAGAAATAATGATTGTACAAATGCCAGAAGAAATGTCAGTAGTTCTACCAGATGAAGACGGGAAGTTTCCGTATTTAATGCAGTTCATGGATGGAAATCGGATTGATTTAACACTAGTTCCAGTTGAATTAATAAATCATTTCGTTGGACAAGATAGTTTAAGTAAATTACTTCTTGATAAAGATAATTGTATGGAAGAATTCCCGCCAGCAAGCGATAAGGATTACTTAATACAAAAGCCTACAGAAAAAGAGTTTTTGGATTGCTGTAATGAATTTTGGTGGTGTAGTACGAATGTGGCAAAAGGATTATGGAGAGAAGAGCTTTCTTATGCGAAAGGAATGCTTGATGGTCCAGTGCGAGATATGTTCATCGTAATGCTAGAATGGCATATTGGTATGAAAACAGATTTTACAGTTAATACAGGTAAATTTGGAAAGCATTTTGAGCAATATTTTGACGATGATATGTGGGAGCAATTTAAAAGGACATTTTCTAATGCAGAGTATGAAAACATATGGGAATCATTCTTTGTTATGAGCGATTTATTTAGGGGAGTGGCGAACGAAATTGCTAACGCTTATGGATATCAGTACCCGCAAGGTGATGATGACAGAGTGACAAGTTATTTAAAACATGTGAAAGCTTTGCCGAAAGATAGTACATCGATTTATTAATAATAGTAAGCAGTAAGACTGTCCAAATGACGGACAGTCTTATTTTTATTCATGAATAGGAATTTCTCTAACAAAGTGCAGAGGAATCACATATGAAACGTTAGGGAGGTTTTTATTATGTATTATTTTTATTCGCCACAAATGTTTGCTCCATATCAATGGGGATTAGAACGAGATGTTTCGTACGCCTATATGCCATATGACTCATTTTATTATGGAGACTATATAAGCTCATTGCCATACGTATATATCCCTCAAAATTATGAAGTACAGATGGAAGAAGATGAGCGTGGATCGTGGACACCATTTTCTTGGGTCGAAAAATATGCGTACGCATTTTCAGGACCGTACAATAAAGCGGAAGTTGCTCTTACATTTGATGATGGACCAGATTTAGAATTTACACCGAAAATTTTAGATAAGTTAAAACAGCATAATGTAAAAGCGACTTTTTTCCTGCTTGGTGAAAATGCAGAAAAGTTTCCGAATGTAGTAAAGCGTATTGCGAATGAAGGGCATGTAATTGGCAATCATACGTATAGCCATCCGAATTTAGCGAAAGTAAATGATGCTGAGTACCGTAATCAAATTATAAAAACAGAAGAAATACTGAATCGTTTAGCTGGTTATGCACCGAAGTTTATTCGTCCTCCGTATGGTGAAATACTTGAAAATCAATTGAAGTGGGCAACAGAGCAAAATTTTATGATTGTACAGTGGAGTGTTGATACAGTTGATTGGAAAGGCGTAAGCGCTGATACAATTACAAATAATGTGTTAGGGAATTCATTTCCTGGAAGTGTTATCCTTCAGCATTCAACACCAGGTGGGCATTTACAAGGATCTGTAGATGCATTAGACAAAATCATTCCGCAGTTAAAAACGAAAGGGGCACGCTTTGTAACGCTGCCTAGTATGTTCCAAACATCGAAAGAGCGGAAGTGAATGTGTTGTAAAATTGGAAAAAACAGGATTATGCCGTATAATGGAGCTGTAGGTTAGTTAGGAGGGGATATAATTGATGTATGCACTAATAAACATAGGAATGAGTATATTAATAGGTATTATATTTATACTTGCGGCAATTGTCCTTCAAAAAAATCCACCGACCGATATTAATGCGGCATATGGTTATCGTACGAAACGATCTATGAAAAATAAAGAATTATGGGATGCAGGTAATAGGTATAGTGCAGAAGTGATGAAGCAAAACGGATTCATCATGATGTTAATTGGAAGTATTGTTAGTATACTTTTTAGATATCCAAATACAATGATGGTGATTATGCTGTTATTAATCATTCGTTTATTTATACGAGTAGAGAGTAGGTTAAAAGTACTTGAACAATAATGAAAAAATAGGACTCCATGCAGTATGATGCTAGAAGTCCTATTTTATTTACAGATTATTATTTTTAAATAATTCCTTTCCTTGTTCGACAACAAATTCATAGTACGCAAGATCATATGGATAAATATCATCAAAAGTTATCATTATCGGTTTATTGCTCAAAACAGAAGTAGCTGTAAATGATGAAATCTCTCTTTTTAATAGTTGTAGAAATGAAGTTGCATGTACTTTCATCACATCGTCTACTTCTTCACCTGGTGCGAATGGAAGTGGATTGATGACATTGTGGAAATACATATGACAAAACTCGCGATCTGTAAGATTTGAAATTTCATAGTCTATTTTAAAGATGCCCTTATATGCTAAATCAGTCGTTTGAAAAGAAAGCCCCAATTCTTCTTCAATTTCACGAAGACCACCAATTTGTACATCTTCATCATGCATAATATGTCCGGCTGAAGTAATATCCCAAATGTTTGGAGCTTCTTTTTTATTTTTAGAGCGTAATTGGAAATATAAAAACATATCTTCAGCATCTTTTTCTACAAACCAACAATGAAATGTTTCGTGCCAATCACCGTCACGATGCACTTCATCACGTAATTTCTTCCCAAGTATATTTCTTTCAGTATCAAATATTGTTAACCACTCTGTCATTTAAATTCCCCTTTCTGCAAATTTTATTATACAATATTTGTATTGAATTTTGGGAAAATAAAGAAAAAGGAGAGGGTATAAGTGGGGATAGAGAGCGCGGAAATAAAATCGATTATTTCAACAGAGGAAGAATTACGGAAAATATTAGGGCAACCAAGTGAGAGAGCTTTGA
Source organism: Bacillus sp. MHSD_36 (assembly GCF_030757775.1). Taxonomy (NCBI): domain Bacteria; kingdom Bacillati; phylum Bacillota; class Bacilli; order Caryophanales; family Bacillaceae; genus Bacillus; species Bacillus sp. MHSD_36. The sequence continues at coordinate 739,630 of NZ_JAVBIS010000003.1, forward strand.
AAAAGGTTATTTCATCATTAGACTATCATTGCGTAGATTTTCTGTCTAAATCTCCTTTTCTAGTATTATCTACTGCAAATAAATTAGGAGAGTGCGATGCTTCGCCGAGAGGAGATGCACCTGGATTTGTTTACGTATTAAATAATAATAAAATTATTATTCCAGAAAGACCAGGCAACCGCCGTATAGACTCCATTTTGAATATTATTTCAAATCCACGTGTAGGGTTACTCTTTTTTATTCCAGGTCTTGGGGAGACACTCCGAATAAATGGCCAAGCGTATATAACAAACGACGAAGAAATTTTGCAAGAAATGCAGGCAAATGGACGCACTCCGCTACTTGGAATTGTTGTTGAAATAGAAGAATGTTACATTCATTGTGCAAAAGCTTTTATTCGTTCAAAAATGTGGGATCCAGAATCTTGGTTACATAAAAAAGAGTTACCTTCAGCAGCAAAAATGTTGCTGGAGCACGCGAAAGTAAATACTTCTGAAGAGGATGTTGCACGTTCTTTAGAAGAAAGTTATACGAAAAGATTGTATTAAAAAATTTTATTTATATAGTTTTATAAGGTGGATATGTAAATGTATTAGAATGGGATATTTATATACGAATCGTTGATTTATAAGAGGAATAAACAATAAAATAGATAAATCGAGCGGTAGTGGCATAATATTATTGTAAAATATAATAAAAAATGATTTTGAAAATTGTTAGTAAAAATAGGCTTGCTTTTTAAAAAGTTGATAACTATAATAAGTTAACAAATAGACATGAACGAAAAAGTAACGATAAGGACACGAAATCATTTTTACGGTTTACAGAGAGGGAAGCCAAGGGTGTGAGCTTCCTAACACGAGAAATGATTTTACCACCTTTGAACTTCAATAGTGAACGAGCAATCTAGTAATTATTGACGGAATCAGCCGTTATCTGAACTTGAGCAATCTAGGGAGAAATACGTCTAGGTTGGAACAAGGGTGGAACCACGAAAACACATTCGTCCCTTTCTTAGGGATGAGTGTGTTTTTTTATAGTTTTAGAGATTGAAAATTAAAAATAATTAAAAAATAGTATTGATTTTGTTTTTTATGCGAGTATAATGAGTTAACAAATAAACATGAACGAAAAGTAACGATAAGGACATGAAATCATTTTTACGGTTTACAGAGAGGGAAGCCAAGGGTGTGAGCTTCCTAACACGAGAAATGATTTTACCACCTTTGAACTTCAATAGTGAACGAGTAATCTAGTAATTATTGACGGAATCAGCCGTTATCTGAACTTGAGCAATCTAGGGAGAAATACGTCTAGGTTGGAACAAGGGTGGAACCACGAAAACACATTCGTCCCTTTCCTAGGGATGAGTGTGTTTTTTTTATTATTTTGAAAGGAGGTGCAGTAACATGAAACGATTTGTACGTACGGAAATAACCACCACCTGCATGATTGAAAAGCAGAGCAAGGTGATTGATAAAGATAAAAAATAAAATTGTAGGAGGAGATTAGAAGATGAATAATGTTATTAATGTTGGGGTGTTAGGATTAGGTACGGTCGGAAGTGGTGTTGTCCATATTTTGAAAGAACATTATAAAAAAATTGCACTTGATACAGGGTATGAAGTGAAGGTTAAGACAGTCGTTGTACGTGATTTAGAAAAAGAACGTGATGTTTGTATTGATGGACTCATAGTAACAAGTCATGTTGATGAAGTTCTAAATGATTCAAATATTGATATTGTAGTAGAGGTAATGGGCGGAATTGAAGAAGCAAAGCAGCATATTGTTAAGGCTTTACGAAATAAGAAACATGTCGTGACAGCAAATAAAGATTTAATGGCTGTCTACGGTGCAGAGCTTCTCCAGCTGGCGAACGATAATGATTGTGATTTATGTTATGAGGCAAGTGTAGCGGGCGGTATTCCGGTGTTAAGAGGGTTAACAGACGGATTAGCATCAGATCAAATTGAAAAAATAATGGGAATTGTAAATGGTACAACAAATTATATGTTAACAAAGATGAGTCAAAATGGATGGACGTATGAAGAGGCTTTACAGGAAGCACAAAAATTAGGTTTCGCAGAATCGGATCCAACAGCGGATGTAGATGGGCTAGATGCAGCGAGAAAGGTAGCAATTCTTGCAAACTTAGGTTTTTCGATGAATGTTTCTTTAGATGATGTGCAAGTAAGAGGGATTCGAAAAGTCGAAAAAGAAGATTTACAAATGGCTGAAAAGTTAGGATTTACTATGAAGTTAATTGGTAAAGCGGAGAAACAAGGATCAGCCATTCATTTAAGTGTAGAACCGACTCTATTACCTAGTCATCATCCATTATCGAATGTAAATAATGAATTTAATGCAGTATATGTTCACGGTCAAGCGGTAGGAGAAGTAATGTTTTACGGACCTGGAGCTGGGAAGTTACCGACTGGTTCTGCTGTAGTAAGTGATATTATTTCAATCATTAAAAATATGAATCAAGTTCAGAAAAATAAAAGTGCGTTAAAAGAACCAGAGCCGTACGAATTACAGGGAGATGAAGAAGTCGTTTCGAAATATTTCTTGCGTATTTCATTACGAGACGAACCAGGGATGTTGCAAAAAATAACAGAATGTTTCGTGAATTATTCCGTAAGTTTAAAAGAAGTGATTCAGTTACCTTTAAATCGTGAACTTGCAGAAGTCGTTGTTGTAACACATCAAACTTCAAAGTATCAATTCGAACGAGTTTTAGGAGCGATAGAAGATGTCGCAAGTGAAATAAACAGTTACTACATTATTGAGGAGGAAAAACAATATGTATAAAGGATTATTAAAACAGTATGCTTCTTATTTACCGGTCAATGAAAATACACCTGATGTGAGCTTAATGGAAGGGAATACACCACTTATTCCGTTATTAAATATATCAAAACAATTAGGAATTCAATTATATGGTAAGTATGAAGGAGCGAATCCGACAGGTTCTTTTAAAGATCGTGGTATGGTAATGGCAGTTGCGAAGGCGAAAGAAGAAGGTTCAGAGGCAATCATTTGTGCGTCAACAGGTAATACATCAGCATCGGCCGCAGCTTACGCGGCACGTCTTGGAATGAAATGTATTATCGTAATCCCAGAAGGGAAAATTGCTCATGGAAAATTAGCGCAAGCAGTTGCCTATGGTGCTGAAATTATTTCAATTGAAGGGAATTTTGATGATGCACTTAAGGCTGTAAGAAATATTGCTGCAGAAGAGCCGATTACATTAGTAAACTCAGTGAATCCTTATCGAATTGAAGGGCAAAAAACAGCAGCGTTTGAAATTTGTGATCAGTTACAAAGTGCACCAGATGTTTTAGCGATTCCTGTTGGGAATGCTGGAAATATTACAGCGTACTGGAAAGGTTTCTGTGAATATGAGAAAGAAAAAGGCTATAAGAAGCCAAGAATTCACGGGTTTGAAGCGGAAGGAGCAGCTGCTATTGTAAAAGGACATGTCATTGAAGAACCTGAAACAATTGCAACAGCGATTCGCATCGGTAACCCAGCAAGTTGGTCATATGCAGTAGAGGCTGCTGAGCAGTCTCACGGTGAAATAGATATGGTATCAGATGAAGAAATTTTACATGCGTATAGATTATTAGCAAAATCGGAAGGGGTTTTTGCTGAGCCGGGATCAAATGCTTCATTAGCTGGCGTAATGAAACATGTTCAATCTGGAAAAATCAAAAAAGGAGAAACAGTTGTTGCAGTTTTAACTGGAAATGGCTTAAAAGATCCTGATATCGCAATTTCTTCTAATACATTAGATATTGCAAGTGTTTCAAATAATATAGAACAAATTAAAGAGCATATTAAAGGAGTGATTATGTCGTGATACCATTCAGTATTCGTGTTCCTGCTAGTACAGCGAATGTTGGACCTGGATTTGATTCAGTAGGAATAGCGTTGTCATTGTATTTACATGTAGTAGTAAAGGAGAAAACTGATAAATGGCAAGTAATCCATTCCTTTGATGATTCAATTCCGACAGATGATAAAAATTTAATCGTTAGTACGGCATGTAAAGTGAGTCCTTCTTTATCACCCTATATAATAGAAGTTACTAGTAATATCCCATTAACAAGAGGACTAGGAAGTAGTGCATCAGCAATTGTAGCTGGGATAGAGCTTGCGAATCAACTAGGCAATTTGAATTTAACTACGGATCAAAAAGTGCAAATTGCTACAAATTTTGAAGGACATCCTGATAATGTTGCTGCTTCTATATTAGGAGGAACTGTAATCGGAGCACTTGATGGAAAGAATGTTTCGGTTGTAAGAATTGAAAGTAAGGAATTAGGTGTAATTTCTCTTATTCCAAATGAAGAGCTAAATACAGATGAAAGCCGGTCTGTATTACCAGATATGTTTCCGTTTCATGAAGCTGTTAAGGCTAGTGCGATCAGTAACGTATTAGTAGCGGCATTTTGTCAAAAGAAATGGGACGTTGTAGGCGAAATGATGGAAAGAGATCATTTTCACGAGCCATTTCGTTTAGAACTTGTACCGTTATTACCATCTATTCGTAAATGTGCAAAAGAGTTTGGCGCATACGGCACAGCGCTTAGCGGTGCAGGACCATCCATTTTTATATTAACACCGTATGAAAAACGCGGAGAAATTGCTGAGCAATTAGCGAGAGTATTTACGTCTATGAAAGTGTGTGAGCTAGAAATCGATCATAGAGGAATTACTGTAAATAAAGAAGAACATATAGAACTATAAAAAAGCTAGCATTGCTAGCTTTTTTTGTTGTAAATAGTTTTTCAGTTGGCATATAAAAGAAAAGTAATAATGTATAATTTAGTAAATTATGTATTCATCTGGAGGTGATCCTATGAAGCAAGAGTCACCGGAAGAAAAAAGAGAACGTATGCGGCAAAGTGAATTGAAAAATAATCCTACTGGTTCTTTACATGATGGACTTAACAGAGCTGAAACAGGTAGTCCAGTTGATATGGCAGGTGGTATGAATTGGAAAGGCACAGCGCTAGTAATTTTAGTGCTAGCTTTAGGCTATATTATATATACTTATTTCTTTAGTTAAGAAATAAGTGTTAAAACTTAGAATGATTTGCCTTTATCCCGCGTTAACGTCCGATTGGTGAGGGCTGATTAAAGTTTCACTTTATAAGTAGTGAGCATGAAAAAACACTACTTATATTTTAAGCAAATTACAGTTGTCCATATTAAATATATTTTTTTGCCACATTCCTGTAACAAAGCCTCTGTATATTCAGTGGTGGAGGTGCAGAAGATGAAAAAAATGATAGCGATATGTCTGCTTACAACTATGTCATTTTCGACATTAGTTGGGTGTGATGTAAAAGGTAACAATACTGTACAAGAATCTAAAATAAAGAAAGCGACGTATAAAGAGTTTACTTATGATGTAAATCCAGAGACTTTCACGTTAACTGTAGAACATGATGGTGTAAAGGAACAGGCGTCACAGCCGTTACCGAAAATGAAGGTATCGAATGTAAAAAAAGACAAAGGGCGTACATCTTGGGAATATCCAAATCAAAAAATAAAAGTGAATGTAGAAAAGAAGAAAGATCACTTAAATATTGAAGTGGAATCAATGGGTGCAGAAAGCTTCACATGGCCGAAAGTACAAGCTGAAAATTATACACTTCCGTTATGGGAAGGGAAGAAAATTCCGAGTAATGATGAAAATTGGAAGAAGTTTTTAAAGGATGATGCATATTCATTCGCTGAATCATTTTCTATGAAGTTTTTTGCGTTAAATGGTTCGAAATATTCCATTGTATATATCGCGAACAATATGTTTAATAATGAATTGAAATTTCATTCGGATCCGAAAATAGGATTTGATTTTATACATGAATTCCCGAGTATAAATAAAAATAAAACATATGGATTTCAATTATATGTGACAAATAATGATGTAGTCAGTATTGCTAAACTGTATAAGGATAATATTGCTGGAAAAAGTGAATTTAAAACATTACAAGAAAAGGCTAGAAAAAATAAAGAGATTGAAAAACTTTATGGTGCGGCTCATTTTTATTTTTGGAATCAAAATGGTTTGTCTGACAGTAATGTAAATTGGCCGAAGATAAGAGAGCAAATAAATAGTCCTGTATTTAGCCATATAAAAGAACTTATTCAAAAGAATAGTTCGGAGCCTGGGGAATTGAATGTATTTGAGCAAGTAAGTAAACAAGATTTCATTGATAAGTACCAAAAAAATGTTATTTTGCGCTATGTAAATGAAGTATTATCAATGAAGGAATTGTATAAAGAGGATATTTTCCAAAAAGTAGATCAAAAGGCTAGTGAGTTATTAAAGAGAGGCGTGGATCACTTATCGAAGATGGAGTTATATAACTTAAATAAGCATATATTAAAGTCGGAGCTCGGTGATGCGATCGAAGAAGTAAGTAAGTGGGGGAACGCAGATGGAACGGATATTATAAAGGAAATGAAAGCAGCAGGAATAGACAAGGCGTGGATTGGGTTACCAAACTGGGAACAAGGCTATATGCAGCCTAATTTCGTGACAGAAGTTAAAAAAATGGGATATTTAGTTGGTCCGTATGATTCTTACCATTCTATTCACGAAAAGGCTGATAAAAATTGGAATACAGCTTCTTTTCAGGATCCATCGTTATATGAAGAGGCAACTGTGACGAAGAAAAATGGAGAAAAGGTGCAAGGGTTTTTAGGTAGAGGACGAAAGTTAAATCCAACTTTATCTCTTCCTAGTGTAAAAGAGCGAATGAACGATATATTACAAAATGGACCTAAATATAATTCATGGTTTATTGATTGTGATGCAACAGGAGAAATTTACGATGACTATTCGGCTAAACATATAACGACCCAAGAACAAGATTTAAAAGCAAGACTGCAACGAATGGATTATATTGCACAAGAAAAAGGTATGGTAGTGGGCTCTGAGGGTGGAAATGATTTTGCAAGTAGCACGATTGCATTTGCTCATGGCATTGAAACGCCTGTAATTAAATGGGACGATGAAGATATGAGGAAAAACAAAACAAGTCCGTATTATGTGGGGGGATATTGGTCACCGAATCAAAATGTTGCAGAAAAATATGCAAAACAAGTACCGTTAAAAGAAGAATATAAACAAGTGTATTTAAACCCTGTATATTCAGTACCATTATATAAATTAGTATATAATGATTCTGTGATTACAACGCACCACTGGGAGTGGGGAAGTTTGAAAGTAAAAGATGAGGTCGGGAATCGTATGCTATACGAATTATTGTATAATGTTCCTCCGTTGTACCACTTAGATGAAGTAGAGTGGAATAAGCATAAACAAGAAATTACGCAGCACCTGAAAGTTTGGAATGATGTTCATGAAAAGGCAGTAAAAGAAGAAATGACGAACTTTGCGTATTTGTCAGAAGATAAGTTAGTTCAATCTGCTTCTTATGGAAAATATATTAAAATTATTGTGAATTTCTCGAATGAAGAAATAGAAATAGAAAAGACGAAAATAAAAGCAAAATCCGCTTTCATTAATAATCATGGAAAAAAAACAATGTATATACCGTTTGAGAAAAAATAATATGAAATGTACATTACTATATTCATACAGATGGCATTACTAATTTTGCTAACTTTTTAGGGGGGGAATCGAACGATTCGAAATGAATGAATTTATAAATCGGTAATTTCGGACACCACGAAATGCTAAATATTTAAAGTTAGAAAATAGTGACTTGCCAAAAATAAGCACGAGAGTATAATGTGAAATGGAGTACATATTGGATTTATCATGTAACCTTACAAAAATGTAAGGTGATTGAAAGGAAATTCAATATGAAGATTGCTAGACATACATTATACTAGGGAAAGAGAAAGAGAGGCGAATGAAAATGAGCTCTGAATTAGAACAAAATACGAGAAGCAGTAAAAAACGTTCTAAAAGAAAGTCAATAAAATGGTTCATTTTAATTCCATTTTTCCTACTTATTTTTGGAGGAGTAGGATATGGATCATTAATATATAATAAAGCAAAAGCTGTTGTAAGTGATGCGTATGCACAAATTGATAAATCATCAAAACGAGATAAAGAAGTTGAGCCTTTAAAGGATAACATTTCTATTTTAATTATGGGTGTAGACGGCAGCGAAATGCGTAAAAGCCAATATGGTGAAGCTGTTCGTACAGATGCACTCTTATTAGCAACAATTAATAAAGATGATAAATCAGTTAAATTAGTAAGTATTCCACGTGATTCACGTGTATACATTCCATCTAGAAAGAAATTAGATAAAATTACACATGCACACGTATTTGGTGGTGTTGAAAGTACACGAGATACGGTGGAAAGATTTTTAAATGTTCCTGTTGATTATTATGTGAAGTTTAACTTTGAATCATTCGTACAAATCGTCGATTCACTTGGTGGTATTGATATTGATGTACCAGTTACTTTCACTGAACAAGATAGTAAAGACCAAGCAGGTATGATTCATTTAGAGAAAGGCTACCAACATTTAAATGGAGAACAAGCACTTGCGCTTGCAAGAACGCGTAAAATTGACAGTGATGCAATGCGTGGTCAAAGACAGCAACTTGTAATAGAAGCAATTGCTAAAAAAGCGATGTCTGTTCAATCTATTAGCAAAATGGGCTCTTTACTTGATGCGGTTGATAAAAATATGAAAACGAACTTAACTTTTGATGATATGCTTGCTATTACAAAAAATATGGCAGGATCTAATTTGGAAATGGAAAAAATGCAAGTAGAAGGTACGGATAAACGTATCGGAGGTATTTATTATTACATTCCAAATGAAAAAAATGTTAAAGATATTTCGAAAAAATTAAATGAGCATTTAGGTGTATCACCAAAGCCAGTTCGAAATGAAGGATAAAAAAAGATTGGCCTTGGCCAATCTTTTTTTATCGAGATGGATTTGTAACTTTCCTGTAACGATTTTTTATCCCATTTTAATGGGCAGTAAGACCCCCACCTCAAAATTCAACGAAAGCAAAGAATTTAGGCGGGGGTCGGGCTGCCCCTAAAAGTCCGATTGGTGAGGGCTGATTAAAGTTTCATTTTATTTTAGAAAACTTATACTTAAATCATTTCAATTTGTATAAACAAAAGGTGCAATTATACGATATACTAGAGGAGACGATTTGGCAATTAACTCCTAATGCTGAAGAGAAGCAAATGCAATTCATCAAAACTATAAAACGAATTGAATTGATGGGAGATCAAAATAGGCTAAAGCAAATTTTCTTGAATATTGTTTAAAATGCCATTAAATATTCACATGAAAATGGTAAAGTATATATTGAAGCGACTAAAAAAGAAGGACAAGCAGTAATAAAAGTGAAAGACAAAGGGATTGGAATTGCTACAGAGCATTTACCATATATAGAACAGTTGTTTTACCAGATTAATAACCAAGCTACAGGTGCCAGTCTTAACTATCGTTAAAAAATGGTAATGCTTCATGGAGGTACAATTCGTATTATAAGTAAAGAAGGAATAGGAACCATCATTTTGATAAAACTCCCGTTATAATACATATGAAGTCTGTTTATGTAGAGCAATGAAATAAATAGATATATAATTATATTGGGTGATTTATATATAAGATTAATAGGGAGAGGAATTCGATAGAATGGAAAAAGCTTTAAAAATTAAACGAGTAGTGGTCGTTTTAATAGCGATTGCAGCAGTAGCTATTGGGTATTTCATGTTTCAATCCATTACTTCACCAGCAAAGGCTGTTGCAAAACAAGAAAACGTAGTACAGCTTGCAAGTGAACAACCGAAAGTAGAAATGAATAAAACGGCACCAAGTCGTTTTAATGGGAAAGAAAGAAAAGTTGCTTATCTTACATTTGATGATGGTCCAGGGAAATATACAGCTGAATTGTTAAATATGTTAAAACAGCATGATGCGAAGGCAACGTTCTTTTTAATTGGAGCGAATGTAAAAGAATTTCCGGATTTAGTAAAACGTGAAAATGCAGAGGGTCATTATGTAGGGATGCATAGTATGACACATAATTTTGCAAAGTTATATAAAAATGGCGAGTATGTAAATGAGATGAAAGAGGATCAAAGTTTAATCGCAAATATTATTGGAAAATCACCTAAATTAACACGTCCGCCATACGGTTCGATGCCTGGTTTAAATGAAGGTCTTCGAAATAAAGTGGTAGAGGGCGGTTTTAAAGTGTGGGATTGGACAATTGATTCATTAGACTGGAAATATAACAAAATGCAAGTTGATGCAGCTGCGGCACAAATTGCTCAAAATGTAATAACAAATGCAACAAAACCACAAGAAGTCATTTTAATGCATGACATTCACCCACAATCAGTTGCTGCTGTACCAGCAATTTTAAAAGGGTTAAAAGAAAAGGGTTATGAGTTTGAAGCTTATCATGAAGAGAGTCACTTCTCAGTGAATTTCTGGCATGATAACCGTATGTAATGGAGGAATGAACGTTGAAGTATGGAAAAGTAGCAGTAGTTGGAGCACTATCAGTAGGACTATTAACAGGTTGTTTCGGTGAAAAACCAGAAGAAAATCTATATACAGCTTTTGAAACAGCGGCGACACAAGAAAAGTCATTAGTTGATGAAGCGAAGAAATTAGAGAAGTTAGAGAAGGAAGGTCAAGAACTATATTCTCAAATTTTACAAGAAGGTAAAGATCATAATGACGCTGTTATAAAGAAAATAGAGCAAGCTACTGCAAATGTAGATGAACGTGAAAAAGTATTGAAAAATGAGAAAGAAATGCTAGAAAAAGCGCAGAAAGAAACGAAATCCATTCAAGGAAATATAGAGAAGCTTGAAGATAAGAAGTTACAAAAACAAGCGAAAGCAGTAGAAGAGTCGTATAAAAACCGCTATGATGCATTCCAAAAGATGAATGAAAATTATATGAAGGCGTTAGCGACTGAAAAAGAACTGTATGAAAAGTTAAAAGTAAAAGAAACGAAATTAAAAGAGATTGGTGAAAAAGTTAAAGTTGTTAATGAATTAACTGTGGAAGCACAAAAATCAAAAGAGCAATTTAACAATTTTACAAAAGAGTATAATGACAGTAAATTAGCATTCTACAAAGATGCAGAGATTAAGATTAAAGATCAGAAATAAAGAAGAATCTTAATCGTAATAAAAGCCGGGGAAACATCATCACAAATGTTTTTTCGGTTTTTTATGTTAAATGAATAGAAAAGACTGGAATTGATATCATAAAAGAGTTATAGTGAATTATTCTAAGGGAAACATTGTCAAGTAAGGAGAATGGAAATATGTCATATGAATTTTTACTCAAATTAGGTTTAGCACTCTTTTTAGGATTATTCATCGGGATAGATAGGCAGCTAAAGAATAAACCGCTTGGCGTGAAAACAAGTATGGTTATTTCTGTAGCAAGTTGTTTAATTACGATGGTTTCAATTGAATCCGTACATGTATATTCTGTTCCAGGGCATACAAATATGGATCCAATGCGTTTAGCTGCTCAAATTGTGAGCGGGATTGGTTTTCTTGGAGCAGGTGTTATATTACGAAGAAGTAATGATGTTATTTCTGGATTAACGACAGCTTCTATGGTATGGGCTGCTTCAGCTTTAGGTATAGCAATTGGAGCGGGCTTTTATTTACAAGCGACTGTTGCTATGATTTTAATCATTTTAGCGATTAACGTACTTCCGCAACTTGTGAAAATTGCAGGTCCGTATTCATTAAGACAAAAGGATTTATCTATAAAAATTACTGTAAAAGAGCATCATGAGTTAGACGGTATATTTAAGCAAATTAAAAATTTAGGTATGCATGTGAAACGTGTGAAAATTAAAGATATAGATAGTGGAGCATTTCAGCAACTGGAGATGGTTATTTTAGCTCCAGAAGACTTGTATACGACGGAGTTATATAGTTCCCTAAAAGAGATTGATCGAGTAGTTTCAGTTGAAGTGGAAAGTAGATAATAGTGATAAAAAAGAGTGAAGTGAAAATTCACTCTTTTTTAATTTGGATTTTTAAGGAAAGAAATTGATATAATGGTGAATAACAAGGGGGAGAAATGATGGAAATACATATTAGAAGAGCGATAAAAGATGATATACCAGGTATAGCAAAAGTACATGCTGATAGCTGGAAAACAACGTATAAAGGGATATTTCCAGACGAAATTTTAAAAAATATAACATATGAGCAACGGGAAAAACAATGGGAAAATATTTTTCAACGAGAAGATAAATACCAATATAGATTTGTAGCAGAAACGTTAAATGGAGAAATAGTTGGATTCATCGATGGAGGAGCAGAAAGAACTGGTACATATAATTGTGATGGAGAATTATATGCGATTTACCTTTTACAAGAGTATCAAGGAATGAAAATAGGACAAAAGTTATTTCAAGCTTTACTATCGGAATGTATAAACAATGATATGCAATCACTTTTAGTATGGGTTGTCACGAATAATCCTTCTAAAAAGTTTTATGAAAAATTTAATCCAGAAAAAATTGATACAAAATTTTTAGAGCGAGTACAAGTAGAAGAGACAGCGTATTGTTGGAGGGATATAAATAATATTATTATGTAAACTATAGATTTGAAAGAGTTATACCAATTAAGGTATAACTCTTTTGTTTCACTCGAACGGTTTGGACATAATGCGAAAGGTATATTAAAAGAAAAAATGAAAGTATTAGCAAATAGAAATTTAGAAGTAGTAACTTCTTAATATAAAATGATGTAAGAGTCTCTCATTGTAGAGACTCTTTTTTTGTGTAAAAAATAACCAAAAATTACCATGTATTTAAATTAAAATTTAACACAATTTATATATAAATAAGGAGGTGATTGGTAATGGCTAGAAATCGTAATTCTAATCAATTAGCATCACATGGAGCACAAGCGGCTTTAGATCAAATGAAATATGAAATTGCACAAGAGTTTGGTGTACAACTTGGCGCTGATACTTCTTCACGTGCAAACGGTTCTGTAGGCGGTGAAATTACAAAACGCCTTGTAGCGATGGCAGAACAACAACTTGGTGGCGGATATACTCGCTAATTGTAGAAGGTTATAGGAGAAAGGAAGGATTCTTCCTTTCTTTTTTTTTCAATTAATTGGTATGGATATATTGCGAACAGGATTCAAAGAATAGGAATAGTACTATATTTTCCCCAATTTCTTTTGTTGTGAATGGGAAGTAGTAAAGATGTAATAGCCCTGGTGGAATGAAAAATCACGTTCCAGCAGGGCTATTATATGGTAAGAAATATATGATGAAAGGTTCCGAAGTCAACATGTTAAAAAAAGAAAACTGTTGTTTAATTGCGCTTGCATCAGTTCCACTTGTTATGACGTTAGGGAATTCAATGCTTATTCCAATACTGCCGACTATTGAAAAGAAATTACATATTTCATCATTTCAAGTATCCATGATTATTACAATTTATTCTATTGTAGCCATTTTACTTATACCGATTGCTGGTTATTTATCAGATAGATGGGGACGAAAGATGGTAATGGTTCCGAGTTTGCTGATTGCGGCTATAGGAGGAGCAATAACTGGTTGGGTATCTTGGAAAGTTGATAATCCCTACACTTGGATATTGATCGGTAGAGCGATTCAAGGTATTGGTGCTGCTGGTGCGATGCCAGTTGTTATACCGTGTGTTGGTGATTTATACAAAGATGAAAAACAAGTTAGCACAGGTTTAGGAATCATCGAAACATCCAATACGTTTGGAAAAGTGCTGAGCCCTATTTTAGGATCTGCTCTTGCTGCCATTGTATGGTTCTTACCATTTTGGGCGATTCCAATTTTATGCGTAATATCAATTGTTTTATTACTCGTTCTAGTAAAGGCAAAGAAAGAAGAAGGAGAAGTACCGCCACTTAAAGAGTTTATCAAATCTATTGTCGCTACGTTTCGAGAAAAGGGAAGATGGTTGATTGCCATTTTTGCATTAGGTGCAATTATTATGCTTATTTTATTCGGAATTCTCTTTTATCTGTCGACTATACTGGAATCAAAGTATGACATTCATGGTATATGGAAAGGGTGTGTACTTGCGATTCCGTTACTTGTACTGTCACTTAGTTCATATATGGCTGGTAAAAAAATTGGAGATAATCAAAATGTGATGAAGAAGTGTATTTATATTGGTTTTTTAATGGCTGCTGCATCAGTTATCATTCCTTTATTTATAAAAGGGATTTATTTACTACTTCTTTGTCTCGTTATTATGGGGGTAGGAATTGGTATGGCACTCCCGTGTTTAGATGCTCTCATTACACAAGGGATTGAAAAGGAGCAAAGGGGGACGGTTACGTCATTTTATAGTTCTATGCGATTTATCGGTGTAGCAGCTGGACCACCTCTATACTCTTTTTTCATGAAAGGTACTGACCATGAAGTGTTTTATGTAACAAGTATTTTCGCTGCTATCGGTGCTGTTATAGCGATCATTTGGATTAAACCAGCAAAAGATGCAAAGAACGTAAAACAAAAACCGGAACCTACTTCATAATTTGAAAGAGAATTGCATGATGTTTTCAGTAACATGCAATTCTCTTTCGTTCACTAAGAATAAATAACTTGTTTTAACATATAAAGTGCGACACCCCATATGATGAGGCCAGAAAATTTATTTAATAATACGATTGTCTTTCCGGTTGAGTCTAGTCTTTTTAGAAATTTCCCCGCTAAAGCTAAGCTTACAAACCAAATCCATGAAACGATAATAGTCGCCAGTGTGAAAGCCCATTTTTCGCTTCCGATGTATTGAATAGAATTTGTTCCAATTACACCGATTGTATCTAAAATTGCATGTGGATTTAATAAAGAAACTGATGCGGCAAAAAGAATTTGCTTTTTTAAGGGCATACTTTTTTCTTGTTTTACATCGTTGGAAGGGTTACTTCTCCAAATAATAAAGCCCATGTATAGGAGAAAGAAAAATCCAATTATATATAACGAGTTAGTTAGCCAAGAAAAAGTAAGGAGTACAAGGGAAACACCTTGCACCGCAATTAATATAAGTAACGTATCACATATAGAGGCAGTTAATACGACAGGGGCTGCCCTCCAAATGTTTGGTTGGCTCGCACCTTGGTTAAAGACGAAAACATTTTGAACACCTAATGGAATGATAAGACCAAATGCAAGAATGATACCATGAATAATTGCTTCACTCATCATATTACCTCCTATTTTAATTCATTATGATAGTGTATATTGTATAGAAGAAATGAAAATTTGTATCCATCCATATGGTTGGGGAGGTTACCAACCAAAAAGAATATAAGGTGATATGATGGAAAGATCTTTTTGGAAACCGAATATGTCTCTAGCGACACCTCTGTATAAACAAATAGAAGCGTATATAAAAGAAAGAATCGTTAATGGAGAATGGACTGTTGGAACGAAATTACCCTCACAAAGAGATTTGGCACATACATTTGGTGTGAATCGGAGTACAATTGTAATGGCTTTCGATGAGCTAGTGGCAAAGGGATACATTGAAGGGAATGGCAGGAAAGGAACAATTGTTGTAAAGAATAATGAGAATACTTCAATTTACGCACCCCCGCCTAATTGGCAGTCTTATGTAGAAACAGGACTTCATTATCCGAATCTGCCTGCTATTCAAGAAATAAATCAAGCTGAATTTTATCCACACGTAATTCGTTTAGGAACAGGTGAACTTGCGCCAAGTCTTTTACCTGAAAAAAAGATGAAAAATATTATGAATAAGCTTTTAAAATCGAACATGATACTTAGTTATGAAGAACCGAAAGGAAATTTCTATTTAAGGAAGAAAATTGCGGACTATTTAAAAGGACATGGTGTATATGTAACTGCTGATTCTATATTAATTGTTTCAGGAGCAATTCAAGCGTTGCAACTTATTTCTATGGGGCTTCTACCAAAAGGGGCATCTATTTTATTAGAAAAACCATCTTATTTATATTCTCTTAATGTTTTTCAATCAGCAGGAATGCGATTAATTGGTATACCAATGGATGAGAATGGTTTACATGCATCATATATTACGAAATATAAGAAGCAATTTAATGCATCTATTTTATATACAATCCCGTCTTTTCATAATCCGACGAACTTTAGTATGAATGAGAAGAAACGAACAGAAGTGATGGAAATATGTAATGCAATTGGATTGCCTATTATAGAGGACGCAGTATATCAAGACTTATGGTTTGATGAGCCTGTTTCAAAGCCTTTAAAAGCATATGATAAAAACGGAATTGTACTACATATTGGGAGTATGTCTAAAGTCATTAGTCCAGGTTTAAGAATTGGATGGATTGTTGGATCTGAGCCAGTCATTCAAAGATTGGCAGACATAAAAATGCAAACAGATTATGGATCGAGTTCTATATCTCAGCAAATTGCAGCGGAATGGTTTACAAATGGATTGTATGATGAACATTTACAGTTTGTAAGAACTAAGTTGAAAAAACGCAGAGATTTTATGTTGCAAATGTTAGAGAAATATTGTCATGATATAGCAACTTGGTATGAACCGGCAGGCGGTTTTTATATTTGGTTACATATGAATATACCCGTTTCAAATCGTAGCGTATTTGACAAAGCTTTGAAAGAAAAGATTTTATTAAATCCAGGTACTTTGTATGATAGAAGTGCAAAGCAATATTTGCGTCTATCCTATTCATACGCAACGTTAGAAGAAATTGAAATAGGTATTAAAAAACTTGCACAACTAATGAAAAAGTAAGAGGAGAAAGTAATGAAACAATATGTCATTTGTCAAATTATTAATGGAGAAAAATATTTAGCTGCTTATGCGGAGACGAAGCAGGAAGCAATTGAAAAAGCAGAATTGTTAGGATTACGAACGGGAAATCGATACACCGTTATTACTGCAGAGGAAGCAGAAGGGTTAACGTATCCTTAAACATCATATAATAATGATGCAGAAAGTAAATAAGCCTAGTAATATATTATTACTAGGCTTATTTTTTTGAAAGCGTTACGTGTTCTTGTATGAAAAGTAATAATATTATGAGTCAAGTTGACGGAAATAACGATTTGATTTTCGATCCTGATTTCCGTTTCTATAGTCATTAATATATTGTCTGAAGTTCCACGATTGTAAAAACTTATTTGCGGCATTATAACCAGAATTGTATAGCCACTCTTTTTCTTCCTTTGTTAAGTCGAAGTTTGTACTAGTAATGGCCTCTGTTGGAATTGTAATTGTTCTTGCTTTTGATTCCTTGTCTAAATGACGTAAATCATGGGCTTGCATCATTGTTTTAAAAAGTCCTTTGAACATAGAGATAGGCTCGTTGTAGTGGGCTGGGTCAGCTTGAATCTCATCTTTTACGAAATGAAACCCAAAAGTGGGCCAGCGGGGAGAGGTAGGAGAGTCGAAAATCCAAATTGGATAATTGCTTAAAATTCCTCCATCAACCATATAACAAGGTTGCTTCCATTTAGGGGTTCTCCATTTTACGGGCTCAAAAAAGAAGGGGATGGTACTACTCATTCTTACAGCTTTAGCAATAGAGAAGCGATAATTTAAAAATCCGTAGTTTGGTAAGTCATCGGGAAAGATAACCATTTTACCATTACTTATATCAGAAGCAATAATTTTAAGCTTATTTAAATCAGGTAAATCTGTAAATAAGTGAACTCCTTTTTTTCGCAGTAATTCTTCAATCCATTCTTCTATAAAAATATTAGAGTAAATACCAAGAGTAGTCCATGCGCTTAATCCTTTTCCGATAAATGGGATTCTGTCAATAAAGGTTTTCTTCGTAAATTTATTATAATCAATGTCAGTTATAATTGTTTTTAACTCTGAGCAAGAATAGCCTGCTGCTAGGAGCGCGGCGATAATGGAACCAGCTGATGTTCCAGCTACACGCTCCCATTCATAGCCCTTTTCAGCTAACGCGCAAATTGCCCCTACATGCGCAATTCCGCGTACACCGCCTCCTTCAAAAACACCATCAATCTTCATCCATCATACTTCCTTTCACATAAAACATTTAAAAACTATTGTAAAAAAGCACGTATTGTACGTGCTTTTTTACAATAGTTTTTAAATTTACTAGCAGCCTACAAAGCCGCCCCAACAGCTAGCTCCGATGATGATTAGAAGGATAAATAAAACGATTAATAAAGCGAAACCTCCATAACCACATCCACCGCAACTACCGCCGTAACCGCCACAACTACCACCGTAACCGTAACCGCCGCAACTATATCCGTAACCCATGTGGAATTCCTCCTTATATTAAAGATAAAAATGAACGAGGGGAAAATGTACTGGAAGAAATAATGAACTATCGTGTTTGTAGGAACAATGTATACTATGCTTTTTTAAACTTGTTCGCGTATGAAGGAAGAGCCCGTTTTTTTGGAGGCTTGTTGTTTTTATAAAGAATGGAGTATAATTTTTTGTGCGATGATACAAATAAGTATGTAAATATAAGGAGAATGTATGAATAAACAAATTGAAGTATTAATTGATAAATATGGGCTCACACATTTAAAAGAGGAACTTATGAATACTGTATTTCCTTGTATAAAAGTTGTGCCAAAGCAGGCAGAAACAGTAGCGATAGGTAGTTCGAAAATGGGAGGGATTCCTGACTTACCAGCTACATTTGAATACCCAACGCATAAAGGAAATCCGTTACAGTTTATCGCTCAATTTAATTTAAATGATTTACAAAATGTTAGTATAGATCACGATCTCCCTAGGACAGGGATGTTATATTTCTTTAGCGTTGAAAATTACTTTGAAGAAGATGTGAATCCGACCGAAGCGGGACGTGTGCTTTATTATGATGTTCCTGTTGAGCAATTACGGAGAGCAGATGAATTGCAAACGAATTATAACGAGTGTGCAACTACTTTTGAATTGACATATAAATTGCCAGAGCTCTTCATTGAAGATGAGGCTGATTCAGATCGATTCTTACAATTGCTTGAAGAGTTAATTCCAGATAACTACGATAACCATCAAATATTTGGTGAGCCATTTTCTGTACAAGATGAGGTATTGTACGAAACTGGACAGTATATGGAAATAGACCCGCAGCAAATGACGCTTTTATTCCAAATTGATTCAGATACTAAAAATTGTAATATGATGTGGGGAGATTTAGGGATGCTTTATTTCTGCATTGGAAATGAAGACTTGAAAAATCGACGTTTTGAAAATGCATGTTGTATATTACAAACTTGTTAAGGGAGAAGGTTGTTCTTATAAAAAGAACAGCCTTTTTACAATGTTAAATATGCATAATCTCATATGACCTATACGAAAAAGTATTGTATACTCTGAAACTATACGATACTTTTTCGTATAGTTATAGAATGTAAGGAGTGACATGATGGGAAAGACAAGTAAGTATGTGACAGCTGCCGCACTTTGTTCAACGATAGTAATGGGAGGCTTACAGGCTTCATCTGTATCTTATGCAGCTACGAATTCAACTGTAGCGACATCACAATCAGATGCAAAGTTGTTAAATGATTTTAGGAAAGAATTAAAAAAACAGGTTGATAATCGAGAAGAAAATATTACAATCACATATAAAACAAAAGATAGAAATGCTAGAAATGTGATGGACCAATTGTACGGCGAGTTTAATAAAGTTGTAGATGCAGATGAGTATGTAAAATATAATGTAGCGTCTACTAGATATTCTATTAAAGGGTTACCAGGAAACTATACGTTTACACTGCAAGTTAAGTACCGTGAATCAAAAGAGCAAACACAATATGTAAAATCTCAGGCGAAAGCGATTATAGGCTCGATTGTAAAACCAGGAATGGATGAGCATGAGAAAGTAAAAGCTATTCATGATTACGTTGTAAAACATGTATCGTATGATACATCTTATGGAGCATATACAGCATATGAAGCGTTAGCGAATCGTTCTGCCGTTTGCCAAGGATATACGTTATTAACATATGAATTACTAAAAGAAGCGGGTATCCAAAACCATATTGTAACAGGTACAGGAAATGGACAAGCCCACGCATGGAATTTAGTAAACATTGAAAACAAATGGTACCACCTTGATACGACATTCGATGATCCAGTACCAGATAAAGCTGGACGTGTAACATATTCATATTTTAATATGTCTGACGAGCAGTTAAGTAAAGATCACGATTGGGATCGTAGCAAATATCCAGCGGCAACTACAAGTTATTTCGGTGAATTAACAAATAAAATAAAAGCTGGTAGCTCAAAAACTGTCGTATATGAGCAGATGTTAAAAGAAACAAATTTACAATACTTATCTGCAGAATACGGAGCAGAAAATTATAATGAATTTAAGAAAAAGTTACAGCAACAGTTTGCAGCTAAACCAGAAAAAGTAGAAGTGCGATATAAACAGTCCATGGATGGGACGATGCAAGATATAAAGAAAGTATTAAATGAAATAAATTGGCCAAAAGGTGCAAAGCGTGTGTCTTATCAAGTAGCGCCTTATAGTGCATTGGCGGGTTATTCATTAGCTACAATTACGTTTACGTATTAAGCAATGGGAAAAAGCATCTGTAAAAGATGCTTTTTTTATTTATCGATTACTTTTTAATGTTAAGAATTATGTGATAAAATAAAAGGATAAGGATGTGAATGCGGAATGAACTTGTTCGAAAGCAATATATTTACATTGATATATACTTGTTTAGTAATTGGACTTATCGTTTTGTTTTTCATATCATTTACTTTGTTTATTAGAAGAGTATTACAAAGCAGTGCTGCAAAGAAACACCACGTGATTAATATGAACCAGAAGCTAGATCGAATGATTGAATTGCTTGAAAAAGATAAGAAATAGCGATAGAAGAAGTATGAAATGGGGAAAGAGAATGGCCAATTATATAAAAGAATTACGTGAAAAAGTAGGGCATGATTATGTTTTCTTAAACTTTGCTGGTGGTTGTGTATTTAATAAAGAAGGAGAAGTATTACTGCAAAAAAGAGGAGACTTTAACGCTTGGGGCTTTCCAGGTGGCGCAATGGAGATAGGAGAATCGGCTGCAGAAACTGCAATTCGAGAAATAAAAGAAGAAACCGGGTATGATGTAGAAATAAATGAGCTTATTGGAGTGTATACAAAATATTTTCAATCATATCCAAATGGAGACAAGGCACAGTCAATTACGATGTTTTTTTCATTCTCAATAGTTGGAGGCGACAAAAAAGTAGATGGTGATGAAACGTTGGATTTGAAGTTTTTCCCGTTAAACGACATGCCACCGTTATTTTGTAAACAGCATGAAGATTGCCTGCAAGATTTATTGGAGAAAAGAGTAGGGGTATATCGTTAACATATAAAAAAGAAGCTAAATGAGATTAGCTTCTTTTTTGTGTTTTACTTACTTCCACCAATCATCAAACATAGATGCTGGAACTTGTCTTTTATGTTCGCTCACTGCGTAACGTTTTTCAATTTTTTCTGCAACGTCAGCTGGAACTGCTTTACCTTCTAAATAGTCATCAAGTTGATCGTACGTAATACCTAATTCTGTTTCATCAGCTTGACCTGGTTTTTCATCTAATAAATCAGCTGTTGGCATTTTTAAGTAAAGTCGCTCATCCGCACCTAATTCTTGTAATAAGGCACGTCCTTGACGTTTTGTTAATCCCGTTAATGGTAAAAGGTCTGCACCACCATCTCCGAATTTTGTAAAGAATCCTGTAACAGCTTCTGCAGCGTGATCTGTTCCGATAACAAGTAGCCCTTTTTGTCCACCGATTGCGTACTGCGTAACCATACGGATACGTGCTTTCACGTTACCTTTATTGAAATCTGTTAATGATTCACCTAATAAGTTTTCGTATTGATTTGAGAAAGTATCAACTGTTGACGCGATATCAAATGCAACAGATTGATCAGCTTGAATGAATTGTAATGCTAATTGTGCATCGTCTTCGTCCTTTTGCACTTTATAAGGAAGTCGCACAGCGATAAACGTTGCGTTACCACCTTCATTACGAATTTCCTCCACTGCAAGTTGAGCTAAACGTCCAGCTAATGTAGAGTCTTGCCCGCCACTAATGCCAAGTACAAATCCTTTCGCACCTGTTTTTTTTACATAATCTTTTAAGAAATCAACACGTCTACGGATTTCTGCTTTCGGATCAATTACAGGCTGAACGTGTAATGCTTTCATAATCTGTTCTTGTAATGTCATTATGTTTCCTCCTTTTCATATTAAAGCGGTAAATAAGTTTATATGTATATTGGTACATACTTCTATCCTTTATTATTTCGCAAAACTAACGAATATACAATAGGATGCGCGTATGAATGTAGTCATTATAATGAAACTGTTTCATTTAAGCAATTTTTTTGAAACCTTTCAATAATGTAAGGTTTTTGTCATTTGAATCGATGGAAGGTATTTGCGTACTTTACTAATATAAGAATATAGTTAGTAGAAGGGCGGAGAAGGAATATGAACATTAGAGAACTCGCATACCGGAATGTAACGCGAAATAGACGAACATACTCAGCATATTTTTTAAGTAGCGCATTTGCCATTATGGCCTTTTTTGTTTATTCATTTTTTGCGTTTCATCCGGCATTAAGTGCTGGGAAATTGGGACGATACGTATTCGTAAGTATGTCTTTTGCACAGTCCATTATTTACTTATTTACATTTTTCTTTATTTTATATTCGATGGGAATGTTTTTAAAAACGAGAAAGCGTGAATTAGGAATTTTAATGATGCTAGGTATGACGAAATATCAATTAAAGCGTCTTATTTTCTTTGAAAATATTATGATTGGAATAGGTTCTATTATTTTTGGGATACTTGCTGGAATGCTATTTTCCGGAGTATTACTATTTGTAGCTCCGATGATATTAAAATTAGATATTTCTTTAGCTTATTACATACCAATGAAAGCCATTGTTGTAACGAGTATTATGTTTTTCGTATTATTTATGATTATTTCATTGTTTAGTGCAGGAATGATTCGAAAAAATAAAATCATGAAATTGTTTAGAGGATCAGCAGAAGCGAAGCCGGAACCGAAAGCATCCATTATTTCTTCTATATTAGCGGTTATATTGCTTAGTGCGGGATATGCAGGAGCACTTATGTCGCACGGGGCAATGGTATTTGTCATGATGATTCCTGTTACAACGGTAGTCACTATTGGTACGTATTTGCTGTACAAGCAGTTGAGTGTCTTTATTATTAGACTGTGTAAAAAAAGTAAACGTTTCTATTGGACACAGACAAATATTATCACTTTGTCAGATTTAGCTTACCGTATGAGAGATAACGCAAGAATGTTCTTTATTGTAACCATCATTTCAACTGTAGCATTTTCAGCAATAGGTACATTAGTTGGCTTTACATCAATGACAAAGGCGATTATGGAGAGACCAATTGCGTTTCACTATCATTCTAAGCAAGGAAATAGTAATGAATCACAGCATTTGAAGATGATTGACGAAGGGTTAAAGAAACATAGTATAGCAGCTTCAAAAACTAATATTTCAACGAAGAAAACGGAGGAGCAGTCGTTAAGAAGCGCCACGTTTATAAAGGAATCAGACTATAAGGAATATGCGAAGTTAACAGGAGAACCCTTTCATGCGGTATCAAAAAAAGAAGTTTTATTTTTGACAGTTGATATACCAGGACCACCGATGAAAGAAAGAAAAGAAATTACGTTACCGCATTTGAATGAACGATTAAAAGTGAAAAAAGTTAATACTTCTTCATTAAGTAAAATAATAAGAGGTAACATTTATGTAATCTCTAACAATCAGTATGATGCATTACAAGATGGATTTAAAGAGGAAAATGATTATGTGTACAAAACAGAAGGAAAGAAAGATGAAATTGAGGTTGGTAAAGAACTAACGCATCAGATGAAGCCTTATGAAGAACATGCAACGTTTAGTGCAGAAGAGTATGAACAAAACCAAAGTTTACAAATCGCAGGTCCGATTCTATTTGTAGGTTTCTTTATTGGTATAGTATTTTTCGTATGTGCAGGAAGCTTCCTTTACTTCCGTTTGTTTTCTGATTTAGAGGATGATACTCGTTTATTTGAAATGATTCGAAAAGTAGGTTTAACGCGCGGAGAATTATCGAAAGTAGTTACAATTCGATTAGCACTATTATTCTTCGTTCCAATAGGTGTTGCAACATTACATGGAGCAATAGCGTTAACTGCTTTGGGACAGATGTTTGAGTACTCACTATTTAAAGAAAATGCGATTGTATTAAGTATTTTCGTAGGAATTCAATTTGGTTACTTTTTACTGATAAGATCCCGTTATTTAAAACAATTGAAAGAGAGATTACGTATTCGTTAACTGTGTTTTTTTAACTTGAGTACAAAATTTTCTAAAAAGAGACAAGTATTACCAAAAAGTGATAAAATGGAAAGAGCGAGGTGGAAAAAATAATAGAAAGTAAGGGGGAAGTAATATGAAAGCAACAGGAGTTATTCGAAAAGTAGACGAATTAGGACGAATTGTTATTCCTAAAGAATTACGCGATGTATTGGGGATACAAATCAAATCACCACTTGAAATTTTCGTAGAAGAAGACAAAGTCATTTTACAAAAATATCAACCTTACAATGCTTGTCAAATAACAGGTGATGTTTCAAATCAAAACATATCATTAGCAAATGGAAACATTACTGTTAGTATAGATGGAGCGAAACATCTCATAAAAGAAATAGAGAAGTTTTTAAATAAGAGTGAGGCTTAGTCTTAATTTAAATTATTTTTAAAATTTCATATCATTCTTTAAAAACTATAAAAGGACCATTAAATTGGTCCTTTTATTTATCTCGTAATTTTTTGTGTCTAAAAATTACGAGATAAATAAAAGAGTAGTATAAAATTAGAAAGCTGTATTGAGAAATATTTTTAAGGGAGGAATACGAAACGAACAAGACGAATTTTACATGTAAGCATTTTCAAAAGTGGTCTGAAATGAAAATAATTTATTTTCAGGAGGGATTACGATGAATAGTAGTACAGCGAATAAACAAAAAGGTATACAATTGATTCCTTTTACAGTCGAAAAGGTGGTTGAACAAGTAAATGAAATTCCACCAGGTGTACAACTCATTCATGCTCCGCAAGTATGGGAGAAGAGTGCGAAAGGAAAAGATATTATCGTTGCCGTATTAGATACAGGGTGTGATATGAATCATATAGATTTAAAGGATCGCATTATTGGCGGAAGAAATTTCACGAAAGATTATGAAGGAGATCCAAATATTTATCTTGATAATAACGGACACGGTACTCATGTAGCGGGGACAATTGCAGCGACTGAAAATGGTGTCGGTGTTTTAGGAGTCGCACCTCTTGCTAAAATGTTAGTGTTAAAGGTTTTAGCGGGAGATGGGTCTGGAAGTTATGAGCAAATTATTGAGGCGATTCATTATGCTGTAAATTGGAGAGGGCCTAATAAAGAAAGAGTTAGAGTTATATCAATGTCACTTGGTGGCCCGCAGGACGTTCCGGAATTACATGAAGCAATTCAAAACGCGGTAAAGCAAGATGTTCTCGTCGTATGTGCTGCTGGGAATAATGGAGATTGTGATGATAACACGGAGGAACTAGATTTCCCAGGTGCATACTCAGAAGTAATTGAAGTCGGCGCTGTCAATTTAGAACGGAAAATCGCATGTTTTAGTAATTCAAATCAAGAAATTGACTTAGTGGCGCCAGGCGATGAAATATTATCTACGTATCCTGAAGGGAAATATGCGGTATTAAGTGGTACTTCTATGGCGACACCGCATGTGGCTGGAGCGCTCGCATTGCTTATTAAGCAGTGTGAGAGAGAATATGGTAGAAAATTATCAGAGCCAGAAATATATGCACAACTTATTAAAAGAACTGTACCTTTAGGCTATGAACGTACATCTGAAGGGAATGGATTATTAGATTTATTAAAAGAATAGAAAATACAAAAAACATCTCATAATTTTATGAGATGTTTTTTAGTATGGTTCTGTCGCATGTAATACGACGTCTAATAAACCGGGGAATCTAGCATGTAAGTCATCTTCACGAATTGAAATGAAACGCTGTGTTCCTTCAAGACGTGTATACATAACACCTGATTCACGTAAAACCTTGAAATGGTGAGATAAAGTTGATTTCGCAATGGGAATGTTTAACGCACCACAAGATTGTTCATGTTTCTCTAGTAGCATAGTTACAATTTGTAAACGAATTTGATCGCTAAGTGCATATAGAACAGAAGAGAATTGAATTTCTTCTCGGTTTGGATGATAGAGAGTACGCATTTTTTCACCTGCTTGTATAAGTTAATATATTTGCACTATAACATATAAAGTGGTATATTTCTATTGTTCGAATATATTCGAACAATAGAAATATAGGGGGAGAAAAAATGAAGTATACAAAATTGCAAAAGGCAGGACTACATATTTCAAAATTGGGGTTAGGAACAAACGCTGTAGGGGGACATAATTTATATGCTGATGTGAATGAGGAAGAAGGAAAACGATTAATAGAAGAAGCTATGGGGCAAGGGATTACATTTTTTGATTCAGCAGATTCATACGGTTTCGGTAGATCAGAGGAATTGGTGGGAGAAGTATTGAAAGGAAAACGTCATGAAGTTGTACTTGCTACCAAAGGTGGAATACAACCGTTATTAAATGGAGAGGTTTATATGAATAATGAACCAAGCTATTTAAGAAATGCTGTAGAAAATAGCTTAAGAAGATTACAAACTGATTATATTGATTTATATTATTTACATTTTACAAACCCAGAAACAAGTTACATAGATTCAATTGGAGAACTTACTCGCCTAAAAGAAGAAGGGAAAATTCGTTCAATTGGAATATCTAACGTAAACGTAGAGCAATTAAAAGAAGCGAATCAGCACGGACACATAGATGTTGTACAATCACCGTATAATATGTTAGATCGTGCTGCTGGGGAAGAACTTTTACCGTATTGTATAGAATCAGGTATTTCATTTATACCGTACGGGCCTCTTGCCTTTGGGATACTAGGTGGAAAATATACAGAAGATTTTAAATTAAACGAAGGCGATTGGCGTCAAAGTGTAAGTTTATTTGAAGAAAATACATATAAGAGTAACTTTCAAAAAGTTGAGAAGTTAAAAGGCTTAGCTAAAGAAGAGAGTGTCGAACTATCGCATTTAGCTTTAGCGTGGCTATTAAACAAAAAAGGAATTGATACTGTTATTCCTGGTGGGAAACGAGCGTGGCAAATAAGAGAAAGTGTAAGAGCGGTGGAAGTTTCATTGAATGAAAAGATTATGAAAGAGATTGCATCTATTTTAGAAGATTAGTTGAGAAGAGGGGTACTTCCCTCTTTTTATCCCGCATTAACGGGCAGTAAGACCCCCACCTCAAAATTTAGCGGAAGCAAAGAAGTTAGGTGAGGGTTGATTAAAGTTTCACTTTATATAAAAGGAGAAGGTATAAATGAAAAGAGTACTAGTTATATTCTTTACGATCATGTTTATGATAGGTACAGATACTTTCTTAATTTCACCACTTTTACCGACATTACAACAGGTGTATCATGTTTCAACTGAGTTATCAGGATGGATGGTGAGTTCATATGCTTTAGGATACGCTGGATTTGCGCTTATTGCTGGTCCTATATCAGATGGCTTAAACAGAAAAAAAGTGATGGTAATAGGAATGAGTTTTTTTGCATTAAGTACGTTTTTATGTGGAATGGCACCGAGTTTTCTATGGATGCTAGCATTTAGATTTTTAGCAGGTGTAAGTGCAGCCTTTGTATCTCCACAAGTGTGGGCATCTATTTCAGTCCTTGTAGAGAAGAAACAAATTGCAAAGGCATTTGGAATTGCAACAGCAGGGTTAGCAATCTCTCAAATTTTAGGATTGCCAGTTGGATCGTATTTGGCAATGATACACTATACAACACCATTCTTCGTCATTGGTGTATTATCAGCATTACTTGTCATTCTTATTTATGTAGTATTACCAGAAATACAACCTGTTCATATAGGTGAAAGTAAAACAAACATCTTAAAGCGCTATAAACAATTACTTGCAGATTCAAAGGTTTCACTTTCTTATTTTGCATATTTTGTTTTTCAAACTGGTAATTTTGCTGCATTTTCATTTTTTGGTGTATGGCTTTCCATTCAATTTGGCTTGCAAGTTCATGAAGTAGGTACAGCTATGTTCGTATTAGGATTAGGAAATTTAACCGGTAATATTTTTGGCCCTAGAATCGTAAATAAAATTAGTTATAACCTTTCTTTCTATGGTGGAATTATATTTACAGCAGTGCTATATGTATTACTTCCTCATGTAAAGAACATTATATTTGTGGAATTATTATTCTTTGTTATATTTTTTGTGACAGGAATTTTGTTTGTATTAATGATGAGGCACTTACAAAACATGTCTAGTGTAGCAAGAGGAACAGGAGCCGCGCTTGCGAATGCT
Organism: Bacillus sp. MHSD_36; assembly: GCF_030757775.1. Lineage (NCBI taxonomy): Bacteria > Bacillati > Bacillota > Bacilli > Caryophanales > Bacillaceae > Bacillus > Bacillus sp. MHSD_36. The sequence goes on from NZ_JAVBIS010000003.1 coordinate 768,158, forward strand.
TCTATGTATATTGGTCAAATGATTGGAGCGGCAATAGCAGGAATGTTATTTGCAGCATCTCACAATTTTATACTTATAGGTAGTTTTACTGCGTTACTATATGTTGTAGCTTTATTTTTGTTTAGGAAAAGTGAAAAACTTACTGAAAATAGTGAAACAGGAATTGCATCATAAAGCTTGTATGAATATTGCGTATACCATAATAAATAAGAGTGTGCATACATGAATATACTTTTCATTACAGTGGTTACTAAAAGTATAGAAATAGTAGAAGTAATGTATTGTAACAAAGTTATGAGGAATCCAAAAATAAAAAATCCCTATAAAGATAGGGATTTATATATCGGCATATAGTTCCTTAGAAAAGGATATATTTAGTTTAGCATATCGGACTACTTATATTTGTGAAAAAGATGTGAAATAGATGTGAAAAAATACCGTAATAAAAAGCACTGTTTTAGCCAATGAACTAAAACAGCGCTTTTCTTTTTGATTGAACAGTTGCTGCATTTTCATCATGTATGCCTGCATCTTTAATAATTCGTTGTTTTGCTTTATTTAATAGATGGTTTACTGCTTCACCAAAATAGTTAGCTTCGCTTTTTGTGCGGGCTTCTCGTAAACATTTATAGTTTTCTAGCAGTTCCTCTTTTTCAGTGTTTGTTAAGAAATCTTCTATTTTCTTTTTTGTCATACGAAACACCCTTTCTTCCGACAAACGACGCAATAGAAAATATTTATTGTTTATTATAGCAATAATTTTTAAAAAAAGTATAGACTAACGTCGTAATAATTTGTCAATTTCTTGAATCTTCTCATCAGCTTTCCCAATTTGTGTGTTTTTAGCCTGCTCACCACCGAGCGCTTGGTGTAGTAAGAAAGTCTGACCGGAAATAGCAGTCACAATGGATACTTTTATAATTTCTTTTATTAAGGTGACATCGAATAGAACGAGTCCAAGAATTGCAGCTAAGCTACCAGTGAAAATATCAGTCAAAAACCCAAAGTGAAAAAAAGTTTTCAAACGGCGTGGAAGCAATAACTTACCTTGGTTATTGATTAGATGGGAAACGAAACCGGTAATGCCACCAACGAGAACAGCAGTTATCCATTGATACATTTCCATCGAATCCACTCCTTTTAGTGAATAAGATTCGATTATTTTATATTGATTCCTTTTAATATTTCATAGAAGCATATTGAGAAAGTTTGTTTGGTTTTTTTTCTATATTCAATTTAATTATAACAGAAAAATCTGATATATATGAGTCTATTATATGAAGCAGTTATTCCTTAATATGAATGTAGAAAGGGATGCGTGATATGAATATAGATTACCGAATAAGAAGTGTGGATGGTTATACAAAAAATATAGGGGAATTAGTAAGCATGCTGGAGCATAAGAGGGCTGTAACATTACAGGAGATAAAAGATCTATCAGTTGAGCAATTAGACTTAATTATGCCGAGTGGAGGAAATTCCATCGGAGCGTTATTAAAACATATAGCAGCTATAGAAAAAGCTCATCAACTTATTTCATTTCAAGAGTGCGACTTTACAAAAGAAGAATTAGAAATATGGGAAGACGCACTGTATTTAGGGGAAGCAGGGAGAACAATTTGTGGTCATGACATACAGTATTATGTACAACTTCTGCAAAGTGTTCGAGAAGAATCTCTGAAGTATTTGAGTGAACAAGATGATGAATGGCTTATGTCAGAAAGAAAGTGGCCTAACGATGTAGCGTATAACCAGCACTATCTGTGGTTTCATGTGCTAGAAGATGAGATTAATCACCGTGGGCAAATTAGAATGATGAAAAATAAATTATTTGAAAATTACGTTAAATAAAGTAGCTTTTTAAATGAATATTCCATATAATGAGAGTAATTAAAATGAGAACGGGGTGATGTATTATGGCGAAAATAACTTATATGAATAATAAATCAAATACAAAGGTGGATGGAAAGGGCGAGACTGTATAAGTTAGCGCACGATCCTTCCACTTAGCTTAAACTAGGGAGGATATCAATTTGAATCAAAATATTTTAGAATCGTTCGGCTGGGATTCTTTTTTTGAGGAACAAGCTGTAGAGAACTTTGAAGTAGGGCGTATTTTACTTGAACATAAGCATATGTATCGAATTATTTGTAATGATGGTGAATATATGGCAGAGCTGTCTGGTAAGTTTCGGCATGAAGCAGTAACGAAGGGTGATTATCCAGCGGTTGGTGATTGGGTGTATATAAAGAAAATAGAGAATGAAAAGAAAGCAATTATTCATCGTATTTTTCCTAGAAGAAGTTCTTTTTCTAGACAAGAGGCTGGTACTCGAACGGAAGAACAAGTAATAGCAGCAAATGTAGATTATCTATTTTTAGTGAATGCACTTAACCATGATTTTAACGTAAGAAGAATAGAGCGCTATTTACTACTAGCGTATGAAAGTGGTGCAATGCCTGTTATTGTTTTAACAAAGAGTAGCTTATGTGAAGATGTAGAACAGAAAATTGTAGAAACGGAAGCTGTGGCAATTGGTGTTCCGATTTTCATCGTTGATAGTTTAGAGCATACTGGTATTGAATCGTTGCAACAATTTGTTTCTTCAGGAAAAACAATTGCTTTAGTCGGGTCATCGGGGGTTGGAAAATCCACTTTGTTAAATGCACTCATAGGGATTGAAGTAGCAAAAACGGGAGATATACGTGAGGAAGATAGTAAAGGAAGGCATACGACAACTCATCGTGAATTGTTCCGATTACCGAGTGGTAGTTTAGTTATTGATACGCCGGGTATGAGGGAGCTACAGCTTTGGGAAGGAAGCGATGCAATTCAAACGACATTTTCTGATATTGAGGAACTAGCAAAAACGTGCCGTTTTAGGGACTGTAAGCATGAAAATGAGCCAGGGTGCGCAGTGCATAGTGCAATTGATAACGGAATTATTACGATAAATCGTTTGCAAAGCTATAAAAAATTACAAAGAGAACTAGCGTATTTTATGAGAAAACAAGATGCTATTCTTGCAAGGGCAGAGCGTGATAAGTGGAAAAAGATTTCTAAACAGCATAAAAAAATGTGAAAAGCCAAAGGGTGGTTCCCTTTGGCTTTTTGTATTTGTAAATTTTATAATAATATTATTCAAATATATAGACAAATAGAATTTAATTGTTTAAACTTTACAAAGTATTCATCATAATAGGTTATGAAAATAATAATTAAGGATTGGGAAATATTTATAATTCGTTAGATTTAACTTTTAAAATTGAAAAGCAGGAGGTTTGTAATGGGGAGACTATTAAATTTGTTTCGTGATATGAAAGTAGCAAAAAAACTACTAATTTCATTTTTTGTTATTTTAATTGCAGCTGTCTCTATTATCGGAGGTATGTCTTATCAAACAGCTAAAAAGAATTTTGAATCACAAATTAAGAGCAGTGCTCACGACAATATAAAAATATTAGACAATTTAATCAATCAAATGATTGAGGCGAAATTTAATGATGTAAATAATTTTGCACGTGTGATTCAAGGTAATATGTACCAAGGGGATAATCAAGATGAATTAAGAAAAATGTTATCTCAATATATCAATTTGAATAAAGATGTCGAACAAGTTTATGTTGCTGGGAATGATAAGAAATTTGTGCAAGAACCAAATATACAAATGGCAGCAGACTATGATCCAACAGAACGTTCTTGGTATAAAGATGCAGTGGCAAAACAAGGTGATATTATCATTAGTGAGCCGTATAAGGCGAAAGGAAATGGGCATATTGTCGTAACAATTGCAAAACAAGCAGAAGATAAAAACAGTGTTGTAGCAATAGATTTAAGTTTGGATAATTTATTAAAAACAACAAAGCTAATCAATATTGGTAAAAAAGGATATGCTTTCATTTTAGATGGGAAACAAAAAATAATTGCACATCCTCAAGAAAAATCAGGGGAAAAAGCAGCTGATTCTTGGGCGAAGAAAATTTATGAAGATAATCACGGTGCTTTTTCATATATGTATGATGGCAGCGAAAAACAAATGGTATTTGCTACAAATGTAAAAACAGGTTGGAAAATCAGTGGGTCGATGTACTCGAATGAAATAATTGAAGCTGCACAGCCTGTATTTTATAATATGTTAATTGTAATGTTCATTTCATTAGTTATAGGCGGGACACTTATTTATTTTGTGACACTTTCTATAACGAAGCCATTAAAGAGATTAGTTTCCACTTCCAAAGAAATAAGTGAGGGAGATTTAACGCAAACAATCGAAATTCATTCTAATGATGAAATTGGTCAACTTGCAAAAGGGTTTAATGAGATGACAGATGCATTGCGAACGTTAATTGGAAGAATTAATACTTCGGCTGGACATGTTGCAGCAGCATCAGAAGAGCTGACGGCAAGTGTAAGACAAGCGAGTGAAGCGACTGAGCAAATTACAATGGCAATGGATGAAATATCAAGCGGGGCAACAACGCAAACGACAAGTGTAGAAAATGGTGCAATGTTACTATTTGATGTAACAGAAGGAATTCAGCATGTAGCAAATAGTTCATCATCAATTAGTACCGCTTCTGCTCATACGCGTGAAAAAGCAGAAGATGGCGGGAAACTAGTTGGAAAAACTGTAAATCAAATGCAATCAATTGCAGAATCTGTTTCACAATCAGATGAAGTTATACAGTTACTAAATAATAAATCAAAACAAATTGGTGACATACTAGAAGTAATTCAAAATATTGCAGATCAAACAAATCTTTTGGCCTTGAATGCAGCAATTGAAGCTGCAAGAGCGGGAGAGCACGGAAGAGGGTTTGCAATTGTTGCAGATGAAGTACGTAAATTGGCGGAGAAGTCTAGCGTATCTTCTAGTGAAATTAGTAAATTAATATGTGAAATACAAGATGACATGAGTAAGACGGTAAAATCTATGGGTCATGTAAATGAAGAAGTTCAATCTGGACTTGTTATTGCGAATGAAACGAAGCAAAACTTTAATGAGATTTTACAATCTACAAATGAAATTGCAAATCAAATTAAAACGATGGTTGAAACGGCTAATGGGATGTCGAAAGGTGCAAATGAAGTGTCTATTTCAGTAGGACAAATTGCAATGACAGCACAGAATAATGCGACGAGTACTCAAAACGTTGCAGCATCAGCAGAAGAACAACTAGCGTCCATTGAGGAGATTAGTTCTGCGGCGGGTACGTTATCTCAAATGGCAGAAGAACTACAAGGGTTAATAGAAAGATTTAAAGTGTAACAGAGGACAGACTACTCCAAAATCGTAGTATGCGATTTTGGAGTAGTCTGTTTTTGCTATGTAACATGAAATGTGATAGAGAGTATGTTTATGATGTTTACAGGTATATCATGTATAATATTTGTCGAAAAATAGAGGTGTTTGTTAACTTTATGTATAATAATAATTATATAGAATGCAAATAAAGGAGATTATTAATATGGGAGTGTATTGGGGGACCAAAAGACATTCTTGGCTTAGTTATGTCTCATTTTGGTTAAGTATTTCATTTTTTATTGTTTTTCTAATTGAAGTGTTTATTTTAAAAACACTTTCAAATAGTTCGGTGCAAATTGTTAAATATTTTTATTTTATATTTGTACCAGTAAACATCTTTCTTAGTTTAAAGTTACTCTTTAAGAAGAATGAAAAGAAAGCGTTACCTATTTTTAGTTTCATTGTCTCATTATTATTTACAATCTTAATACTAGTATTAGCATTAGCAGCTACTGGGAAATTCTTTTAAGGGGAGTGATAAAAGTCACTCTTCTTTTTTGTTATTATAAGGAAATACTAAGCGAAGGATGGAAAAAGAGTGCATTTACTTATTTTGATATGCTTGGAAAGCTTTAGAAGCATATTAAGAAATACAATGAGAGACAATTCATATAGCGATGAAGAAAATCAGCTGTTTTATATGCAGTATGAAGCAAATGAATACGGTAAAAACGGTGATATATGGTACAATACATTTGGATAGTGATAGAGATAAAGGGTATATAAAATACTCATCGTTTTTTAGTAAGAGAGGGGTTATCTTATGCTATACGAGGATTTGATGACATTATTTCAAACAGCTCCGAAAGAAGAAGGTAGAGGCGGCTGGAAATATATAATCCAGGAACGAAATGATAAATATGAAATTGTTGATGAAATGTTGAAAAATGAAATGAGTGTTGAATTGTATTTTAATGAATATGATGAGGTGAAAATCACTTTATATAAAGATGGAATGCCTATTTCTACTATGCAAAGAATTGCGATTTCAAAAGTTGAATTAGACGAAGAGGAAGAAGGAATTCAATTCGTTTTAGAACGTATGCCTAGTCGGATGATTCGCTTGCAATTAAAGCCTTATTTAGCACTCGAAATGGGACCGTACTGGGAAGTTTGTGAGGATTGTGAATAAACATAAAAGGAGCATCCAAAGACATGGATGCTCCTTTTATGTTTTTTGAAGTTGTTTAAAGGCAATAATTGGGAGTAAAATAATACTGACCCATCCGATGATAGGATATAAAATGTGGAGCAATTCACTGTAACCAACGTAACTAAAGCAATAACTAATTAGTAAAATGAAGAAAATAATATTGTTGTTTTGCCATCCGGTAATCGATTGCATTTGTTTTGTCATTCCGAATACATTACCAACTAAAGTTGTGAACACTTCACCGAAAATAACAAGAACAAAGAAGAAGTGGAAAGTTGCATTAAATCTTCTTATGACTTCAGCCATTGGGATGTTATATTGATAAAATTGATCGACTGATAAGATCGCTAAATGGCTGCATAGTAAAATTAAAGAAAGTCCTGCTCCACCTAAAATACCGCCCCATAAAATGGCTTTTCGATCTTTAACTTCACTGGCTAACGGGACGAGAACGCTTTGGGCAAGAGAAAGATTTAAGGCGACATATGTAATTGGGCTAGTAATCCACTTCATATTCCAGCTTTCTGCTGGAATAGTGTTACTAATAGGAGTTGTACCATGTAAAAAAGTAGTAATAGCAAGTCCGATAATAAAAATCATCATAATAGGTACGACAAGAGTATTTACCTCAAAGACACCTTGTAATCCACGACTACCTATAATGAGGCATGCAATTACTGTAATGAGAATGCCGAGTTGTCTTGGTAAACGAAGTTGCTCTTCAAACACCGCTCCAGCTCCTGATAACATAACGCTCGTTACACCAAATAATACGAGTAATAATAGTGTATTTACAACATTACCAAATACATCTCCAAATAAATATTTGTTAAATTCTTGTGCTGAAAATGCCCCGATTTGTGATGAAAGCAACATCATTTTCGTGCCAAGCCAAATAAAAAAAAATCCACTGACACATATACCAATTGTTCCGTAAAATCCGTTCACTGTAAAAAATTCAACAATTTCTCGTCCAGTAGCAAATCCAGCTCCAACGACTGTTCCAATATAAGTAGCAGCGACTTTCTTTGCTACTTGCCATTGTTGATTGTCCATGTTATCCCTCTTTCTACTACGATGAGCTTGATTTATTATTATGCATATGTATGAGCTTGGACAATTAGACGTAAGAAGTAGTTGAAAACATACATGAATTAAAAGATATTAGGGAAGTATTAAAGGTGTTAAAACTTTGTTACATATGAGCCAATCGTTCGAAAGGATAGGAAATGTATGGTAACATGTAATTAGGTTATTAAAAGATAAACATTATGAAATGATAAGAGGAGTGGATTGTATGAGTACGAAAACAAATGTTGTTGAAGTATTAAACAAGCAGGTAGCAAACTGGAATGTGTTATATGTGAAATTACATAATTATCACTGGTATGTGACAGGACCACACTTCTTTACATTACATGAGAAATTTGAAGAGTTTTACAATGAAGCTGGAACGTATATTGATGAACTAGCAGAACGTATTTTAGCATTGGAAGGTAAGCCATTAGCGACAATGAAAGAATACCTTGCAACATCTAGTGTGAATGAGGGGACAAGCAAGGAATCTGCAGAAGAGATGGTACAAACATTAGTGAATGATTACTCTGCACTGATTCAAGAATTAAAAGAAGGCATGGAAGTTGCTGGTGAAGCTGGCGATGAAACATCAGCGGACATGTTGTTAGCAATTCATACAACATTAGAACAACACGTATGGATGTTAAGTGCGTTCTTAAAATAAAGTGAAACTTTAATCAGTGGGGGTCTTACTGCCCATTAAAGCGGGATAAATATAAGTTGATAAAGAAAAAAGTCATTGAAAAATTCTTTCAATGGCTTTTTTGTGATTTTTCAGTTTTCTTTTATGCTATAATATAGTAAAAAGGAGGCGATGCGATGTTTCGCTTTTTCAGAACTGGAAAAGAAGAGCGTGAAATTACGAAAGATGAATTAGAACAAGCAATGGCTAAGTTTCTAGAAACGAATGCTAATATCGTTTATACAGTATTAGTAAATGATGATTATACAGTAAATTATGATTTGTTAAAGCCGTATTTACCTGCATTTCCAACAAATAGTTTTCTTATTACGAAGGAAACGCTTGAGGTATTTGAACATACAGAAGAAAATCTAAACCTAGTTAAAGAAATTGATATCGTTCAAAAAGCAGTAGATCAATATGTGACAGAAAAAGAAATGTTTCCAATTGTTGAAGGTAGTGAAGAGCGTCTTATATGTGGGATGAAATTAGGACCGTATTTAAATCGTATATTAAAAAGAGATTTATATATTTCAGAAAAACATTATTTAGTTTCGAGTAAACCAGACAGAAAAAAACAAAAGAGTGGGTAGATGTATTGAAAACAACAATAAATATATTGTTGTCTTTTTTTGTTTATAAAAATATCGAAATTTCAATTTATTCGACTTTATAATAAAATTATTGGATAAAGAGGAGTAATGATTAAGTATTGTTAGTTGGAGTTATATACAGTGATTATAGAATGGTATAAAGGTTCGAGAACTATATATTATAAAATATTACGGGGGAATGGGTGTATGAAAAATAGTATGACTTACATTCAATTATTAAATGAAACGTTACATTGTTACGCAAATAAAGGAAGTTTGGAAGCGTACAAGTATATAATGGAGCATGCGAAAGGCATAGTGGGGAATGAGGCGCAAATATATAATTTTAAATATGCACTAGCGAGTGCCGCTGGCCTTGAAGAAGAAGCGATGCATGTAATGAAAGAAGCTATTAAATATATAGAAGACAAAAGTAATAAGTAGTAAGAAAGGGAGATGCATCATAATGGATGTATCTCCCTTTTATCATTATAAATGAAAAGCATTTGCTAGTAAGCGATAAGAATTTAATTTATCTTCAAATCGATGAGTAATTGTGACAATCATAAATTCATCAGTATTGTACACTTTGCTTAAGTTTACGATTTGTTCTTTCACAGAAGATGGATCACCGACGATCATACGTTGACGATTTTCTTTTATACGAAATAAATCATAAGCGCTGTATGAATAATTTTGTGCAGTTTCTATAGAAGGAGTACCAGTTGTCCGTTTGCCTTGCTCTAGTAATAAGATTGATAAATCTAAACTAGAAGCAACTTTTTCCGCCTCTTCATTTGTTTCCCCGCAAATAACAAAAATAGAAACGATTGATTTTGGTTTATCTCCTAAATAGGAAGGTTGGAATTGTTCCTGATAAGCCTTCATTACTTCAGGGCCACCGTATCCGTTAATGAACTGTGCGAATGCAAAAGAAGCACCTTGTTTTGCGGCAATCATTGCACTTTCTCCACTAGAACCGAGCAACCACATCTCAGGAGATGTTTGAATCACAGGGGTAGCCTTTAAATTTGCGTAATGATGGTTTTCTGGTACTTGATCATGTAAGTACATTGCAACATCTGCAATTTGTTCTGGATATTGATCAAGTGAGACCATTTTTCCTTCTTGTAGTGCGCGAGTTGCAATTGGCATACCACCAGGTGCTCTGCCGACACCAAGGTCAATACGATTTGGATAAAGCGCTTCTAAAACACGGAAGTTCTCAGCAACTTTATACGGACTATAGTGCGGTAACATAACACCACCCGAACCGACTCTCATCCGCTCCGTTTTCGCTGCAATATGAGAAATAAGTATTTCTGGACTTGAGCCAGCAAGGCTGACAGAATTGTGATGCTCTGATACCCAAAAGCGTGTATATCCGAGTTTTTCAACTTCTTGTGCAAGTGTAACTGTATGTGAAAAAGCTTGGGCTGCCGTACTACCATCTGAAATAGGGGATTGGTCTAATACACTTAATTTGATCATAGAATATACCTCTCAATCTTAATGTACATCCTATTATATATTTACTTACGAAAAATGCGTAATGAAATGCTCAAAATAAAAAGTGGATAAATTACATATCCACTTTTAACGTGAAAATCCTCGTTCATAATGATTCATTTCGACTACATTTAGAATATATTCGTAGTTATCAATCTCAAGTTTTAGTTGTTCACGTTCTTTTTTAGATAGATGCATATTACTAAGTTTGTTGCATAGCCGTTGTTTCTTTTCTTCTAAATACTTCTTTGTAGCATTGTAGTCGTAAGTTGGTTTCATTTTCAGCCACTCCTTATTTGTTGTTGCTATATTATATGAAGCGTGAAGAGATGTGAGAGCTATCTTTTATGTATTTTTAGTGAATATTCAACTTGCTCTGTTGTTATGTTTATGGGAATTTATGAATAAAATGCACTAAACGACTAATGCCCATTTGATGAAGTAAGGGGTGGAATTGTGCAGAAAGATATAATGTATAACACTGAGATGGATGAAACGTTAAAAGTTATAAATAAAGGGTTAAAGAAGACTACTCGCCCGAAGCGGATTATAGTAGTAGGGGCTGGCATGGCTGGGTTGGTTTCGTCATCTTTATTAAAAGCTGCAGGACATGAAGTAAAGATTTTTGAAGCAAACAACCGGGTAGGTGGCCGTATAGAGACAGTTAGAATGGAAGATACCGGATTATATTTGGATGTAGGGGCAATGAGAATTCCGTATTCTCACACATTAACGATGGCATATATAAGAAAATTTGGGCTACAGGTGAGCCCTTTTATTAATAGGAATGAGACTGATATTATTTACGTAAATGGCCGGAAAACGACATTAAAGCAATATGAAAAAAATCCAAGTATATTAAAGTATCCTGTAGAAATGAATGAAGTTGGGAAAACGTCAGAGGAGCTATTATTACTAGCAGTGCAGCCTATTATAAATTTTATTAAAAAGAACCCAGAGAAAAATTGGGATGTTGTAGTAAAGGATTTTGGGAGATATTCTACAGGACAATTTTTAAAGTATCATCCTTATCAATATAATACTTACTTTTCGCCAGTTACAATTGAGATGATTGGTGTTTTATTAGATTTAGAAGGTTTCTTGGAAAGGTCATTTGTTGAGACGTTACGCTTTATATATATTATGCAGGAGGAGAGTGGATTTTGCGAAATAGTAGGCGGGAATGATAGATTACCAAAGTCATTTTTACCACAATTAGAAGAAAATATTATATATAATCAAAAACTAATGAAGCTACAACAACACGATAACGGTGTAACAGCTTTTTATCGAAACGAGGAAACTTTTGAATATAGTAGTATTACAGGGGATTTAGTCATTATTACAATTCCATTTTCGACAATGCGCTTTGTGGAAGTAGATCCATTTGATTCTATATCGCATGAAAAATGGAAAGCAATTCGTGAATTGCATTATATGCCGGCGACAAAAATAGGAATTCAATTTAAAAGTCGATTTTGGGAAAAACAAGGACAATTAGGTGGCAGAATTATAACAGATTTGCCAATTCGTTACGCCTATTATCCAAGTCACGGGATTGGAGAAAAAGGACCTGCTATAATGTTAGGCAGCTATACATGGTCTTATGATGCGTTGTTATGGGATGGGTTATCAAAAGGTGATCGTATCTATTACACACTACAGAACTTAGCGACAATATTAGGTGGTCAAGTATACGATGAGTTCATGTCTGGCATATCCAAAAGTTGGACATTGGATCCATATGCACTTGGAGGTTTTGCGCTATTTCAGGCAGGTCAAGAATCTGAACTACAACCAACTATTATAAAACCAGGGGGGAGACTATACTTTGCAGGTGATCATACAACGTTATATCACGGATGGATACAAGGGGCAATTGAATCTGGCGTTCGTGTAGCATTAAATGTAAATGAATTAAATGTATAAAATTCAGAAATTTCTTTACTATATAGTTTGAGATGGATATTATTATATATAAAAGAATTATAAGGAGTGTTGAAAGTGAATCCGTTATTATTCGATTTCCCTTCTGAATTTTATACTGAAAGGCTATTTATTCGAATGCCAAAACCAGGTGATGGTAAAGCTGTATACGATGCAATGCAAGCTTCTATGAAAGAATTAAAACCATGGATGGTTTTTGCACAAAAAGAGCAAACAGAGGAAGAAGTAGAAGTGAGCATTAGAAAATCGCATATTCAATTTTTACAGCGTGAGGACTTAAGATTACTAGTTTTTTCGAAAGAAACAGGTGAATTTATTGCATCAGCTGGATTACATCGCGTTAATTGGAATATACCACAATTTGAAATCGGATATTGGATTGATTCAAGGTTTAGTGGAAAGGGCTATATGGTCGAGGCTGCAAAGGGGATAACAGATTATGCTTTTTCTGAACTGAAAGCAAACCGCGTAGAAATTCGTTGTGATTCTTTAAATAAGAAAAGTAGAGCGATACCTGAGAAATTAGGTTTTAAATTAGAGGGTGTTTTAGAAAGTGCGAGTGTTGCAGTAGATGGAAATGGATTAAGGGATATGTGTGTATTTGCGATGACTAGAAATACATATGAAAAAGAAGAGCTGTAGAGAAACGGCTCTTCTTTTTGTACATTATGGTACGGGATGTCCGTTAGAGCTTTCGAAAATTGTAAACCATTGTTGACGGTCTAAGTTAACTTTTGTAGCAAGAGCGGCTGTTTTAACACGATCTAATTTACCAGAGCCGATGATTGGCAACATTTTAGCTGGATGTGCAAGTAACCAAGCATACATAACCGTATCGATACTAGAAACACCTAGCTCAGTAGCGACTTTTTGCACAGTTTCACGTACACGTACAGCACGTTCTGACTGACCAGTAAAGATTTCTCCGCCAGCAAGAGGTGACCAAATCATTGGATTGATTCGTTTTTCCTGACATAAATCAATTGTTCCCTTTTCAAAATGCTCAAGCTGCAGAGCTGATACTTCAATTTGGTTCGTAATAAGCGGGAAATCTAAGTATGAACTTAACATATTGAATTGGGAAGGTAAAAAGTTAGATACACCGAAATGACGAACTTTTCCTTCCTGTCTTAAGCGTGAGAACGCTTCTGCCACTTCATTTGGATTCATGAAAGGATCAGGACGATGGATAAGTAATACGTCAATATAATCTGTATGTAAATTTTTAAGTGAAGCTTCTGCACTTTGAATAATATGTTCTGCACTAGTGTTGTAGTGAGCAACATAACGCCCTGGAAATTTCGGTGATGGGGGAGCGATTCCACATTTTGTGATGATTTGCATGTTTTCACGTAAGGAAGGCTTTAGTTGTAATGCCTCTCCGAACAGTCCTTCACACGTATAACCGCCATAAATATCAGCATGATCAAAAGTAGTAATTCCCATATCCATACAATCTTCAATGAAAGAAAGTAATTCTTGTTTCGTCATATTCCATTCTGCTAAACGCCAAAAACCTTGAATAATACGAGAAAATTCGAGTGTTTCGGCCATTTGTACTCGTTCCATTATAAGTACCCCCTTGATGAATAATTATTATTTTGAAAAGGCTTTCTTACTACATATTATTATATAGTTAGAGGGGCGTACAAACAATAAATATGTTTTGCTATAAAAACGATTTTTTCTATCATGCCTTTCGAGAGGACTCCCACCTCTAAACGTAAATGAAGGTGGTGAGGTGAATCGAAAGCAATATTTTATTTTCAAGAAAAACAGAAACATACGTTC
>NZ_JAVBIS010000030.1:0-694 GCF_030757775.1 Bacillus sp. MHSD_36
TAATATTTACTAGTATGGTTATCTTTTCAAAAAAATAAACCCTCTCAGGTTATTTTAAAGAAAATGGTGGAGGGGGGCAGATTCGAACTGCCGAACCCGAAGGAGCGGATTTACAGTCCGCCGCGTTTAGCCACTTCGCTACCCCTCCGACATTTAAAATATATATGGTGGAGGATGACGGGATCGAACCGCCGACCCCCTGCTTGTAAGGCAGGTGCTCTCCCAGCTGAGCTAATCCTCCAAAAGTGGTGACCCGTACGGGATTCGAACCCGTGTTACCGCCGTGAAAGGGCGGTGTCTTAACCACTTGACCAACGGGCCAAAAATTGTAAAACTCTTCCCAAGCTTCCAACCGGGCTTGAACCGGTGACCTCTTCCTTACCATGGAAGTGCTCTACCAGCTGAGCTATGGAAGCATAATGGCTCCGCAGGTAGGACTCGAACCTACGACCGATCGGTTAACAGCCGATAGCTCTACCACTGAGCTACTGCGGAATAATATTAGCCTGGCAACGTCCTACTCTCACAGGGACAAGGTCCCAACTACCATCGGCGCTAGAGAGCTTAACTTCCGTGTTCGGTATGGGAACGGGTGTGACCTCTCTGCCATCATTACCAGACTTTTATCATTATAAACATTTCTTTCGAAATGTCAAGAAGAAAAATATATATTCCTTCAAAACTAGATAACATT
>NZ_JAVBIS010000031.1:0-649 GCF_030757775.1 Bacillus sp. MHSD_36
TGTTAAAAGTGCGGGTGAAGGGAGTCGAACCCCCACGCCAAAGGCGCTAGATCCTAAGTCTAGTGCGTCTGCCAATTCCGCCACACCCGCATATTTTGTTAAAATGGTGAGCCATGAAGGACTCGAACCTTCGACCCTCTGATTAAAAGTCAGATGCTCTACCAACTGAGCTAATGGCTCTTAATGGCTGGGCTAGCTGGATTCGAACCAGCGCATGACGGAGTCAAAGTCCGTTGCCTTACCGCTTGGCTATAGCCCATTAATTAAGAATGGTGGAGGGGGGCAGATTCGAACTGCCGAACCCGAAGGAGCGGATTTACAGTCCGCCGCGTTTAGCCACTTCGCTACCCCTCCGACATATATGGTGGAGGATGACGGGATCGAACCGCCGACCCCCTGCTTGTAAGGCAGGTGCTCTCCCAGCTGAGCTAATCCTCCATTTTGCCTGGCAACGTCCTACTCTCACAGGGACAAGGTCCCAACTACCATCGGCGCTAGAGAGCTTAACTTCCGTGTTCGGTATGGGAACGGGTGTGGCCTCTCTGCCATCATTACCAGACTGTATTCATTTGAGACAAGAATCATTATAACTTATTTAACTTTGAAAGTCAACAAGTTTTTTATATTCTTTCAAAACTAGATAACATTT
>NZ_JAVBIS010000032.1:0-575 GCF_030757775.1 Bacillus sp. MHSD_36
GATGTTATCTAGTTTTGAGAGAACATAAAAAACTTGTTGACTTTTAAAGAAAATAAGTTATAATAATGATTGTCTCAAAAGAATAATGTCTGGTAATGATGGCAGAGAGGTCACACCCGTTCCCATACCGAACACGGAAGTTAAGCTCTCTAGCGCCGATGGTAGTTGGGACCTTGTCCCTGTGAGAGTAGGACGTTGCCAGGCAATATTATTCCGCAGTAGCTCAGCGGTAGAGCTATCGGCTGTTAACCGATCGGTCGTAGGTTCGATTCCTACCTGCGGAGCCATTGGAGAGCTGTCCGAGTTGGCCGAAGGAGCACGATTGGAAATCGTGTATACGTCATAAGCGTATCAAGGGTTCGAATCCCTTGCTCTCCGCCATAGGATTTATAATATTTGGCCCGTTGGTCAAGTGGTTAAGACACCGCCCTTTCACGGCGGTAACACGGGTTCGAATCCCGTACGGGTCACCACTTTGGAGGATTAGCTCAGCTGGGAGAGCACCTGCCTTACAAGCAGGGGGTCGGCGGTTCGATCCCGTCATCCTCCACCATATAAATTATATGAATAGTATT
>NZ_JAVBIS010000033.1:0-546 GCF_030757775.1 Bacillus sp. MHSD_36
GACCTTTTACTTCTAAAAGGATAGAAAAACTTCATCAAAAACGTTACTTGAAAATAAAAGACGTCTTCCATAAAGTTAGTCACCACATCGTAAAACTAGCTCAAGAAGAAGAAGTTTGTAAAATCGTTATTGGTCAAAACAAAAGTTGGAAACAAGAAACGAATATGGGAAAAAGAAATAACCAATCGTTTTGTCATATCCCGCATAATTTACTGATTCAAATGATTACATACAAAGCAAATGCTATAGGCATTCAAGTTGTTGTAACTGAAGAATCATATACATCGAAAGCAAGTTTTCTGGATAACGACTTCATTCCAACGTATGGAGAAAATGACCAAAATACAAATTTTTCAGGAAAACGAATAAAGCGCGGCATATATCGTTCAGCAAATAAAACTTTAATTAATGCAGATGTAAATGCTGCGGCTAACATTTTACGAAAAGTAATCCCAAATGCATGGACAAATGGGATAGAGGGGTTAGGCGTGAAACAGCTCGCTAATGTGTTAACTCCCCTGACGTTAATCGTCCGTTAGGTCGAAA
>NZ_JAVBIS010000034.1:0-428 GCF_030757775.1 Bacillus sp. MHSD_36
AAAAGCGGGTGAAGAGAATCGAACTCTCGACCAGAGCTTGGAAGGCTCTTGTTTTACCACTAAACTACACCCGCGTGGTCGGGAAGACAGGATTTGAACCTGCGACCCCCTGGTCCCAAACCAGGTGCTCTACCAAGCTGAGCCACTTCCCGTATATGGCGCGCCCGAGAGGAGTCGAACCCCTAACCTCTTGATCCGTAGTCAAACGCTCTATCCAATTGAGCTACGGGCGCTTATTCATGATGTTTTTTCGTCGTTGTATTTTGGCGACTCAATTATCTTATCATACTTCATTTTTTAATGCAAGTACTTTTTGAAAGATTTTTTTGATGCGGCCGAGAGGACTTGAACCTCCACGGGGTTTCCCCCACTAGGCCCTCAACCTAGCGCGTCTGCCGTTCCGCCACGACCGCGCGGAAAAAACAAAA
>NZ_JAVBIS010000035.1:0-423 GCF_030757775.1 Bacillus sp. MHSD_36
TCATCAATTCTCCATAGAAAGGAGGTGATCCAGCCGCACCTTCCGATACGGCTACCTTGTTACGACTTCACCCCAATCATCTGTCCCACCTTAGGCGGCTGGCTCCAAAAAGGTTACCCCACCGACTTCGGGTGTTACAAACTCTCGTGGTGTGACGGGCGGTGTGTACAAGGCCCGGGAACGTATTCACCGCGGCATGCTGATCCGCGATTACTAGCGATTCCAGCTTCATGTAGGCGAGTTGCAGCCTACAATCCGAACTGAGAACGGTTTTATGAGATTAGCTCCACCTCGCGGTCTTGCAGCTCTTTGTACCGTCCATTGTAGCACGTGTGTAGCCCAGGTCATAAGGGGCATGATGATTTGACGTCATCCCCACCTTCCTCCGGTTTGTCACCGGCAGTCACCTTAGAGTGCCCAACT
>NZ_JAVBIS010000036.1:0-395 GCF_030757775.1 Bacillus sp. MHSD_36
TGCTACTGGTGCTACCGGACCTCAAGGACCTCAAGGTAACACGGGTGCTACCGGTATAGGAGTTACCGGACCTACCGGACCTTCCGGCGGGCCTCCTGGACCGACTGGACCTCAGGGACCTCAAGGTAACACGGGTGCTCAAGGTAACACGGGCGCTACTGGCGCTACTGGACCTCAAGGTGCTCAAGGTAACACGGGCGCTACTGGCGCTACTGGCGCTACTGGACCTCAGGGTGTTCAAGGTAACACAGGTGCTACTGGTGCTACCGGACCTCAAGGTGTTCAAGGTAACACAGGTGCTACTGGTGCTACGGGTGCTACCGGCGCTACTGGACCTCAAGGCGTTCAAGGTAACACAGGTGCTACCGGCGCTACCGGACCTCAAGGTGTTCAAG
>NZ_JAVBIS010000037.1:0-389 GCF_030757775.1 Bacillus sp. MHSD_36
GATTTAGAAAAAATGGAGGAGGTAGAGGGATTCGAACCCCCGCGCGACTCTCGCCGCCTGTCGGTTTTCAAGACCGATCCCTTCAGCCGAACTTGGGTATACCTCCGAGATATAAACTTTCAATGGTGGACCTTGTAGGACTCGAACCTACGACCGGACGGTTATGAGCCGTCTGCTCTAACCAGCTGAGCTAAAGGTCCTTTATGGTAGCGGCGGAGGGGATCGAACCCCCGACCTCACGGGTATGAACCGTACGCTCTAGCCAGCTGAGCTACACCGCCATAAATGATATTGAAATAAGTGGAGCCTAGCGGGATCGAACCGCTGACCTCCTGCGTGCAAGGCAGGCGCTCTCCCAGCTGAGCTAAGGCCCCATGTTTTTTGGGAAT
>NZ_JAVBIS010000038.1:0-362 GCF_030757775.1 Bacillus sp. MHSD_36
ACTTAAGAAAAAATGGAGGAGGTAGAGGGATTCGAACCCCCGCGCGACTCTCGCCGCCTGTCGGTTTTCAAGACCGATCCCTTCAGCCGAACTTGGGTATACCTCCATGAAGGAAAAAAGAAATATTATATTATTTATGTC
This sequence comes from Bacillus sp. MHSD_36, assembly GCF_030757775.1. Lineage (NCBI taxonomy): Bacteria > Bacillati > Bacillota > Bacilli > Caryophanales > Bacillaceae > Bacillus > Bacillus sp. MHSD_36. The sequence continues at coordinate 142 of NZ_JAVBIS010000038.1, forward strand.
TAAACCATTTAAAAAGAAAATGGAGGAGGTAGAGGGATTCGAACCCCCGCGCGATTCTCACCGCCTGTCGGTTTTCAAGACCGATCCCTTCAGCCGAACTTGGGTATACCTCCGAGACATATAATAAATAAAGTGGAGCCTAGCGGGATCGAACCGCTGACCTCCTGCGTGCAAGGCAGGCGCTCTCCCAGCTGAGCTAAGGCCCCATGTTTTTTGGGAAA
>NZ_JAVBIS010000039.1:0-358 GCF_030757775.1 Bacillus sp. MHSD_36
TACATAGCCTTCTTTTCCTTGATAGCTTATTTTCGCCCAGCCGTTCGCTTTTCCTAGTACCGTTACTTTTTCTCCATTTTTTAAGTTTCCGAGGATCGAGCTACTTGTATTCGCTGCACTTCTTACTCGCAAGCTTGTCGCATTGATTGTTCCTACTTCTTGCGTTCCATTTTTAATCGTTGAATCTGGTTTTTCTTCTTGTTTTCCTGCTTCTAGCTTCACAAATTCTAGCGACACATAGCCTTCTTTTCCTTGATAGCTTATTTTCGCCCAACCATTTGCTTTCCCTAGTACTGTTACTTTTTCTCCATTTTTTAAGTTTCCGAGGATCGAGCTACTTGTATTCGCTGCACTTCTT